>NZ_JAKEEB010000006.1 GCF_021462825.1 Streptomyces glomeratus | reverse complement strand
CCGCGGCGCGCGGGGTGGGTCGTCCCCACCCTCCGCGGGGGCCCCGCTGGGCGTGGGGGTGGGGGGGCCCGCGCGTCCCGGGGGCCCCCCCTCCCCTGTCCCCGGGCGCTCTCCCGGCGCCCCGACGCCTCCTCATGTCATCGTGCCGGCCATGACATCTGTCATGCCGGAGTGACGACACCCGGCACTGCCCGGCGGCATCCCCGCACCGCCACGATGTGTCCATGACGACGACAGAGGCGGACACCGGAGCGGTGGTCGGGTTCGATCAGGTGACCAAGGCGTACGGCGACGTACGGGCCGTGGACGGGCTGACGCTCCGACTGCACCCGGGCGAGACGGTGGCCCTGCTCGGGCCGAACGGCGCGGGCAAGTCCACCACCCTGGACCTGCTGCTCGGGCTCAAGCAGCCGGACAGCGGCTCCGTGCAGGTCTTCGGAACCAGTCCGCGCGAGGCCATCGTCGCCGGACGGGTCGGTGCCATGCTGCAGAGCGGCGGGCTGATGGACGAAGTCACGGTCGCCGAGCTGGTCAAGCTGGCCGCTGCGCTGCACCCGAGGCCGTACGAGGTCTCCGACGTGCTCGCCCGCGCGGGCATCACGCAGATCGCCGACCGCAAGGTCAACAAGCTCTCCGGCGGGCAGGCCCAGCGCGTCCGCTTCGCCCTCGCCACCGCCGGGGCCAACGATCTGATCGTGCTCGACGAGCCGACCACCGGCATGGACGTCTCCGCCCGTCAGGCCTTCTGGGCCACCATGCGCGAGCAGGCCGTCCAGGGCCGCGCGGTTCTGTTCGCCACGCACTATCTCGAAGAGGCCGACGCGATAGCGGACCGGGTGCTGGTGCTGCACCGCGGACGGCTCCTCGCCGACGGCACCGCCGCCGAGATCAAGGCGAAGGCCGGTGCCCGCCGGGTCTCCTTCGACCTCCAGGGACCGATCGACGAGGCGTCGCTGCGCGCGCTGCCGTTCCTGACCTCGATCACCGTGTCCGCGAACGGCTCGGGAAACACCGTCCGTATCCAGTCCACCGACGCCGACGCGACCGTCCACGCTGTGTACGGCCTCGGCGTCTACCCCCGCAACCTCGAAGTCGCCGGGCTCGGACTCGAGCAGGCGTTCGTGGCCATCACCGAGGCCGAGGAGGCCAAACAGTCGTGAACGCCCTGATCAAGCTGGAACTCTCGCGCGCGCTGCGCAACCGCAAGTTCCTGTTCTTCTCGGTGATCTACCCGGCGGCTCTGTTCCTGCTCATCTCGAGCACCTCCGGCAGCGCCGGCAGCAAGATCCCCGGCAGCGGTCTGACCGTGCCGACGTACATGATGGTCTCCATGGCCTCCTTCGGCGCCCTGACCGCCGTGCTCATGGGCAACAGCGAGCGCATCGCCAAGGAGCGCGAGAACGGCTGGGTGCGGCAGCTCAGGCTGACCACCCTGCCGGGGCGCGGGTACGTGCTGGCCAAGACCGCCAGTGCCGCCGTCGTCAGCCTGCCGTCCATCGTCGTCGTCTTCGCGGTCGCCGCCGCCCTGAAGCACGTACGCCTCGACGCCTGGCAGTGGCTCGCCCTCACGGGGGCGATCTGGGCCGGCAGCCTCGTCTTCGCCGCGCTCGGCGTCGCCATCGGCTATCTCGCCAGCGGGGACGCGGTCCGCCCGATCACCATGATCACCTACTTCGGTCTGTCGATCCTGGGCGGACTGTGGTGGCCGTCGGCGGTCTTCCCGGGCTGGTTGCAGGACATCGCCAAGTGGCTGCCCACGCACGCGTACGCTGCTCTGGGGCAGGCCATCGAACAGAGCCAGGCCCCGCACACCAAGGACATCGCCATCCTCGTCGTCTTCTTCGCCCTGTTCGCGGGCGGCGCGGCCTGGCTGTACCGGAAGGACACGCTGAAGGCGTGAGCACGATGACGCAGGGCCCGGGGGCCGAGACCGTCGGTGCGGAGCGGATGATCCCGTTGGGACAGCCGCCCCGCACCGGGCGCGACCTGCTCCTGCGCAAGTTGCTGTGGATCGGCGTCTGGCTGGTCTTCCTCAGCTCGCCGATCCACGACCTGCTCTCCGGCCACCACACGACCGCGGGCACCGTGGGCGGCTGGCTGGGCCTGGCGGTCTTCGTCGGGGTCTATCTGACGCTGGTCTTCCGGAACATGGGCACGCCGCTGGCCCCGCGGTTCGTGATCATCCTGGTCGCATTCCTCGGTGTGCTCGCGACCCTGCTGTGCCTCACCCTCGGCCCGTCCTGGTTCGGCCTCTACTGCTATGTCTCCGTGGCCTGCGGGGCGACCCTCCCGCTGAGGGCGGCCTACTGGGCGATCCCGGGGACGGCCGGTGTGATGCTGCTCGTCGGGCTGCACGTCGGCGAGCGGGAGGCGCAGGACCTGGTCATCCTGGTGCTGCTCATCGGCTTCGCGATGACCGGCGTGGTCCAGCTCATCCGGACGACCGTCGAACTGCGCAGGGCCCGGGCCACCGTCGCGCAGCTGGCGGCCAACGAGGAGCGGCTCCGGCTGGCCCGCGATCTGCACGACCTGCTCGGCCACTCGCTCTCCCTGATCACGCTGAAGAGCGAGCTGGCCGGCCGTATGCTCCCCGGCCATCCCGACAAGGCGGCCCAGCAGGTCGCCGACATCGAGCAGGTCAGCCGCCAGGCCCTCGTCGACGTGCGCGAGGCGGTCACCGGCTACCGCCGCCCCCGCCTGGCCGCCGAACTCGCCGGCGCCCAGGTCGCCCTGGCGGCGGCCGCGGTCACCGCGGACATCCCCGCGGAGACCGGCCTCGAAGGCGTCCCCGAGGACAGCGAGTCCGCCCTGGCCTGGGCGCTGCGCGAGGCGGTCACCAATGTCGTCCGGCACAGCGGCGCCTCGCGCTGCACGGTGGAGGTGCTCCGCCGGCAGACCCTGGACGGGCCGGTGCTGGAACTCTCCGTGGAGGACAACGGCTCGGGCGGCTCGGGCAAGGGGCCCGGCAACGGTCTGACGGGCCTGACCGAGCGGCTGGAGAAGGCCGGCGGGACGCTGGAGGCGGGCCGCGTCAGGCACGGGTTCCGGCTGGTGGCACGCGTGCCCGCCGGCACCGCGGCGGACGTAGGATCCGGGTCATGAGCCGCACGATCAAGCTCCTGCTCGCCGAGGACCAGTCGATGGTCCGCGAGGCGCTGGCCGCCCTGCTCGGCCTGGAGGAGGACATGGAGGTCGTCGTCCAGGTCGCCCGCGGGGACGAGGTGCCGGCGGCGGCACGCGCCCACGCGGTGGACGTGGCACTGCTGGACATCGAGATGCCGGGCGCCACCGGGATCGAGGCGGCGGCGGTACTGCGACGGGAGTTCCCGGACCTCAAGGTGGTCGTCCTGACCACCTTCGGGCGCCCCGGCTATCTGCGTTCCGCGATGGAGGCGGGCGCCGACGCCTTCCTGGTGAAGGACGCCCCCGCGGCCCAACTCGCCGAGGCGGTGCGCAAGGTCCTCGCCGGGGAACGCGTCATCGACCCCACGCTGGCGGCGGCCGCCCTGGCCGACGGCGCCAACCCGCTGACCGACCGCGAACGCGAGGTCCTGCGCGCGGCGGCGGACGGCTCGACCAACGCGGAACTGGCCGCGGCCCTGCACCTGTCCCAGGGCACGGTCCGCAACTACCTCTCCACGGCGATACAGAAGCTGGCGGTCCGCAACAGGGCGGAGGCGGTCCGGATCGCGAGGGAGAAGGGGTGGCTGTAGCCGCGGGCACCTGGCGCCCCGGCGGCCCCGTCAGTTGAGCAGGGCCCGAGCCGCCCGCGCCTGCCCCCGCACCCGCTCGGCGGCCGTCTCGTCCACGTCGGCCACGACGTCGGCGTATGCGTCCAGCTCCTCGGCCCCCCGCAGAAAGTCCCCGCGCTGCACGAGCAGCGATGCCCGCTCGTACCGCAGCCGCGCCGGATGCGACGGCAGCAGCAGGGACAGCTCGACCGCCCACAGGGCGACATCCGACCGCTCCGGCCGGGCGGCGGCCCAGGCCCGGATGTTGTTCAGCACCCGCAGCACGACGTCGAGCGGATCCGCCGGCGTCAGCATCGAGGGATGCAGTGCCGCCCCCGTCGCGCCGGCCACCAGCAGGCCGGCGTCGGCCGCGCTCAGCAGCCGGCCCCCGTCGAACGGATCGGCCAGCACCTGCTCCTCCAAGGGCCCGAACCCCACGACGAAGTGCCCAGGCAGCGCCACGCCGTACACCGGCGCCCCCGCTCTGCGGGCCACCTCGATCCACACCACCGACAGCAGGATCGGCAGCCCGCGCCGCCGTCGCAGCACCTCGTGCAGCAGCGAGGACTCCAGGCGCTCGTAGTCCGCGGCCGAGCCGTGGAACCCGCACCGCCCGCCGAGGACGTCGGCCAGCGCCAGGGCCCAGGCCCGCGGATCGCCCGGCGCGTACGGCAGTTCCCCGGCGAGCCGGTCCAGCTCGATCTGCGCCGCGTCCATCCCGGCCTCGTCCAGCCCCCCGTCGGCGGCCGCGCCCACGAGCAGACACAGGGTCGCGAGGTCGGGCCGCGCGGAGCGCGCCTCGTCGCCGAACCGCCGTCGCACCTCGGCGGCCCGCTCCGGCTCCGGGGGATAGGGGGCACGCATGGCAGCCTCGAAACCTCTCATACCACCGGACCGGTCCCGGCAACCCGCGGGCCGCCGGCGCCCGCTCCACCGAAGTCCTCCGGCTCCCGGTAGTGGTGATAGGCATGATGCACCGCGAAGCCGAGCCGTGTGTACAGCGCCCGCGCCGCCGCGTTGTCCGTCTCCACCTGGAGCCAGGCCGCCGACGCTCCCTCGTCGAGGGCCCGCCGGGCCAGCGCGGCCATCACGGCCGAGGCCAGCCCCCGGCGGCGCTGCTCAGGGTCGACCTCGACCGCCGCGAAGCCGGCCCATCGCCCGTCCACCACGCACCGTCCGATGGCCGCCGGAGGGCCGCCGTGGGCGCCCGGCACCGTCGCGAACCACACCGAGGGCCCGCTGCCGAGCACCTTCAGCGCCACGTCGCTCAGCCCCTTTCGCTGGTAGCGGGCGAGCCAGGTCTCGTCGGCCGTGCGCGACAGCTCCACCCCGGACGTCTCGCGGTCCGCGACCGGCGCCAGTCCTCCGGTCCACAGCTCGGCGGTCACCTCCCGCGTCCAGCCGCGCGTCTCCAGCTCCGCGCAGAGCAACTCCTGGGCGCCTTCGGCGCCGGTCGCGAGCTGCACATAGGCGGGCAGGCCACGGGCCGCGTACCAGCGCCGTACGGCGGTCAGCGCCCGGTCCAGCGGCAGCCCGGGGTCGCCGAGCGGCAGCACCGAGTTGGCGCGGCGGGTGAACCCGGCCGCGGCGCGCAGCTCCCACGCGCCGAGCCGCTCCCGCTCCAACGGCTGCCAGGAGCGGGCGGAGATCCGCGCCAGCTCCTCCCAGGACGCCGCGGGGCCCCGCCGCCGGGCCGGTGCCTCGGGCACGATCTTGCCCGCGACCAGCGAGGATTCCGCGATCCGGACGCCCTCGCCGTCCCGCCGTGTGATCAGTAGCACACCGTTGTCCCATGATGTGAGAACTCCGACCGTGTCGGTGAACCTCTCACCCTCGGCGGCATGTTCGCTCCACCGCCGTACGGAGACACGTTTCCCCACGTCAGCGGCGGTGATTCGGACCTCGAGCCGTCCGCCCGCAGAGATTTCCACAGGTCAGTTCGCCCCTCCTGTTCGGATCGTGCCCAGGAACGGAGATACTAGGTGCGGGCATCGACGACGCCGCGCTCCCGCGCGCCAGGCGGCGGAGCCTACGGAGGCCCGCCAGCGCCCTACCGAGGAGGAACGACAGCGTGACCTACGTCATCGCAGAGCCTTGTGTCGACGTCAAGGACAAGGCGTGCATCGAGGAGTGCCCGGTCGACTGCATCTACGAGGGCCAGCGGTCCTTGTACATCCACCCGGACGAATGCGTCGACTGTGGAGCCTGCGAGCCGGTGTGCCCGGTCGAGGCGATCTTCTACGAGGATGACACTCCCGAGGAGTGGAAGGACTACTACAAGGCGAACGTCGAGTTCTTCGACGAGCTCGGCTCGCCCGGTGGGGCCAGCAAGCTGGGGCTGATCGAGCGCGACCACCCCTTCATCGCGGCGCTGCCCCCGATGAACCAGTAGGCGAGGGCACAACCGTGCCGTCTCGGTCCCGTACGGCGCTCACCGTCGCCGCACGGGACCGAGGCGTTTGGTGCCCGCCTACGCTCGTAGGGGGTGCCTGTCAGAGCAGAAAGTGAGCCGATCCCGTTGTCCGCCGTCATCCACCGCCTTCCGACCTTCCCCTGGGACAAGCTCGAGCCGTACAAGAAGACGGCCGCCGCGCACCCGGGCGGGATCGTCGACCTGTCCGTCGGCACCCCGGTCGACCCGGTCCCCGAGCTGATCCAGAAAGCGCTGGTCGCGGCGGCGGACTCCCCGGGCTACCCGACCGTCTGGGGCACGCCCGAGCTGCGGGACGCGATCACGGGATGGGTGGAGCGCCGTCTCGGCGCCCGCGGCGTGACCCACCGGCACGTCCTGCCCGTCGTCGGCTCCAAGGAGCTGGTCGCCTGGCTCCCGACCCAGCTGGGCCTCGGCCCCGGCGACACCGTCGCCTATCCCCGCCTGGCGTACCCGACCTACGAGGTCGGCGCCCGTCTGGCCCGCGCGGAGCACGTGGTCTACGACGACCCGACCGAGCTGGACCCGGCGCGGCTGAAGCTCCTGTGGCTCAACTCCCCGTCGAACCCCACGGGCAGGGTGCTGGGCAAGGAGGAGCTGACCCGCATCGTCGCCTGGGCGCGGGAGCACGGCGTCCTGGTCTTCTCCGACGAGTGCTACCTGGAACTGGGCTGGGAGGCCGACCCCGTCTCGGTGCTCCACCCGGACGTCTGCGGCGGCTCCTACGAGGGCATCGTCGCCGTCCACTCGCTGTCGAAGCGGTCGAATCTGGCGGGCTACCGGGCGGCGTTCCTGGCGGGCGACCCCGAGGTCCTGGGCCCGCTCCTGGAGATCCGCAAGCACGGCGGCATGATGACGCCGGCGCCCACGCAGGCGGCGGTGGTGGCGGCGCTGGGCGACGACACGCACGTCCGCGAGCAGCGCGAGCGCTACGCGGCCCGGCGCACGGCCCTGCGTGAGGCCCTTCTCGGGCACGGCTTCCGGATCGAGCACAGCGAGGCGAGCCTCTACCTGTGGGCGACCCGGGACGAGTCATGCTGGGAGACGGTCTCCCACCTGGCCGGTCTGGGCATCCTGGTCGCGCCGGGCGACTTCTACGGCCCCGCGGGCGAGAGGTTCGTGCGGGTCGCCCTGACGGCGACGGACGAACGGATACGGGCGGCGGTGCAGCGGCTGGCGTGAGCGCCGCGCCGGTCGTTGCCCAGAGGCCGGACCTGAACGCGCGGAGGGGTCCAGGGAGCGTTCCCCGGACCCCTCCGCGTTCGCGGTCGGGGATCAGCCGCGCAGCGGCAGCCCCTGCACCGGAAGCGGCTGCCCGGGCAGCCCGCTCCTGGCGGCCTCGCCGACCAGCCCGCCGGCCTGCCCGGCCGCGTCCCCGGCGGCCTTCTGCGCGAGCGGCGTCGCCTTCTTGCCGGCCGACCCCACGGTCCTGGCCGCCGTCGGTACCGCCTTCTTGACCGCCTGGCCGCCGGTCTTGACCACCTGGCCGCCCGTGTCACCCGCGAGTCCGGTCACCTTCTGGGCGGCACCGTCGACCTGATGGGTCGCGCCGTCGACGGCGGGGCCGACCTGCGTGTGGTCCAGGGCGGTGAGCCCACCGAGGTCGGGGGTGGCCGGGAGGCCGGCCGTCGCCGCGCTGGCGGAGCCGGCCGCACCGACCACGGGCGCCGCTCCCGCTGCGACGAGCAGCGCTGCACGGGCGATCCGGCGGGTCAGGGGGAGGGACATGATGCTCCTTAGACGGGAGAGAACGGTGAAGTGTGCGACCGTGCCCGGAAGTTGATCGTCCCGGGCTCGGACGCAGTGACTACCGCTCGAAGCCCCCGAAGGTTGCGGTGCGCCGATGCAAAGAGTTGGTAATGCGTCGCATTATCGGGTGGGGAGGAAATCGGGCAAACGGCAACCGGGCCCGAGAGTCTGCCGAATCCTTACAGCCCGGTGTTCCCAAGGGATTCCGCCCGTTCGGCGACGGCGGCGCGCACGGTGGCGCGCCGCCGTCGACGAGACGCGCCGCGCATGACCCGGAGGGGTGAGGGCTCGTACGGGCGGCCGGACTACTCCCCGGTGACGATCCGGACCCGGTCGGCGGAGTCCTGCGCGCCGGAGCCCCCGGTCCTGCGCCACTCGTCGGCGAACCCGCCCCGCGACCACTCCCGGCCCGCGAAGGAGACACGCGCGATGTGCAGCGCCGAGGAGTTGGCCACGGCCCAGTGCGCCAGCTCCCAGCCGCGCTCGCGGGCCGTGCCCGAGGCGGTGGACTTCCGGGGCACCGGGATCGTCAGCGTGCCGGCGCCCGGCTTCGCCGTGTCCGTGGCCGTGGGGGACGCGGCCGGGGACGAGGTGTGGGTGCCCACCTCCGCGCCGGCCGTCTGCAGCACATCACGCCCGAAGTCCCGTACGAGCGCGGCCCGTACCGCGTCCGGGCCGCCGGTGCCGGCCGGGGCGGGACGCCCCTGGCAGGTCAGCGTGGCCGCCGACCGCCCGGTCAGTGCGTCGGCGAGCAGCGCGGCGTCCGGCTCGTGCTTCGCGTAGGCCTCCGGATAGCCGCTGCGCTGCACGCGCTGCGCGGCGACGGTCAGCGGCAGCCGGGTGTAGTCCGGCACCTTGGCCAGATGGTCGTAGAACACGGTCGCGGCATACGTCGGGTCCATGATCTGTCTCTCGGTGCCCCAGCCCTGCGAGGGGCGCTGCTGGAACAGGCCGAGGGAATCCCGGTCGCCGTGCTCGATGTTGTGCAGGCCCGACTCCTGGAGCGCGGTCGCGAGCGCGATGGTCACCGCGCGCTCGGGCAGGCCGCGCGTGGTGCCGACGGCGGAGATCGTCGCCGCGTTGACCGCCTGTTCGGGCGTGAACTCGTACGACGCCCCGTCGTCCTTGCTGGAGACCACCTGGCATCTCGGCGTCGCCGAGCCCGTGAGGTACTGGACGGCGAGATAGCCCGCGACGGAGAGCAGGACCACGAGGGCCGCCCCGAAACGGAGAAGGCGGCCACGGCGCTTGGGTTGAGGGGACGGCTCTGGCACGCGTACAAGGTACTGGAGGCGTTCAAGGGCCTTGTCCGAGGCTGTGGACAACTCGGTTGGAAGGGGGCGCACAGTCCGGCGCGCTAGGGTCGGTGCCATGGCCGATACACCGCTTGACCTCACGCTGGACGCCGCGCGGCTCACCGCGCGGCTCGTCGACTTCCCCTCCGTGAGCGGAACCGAGAAGCCCCTCGCGGACGCCATCGAGACGGCACTGCGCACGCTGCCGCATCTGACGGTCGACCGGTACGGCAACAACGTGGTGGCCCGGACCCACCTGGGACGTCCCGAGCGCGTCGTCCTGGCGGGCCACATCGACACGGTCCCCATCGCCGGCAACATGCCCTCCCGCCTGGACGGGAACGGGGTGCTGTGGGGCTGCGGCACCTGCGACATGAAGTCGGGCGTCGCGGTCCAGCTCCGGATCGCGGCGACCGTCCCCGAGCCCAACCGGGACCTCACGTTCGTCTTCTACGACAACGAAGAGGTCGAGGCGGATCTGAACGGTCTGAAGCATGTGGCCGAGGCCCACCCCGAGTGGCTGGAAGGGGACTTCGCGGTGCTGCTGGAGCCCTCGGACGGCGAGGTCGAGGGCGGTTGCCAGGGGACGCTGCGGGTCCAGCTGAAGACCAGGGGCGAGCGCGCGCACTCGGCGCGCGGCTGGATGGGCTCCAACGCGATCCACGCGGCGGCCCCCATCCTCGCCCGGCTGGCCGCGTACGAGCCGCGCTACCCGGTGATCGGCGGCCTGGAGTACCGGGAGGGCCTGAACGCGGTGGGCGTCTCGGGCGGAGTGGCCGGGAACGTGATCCCGGACGAGTGCGTGGTCACGGTCAATTTCCGCTATGCGCCGGACCGGAGCGAGGAGGAGGCGATCGCGCACGTCCGCGAGGTGTTCGCGGACTGCGGGGTGGACGAGTTCGTCGTGACCGATCACAGCGGCGGCGCGCTCCCCGGCCTCTCCCACCCGGCCGCGGCGGCGTTCATCGAGGCGGTCGGGGGCACCCCTCGGCCCAAGTACGGCTGGACGGACGTCTCCCGTTTCAGCGCGCTCGGCGTCCCGGCCGTCAACTACGGCCCCGGCAACCCGCACTTGGCGCACAAGCGGGACGAACGGGTGGAGACGGCGAAGATCCTCGCCGGGGAGGAGCGCCTGCGGTCCTGGCTGACGTCCTGACCGGTGGCGGCCCCGCGGCCCGGTGCTGTGGCCCATGGCGGACATGCACACGTCCCCCGTCCGTAACCCGCGTGGATCTACGCTGGGGTGGTACGACCCTCCCGAGCTCCGTCCTCCCCCGGCTCCCGGCTTCCCCCGCGCCGGGGGACCCCGACGGGCAGGGGAGGCCCCGATGCGGAGGGAGCGCAGATGCCCACTGGCAACCCACAGGGCAAGAAGGTGCCGCCGGACGAGCAGCGGCTCGGTCCCGTGCTGCGCAGACGGGACCAGGTGACGAAGAGCACCACGGATCAGCGGCTGCTGGACGAGCGCGCCCCCAACGACTGGGTGCACACCGACCCCTGGCGCGTCCTGCGCATCCAGTCGGAGTTCATCGAAGGGTTCGGAACGCTGGCGGAACTCCCTCCCGCCATCAGCGTTTTCGGCTCCGCGCGAACGCCGGTGGACTCGCCGGAGTACGAGGCGGGCGTGCGGCTCGGACGCGGCCTGGTGGAGGCCGGCTGGGCGGTGATCACCGGCGGCGGCCCCGGCGCGATGGAGGCGGCGAACAAGGGCGCGTGCGAGGCCAAGGGGATCTCGGTCGGCCTCGGCATCGAGCTGCCTTTCGAGCAGGGGCTGAACCCGTACGTCGACATCGGTCTGAACTTCCGCTACTTCTTCGTCCGGAAGATGATGTTCGTGAAGTACGCGCAGGGCTTCGTGGTCCTGCCCGGCGGACTCGGCACGCTGGACGAGTTCTTCGAGGCCCTCACCCTGGTGCAGACCCAGAAGGTGACCCGCTTCCCGATCGTCCTGTACGGCACCTCGTACTGGGGCGGCCTGGTGGACTGGCTGAAGAACACCCTGGTGGCCCAGGGCAAGGCCGCCGAGAAGGACCTGCTGCTGTTCCACCTGACGGACGACGTGGACGAGGCGGTGGCGCTGGTCTCCAAGGAGGCGGGGCGCTAGGGCCTCGGACGCGGCGCGGCGCCCGGCGGCCCGTGCCGCCCGGCTAGGCCAGCCCGCGCCGCGCCGCCGCCGGCGGGCGGTGACCGGCGATCGACGCCACCATGTCCAGCACCTGCCGCGTCTCCGCGACCTCGTGCACCCGGTACACCTGGGCCCCCAGCCACGCCGACACCGCCGTGGTGGCCAGGGTTCCCAGGACCCGTTCCTTCACCGGCTTCTCCAGCGTCTCGCCCACGAAGTCCTTGTTGGACAGCGACACCAGGACCGGCCAGCCCGTGGCGACCATCTCGTCCAGCCGGCGCGTCGCCTCCAGGCTGTGCCGTGTGTTCTTCCCGAAGTCGTGCCCCGGATCGATCAGGATCGACTCCCGGGGCACCCCGAGGGCCGCCGCCCGCTCGGCGAGCCCGAGCGTCACCTTCAGGATGTCCGCCATGACGTCGTCGTACGTCACCCGGTGCGGGCGGGTCCGCGGCTGTGCACCTCCCGCGTGCGTGCAGACCAGACCCACCCCGTAACGCGCCGCGACCTCCGCCAGCCGGGGATCGACCCCGCCCCAGGCGTCGTTCAGCAGATCCGCGCCCGCCTCGCACACCGCCTCGCCGACCTCGTGGCGCCAGGTGTCCACGCTGATCAGCACCTCGGGGAAGCGGCGCCGCACCTCGGCGACGAAACCGACCGTGCGCCGGGCCTCCTCCTCGGCCGTGACCTCTTCCCCCGGCCCGGCCTTGACCCCGCCGATGTCGATGATCGCGGCCCCCTCCGCCACCGCCTGCTCCACGCGCGCGAGGGCGGGCTCGTCGCGGAACGTGGCCCCCTGGTCGTAGAAGGAGTCCGGCGTCCGGTTCACGATCGCCATGATCACCGGCTCGTGCGTGCCGAATTCCCGCCTGCCCAGCCTGAGCATCCGCTGTGACCTCTCCCGGTACGTCCCGTTCCTTCGCCGCCTGCGACCTTAATTGTCAGCGTCGCATGGCACGATCGGAGCCGGACACATTCGACAGCTGCACTTCCGCGCCGGCGCGCACCGCGCCGGCACCGAGCGTGGGGACCTCAGTGATGCTCATGTTCTTTTTCCTGGTCGTCGCGCTCGCCGTCGTGGTCGCCGCGGTGACGCTCGCCGTGGTGGGCGGCGGCGAGAGCGCACCTCTGCCGGAGGCGGCGCCCGAGCGGCTCGACGACCCGCTGCCGCCGGACCGCCCGGTGGGCCGCGCGGACGTGGACGCACTGCGCTTCCCGCTCGCTCTCCGCGGCTACCGCATGGCGGACGTGGACGACGCCCTGGGCCGGCTCGGCGCCGAGATCGCCGAGCGGGACGCCCGCATCGCCGGCCTGGAGGCCGCGCTCGCCGGGGCCCGCACGTCCGGCCCCGCCCACGGCCGGCCGGTCGAGGGGGACCAGCAGTGAGCCACGCGGCCGTCGCCGGACCCGACGGGGTGCTGCGCTGCCCATGGGCCCTGTCCGCCGAGGAATACGTGGCCTACCACGACGAGGAGTGGGGCCGCACGGTCCACGGCGACGACGCGCTGTACGAGCGGCTGAGCCTCGAAGCCTTCCAGTCGGGCCTGTCGTGGATCACGATCCTGCGCCGCCGCGAGGGCTTCCGGGCCGCCTTCGCCGACTTCAGGATCGCCAAGGTGGCCGGCTTCACCGAGGCCGACCAGGAGCGCCTGCTCGCCGATTCGGGCATCATCCGCAATCGCGCCAAGATAGAGGCGACGCTCGCCAACGCGCGCGTGCTCGCCGAGTGGGCCCCCGGCGAGCTCGACGGGCTGATCTGGTCCTACGCCCCCGACAGGGCCTCCCGCCCCGCCCCCAGGACCCTGGCCGACGTCCCGGCGGTCACGGCCGAGTCGACGGCCCTGTCCAAGGCCCTGAAGAAGCGCGGTATCCGTTTCGTCGGCCCGACGACGGCGTACGCGCTGATGCAGGCGTGCGGACTGGTCGACGACCATCTGGCAGACTGCGCCGCCCGCAGCGGCTGACCAGGGGCGCGCACCGGCACCGCCGTCGCGCGCAGGCGCCCTCAGCGGCCCAGATAGGCGGGCTTCTCCTTGTTCACGAACGCCCGCACCGCGATCCTGTGGTCCTCCGACGCTCCCGCGCGTGTCTGCAGTTCGTCCTCCTTCTCCAGGGCCTCGTCCAGGGAGTGGGAGAGCCCGTAGGCGAGGGACTCCTTCAAAGCGGCGTACGCCAGCGTCGGCCCCTCGGCCAGGGAGCGGGCGGTCTTCTCGGCCTCGGCGCGCAGGTCGGCCTGCGGGACCAGCCGGTTCGCGATGCCCCACTCGAACGCCTGCTGGGCGCTGATGCTGCGCGGGAAGAGCAGCAGGTCCGCGGCGCGGGAGGGGCCGACGACCCGCGGCAGCGTCCAGGAGATCCCCGAGTCCGCGGTGAGCGCGACGCCCGCGAAGGAGGTGTTGAAGGCCGCGGTGTCCGCGACGATCCGGTAGTCCGCGGCCAGGGCGAAACCGAAGCCGGCGCCGGCCGCGACCCCGTTCACCGCGGCGACCACCGGCTTCGCCGCGCCCGTGAGCGCCCGCACGATGGGGTTGTAGTGCTCACGGACGGTGCTCATCACCCCGGCGTCCGAGCCCGCGTCCTGCGCCTGGAGCAGCCCGATGTGCTCCTTGAGGTCCTGGCCCACGCAGAACGCCCGCTCCCCGGCCGCGGTGAGCAGGATCGCGCGCACGGCCGCGTCGGCCGCCGCCTCCTGCGCCGCGTCCCGCAGGGCGGCCTTCGCCTCGATGTTCATCGCGTTCATCGCCTCGGGACGGTTCAGCGTGATCGTCGCGAGTCCGTCGCTCACCTCGTAGAGCACGGTGTCGGCCATGGTGGTCCCCTCCGGGGTCGCGGCTCCGTCGTACCGGTCGGTACGCCCTTGCGTCCGAAGGACAGCATGGCGGAGATCATCCGCCGCCGCCCGGACGCGGTGTGTGACCTGCGTCAAACAATGCCCGATCGCATCAGGTCGGCGGAGCTCCGTGCGATGGCGCAGTATCACAGCCACATCGCCGAATTGAGTGGTTTTGGTCGGGCGTGTTGCTCAAGCGATGCCGACTCATGTTGGTCATCGGGTCCGGACATGCGGGATAATGGCTGGGAAGCAATGTGTTCGATGCCGGTGTCGCGTGTCCCCCAAGGGGTCGCGTGCCCTTTCAAAGGGGCCGTCGGCTGACGATGAGCTGGTTTCAGGAAGGGGAACGAGCATGGCGGCCATGAAGCCGCGGACGGGCGACGGCCCGCTCGAGGTGACCAAGGAGGGGCGGGGCATCGTCATGCGCGTTCCGCTCGAAGGCGGCGGTCGGCTCGTCGTCGAGCTGACCCCTGACGAGGCCGACGCACTCGGCGACGCCCTCAAAAAGGTCGTCGGCTGACGCGGAAAGCGACCCCGATTTTCGGCTGCCCCGGCATCGTACGCGGTGCCGGGGACTGCTTTTTGGCCCGGCTCGCCCTCGGCGCGTCCTTCGGCGCGCACACCCCGCTCAGCGCTTGACGGCGCACAGCAGTCCGTCACCCACCGGGAGCAGTGAGGGCACCAGGTCCGGGCTCTCGCGGACCGTGCGCAGCAGCTCCCGCAGCCGCAGCACCTCGGTGGGCTGGGGCCCCGAGTCCACCGTGCGGCCGTTGGCGAGGACACCCTCGAAGACGACGAGGCCGCCCGGCCGCAGCAGGCGCAACGATTCAGCGAGATAGTCGAGCACCTCGAGCCGGTCGCCGTCGCAGAAGACGAGGTCGTAGCCGGCGTCCGCCAGCCGTGGCAGCACGTCCAGGGCGCGGCCCGGGATGAACCGGGCGCGGTTGCTGGCGAAGCCGCAGGCACGGAACGCCTGGCGGGCGAACTGCTGGTGCTCCGGCTCCGGGTCCACCGTGGTGAGCACGCCGTCCGGCCGCATGCCGTGCAGCAGATGGATCCCCGAGACGCCGCATCCGGTACCGATCTCCGCCACGGCCTTGGCGTCCACGGTGGCGGCGAGCAGGCGCAGCGCGGCGCCCGTGCCGGGCGAGACCGAGCGCAGCCCCGCGTCACGGGCCCGGTCGCGGGCCCAGCGCAGCGCGTCGTCCTCGGCGACATAGGCGTCGGCGAACGCCCAGCTCGTCTGCCGGTTGCCGGTAATGACCCTCTCCTGTCCCCGTGATTGCCTGGGCGTGACTGTATCCGTTGGCCCCGGGAACCCGCAGATGGGACCAGGCGTTTGGAAGGGTGGGAAGAGCAGCGGGGGAAGGACGGGGGACATCCGGTGGACCTGGGCGTCGAGCAGGTGCTGACGCGGCCGCATCAGCGCAGATCAAATTCTCTCAAAACCGCTTATCCGGAGCTAACGGGCGAGGTGGCTATGGTAGGGGCTCCACTGGACACCACCAGAGCCGACAGGGGAGGTGCGGCTGCGCCTGTGGATCGGGGAGGAGTGCTGCGGCGCTTCCTCAGGTCACCGGGTGAGCCGAAATCCGTGACCGACATCGCTGACACGCACCACGCTGCCGAGACCGCGCAGACCGCGACCTTCGCCACCGACGCGGACTCGCAGGCGTGGACTCCGCCCACCTGGGAGGAGATCGTCAGCACGCACAGCGGCCGGGTCTACCGCCTGGCGTACCGCCTGACCGGAAACCAGCACGACGCCGAGGACCTGACACAGGAAGTCTTCGTCCGGGTCTTCCGCTCCCTGTCGTCCTACACACCCGGCACCTTCGAGGGCTGGCTGCACCGCATCACCACGAACCTCTTCCTGGACATGGTCCGCCGTAAGCAGCGCATCCGCTTCGACGCGCTCGGCGAGGACGCGGCCGAGCGGCTCGCCAGCCGGGAGCCCACCCCGCAGCAGGCCTTCAACGACGCCCACTTCGACGCGGACGTCCAGCAGGCCCTGGACACCCTCGCGCCCGAGTTCCGTGCCGCCGTCGTCCTGTGCGACATCGAAGGACTGTCCTACGAGGAGATCGCCGCGACCCTGGGCGTCAAGCTCGGCACGGTCCGGTCCCGTATCCACCGCGGCCGCTCGCAGCTGCGCAAGGCGCTGGCGCACCGCTCTCCCGAGGCCCGGGCCGAGCGGCGTACCTTCATGGCCCGTGTGCCCGCGCTGGGGGGAGGGGGCGCGACCGCGTGAGTGGATCCCGTCGCCCCACACCGGCAGAGCAGCACCTGGGGGACCGACTCTCCGCCCTCATCGACGGAGAGCTCGGTCATGAGACGCGCGAACGCGTGCTGGCCCATCTGGCCACATGCGCGAAGTGCAAGGCAGAGGCCGACGCCCAGCGCCGGCTGAAGAACGTCTTCGCGGAGGCGGCCCCGCCGCCGCCCTCCGAAAGCTTCCTGGCCCGCCTTCAGGGCCTGCCGGGAGGTGACGTCGACGGCGGTGGCACGCCGTTCGGCGGGGGTGGTCTCGGCAGAGGAATGCCGTCGGCCGCCGGCCTTCCCCCTGCGCCGGGCGTCTTCGGAGTGAGGGGTGAGCCCTTCGGCTACGTTCCGGCGGGGCCGCACGCAACGGCGCTGTCCCCGTCCGAGGGCCAGGCGCTTTCCGCGGACCGGGGGTTCCGCATCCATCACGTCGGCCGCCATGACGCCGATCGCGCGGCCTCCCGGGGGCGGCGGTTCGCGTTCGTCGCCGCGGGCGCCGTGTCGCTGGCCGCGATCGCGCTCGGCGGGGTGTCGACGGGTGTCGTGACCGACACGGGCGCGGAGGCGCGCGGATCGGGCACCGGAAGCAATGTGATCCCGATGCGTTCGCCGGGCACGGGCGGCCCGACGACGCCCGACACTCCCCGACGGCGGGGCGTCGGACCGCTGCTCGGGCAGCGGGCGCTGCGCCAGGCACCCGTCGCGTCGACGATGGCGTCGGCCCCGCTGCTGCCCGGGGGACCCACTCGGCAGGTACCGGACGCCTCGGAGATCCGCGCCCTGACGGCTCCCGTGGTGGCCGGGGCCGCCGCGATGTCCCCACTGATACGCCCACTCACCGAGACCGCACCGCCGCTCACGCTGAGGCCCTGGTCGCCCGCCCCGGGGATCACGGCTCCCGGACTGCTCATGGCGCCGAAGCCGGCCTCGTCCGGCGGCCCGCCCTCCTCGTCCTTTCCCTACATGGCCCACTGAACCGGGCATCTGCGCGCCGGCCCGCGAACCTGGTTGAATCCGTGCCGGACCGCGCCCGCGGAAGCGTCCCGGGCGCGGAATCGACGATCGAGCGGCGACCGTCGGCGCCGTCGTGCCGGGGCCGGGTGTGGGGAGAGCATGAGCGAGGAGAGGCCGGACCCTGCGGGCGGCGCCGAGCAGGAGACGCCCGAGGGGCGGGACGGCGCGGGCATTCGGTCCGGGGCCTCGGACGGCGGCTCCGGCGGTGACTACGAGCTGAGCCCGCCCGTCGACGCCCGGACGCGCGGCGAAGCCTGCGCCGAAGGGGACTTCGGACCGGAGCGCCCGACGGCGGCCGTGCCGCCCGCCACGTCGCCCGGCACCTCGTCCGGGCCGTCGGATTCCGGTGCGGTGTCCGCCGGGCTCATCGGCGGTGTCCCCGGCGCCGAGGAGCCCGCCGGAGGCCCGGACCCCGAGGCGAGCGCCGACGCCCCCGCCGACCGCCCGCGGCCCCTTCACGACCCCGACCCCTACGACACCCCGCCCTACGGCACACCGGGCCCCTGGGCCCCTGCCCCGCCGGTCGGGCATCCGGCAGCGCCTCCGGCCCCGCCCGTCGGGCATCCGGCCCCGCCCGTGGGGCACCCGGCCCCGTCGGTCGGGCACCCCGCAGCGTCTCCCGCCCCGCCGGTCGGGCACCCGGCAGCGCCTCCCGCCCACGGCGGACACACCCCCTGGCAGCACTACGATCCCTGGGCGCCACGGGCCCCCTTCCAGCAGAACGGTGCCCGCGTCGCCGCCCGGGAGCCGCGGAGCGGTCGGCTCCGGGGGAGGCTCGTGCTCGGGGCCGTACTGATCGCGCTCGTCTCCGGAGGGGTCGGCGGTGCCGTCGGCGCCGCGCTGGAGCTGGGCGGCGGCCTGCCGGGGGACGTCCGGTTGCCGCAGGCCGGGAAGGAGCCCACGGGGCGAGCCCCGGACAGCGTCGCCGGGATCGCCGCCCGCGCGCTGCCCAGCGTCGTGACCCTGCATGTCAAGGGCAACGGCACCGAGGACACCGGCACCGGGTTCGTCCTCGACCGCCGCGGACACATCCTGACCAACAACCACGTCGTCCAGCCCGCGGGGGCGAACGGCGAGATATCGGTGACGTTCAACGGCGGCGAAACCGCCAAGGCCACCGTCGTCGGCCGCGACACCGGCTACGACCTCGCCGTCGTCAGGGTCGGCGGTGTCCGGGGCCTGAACCCCCTGCCCCTCGGCAACTCCGACAACGTCCAGGTCGGCGACCCGGTCGTGGCCATCGGCGCGCCCTTCGACCTCGCCGGCACGGTCACCTCCGGGATCATAAGCGCCAAGGAACGGCCCATCACGGCGGGCGGTGAGAAGGGCGACGGCAGCGATGTGTCGTATGTGGACGCCCTGCAGACCGACGCCCCGATCAACCCCGACAACTCCGGCGGCCCCCTTCTCGACGCCCGGGGCCGGGTCGTCGGCATCAACTCCGCGATCCGCTCGGCCGACGACAGCCCCGACCAAAACAGCGGGGCGGGTTCCATCGGACTCGGCTTCGCGATCCCCGTCAACCAGGCCCGACGCGTCGCCGAGGAGCTGATCAACACCGGCAGGGCCACCCACCCCGTGATCGGCGTGACGCTCGACATGGACTTCGGGGGAGACGGTGCCCGCGTCGCCGCCAAGGGCACCGACGGCGGCCCCGCGGTCACCCCGGGGGGACCCGGCGACAGGGCCGGTATCAGACCCGGTGACGTGATCACGGAGGTCGAGGGGGCGCGTGTCCACTCCGGGGAGGAACTGATCGTCAAGACCCGCGCGCACCGCCCCGGCGACCGTCTGAAGCTCACCGTGGTCCGCGACGGCGGGACCCGGACGATCACGCTTGTCCTCGGCTCCGCCAACGGCAGCTGACGCCGGCCGGACGGAGACACACACGAAAGCCGCCCCCATGGCAAACATCCCGGAAAACCCGACGTGTACACGCGGCCGGACGGACCGGCACGGTACCGATCCGACGGAAACGCCGGGTACCGTGGATCCGGCCCGGACCACGGAAGACCCGCCCGACCACCGAGGGCCGCGGACCGAGGACCTCGCAAGGAGCTTCAGGTGTTCAATGACATAGGACCGCTCGAGCTGGTGACGCTCGTTGTCCTTGCCGTGCTCGTCTTCGGTCCGGACAAGCTCCCGAAGATGATCCAGGACGTCACACGCACCATCCGGAAGATCCGGGAGTTCTCGGAGAGCGCCAAGCAGGACATCCGCAACGAGCTGGGCCCCGAGTTCAAGGACTTCGAGTTCGAGGACCTCAACCCCAAGACGTTCATCCGCAAGCAGATGGAGAACGACGAGCTGGGGCTGAAGGAGATCCGCAACGGCTTCGACCTGAAGAGGGAGATGGCCGAAGTCACGGACGCGGTGCATGGCCGCGAGTCCGACTCTCCGTCGTCCCCGTCCTCCGCGTCGTCCCCGGCCGGCGGCACCGTCGACATGACGAAGAAGCCCGAGAAGGCGGGCCCCGACGAGCGCCCGCCGTTCGACGCGGACGCCACCTGAGCCACCCACGGACGCCGCCGGCGGCGGTGCCCGGCCGGTCGCGACGTGACGCAGGCCATACACCGATCGGCGCGCGGGCGGCGGTATTGCGACGTCCAAGGGGACGTACGCGCCGGGCGTTTCCCTGCGGTTCGGATCGCTGTGGCTATGCTGCCCAGTTGTTGTGCGGACCGTTTGGAGCGACGACGCCCGTGGGGGGCGGGCCGCTCGAGTCCGACGAGAGCGAGGAGGCGTCCGGGCAGATGGAGACGACGAGTCGGGTGGACGTGCAGGCGCCCGCCGCGGAGGGCGGAGCGCGGCTCCCCTTCGCCCGGGGCACGGTCGACGGTTACCTGAAGGCGTCCTTCCCGTGGTACGGCCTCGACGAGGCGTTCACGGGCCCGCGCTGGCTGATGCAGGTGGGCACCGCCGCCGACGGGGTCGTGGAGCACGGTTCGGTCGGGCACGGTGACGAGCCCTCCGTACGCCACGAGGCCACCGAGGACAAGGAGCGGTTCGCGGTCGTGGTGACGGTCGCCGCCAACCCCGTACGGCGCAGCGCTGACGGCACGGGGGTGCTGGAGGCCACCTCGGTCTCCTCCGCGGCCTGGCTGGCCGGTGTGGGCCTGCTGTCGTTCACCTGGCCCGGCCAGCTGGACCACAGCCTGCGGGACGACTGGCTCGACCAGCAGACCGAGACGGCGTGGGTCCTCGCGGACGACCTGGTCGGCCCCGCCTGGTCCACCCTGTCCCTGCCCGTGGACGGCGTGCCCACGCCGTTCCACTACCGCGAGTCCGAGTTCGGCTGGGTCCTCGCCGGGTCCACCCAGGCAGGGGTGCACGTGGGGGCGTACGGCCGGGGCATGAGCGCCTACGGACTGGGCTTCGCGATGATCAAGGACATCCACGGCTACGTCGCCTAGCGGACGTCCGGGGAAGGGGGCGCCGTCACCGCGACGGCGTTCCCCGTAGGCCGTCCCGCAACCATCGACCCAGGCAGAGCCGAGCAGACGCGGCCCATGGCGTCCAGCGTTCGTACAGTGGCGCGCTCCACCTGTGCAGCACAGTGCGTGGGTCGCCAAGTTGTGGGTCGCCAAGTTCTGGGCGGGCTTATGACCGGCCCGGGCCGTCTCGGGGCCGTCGGAGGGTGCTCAGCGACAACCAACGCTGACAAACGTCGACGGCTCCGCCGCTGGTCAAACGGTTGACCAAGGACGGAGCCGCAGATCGCAGACGTGCGATGTCAGAACTTGTTCTTCGGGGTGATCCCCAGCGACAGACCCGACAGGCCCCGCTGCCGGCCCCCGAGCTTGCCCGCGATCGAGCGCAGGGCCGAGCCCGCCGGGGAGTCCGGGTCCGTCAGGACCACCGGCCTGCCATCGTCGCCGCCCTCGCGGAGGCGGACGTCGATGGGGATGGAGCCGAGGACCGGAACCGTCGTACCGGTCGTGCGGGTGAGGCCGTCGGCGACCGTCTGGCCCCCGCCCGTGCCGAAGACGTCCACCATCTCGCCGCAGTGCGGGCAGGGCAGCCCGGACATGTTTTCGACCACGCCCACGATCTTCTGGTGGGTCTGCACGGCGATGGCGCCTGCCCGCTCCGCCACCTCGGCGGCCGCCTGCTGCGGGGTGGTCACCACCAGGATCTCGGCGTTCGGGATCAGCTGGGCCACCGAGATCGCGATGTCGCCCGTGCCGGGCGGCAGGTCGAGCAGCAGCACGTCGAGGTCGCCCCAGAACACGTCCGCGAGGAACTGCTGGAGTGCGCGGTGCAGCATCGGGCCGCGCCAGACGACCGGCGCGTTGCCCGGGGTGAACATGCCGATCGAGATGACCTTCACGCCGTTCGCCTGGGGCGGCATGATCATGTTCTCGACCTGGGTGGGACGGCCGTCCACGCCCAGCATGCGCGGCACGCTGTGGCCGTAGATGTCGGCGTCGACGACGCCGACCTTCAGCCCGTCGGCCGCCATCGCCGCCGCCAGGTTCACCGTCACCGAGGACTTGCCGACCCCGCCCTTGCCGGAGGCCACCGCGTACACCCGGGTCAGGTTGCCGGGCTTGGCGAAGGGGACCTCGCGTTCGGCCTGGCCGCCGCGCAGGGCGGACGCCAGTTCGCGCCGCTGCTCGTCGCTCATCACGTCGAGCGTGACGTCGACCCGGGTGACACCGTCCACGCGGGAGACCGCGTCGGTGACACGCTGGGTGATCGTGTCGCGCATGGGGCAGCCGGAGACCGTCAGGTACACGGTGACCGCGACCGCTCCGTCCGCGCCGATCTCCACCGATTTGACCATCCCCAGCTCGGTGATGGGTCGCTGGATCTCGGGGTCGTTCACCGTCGCCAGTGCTTCGCGCACCGCGTCTTCCGTAGCCATAAGCATGATGGTACGGCGCCCGCCGGGGCCCTCGGAAAGCCCGTCAGCGGTCGTCTACATCACGTCCGCGCGCGTGTTCCGCCGGGAATACGACGTGCCCGTCGGGACGCCGGTACTCCTCCAGCTCTCTCATCAGGTCCTGGAGCTCGGAGCGGATCCAGTCGCGGGTGGCCACTTCGCCGAGCCCGCTGCGCAGCGCGGCGACCTCCCGGGTCAGATACTCGGTGTCCGCGATCGACCGCTCGTTCTGCTTGCGGTCCTGTTCGAGGTTGACCCGGTCGCGGTCGTCCTGGCGGTTCTGCGCCAGCAGGATCAGCGGGGCCGCGTAGGAGGCCTGCAGGGACAGCATCAGCGTCAGGAAGATGAACGGATACGGGTCGAAGCGCAGGTGGTGCGGGGCGGAGACGTTCCACACCAGCCAGATGATGATGACGAACGTCATCCAGACGATGAACCGCCCGGTCCCCAGGAAGCGGGCGATCCGCTCCGACAGGCGTCCGAAGGCCTCCGGGTCCCACTCCGGCAGGACCCGGGTGCGCCGGGGCTGCGGCTGGTCGAGCCGGAGGCGGGCACGGGTGGCGGCGGTCGCGCCGGAGGGCGTCTTCTCGCGGTCAGGTGCCATGTGCGGCCCCCTCGTCGCTCAGGTCGAACTCCGTCTCGCGCCAGTCATCGGGGAGCATGTGGTCCAGTACGTCGTCCACGGTCACCACGCCGAGCAGCGAGCCGGACTCGTCGACCACGGGCGCCGCGACCATGTCGTAGGTCGCGAAGAACCCGGCCACGACCGGCAGCGGGGCGTCCGGTGCCAGTGACTGCAGGTCGTCGTCGACGAGAGCGCTGACGAGGGTGTACGGCGGATCGCGCAGCAGCCGCTGGAAGTGCACGGTTCCCAGGTACTTGCCGGTGGGCGTCTCGTCCGGAGGGCGGCAGACGTACACCTGGGCGGCGAGGGCGGGGGACAGGTCCGGATTGCGGACCTGGGCGAGCGCGTCGGCGACGGTCGCGTCGGGCCGCAGCACGACCGGCTCGGTGGTCATCAGGCCGCCCGCGGTCTTCTCCTCGTACGCCATCAGCCGGCGCATCTCGGCCGCGTCGGCGGGCTGCATCAGACTCAGCAGCCGTTCCTTCTCGTCCTCCGGCAGCTCGGCGAGCAGGTCGGCGGCGTCGTCCGGGTCCATCGCCTCCAGGACGTCGGCGGCGCGCTCCTTGCGCAGCTTGCCGAGGATCTCGATCTGGTCGTCCTCGGGGAGCTGCTCGAGGACGTCGGCGAGCCGGTCGTCGTCGAGGGCCGCGGCGACCTCGGCGCGGCGCTTGGCGGAGAGATGGTGCAGGACGTTGGCGAGGTCGGCGGGCCGCAGCTGTTCGAAGGTGGCCAGCAGGCTCTCTGCGCCCTGCCCCTGTTCCACCAGGGAGAACCCGGTGACGGCGGACCACTCGACGGTCAGTGTCTCGCCCTTGCTGCGCCGGAACGCCCCGCCCTTGCCCTTGCGCACGAAGACCTTGTCGACCTCCCATTCCCGGCGGGCCGGCAACTGCTGCACGGAGAGGTCGAGGACGGTGACCTCCTCGCCGGACTCCACGAGCGTGACGCGGAGGTCGAGCAGCTCCCCGAAGACGAGCCGCTCGGTGGGCCGCTGCTCGAAGCGGCGCACGTTCACCACGCCGGTGGTGATGACCTGGCCGGACTCGATGCCGGTCACCCGGGTCATGGGCAGGAAGATGCGCCGGCGGGTGGTGAGTTCGACGACCAGCCCGAGCAGCCGCGGGGGACGCCGCCCCACGCGCAGCATGACGACGAGGTCGCGCACGCGTCCCACCTGGTCGCCGTTGGGGTCGAAGACGGCGACACCGGCCAGGTGCGAGACGAAGATGCGAGGGGCGCCAGCCGCCATGCCCGCCGCCTCCTGTTCCTGCCGCTTTATCCGTTGGGGTGGGCTTCAGGCTAGCCCGTCCCGTTGTCGTACGCCCTGGCGAAAGGCGCGGAGGGACTGACTCCGGAAGGCCCCACGGGCACCGGTACTCTGCGGTACGCCGATGAGGACACCCGCACGAGAGGCAGCCCCGCCCGTGACTGCAATCCCCCAGGGCCGTACCCGCAGGGCCGCACTGGTGAGCGTGATGTGCGCGCTGGTCGTGACGGGAACGGGTCTCGTGGGGTGCAGTGGCGGCAACCCGGACGCGGGGACCAATGGGGTCGGGAAGCTGCCCGCCGACAAGATCCAGAGCCGGACGCGGACGGCGGCGAAGTCCGCGTCGGCGCTGCGGCTGTCGGGGACCGTGGTCAGCAACGGCGCCACGTACACGCTGGACATGCGGCTGAAGGGCGACGGAGGCACCGGGTCGGTCACCTCGAAGAACGGAACGTTCCGGGTGCTGCGGGTGGGCGAGCGCCTGTTCCTCAAGGCCGATGCCGCGTTCTGGAACCGCGAGGACGGCAAGGGGGGCGGCGCCGGCTCGTCGGCCGCCGCGCACAAGCTCGACGGCAAGTACGTCAAGGTGCCGGCCGGTGACCCGGCCTACCGGCGCTTCAGCGGGTTCACCGACAAGGACGTGCTGCTCGACGGGCTGCTCACGCTGCACGGCACCCTCGCGACGGACGGCCACCACGAGCAGAACGGCGTCCGTACGATCCGTATCAGCGGCGACAAGGGCTCCGGCGGCACCCTGGACGTCTCCCTGGAGGGCGCCCCCTATCCGCTGCTCCTGGTACGCGCCGGCAACGCGGGGACCCTCCGTCTGACGGACTGGGGCAAGGACTTCACGCTGACGGAGCCGCCGAAGAGCGCGACGGTCGACTACGGCAAGCAGCTGCCGTCGTCCTGAGGCGCGCCGGCCTGTGGGGCGGGCCTCCCCGGGCCGGCCGGGGCAGGCCCGGGGAGGCTCCGTGCGGCTAGCGTCGCTTGCGCCGCAGGAGCCGTGGCAGGGCCGCCGGGATCGGGTGGCGGGTCACGGCAGGGCTCGGTGGCGGGGGCGCGGCCTGGGAGTCGGACGGCAGCGGGACGGTCGCGCCCCGCGGCTCCAGACGCAGCACCCGGCATGTGCGCCGCCAGCGCTCGGGCATCTCCTCGCCGTCGGGGGCGTTCAGCCGCTTGCCCTTCAGCTCGGCGACCGCGCCCTCCCACTCCGGCGATCCCGGCGTCAGCTCCACCACCCGCGCGGGCCAGGTGACGATCCGGCCGCCCTTGTCCTTGCTGCGGACGGTGACGACCGCCTCGCCCCCGTCGGCGAGGCCGGGCAGCGGTTGCTCACCGGGGCCGTCGCCCACCACGCACGCCGCGCCGTCGTGCCACACATGCCACAGCGCACGCGCGGGGGAGACCTGGGCGGGCGCGCCGGCGGACGACGCGCCCTGGACCCAGATCAGCCCGGACTTCTTGGTGGACTCCTCGACGAGGGCCCTCTCGAGCAGCTCGCTTGTCATGCGCTCAGCCTAGTCGGGCTCTTCACAGCCAGCCGTTCCGCTTCAGTGTGCGGTGGATGCCGAGACAGATGGCCACCGTGATGCCCATGATCACCGGGTAGCCGTACTTCCAGTGCAGCTCGGGCATGTACGTGAAGTTCATGCCGTACACCCCGCAGACCATCGTCGGAACGGCGATGATCGCCGCCCACGCCGTGATCTTGCGCATGTCCTCGTTCTGAGCGACGGACGCCTGCGCCAGATTCGCCTGGAGGATCGAGTTCAGCAGCTCGTCGAAGCCGAGGACCTGCTCCTGCACCCGGGCGAGGTGGTCGGCGACGTCGCGGAAGTACTTCTGGATGTCGGGGTCGATCAGCCGCATCGGCCGCTCGCTCAGCAGCTGCATCGGCCGCAGCAGCGGCGCCACGGCCCGCTTGAACTCCATCACCTCGCGCTTGAGCTGGTAGATCCGGCTCGCGTCGGTGCCCCGGGGCGTCCCCTTCCGGCCGGGCGAGAACACCTCCGTCTCGACGTCGTCGATGTCGTCCTGCACCGCGTCCGCCACCGCGATGTAGCCGTCGACGACGTGGTCGGCGATCGCGTGCAGCACGGCCGACGGGCCCTTGGCCAGCAGCTCGGGCTCCTCCTGCAGCCTGCGCCGCAGCGTCCGGAGCGAGCCCTGCCCGCCGTGCCGGACGGTGATGAAGAAGTCCCGCCCGGTGAAGCACATGACCTCACCGGTCTCCACCACCTCGCTGGTGGCGGTCAGCCGGTCGTGCTCGACGTAGTGGATGGTCTTGAAGACGGTGAAGAGGGAGTCGTCGTACCGCTCCAGCTTGGGGCGCTGGTGCGCCTGCACCGCGTCCTCGACGGCCAGCGGGTGCAGCCCGAACTCGCTTGCGATTCCGGCGAATTCCGCATCCGTCGGCTCGTGCAGGCCGATCCACACGAAACCCCCGTCGCGCCGCACCAGCCGCATCGCCTCGTGCGGGGTCAGCGGCTGCGGGGTCTGCACACGGACCCCGTCGCGGTAGACGGCGCAGTCGACGACGGCGGACGGCGTCGCGGGGTCACGCGTGGCGTCGTACGTGCTGATGTCCTTGCGCAGCGAGGGGCGGGAGGGGCGGACCACGGCGCGCAGGTCACGAATCATCGACATGGGCAGGCTCCTTCGCAACGGGCAACGAAGACGCCGACGACGGGTGGAACTGCCCGGAATGGGGACGTCCTGACGGGTCGTCTCCCGCCTTTTCGGCAGGGGAGGTTTGGCACGTCCACAAAGCGGGGAGCACCGCACCGTCGCGGTGGCGGGCTTCGTTACTGGTTCAGATCAGACAGATCAGGTGAAACGAAACGAAGTGCTCTTCCGTGGTGCACGGAGGGATCCTGTGCGGATCCCCGGGGATCCGCACGAAAACGCTGCGCGCGGGAGATGAGGTGGCAGCCGGCAGGAGCAGCTACATCAGCGGTCGGAAGAGCGGGTGGTACTGCACGGTCGACTTCGATCCATGCCAGCCCCACCTCCTCCGGCCGGTCCCTGGTGAGGGACGATCCATTCCCCCGTAGGGGAGCCTCACGGTGTCCGGGACTCGATCGCACCGCTTCTGCGTGCTGCCCGAAATCACCGGCCAACAGTATCAGCCGACCGAAGTGTCAAGGCGCCGCTTTGCCTCGTGCTGACGAGTTCTATGCTCGCCGCATGGTCGATGTTCTTCCTCTGGTCGAGGCCCGGTTGCACACCGCGCTCGGCGAACCGGACGCCCGCGCGGCCGTCACCTTCCTCGGCACGGACCGTATCGAGGTGCTGCGTTTCCGGGACGACTCCCCGGAAGGCGTCGTCCTGCGTTACGCCACTCTCGGCATGTCCGCCCAGCCGATGACGGACCCCGCCGCGATGCTCGCCGACCCCGCCAAGGGGCCCCGGGCCGAGCTGGTCCTCTCCGTCCGAGGCGGCCGCGCCGACACCGACAAGGTGCTCCGCCCGCTCGCCGTTCTGGCCGCGTCCCCGCAGGTCGAGGGGGTGGTGGTGGCTCCCGGCGCCTCGCTGGACGTGGGCGAGCCGCTGTGGCCCGGGGCCCCGTTCACCTCCGTCCTGGTCGCCGAGCCGGGCGGTCTGGTCGAGGACCTGGAGCTGGATGCGCCCCTCGACCCCGTACGGTTTCTGCCGCTGCTGCCGATGACCCCGAACGAGGCCGCCTGGAAGCGGGTGCACGGTGCCCAGGCCCTTCAGGAGCGCTGGCTGACGAACGGGACGGACCTACGGGATCCGTCCCGCGGGTCCGTCCCTCTCGACTGAGGGAGAGGGGGACAAGCTCCGACGCGGAGGTGAGCAAGCTCACCAATCACCGGCCGAAAGTCGCCAGTTGGCAAAGACGGTGACGCCGTCCTCCGCGTCGTATGAGAGCCGCCACCACGAAGGACATGCGGAGGTCGCTCCACTCCTCCGCGGCGCTGCCCGCCCGTCGCCCACCATCACCCTTGCCCGACACGCTTCGCGCGGCCACGGTCGGATTCGCCGCGGATGCGGCTGGAGACGAAGGCGGTCACCGGCATCGCGAGGGCGGTGATGAGGAGGTACGAGGTGAAGAGCAGGGAGACCCGGCTGGGCGAGGCCTGCAGGCCCCGGGCGATGGAGGGCGGGATCGGGTCGGTGAGCCCGATGCCCATGAAGGCGACGCCGGACGCGGCGTGAAGCCGACGTGCGGGCACACGCCGGACGGGTGATCGTCCTTGACGCGGCGCGGGACGGGGAGGACCGTGGGGCCCTATGAGGGGCGAACCCAGTTGCCCGAAGTGTGGTGGCCGGGTCAGGGCTCCCGGACTCTTCGCCGATTCCTGGCAGTGCGATGTGCACGGAAACGTGCACCCGCTGCAGCCCGTGATCCCGCCCAGCGTCGAGGCCCTCAGTGTCGTGGTGCACCGTGCCCGGGTGCCGGTGTGGATGCCGTGGCCGCTGCCGGTGGGCTGGCTGTTCACGGGTGTGGCCTACGCCGGCGACGACCGTAGCGGCGGCCGGGCGACGGCCGTGGCCTGCTCGGGTCCCGGGCCGCTCGGCGGCGTGGGCGAGCTGATCCTCGTCGCCGAGGAACTGGGCGTGGGGCTCGGCGCGCGCTACGCGGGTATCGACGGCCCGGATCCCGGCCCTTATCTGAACGTGGAGAAGCCGCCCCAGGCCAAGGTGCTGGCCGTCGGACGCCCCACCCCGCTGTGGCATGTCTCGGGCACTCCCGAAGACCGGGCGGTGTTCGCGGGCGAGGCGCGCGGCCTGTGGCTGTGGGCCGTCGTCTGGCCCGAGCAGACGGGCATGCTCATGTACGACGAACTGGTGCTGACCGACCTGCGCGACGCGGGCGCGGAGGTGGACCTGCTGCCGATCGGGGCGCTGTCGCCGCGCCTGCTCGCACCATGAGCCGCGGGGGCTGGTGCGCGTAGGGGGCGCCTCCGGGCTGCGGGTGTGACAGGGGTGCCGGAAATCCCGTTATCCTTGAGCGTCCCCTTCCGTCCCGTCACCGCCTGGAGTCCGTGTCGTGCGCATCGATCTGCACACCCACTCCACCGCGTCCGACGGTACGGACACCCCGGCCGAGCTGGTGCTGCGCGCCGCCGCCGAGGGACTCGACGTCGTCGCCCTCACCGACCACGACACCACCCGAGGCCACGCGGAGGCGCTCGGGGCGCTGCCCGAGGGCCTGACCCTCGTCACCGGCGCCGAACTCTCCTGCCGGTGGAACGGCATCAGCATGCACATGCTGGCCTACCTCTTCGACCCGGAGGAGCCCGACCTGCTCGCCGAGCGCGAGCTGGTGCGGGACGACCGGGTGCCGCGGGCCCACGCCATGATCGCCAAGCTCCGGGAGCTGGGCGTGCCGATCACGTGGGAGCAGGTGGCCCGCATCGCCGGCGAGGGCTCGGTCGGCCGACCGCACATCGCCTCCGCCCTGGTCGAGCTCGGGGTCGTGGACAGCGTCTCGGACGCCTTCACGCCCCAGTGGCTGGCCGACGGCGGGCGGGCCTACGTCGAGAAGCACGAGACGGATCCCTTCGAGGCGATCCGGCTGGTCAAGGCCGCGGGCGGGGTCACCGTCTTCGCGCACCCGGCCGCCTCGAAGCGGGGGCGCACCGTGCCGGAGTCCGCCATCGCCGACCTCGCCGCCGCCGGGCTCGACGGTATCGAGGCCGACCATATGGACCACGATGCGGCGACCCGGGCGCGGCTGCGCGGCCTCGCCCGCGAGCTGGGACTTCTCGCCACGGGCTCCTCCGACTACCACGGCAGCCGCAAGACGTGCGTCCTCGGCGAGTACACCACCGACCCGGAGGTGTACGGGGAGATCACCCGGCGGGCCACCGGAGCATTCCCGGTGCCGGGCACCGGCGGAGACCGCGGTACTACCGGCGGACGCCGGAGCCTCTAGCCCTCCGGAGCGGTCCAGCCCCTCGGTAACCCCCTGCCCTCGAGGCGCCCGGCACACGCCGCCGTGCCTCCGCCTCCGCGCGTTCGCGCGCACCTCCTCTGGCCGTACCCCCTTCTCCATCCCGTTGTCTCCTCCTTCCCGCATCTCGTCGCAAGGCCCCCCAATGTTCGACGTCGCCGTCTTCGGTTCCCTCTTCCTCACCCTCTTCGTGATCATGGATCCCCCCGGGATCACCCCGATCTTCCTCGCGCTCACCGCCGGACGGCCCGGCAAGGTGCAGAGGCGGATGGCCTTCCAGGCCGTCTGCGTGGCCGGCGGTGTCATCGCCGTCTTCGGCGTGCTCGGCCACCAGATCCTGAACTATCTGCACGTCTCCGTGCCCGCGCTGATGATCGCGGGCGGGTTGCTGCTCCTGCTCATCGCCCTCGACCTGCTCACCGGCAAGACGGACGAGCCGAAGCAGACCAAGGACGTCAATGTCGCCCTTGTGCCGCTCGGCATGCCGCTGCTGGCGGGCCCCGGCGCGATCGTCTCGGTGATCCTGGCGGTCCAGAAGGCCGACAGCGTGGGCGCCCAGGTGTCCGTGTGGGCGGCGATCCTTGCGATCCACGTCGTGCTGTGGCTGGTCATGCGCTACTCGCTGCTGATCATCCGCGTGATCAGGGACGGCGGTGTGGTGCTGGTGACCCGGCTCGCGGGCATGATGCTCTCCGCGATCGCCGTGCAGCAGATCATCAACGGGGTCACCCAGGTCGTCCGCGCCGGCTGAGCGCCGCCCGGACGGCTCCCGGGGCCGGCGCCCGGAACGCGCGGAGCCCCGTACGGACATGCCGTACGGGGCTCCGAAGTCTCAGACGGTCGTGCGTTCCCGGTTATGAAGCGGACTGGCCGGCCGGGCGGATCCAGAGTCGCTGTCCGATGGCGGCGGCCTGCTGAACGATCTGCTTGACGGAGGCGGCGTCTACGACGGTGGTGTCCACGGCCGTACCGTCGACGTCATCGAGTCGCATGATTTCGAAGCGCATGGGGCTTCTCCCTTCGTCTGGTCATCCTCCTGAGGAGAACTACTGGTGGCGGAGCGTGGGCGGCAGTGCCCTCGTCCGTAGAGAGTCAACGGGATGCGTGTTACAAACATTCCCTACGCTAAGGAAATTTTTCGAGTCGCTAATTACTGACCGGTAAGTCCCGGGGGCGCCGGTAAGTCCCGGGGAAGGCCGCCGGGCGCAGGGTGCGATCGTCTTCACGGGGCACCGACCGGGATCGGTTGTGTTCGCAGCGTGACCACCGGGACAATGGAGGCATATGAACGACGACCTGGCGGCGCTCGGCGCCCGTATCGACCGCACGAACGAGTTGCTCCAGCGCATGCTCGCCGAGGTGGCGAAGACGCCCTCGACCCATGCGATCTTCGTCGACGCCGGCTATCTGTACGCGGCCACGGGACGGCTCGTCGCCGGGACGGAAGACCGCCGGGCCTTCGACCTCGACGCCGAGGGGCTGATCGAGGCCCTCATCGACAAGGCGCGCTCGATCTTCGCGGACAGCCGCTTGCTGCGTGTGTACTGGTACGACGGCGCGCGCCGCCGGATCCACACGGCGGAACAGCAGTCCATCGCCGAACTTCCCGATGTCAAGGTGCGGCTCGGCAACCTCAACGCCAACAACCAGCAGAAGGGCGTCGACTCCCTGATCCGGACCGATCTGGAGTCGCTGGCCCGGCACCGGGCCATCAGCGACGCGGCCCTCATCGGCGGCGACGAGGACCTGGTCTCGGCGGTCGAGGCGGCGCAGGGGTACGGGGCGCGGGTTCACCTGTGGGGGATCGAGGCGCCCGAGGGCCGCAACCAGGCGGAGCCGCTGCTGTGGGAGGTCGACAGCCAGCGCACCCTCGAACTCGAGTTCTTCAAGCCCTATGTGAGCCGCCGGACGGCCGCGGCGTACGAGGCGTCCTCCGCGGCCCGTCCCACCCGTGAGGACGTCCGCTTCGTGGGCGCCCAGATCGCGGCGAAGTGGCTGGCGGCGCGGGGCCGGGCGGCGCTGGCGGAGCTGCTGCCCGGACACCCGTACCTGCCCGGCTCCGTCGACCAGGACCTGCTGGTGGAGGCGGAGGGTCTTCTCCAGTACTCCCTGCGCGGCCAGTCGGACCTGCGGCGCGCGCTGCGGGACGGCTTCTGGGAGCACGTGCAGGGGCAGTACTGACGGCTTCGGTACCGGGTGCGGGAGCGGAGCGGGTGACCGGCGGCTAGGGGTGCCGGTCCCAGAAGGCGGCGAGGGCTTGGGCCGTCGGTTCGGGGCGGTCGGTGTTGGGGGAGTGCTCCGCGTGCGGTACGACCGTGCGGTGGGCACCCAGCCGGGCGGCCATGTCGTCCAACAGGGGGATCGGCCAGGTGTCGTCGCGGTCGCCGGACAGGACGTGCACGGGCAGGCCGACGGCGGCCAGCTCGGCCACCCGGTCGGGCTCCTCGCACAGTTGCCGGCCCGTCGCCAGAAGCTGGGCGGGGCTGTTGCCGAGCCAGCGGCGGCGCAGATCCTCCCCGTCGGCGAGGAGTCCCTCGTCGATGTCCGCGGCGCCGGGCTCCTCGGGCGGCTCCATGGCCTGGATGGCATCCCACACTTCGGCCATGTCCATGACGGTGAGGGCGTCGCGCAGCAGCTTCACGCGCTGCTGCTGGGAAACGGAGATCTGGGCCGGGCCCGACGCCATGAGGGTCAGCGACGCGAAGGGGGAGGCGTCGAGGAGGACGGCGGCCCTGGCGATCTGACCGCCGAGGGAGTGTCCGAGCAGATGCACGGGCGTGGCCACGGCGTGTGCCTGCGCGATCACGTCCCGGGCCAGCTCGGCCTGCGCGTACGGCGCCTCGTCGTCCCGGGAGCCGGGGGACTCGTACTGCCCCCGCCCGTCGACGGCGACCGTCCGGTACCCGGCCGCCGCGAGCAGAGGCTGCACGACGATGAAGTCCTCCTTGCTTCCGGTGAAGCCGGGGAGCAGGAGGGCGGTCCCCCGCACCCGCGAGGTCGCCGCGTCCGCCTCGAGCACGGCGAACTCCCCGCGGTCCGTGGAGAGCATGTGCGCCCGGACACCGGGGGGCGGGACGAAGCTGGGGGGACGACTCATGGGGGGAGGTTACCGGGCGGTTGGGTGACGGCGGGGGGGCGGGTGACGGTCCGGTACACGGAGCGCCGAGCACACCGATGGCCCGCCCCCGGCATGGGGACGGGCCATCGTGGTCCCACCGGCTCAGCCCTCGGCGGGCTGTGCGGCCTTGCGCGTACGGCGGCGCGGCTTGGCCTCCGCGTCGTCGGCCTGCGCCGGGATCTCCGCCTCCGCGGCGGCCGCCTTGCGGGTGCGGCGCCGGGGCTTGACCTCGGCCTCCTCGGTCACCTGAGCGGGAATCGCGGCATCGGCGGCGGCGACGGCCTTGCGGGTGCGGCGGCGCGGCTTGGCCTCCGCGGCCTCCGCGGCCTCCGCGGTGTCCACGGCAGCCTCGGCGGGAGCCGGAGCCGCTTCCGCGGCCTTGCGGGTGCGGCGGCGCGGCTTCGCCTCGGCGGCCTCCGCGGTGTCCACGGCAGCCTCGGCCGTCTTGCGTGTACGCCGCGGCTTGGCCGGAGCCTCGCCCTCGGCCGTGTCCACAGCGGCCTCGGCGGTCTTGCGGGTGCGGCGGCGCGGCTTGGTCTCCGTCGCCTCGGCGGTGTCCGCGGCGACCGTCTCCACCACGGTCTCCGCGGCCTTGCGGGTGCGGCGGCGCGGCTTGGCCTCCGCGGCCTCGGTGGTGTCGACGGCGACCGTCTCCACCACGGCTTCCGCGGCCTTGCGGGTGCGGCGGCGCGGCTTGGCCTCGGTGGCCTCCGCGGTGTCCACGGCCGTCTCCGCGGCGGGAGCCGCCTCCGCGGTGCCGACGGTGGCCTCGGAGGTGTCCGCGGCGACCGTCTCGACCACGGTCTCCGCGGTCCTGCGGGTGCGGCGGCGGCGCGGCTTGACCGGCTCGGCAGTGTCCGCCACGGCCTCGGCCGCCTCCGGCGCCGTCGGCTCCACCGTCTCGGTCACCGTGGCATCCGGCTCCGGCGCCACCCCGCCGCGCGTACGGCGACGGCGGCGCGGCGTGCGCGGCTCCACGGCCCCGGCCGTGTCGTCCGGCGTGTCCGTGGCGGTCGGGGCCTCGGCCTCGGTGGCGGCCGGTGTGTCGAGCGGTGCCCCGCTCCGGGTACGGCGACGGCGGCGCGGCGTACGCGCCGGACGCTCGGATTCTGCTTCCGCGGGCGGGACCGAGCCGCGGCGGCCGCGCGGCCCCCGGCCGCCCGTCTCGCCGAGGTCCTCCAGCTGCTCCGCGGCGAGCCCCGCACGCGTGCGCTCCGCGCGGGGCAGCACACCCTTCGTGCCCTCGGGGATACCGAGGTCGGCAAAGAGGTGCGGGGAGGTGGAGTAGGTCTCCACCGGGTCGTTGAAGTCCAGCTCCAGCGCCTTGTTGATCAGCTGCCAGCGCGGGATGTCGTCCCAGTCGACCAGCGTGATCGCGGTACCGGACGCGCCCGCACGGCCCGTACGGCCGATGCGGTGCAGGTAGGTCTTCTCTTCCTCGGGAGACTGGTAGTTGACGACGTGCGTGACGCCCTCGACGTCGATGCCGCGCGCGGCCACGTCGGTGCACACGAGCACGTCCACCTTGCCGTTGCGGAAGGCCCGCAGCGCCTGCTCGCGCGCGCCCTGGCCCAGGTCGCCGTGGACCGCGCCGGACGCGAAGCCGCGCCGCTGGAGCTGCTCGGCGATGTCGGCCGCCGTCCGCTTCGTACGGCAGAAGACCATCGCCAGTCCGCGGCCCTCGGCCTGCAGGATGCGGGCGACCATCTCGGGCTTGTCCATGGAGTGCGCGCGGTAGACGAACTGCTTGATGTTCGCGACCGTCGCGCCCTCGTCGTCCGGCGCCGTCGCACGGATGTGCGTGGGCTGCGACATGTAGCGGCGGGCCAGACCGATGACCGCGCCCGGCATCGTCGCCGAGAACAGCATGGTCTGCCGCTTGGCCGGCAGCATGTCCATGATCTTCTCGACGTCGGGCAGGAAGCCCAGGTCGAGCATCTCGTCGGCTTCGTCGAGGACCAGGCACTTGACGTGCTTCAGGTTCAGCTTCTTCTGGCCGGCCAGGTCCAGCAGGCGGCCCGGGGTGCCGACGATCACGTCGACGCCCTTCTTCAGGGCCTCCACCTGGGGCTCGTACGCCCGGCCGCCGTAGATCGCCGTGACCCGCACATTGCGCACCTTGCCCGCGGTGAGCAGGTCGTTGGTGACCTGGGTGCACAGCTCACGGGTGGGCACGACGACGAGCGCCTGGGGGGTGTCGGTGAGGGCCTCGGGCTTGGCGCGGCCCGCCTCGACATCGGCGGGAACCGTCACGCGCTCGAGGAGCGGGAGGCCGAATCCGAGCGTCTTTCCGGTGCCGGTCTTGGCCTGGCCGATGACGTCGGTGCCCGAGAGGGCTACAGGGAGCGTCATCTCCTGGATGGGGAAGGGATGGACGATGCCGACGGCCTCCAGGGCCTCGGCCGTCTCGGGAAGGATTCCGAGTTCTCGAAAAGTCGTAGTCAGGGTGCTGCCTCTTCTGTGTACGCGGTGCGAGGCGAGCGCGAGGGTCGTGACCATGCCGGATGACGTCGGCCGCTTGGGGGACGGGCCTGTGGCAGGGGACCACTCCGACGCTCCAGCGCTCGTACCGCTGAGGGTCCCTCCGGGTGCCGTACGCACGGTGCCGTACGGCCGAGGAGGGCTGTCGGGTCGGAGCCGATCGGGCCACCGACCGGGCATCCTCATACATGCGGCCCGTCGAGATACGTCAACGTACTCAGCAGGCGCATTACCACCATACCCCGGAATCACGCACACGCGATGGCCGATTCGGTCACGTAGTCGTCGTCACACTGATTGACCAGGGACTTCCGAGGGGCGGTGAGCGGGCTATTGTGCGCTTCATGACCACGCCTGACAACGCCCCCGAGGCATCCGCCGAACCCACCGGAGTCGCCGCCCAGGACTGGGCGACGGCCTCTGTCGATCCCCAGTACCGTGCCGCGGTCGTGGACCTGCTCGGCGCCCTGGCGTACGGGGAGCTGGCGGCGTTCGAACGTCTCGCGGAGGACGCGAAGCTCGCGCCCACGCTCGCGGACAAGGCGGAACTGGCCAAGATGGCGTCCGCCGAGTTCCACCACTTCGAGCAGATCCGGGACCGGCTGACCGAGATCGGCGTCGGGCCCACCGAGGCGATGGAGCCGTTCGTCGCGGCGTACGACAGCTTCCACAAGCAGACGGCGCCCTCGGACTGGCTGGAGGGGCTCGTCAAGGCATACGTGGGCGACTCGATCGCCAGCGACTTCTACCGTGAGGTCGCGGCCCGCCTCGACACCGACACGCGCGGGCTCGTGCTCGCCGTGCTCGACGACACCGGGCACGCCAGCTTCGCCGTCGAGAAGGTGCGCGCCGCCATCGAAGCCGAGCCGCGCGTGGGCGGCCGTCTTGCGCTGTGGGCGCGGCGGCTCATGGGCGAGGCACTGTCGCAGTCGCAGCGTGTGGTCGCGGAGCGGGACGCGCTGTCGACCATGCTCGTCGGCGGTGTCGCGGACGGCTTCGACCTCGCCGAGGTCGGCAGGATGTTCTCGCGGATCACCGAGGCGCACACGAAGCGGATGGCGGCGCTGGGCCTGGCCGCCTGACGACGTTTCCCCACGCTCGGCGGCCCGGCCGCCGAGCGTGCCGTCAGAGTCTGCGTGGGCGCCGGCTTCCGGCCTCAGGCCGTCGCCGACCGGCGCCGAAACCGCTCCGCCGGCCGCAGCAGCAGCGACAGTGAGGCCGCGGAGACGACCAGGGCACCCAGAAGGACCACCAGGAGTCCCGCGGCACCCAGGGCGCTGTGGGTGACGAAGGCGCCGAAGAGGGCTCCCGCCACGCCCGTCGAAAGCACCAGGGCCCGGGCCGGCAGGCGGTGCGGCAGCCGGTACGCGGCAGCCCATGCCAGGGCGAATCCGAGGACGGCGGAGCCGAGCGCTTCCAAGAACATGAGCGGTTCCCTCCCGCACGGCTGCTGCCAGGGCAAATCGGTCGTAGCCGGTCCTACCCGTGGCGCGCGGAAGACAATCCTCGGCTGTGCGCCGGATGTGCTCCATCCGTGCACGCCGCATCGGGGCGGAGGGCCGGACGCCCCTGCGGCGACGGGACGGGAAAGGGGCCCGGCGCCGTGCGCCACCGAGCCCCTCCACTGCTCCGTTCGGATCTACAGCGTGCCGAAGCCCACCTTGCGCGGGGCCGGCTCGCCGATCTCCACGTACGCGAGACGGTCGGCCGGGACCAGGAGCTTGCGGCCGTGCTCGTCCACGAGGCTCAGCAGAGCCGACTTGCCCGACAGCGCCTCGGCCACGACGTGCTCCACCTCCTCGGCAGTCTGACCGCTCTCCAGCACGATCTCGCGAGGCGCGTGCTGCACGCCGATCTTGACCTCCACGGCTTTGTCCCTCCGACGGTCAGTGATGTGCGCGGCCGTCCGCGCCGTACCAGCACACATTAGCCCGGTGAGGGGACGCACACGCTCTGCCCCGGAACGCCAGGAGCGAACAGCCGACGGGAACAAAAAACCGTGCGGCCCCACCCGGTGGGGCCGCACGGTCCAGCTCAGTGGTGCCGCACGGTCCGGCTCAGTGGTGCCGCACGGTCCGGCTCACTGGTGTCGCACGGTGCGGCTCACTGGTGCTGCTCGCTGTTGTACAGCGGGAAGCCCGCGATGCCCCGCCAGGCGAGTGACGTCAGCAGCTGCACCGCCTGGTCGCGCGGCACGCTGCGGTCGCTGTGCAGCCAGGAGCGCGCCACGACCTGTGCGAGGCCACCGAGCCCGGAGGCCAGCAGCATCGACTCGGCCCGCGACAGGCCCGTGTCCTCGGCGATGACGTCGCAGATCGCCTCAGCGCACTCGTGCGTCACCTTGTCGACGCGCTCGCGCACGGCGGGCTCGTTCGTCAGGTCCGACTCGAAGACGAGCCGGAACGCCCCGCCGTCGTCCTCCACGTACGCGAAGTACGCGTCCATGGTCGCCCGGACACGCTGCTTGTTGTCCGACGTCGACGCCAGCGCGGCGCGCACGGCCTGCAGCAGGGCGTCGCAGTGCTGGTCCAGCAGGGCCAGATAGAGCTCGAGCTTGCCCGGGAAGTGCTGGTAGAGCACCGGCTTGCTGACGCCTGCGCGCTCGGCGATGTCGTCCATCGCGGCCGCGTGGTAGCCCTGTGCCACGAAGACTTCCTGCGCGGCACCCAGCAGCTGGTTCCGTCGGGCACGGCGCGGCAGGCGAGTGCCCCGCGGGCGCGCCGCCTCTGTCTGCTCGATGGCTGTCACGCCGCCTCCCAAAATCGTCCACATGCGGTATGCGCCGCGCCGCCATCGTACTTTTCGGTAACCGTGCTGTGCGCGGTGCGAGCGCAGAATTTCATGGACCGGACGCCGGCAAAACCCCTGCGGAGCGTGCCCAACGGGGATGGGGCGGACAGATCGCCCCCTCGGGGCCGTCCGGCGACAGCCGGCTCTTACCTTGAGTGCCCGGCCTCTTACCTTGCGTGACGTCCCGCCCGGGCCGCTCGGCCCGTCCGGTGTGCCCGACCCGTCCGGCGTAGCCGTCCTCTCCGGCGTGGTCGCCGTCCCGTCTCACCGTTACCGAAACGAAGAGCGATGCCGAAACGAACACCGATACCGACGCGCACACCGATACCCACACGAATACCCACACGAACCCCGATGCCGAGCGCATGTGCCGCCGGGGCTCATCGATAGTCGTCCTCGTCGATGGAGACGACACGCGTCTGCTCCACGAGATCCGCCTCGTTGGCGCGCAGGATGTCCTCCTCGGTCAGTGGTTCGTCCCGCTCCGGGGCAAGCTCCCGGTGCTGATCGGCGGCGTCGTTCTCCGGGGCCTCCACGTCGAGTTCGTCGAGTTCCTCGAGTTCGGTCTCTTCGCCCTCGAACGTCTCGGGATCGGTGGGGTCTACGGCCATCATGGGCTCCCTTCCCAGAACTCCTGGAACGTTCCTGAAGAGGCAGGGTCCACATCCGGGTGCCCCGTTACGAGCCTAGGAGACACCCGATTCGGACGCTATGTGTGGTGAAAGGGGGCTCGTCGCGGTTGGCCGAAGCGTTACGGCGGCCGGTGTGCCGGGCCACGTCGCGTGTGACGGCGAACACATGAGCGTCTGCGTGATCGTCTCGTAACATTGGCCCATGTCTTCGACCGAGTTGCCGTCCGTCCCGGCCGCCACCGTTCTGCCGAGGGTGGCGCCCGTCCGGGTCGAGGAGGGCGAGCGGCTCAGGTCGGTGGAACTGCCCGGGATCACCCTGACGGTGCGGTCCAGGCCACCGCGGCACGCGGACCTGCCGTCCGCGCTGTATGTCCACGGGCTCGGCGGCTCCTCCCAGAACTGGTCCGCGCTGATGGCGCTGCTGGACGGGCTCGTCGACGGCGAGGCCGTCGATCTGCCGGGCTTCGGCGACTCCCCGCCGCCCGACGACGGCAACTACTCCGTCACCGGACACGCGCGCGCGGTCATCCGTTATCTCGACGCGGCCGGACGCGGGCCCGTGCACCTGTTCGGCAACTCGCTGGGCGGAGCCGTCGCCACGCGTGTGGCGGCCGTACGGCCCGATCTCGTCCGTACGCTGACTCTCGTCTCGCCCGCTCTCCCGGAGATCTTCGTGCAGCGCGGCGCGGTGCCGACGGCGCTGCTGGCGGTGCCCGGGGTCGCGGCCCTGTACACCCGGTACACCAGGGGATGGACGCCCGAGCAGCGCGTCCGCGGCGTCACGGCGTTGTGCTACGGCGACCCGGGGCGCGTCACGCCGGAGGGCTTCCGCAACGCCGTCGAGGAGATGGAGCGGCGGCTGCAGCTGCCGTACTTCTGGGACGCGATGGCCCGCTCGGCGCGCGGGATCGTGAACGCCTACACGCTGGGCGGACAGCAGGGGCTGTGGCGCCAGGCGGAGCGGGTTCTGGCGCCGACCCTGCTGGTGTACGGCGGACGGGACCAACTCGTGGCGTTCCGCATGGCGCGGCGTGCGGCGCGCGCCTTCCGCGACTCCCGGCTGCTGACGCTGCCGGAGGCGGGACACGTGGCGATGATGGAGTACCCGGACCTTGTGGCCATGGCCTTCCGTGAACTCCTCGTGGACACCGGTGAGTTGCCGCGGAGCGCGCGCGGCCTCGATGCGGGCGCGGTGCGGGGCGGTTCCGGGTCCCGCGGTGCCGGGGCGGGGAGCTGAGGCGCGGGGTGGGACGACACAGCCGCAAGGGGCGGGGCACCAGGGGCAACAAGGACACGGACACGGGCGCGGTGCCGGGTATACCGGCACCGGCCTCACCCCCGCCCACCTCCGGTACGACACCGCCGCTGACCCGTTCGGCGGCCGAGGCGACGGAACGCCGGGACGCGATGGCACGACCCCGGGAGGCGGCGGCACGCGGCCGGGTGCCGGCGAGGCCGGCTTCTCCACAAGGGGCGCGCCCTGCCGACGGCGCGCCCGCGCAAGGCGTGCGCCGTGCGGCCCAGGGCACTGCGGCCGTGGGCGCCCCGCGTTTCGCCGACGGCACCCCCGCCCACGGCGTGCCCCGCTTTCCGGCCGACGCCACCCCCGCGCACGGCACCCGCCCCGTCCGCGGCGATCACCCCCAGCAGCGTGAACCCGGCGGTGGCTGGGGCGACTTCGGGAGCGGCACCGGGTCCACGGGGGCGGCCCAAGCCGCGCCCACCGGCCGCCCCGTGCCCCGGATTCCACGCCAGCGGACGCAGAGCGGGCCCCGCCAGGACTATCTCGACGCCTTCGAACAGGACGCTTCCCCCCGCCGGGTCACGGAGAACCCGGCCGACGGCCCGGCGGCGACCGAGGGCGGTGCCGAACCCCGCAGAGGATCCGGCAGGGGACGTACCTTCGCCGGTATCGCCGCCGCCGCGGTCACCACCGCGCTCGCCGTCGTCGTCGCCCTTCAGGTCGCCGGAGGACACGGCGGCGCCGCCGCGCGCTCGCAGTCACCCACCGGCCAGGCCCGTGACACCCACGGCTCCGCCCTCGGCGGCGACGGCACCCGGCCGTCCGCCTCGCCCAGCGCCACGCCGCTGACGTACGAGCAGGCCATGGGCCGGACGTACCCGCTCGGCGCCACGCTGAAGGGCCCGGGCAGGTTCGCCGCCGTCCCCGGCTTTGCCAAGGCGCCCGGCACCGGGCGGAAGTACACCTACCGCGTTGACGTGGAGCAGGGGCTCGGCCTGGACGGCCGCCTCTTCGCCGAGGCCGTCCAGAAGACCCTCAACGACGACCGCAGCTGGGCCCATCACGGCGCCCGTACGTTCGAGCGCGTCTCCTCCGGCAAGCCCGACTTCGTGATCACGCTCGCCAGCCCGGGCACCACCGCCTCCTGGTGCGCGAAGTCCGGTCTGGACACCTCGGAGGACAACGTCTCCTGCGACTCGGCCTCCACCGAGCGGGTGATGATCAATGCCTACCGGTGGGCACAGGGTTCCACGACATACGGGGACAAAATTCACGCCTACCGCCAGATGCTGATCAATCACGAGGTCGGCCATCGCCTCGGCTACGGCCATGTCACCTGCGACAAGGACGGCGAGTTGGCGCCGGTCATGCAGCAGCAGACCAAGTTCCTCGACCACGACGGAATCCACTGCCTGCCCAACCCCTGGCCGTACCCCAGGAGTTGACCGGACCCGCTTTCGTCGGGGCCCAGGCGCAGGTCGTCGCCTTGCCGGGTGAACTGCAACGCGAACAGGGGCCCGTGCGCGGCCGAGCGGCGTGGACCGAGCGGCGCGCGGCCCGGGAGGTGCTCGCGACGGCTGAGCCGCCGTCCGGCAGGAGGTGCCGCACGATGGCTCGCGATCGCGCGATTCCTTGACACGAGTGAACGCGGTCTGCACGCGAAAGTTACGACCGTTCACCCCTTTTGATGGCGCGACGGACAACCGTCCGTCGCGCCACCGCCTCGTCCGCTTACGTTCGTCCCGCTGCGAGCCGTCGGCGCAACGGCGGCTCCCATATGGGAGATCGGGGGTGCACTCGTGCGCATCGGACTGCTTACGGAGGGTGGCTATCCGTATGTGAGCGGTGACGCCAGGCTTTGGTGCGACCGGCTCGTGCGCGGACTCAGGCAGCACGAGTTCGAGATCTACGCGCTCAGCCGCACCGAGCGGCAGGAGGCCGAGGGCTGGATCCCGTTGCCGCCGCAGGTCGCCCGGGTGCGGACGGCCCCCCTGTGGACCGCGGGGGACGACGGGTCCATCCAGGGGCGCCGGGCACGACGGCGGTTCACCGAGACGTACGCGGAACTGGCCGCCGTCATCTCCACGGCACGGCAACCAGGGGCGCCGCAGGACGCTCCGGAAACCGACGGCCCCGAGGCGGACCGTTTCGGCAGTGCGCTGTACGCGCTTGCCGAACTCGCCCGCGACACGGGTGGACTGATCGGCGCCCTGCGGTCCGAAGCCGCCGTGCGGGCCCTGGAACAGGCCTGCCGCGCACCACGCGCCCTACAGGCGGTGCGCACGGTGCGCGTCTCCGAGCTGCTCCGGACGGCCGCCCATCTCGAACGTGCCCTGCGCCCCCTCTCGCTCGACTGGTACGAGGACGACGGGCTCGGCTCGGTCGACCTGTGCCATGCCACCGCGGGCGGCACCGCGGCCCTGCCCGGGCTCCTCGCCCGGCACTTCACCGGAATCCCGCTGCTCGTCACCGAGTACGGCGTACAGCTCCGGGCGCACTACCTGGGGACCTCTCACGAGACACCCCCCGCGGTGCGCGCACTGCTCGCCTCCTTCCACCGCCTGCTGGCCGCGGAGGTCTACCACCGGGCCGCGTGCGTCACACCCGGCAACACCCACGCCCGCCGCTGGCAGGAACGCTGCGGCGCCGACCGCGACAAGCTCCGCACCGTCTACCCCGGCATGGAGGCCTCCCGCTTCACGGAGGTGGGCGAGGCGACCGACCGCGTGGACCCCCGCACGCTGGTCTGGGTCGGCCGCGTCGAACCGGCGAAGGACCTGATCTGCCTGCTCCACGCCTTCGCCGAGATCCGCAAGGAGGAGCCGAGGACCCGGCTGCGGATCGTCGGGGCCCCGGCGGGCGCCGAGGGCACGGCCTACCTCGGGCAGTGCAGGACGCTGGCCGCGCAGCTCTTCCCCGACGAAGCCGACGGCGTGCACGAGATCGGTGACAACCCGGTGTCCTTCGAGGAGATCGGCGGCCCGGAGGCGCCCGATCTGCCGGACGCCTACGCGGCGGGCGCCGTGGTCGTCCTGTCGAGCGTCGTCGAAGGCTTTCCCATCAGCCTGGTGGAGGCCATGTTCTGCGGCCGCGCGACGGTGTCCACGGACGTGGGCGCCGTGGTGGAGGTCATCGGCGGCACGGGCCTCGTCGTCCCGCCGCGCAACCCGCGCGCGCTCGCCGAGGCGTGCCTGGCGCTGCTGCGCGACCCCGAGCGCCGTGAGCGCCTCGGCGCGGCCGCCCGCGCCCGAGCCCTCGAACTGTTCACCGTGGAGCAGAACGTCGCGGCCTTCCACGACCTGTACCTGGAGATCGTCTCCCACTCGCCCGTGCGGCGCGTACTCGTGGACCGCACCGGTGAGCCGCTGCCCTTCGGGGCACCGGCGGAGGCCCATCTGCCCGGCCGCTGGACCGAGCCGAGACTGCCGCGCGGCCGCCCCCGCTGGGCGTGGGAGCCGGGAGAGGCGACGCCCACCGTACGCGCCACCGGCTTCCAGGAAGCCGTCCCGGCGGCGAAGGGCGCGTGATGAGCGGCTTGGAAGAACTGCACCGCCTCGGCACCACGGCCCCCGCAACCACCCAGGACCCGGCTCCGGCCGACGGGCTCACGACCGGCCTTGCCGCGGTCGAGCCCAGGCTTGCCGAGGGCACGGACCCGGCCCCCGGCCCCTCCGTCCGCCGTGGCGTCGCGGGGTCCGGGTCGCCCGGGGGTGTGGACCCGTTCTCCGTGCCCCCGTCCTGCGGTGACGCAGCCGAGTCGGTCCCAGCCCGCCGTGGCGCCGCAGGGTCCGGGTCGCCCGGGGGTGTGGACCCGTCCCCCGTGCCCCCGGCCTGCGGTGACGCAGCCGAGTCGGTCCCCGCCCGCCGTGGCGCTGCGGGGTCCGGGTCTCCCCGGGGTGTGGACCCGTCCCCCGTGCCTCCGGCCTGCGGTGGCGCAGCCGAGTCGGTCCCCGCCCGCCGTGGCGCTGCGGGGTCCGGGTCTCCCGGGGGTGTGGACCCGTCCTCCAGGTCACCCGCCCGCGGTGGCGCGGTAGACCCCGTGAAGGCCCTCATGCACCGGCACCGCGACCTGTGCGAGCGGGCCGTCGACCCCCTGGAGATCGCGGCCGGGCTCGAGGCCCACGGGCTGACCGACCGCGCCGCCGCGCGCTTCCGGCACCGGGATGTGTTCTCGCTCGCCGAGGAGATGTACGCGCGCGTACCCCGTGACGGCGAGCGCCCCCCACCGTCGCCGGCCCCGGCGGACGCCCTCCGTGAGTCCTGGGCGTGGGCCGCACCGGCTCTGCTGCCGGGCGTCCTGTGCACAGCCGCCGTCATCGCGTTCCGGCTCACCGACGGCAGGCTGCGCCTCGCGGCCGCCGCACTGGGCGCCCTCGCCGTCGCGCTCGGACTCCGCGCGGCCCTCGCCCGCGGCGCCCTGCGCGCCCCGGCGCGCCACTCACCCGCCGCCACGCGCGCGTGGACATGCTGGCTCCTCGTCTACGCACTGCTCGGCGACGGCCTGCTACGCGCCGCACTGGACGGCGGTCCCCACGGGCCCTGGCCTCCGGCCACCGCGCCGCTCCTCGGCCTCGCCCTGGCCTGCGCACCGGCCATCTGGTGCGCCCGGCTCTTCGCCGCGGGCGCCCGCCGCCGGCTCGCCGCCAGCCGGGGACTGACGGAGTTCACATCGTCGGTCACCCCGCTCCTCCTCGCCGTCGTCGCTCTCTTCGTCTGCGCACTGGCCGCCCTGCTCACGCTGTGCGCAGCCGTCCTCCACCAAGGCGCCGGCTACGCCGGAGCCGGCGCCCTGGGCACGCTCCTGCTGCTCGCCCGGCTGCTCACCGCCTACGGCCACAGCCGCGCCCCGGCCGTCGTCCTCGGCGCCGCGACCGCCGCCGAGGCCACCGCCCTGGCCACGGCCTTCGCGGGCCGCCTGCCCGGCTGCGGATTCCTGGCCACCCCGGTGCGCGCCCTGGCCGACGCCTTCGGCACGAACGCCGTCCCCGCCCTGGTCTGCGCGCCGGCGGCCCTGGCCCTGCTGATCCACGCGACCCGCACCCTGACCCGGGCCTCGGCCCATGCCCGGCCCCCGGGATCACCCTGAGCCCGGCCAATGGCAGCCCGCACCGCCGGCGCCATGAGCCGCAACCGCTGCCCGGGACCCGCTCCCGTGCACGTTCCTCCCGCGGGGCCGACACCGCGGGCCCCTCTCATCCCACGGCACCACCCCTGAAGGAGAAAGCCAGATGATCACCTCCCGAATCGGAGAATCCGCCCCGGGAGCCGCCCGATGAGGGTCCTGCTGATCGGAGCCAACGGATACCTCGGCCGCTTCGTCGCCGACCGCCTGCTCGCCGATCCGGCCGTGCAGCTCACCGCGCTCGGCCGCGGCGACGACGCCGACGTACGGTTCGATCTCGCGTCCGGCAGCCCCGGCGCACTCACCCGCTTCCTGGACGCCGTTCACCCCGGCGTCGTCATCAACTGCGCCGGCGCCATCCGCGGCGGCGCCCGCGAACTCGCCCGGCACAACACCGTCGCCGTCGCCACCATCTGCGAGGCCCTGCGCCGCAGCGGATGCGGGGCCCGCCTGGTGCAGATCGGCTGCGGCGCCGAGTACGGGCCCAGCCAGCCCGGCTCCTCCACTGCCGAGGACGCCGTGCCGCGGCCCGGCGGCCCGTACGGCGTCAGCAAGCTCGCCGCCACCGAACTCGTCCTCGGCTCCGGGCTCGACGCCGTCGTACTCCGCGTGTTCTCGCCCGCCGGGCCCGGCACACCCGCCGGATCCCCGCTCGGCCGCCTCGCCGAGGCGCTGCGCCGCGCCATGCAGTCGGGCGACGGCGAACTCAAACTCGGCGGCCTCGGCGTACAGCGCGACTTCGTCGACGTACGCGACGTCGCCCGCGCCGTCCACGCCGCGTCCCTGTCCGCCGCGCAAGGCGTGATCAACATCGGCTCGGGCCGCGCCGTGCGCCTGCGGGACGCGGCCTCCGTGCTCGCGCGGGTGGCCGGCTACGGCGGGGCCCTGCACGAACTCGACGGACCTCCCGGGCCGGTGCGGCCGTCCATCGGCCACCCCCGCACGGAATCGGAGCATCCCGCCCCGATCGCCTACCCCTACCCCGACGGCTGCGGCAGCTGGCAGCAGGCCGATGTGCGTACCGCCCGCGACCGGCTCGGCTGGCGGCCCCGGATCAACCTCGAGGAGTCCCTGGCCGACATCTGGATGGAGGCGGCGTGCCGCATCTGACCAGCACCACGACAGACACCGCGAGCACCGGTCTGGGCGTCGGCCTCGGCATCCCCGGATACGCGCACCCCCTGGTCGCCCCCGCGGAATGGGGTGCGCTCACCCGCCCGGGCACCCCGGTGCACTGGGCCGTGCTCAATGTGAGCGACGGCCCCGGCACCCTCCCCGACCCGCACTGCCTGGAGGCCACGGGACGCCTGCGCACCGCGGGTGTCCGGGTTCTCGGTCACCTCGACGTCACCCAGGGCGCACGACCGTTCGGGGAGGTGATCTCCGACGCTCACCGCTACCTCGACTGGTACCGGGTCGACGGCTTCCTCCTGGACCGGTGCCCCACCGACCGCGTCGCGCTCCCCGAGATCCACCGCGTGATCACCACGCTCCGGGCGCTCCTCGGCCACGGGCACATCGTCCTGGGGCACGGCACCCACCCCTACCCCGGATACGCCGAGAACGCCGACCAGCTGGTCACCTTCTCCGGCTCCTGGAACGACTACCGCTGGTCGCAGGTGGCCGAGTGGACCGCCGAGTACCCGCCCGAGCGGTTCTGCCACTTCGTGCACGGGGTGCCGCGCGGCCATCTGGAGGAGGCGCTGCGCATCGCCCGCTGGCAGGGCGCGGGAACCATCTGGTTCACCGACCGCACGGCCCGCGGCGGCTGCAGCGACCCCTGGGAGACCATGCCCGGCTACTGGGACGACATCGTCTCGCGCCTCGGAACAGGTGTCTCGGAATGAAGAAGGGCGTGGCAGTGTTACGAGGAGAACAACCGTAGTGATTGACCGACCAACGGAGTCCCCGTGTCGCTGCCACCCCTGGTCGAGCCGGCTGCCGAGCTCACCGTAGACGAGGTTCGCAGGTACTCCCGCCACCTGATCATCCCGGACGTCGGGATGGACGGGCAGAAGCGGCTGAAGAACGCCAAGGTGCTCTGTGTGGGCGCCGGCGGTCTGGGTTCGCCGGCGCTGATGTACCTGGCCGCGGCGGGCGTGGGAACGCTCGGCATCGTGGAGTTCGACGAGGTCGACGAGTCGAACCTCCAGCGGCAGATCATCCACAGCCAGGCCGACATCGGCCGCTCCAAGGCCGAGTCGGCGCGCGACACGGTCAAGGGCATCAACCCCTACGTGAACGTGATCCTTCACGAGGAGCGGCTCGAGGCCGACAACGTGATGGACATCTTCAGCCAGTACGACCTGATCGTCGACGGCACGGACAACTTCGCGACCCGCTACCTGGTCAACGACGCGTGCGTGCTGCTGAACAAGCCGTATGTCTGGGGCTCGATCTACCGCTTCGACGGCCAGGCCTCCGTCTTCTGGTCGGAGCACGGCCCCTGCTACCGCTGCCTGTACCCGGAGCCCCCGCCGCCGGGCATGGTCCCCTCCTGCGCCGAGGGCGGCGTGCTGGGCGTGCTGTGCGCGTCCATCGGCTCCATCCAGGTCACCGAAGCGATCAAGGTCCTCACCGGCACCGGCGAGCCGCTGGTGGGCCGGCTGATGGTCTACGACGCCCTGGAGATGCAGTACCGCCAGGTCAAGGTCCGCAAGGACCCCAACTGCGCGGTCTGCGGCGAGAACCCCACCGTCACCGAGCTGATCGACTACGAGGCCTTCTGCGGCGTCGTCTCCGAGGAGGCCCAGGCGGCGGCCGCCGGCTCGACGATCACTCCCAAGCAGCTCAAGGAGTGGATCGACGACGGCGAGAGCATCGACATCATCGACGTCCGCGAGCCGAACGAGTACGAGATCGTCTCCATCCCGGGCGCCCGGCTGATCCCGAAGAACGAGTTCCTCCTGGGCGCGGCCCTGCAGAACCTGCCGCAGGACAAGAAGATCGTCCTGCACTGCAAGACGGGTGTCCGCAGTGCGGAAGTCCTCGCCGTCCTGAAGTCGGCGGGCTTCGCGGACGCGGTTCACGTCGGCGGCGGCGTCATCGGCTGGGTCAACCAGATCGAGCCGGACAAGCCGGTGTACTGACCGGCGGTCCCGCCGACCAGCACGACAGAACAGGCCCACGGCTCTGACCGGTTCAGATGCTGTGGGCCTCTGTCGTGGCCGGACGCTCAGCCGTCTCGCACCGGGCGGTGGGCCCTATCCGCTCAGGCCAGGCCTTCGGGGAACCAGGTCACTCCGCGGCCCGCCCGGAGGCGTGCGCGCGCAGCCTCAGGCACAGATCTCGCCGTCCTTCGGAACCGTGCCGTCCAGGAGGTACCCGTTCACCGTCGAGTCCACGCAGGCGCTTCCGCTTCCGTACGCGCCGTGGCCCTCGCCCTTCCAGGTGAGCTCGACACCGACGCCCTTGCCCAGCCCGTCGGCCATCTTGCGGGCGCCCTCGTACGGAGTCGCCGGGTCCCCGGTGTTGCCCACCAGCAGCACGGGCGCGGCTCCCGGCGCACTGACCTCCGCGTGGTCGACCTGTCCGGCCACCGGCCAGTCGTGGCACCAGCCGACCGTGTCCCAGCCCAGATAGTCGCCGAACACGGGCGAAATCCTCTCGAACTCCGGCAGCAGTCGCCTCACCTGCCCGGCCGTCGGCCGCTGCTTCTCGTCCAGGCACGATATGACCCGCTGTGAGTGCGTTGTCGTGCCGTAATGCCCGAGGGCGTCGCGGTCGTTGTACTCGTCGGCCAGCCGCAGCAGTTCGGAGCCGTTCCCGTTCTGCGCTGCCTTGAGGGCGCTGGTGAGGATGGGCCAGCTCTCCTTGCTGTAGAGCGGCAGGACGATGCCGGTGAGGGCCAGGGTCTGGGTGAGCTTGCGACCGGACGACGTGGGCAGCGGCTTGGCGTCGATCCGCTTGAGCATGGCCGCTATCTTCCGGGAGCCCTGCCGGGGGTCCTGGCCCGTCGACGCGAGGTAGTTGTCGAGCGCGCGCTGGAAACCCCGGGTCTGGTTCTTCGCATGGCCCAGGCTGTCGGCGGTCGGGTCGACCACGGCGTCCAGCACCATCCGCCCCACGTTCTGCGGGAACAGGTGGGCGTACACACCGCCCAGTTCGGTGCCGTACGAGATGCCGAAGTAGTGCATCGTCCGGTCGCCGAGGACCTGGCGCATCAGGTCCATGTCGCGTGCGGTGTCGGTCGTCGACACGTGTGCGATCAGCTTCCCGGCCGCCTTCGCACACCCCCTGCCGAAGTCGACGGCGTCATCCAGGTACGCCTTCTCCTCGGCGGCGTCGTCCGGTGTGGCGTCGATGGACTCGGCCGCCTGGATCGCCCTGTCGCTGCGGCAGCGGACGCCTTCGCTCCGGCCGACTCCGCGCGGATCCCAGCTCACCAGGTCGTATCGCTCGTGGAGCGTGGAGACCGCGCTCGCGTACGACGGCATCGTCGCGATGCCGGAGCCGCCGGGGCCCCCGAAGTTGAACAGGAGCGAGCCTATGCGCTGGTCGCCGGTCGCCTTCGATCGGATCAGTGCGAGGCCGATCGTGTCACCGTCCGGCTTCGACCAGTCCAGTGGCGCCTTCAGCGTCGCGCACAGCCAGTCGCCGCCCGGCACCGAAGCGCCCTTGCACCGGCTCCACTTGAGCTTCTGGCCGGTGAGCGAGGCGGGCAGTCCCGGCCCTTCGGCCTGCCGCGGCGCCGACACCGGCGCACCCGAGCGGCCCTTGCCGTCGTCGTCCGTCCCCGAGCCGGACGAACCGCTGCCGCAGCCGGTGATCAGCAGAGCGGCCGCGACCGCGGCCGTCCACCGTGCGAAACGTGGCATGTGCATCCCCCTCACGAGCTCTCCGCACGGAGCAGCGGGGAGCGGTCAGGCCATAGTAGGCGGATCGAACCGAGCCCATGGCTGCCTGTGGACAACAGTCTGACCTGCACTTTTCCTCCGTCCGGGGATCAGGAGCAGACGGTGCCCGCCGCGGGGACCCTGCCGTTCAGCAGGTAGTTGTTGACGGCGGTCTGCACACACTTGTTCTTGCTGTCGTACGAACCGTGCCCCTGGCCCTTGTACGTCAGCTCCACGCCGACACCGGGTCCGAGCGCCTGCACCATCCTCCTCGCCCCCTCGTACGGGGTGGCCGGGTCGCCGGTGTTGCCGATCACGAGAATCGGCGGGGCGCCGGGTGCGCTCACGTCCGGGTGGACGGCGGCTCCGGCCACGGGCCAGTTGGTGCAGCTGAGCAGGCCCCAGGCCAGATAGTCGCCGAACAGCGGAGAGGCGGCCCGGAACCGCGGCAGCTGCGCCTTCACATCGGCGACGGTGTACCGGGGCTTCTGGTCCGCGCAGTTGATCGCGACGTTCGCGGGGATGAGATTGCTGTACTGGCCGTTCTCGTTGCGCCCGTTCAGCGCGTCCGACAGCGCCATCAGCACCTTGCCGTTGCCCGCGTACGCCTGTACCAGCCCCTCGGTGAGGTATCCCCAGAAGTCCTTGGAGTACAGGGCCTGCGCGATGCCGTTGGTGGCGGCGGTCTGGGTCAGGCGACGGGGGAAGATGCCGGGGATCGGCTTCTCGTCGAGGTCCTTGAGCAGTTTGGCGATCCGGTTCTTGACGTCGCTCGGGGTGCGGCCGACCGGGCAGCCCGTGCTCTTCGAGGTGCAGTCCCGGGCGTAGTTGTCCAGCGCGAGCTGGAAGCCCTTGGCCTGTGCGAGCGAGCCCTGTACCGGGTCGCCCGTCGGGTCGACGACCGCGTCGAGGACGGCCCGTCCCACGTTCTTGGGGAACAGGTGTGCGTAGACGGCGCCGAGTTCGGTGCCGTACGAGATGCCGAAGTAGTGCAGCCTGGCGTCGCCGAGCACCTTGCGCATCAGGTCCATGTCGCGGGCGGCCTCGGTGGTGCGCACATAGGGCAGGACGCGGCCCGAGCGCTGCCGGCAGCCCTTGTTGAACTGCTTGATGCTGTTCAGGAAAGTGCTCTGCTCGGCCGCGGTGTCGGGCGTCATGTCCTGCTGGAAGAACGCGTCGAGCTGCTGGTCGTCCTCGCACTCGACGCCCGCGCTGCGGCCGACCCCGCGTGGATCGAAGCTCACCAGGTCGTAGCGGGTGCGCAGGGTCTCGTAGTCCGGCGCGAAGGCGGGCAGTGCGGTGATTCCGGAGCCGCCGGGACCGCCGAAGTTGAACACGAGGGACCCGATCCGCTTGCTCGGGGGACCGCTGGACTTCACCCGGATCAGTGCGATCCCGATGGTGCCGCTGGTGGGGTCGTTCCAGTTCAGGGGCGCCTTCATGGTCGTGCACTGCCACCGGCCGCCGTGCGGCAGGGGAGGGGGAGCACTGCCGCCGCCCTCCGACTCGGACGGCGCGGGGCAGTCCTTCCAGATCAGCTTCTGACTCGACAACTCCCCGTCCACGAAGCCGCCGGCGCAGCCCGCCATCAAGGAGGGCAGGACGACGGCGGCGGCGGTCAGGGCGGCGGTCCGGATGCGGAAGCGGTTCGGCATGCTCCCATCGTGGGGCCGTACGGGGCGGAGCGCTCGGGGCATGACCCGTGCGGGTGAGCCGCCCCCTCCACGGCGGCCGCCCTCGTACGCGTGCCTACAGCGCTTCCTTGCGCGTCAGATGGTTGAAGAACAGCCACCCCGGCAGGACCGGCAGCCACAGGGTCAGCAGCCGGTACAGCAGCACCGCGGGCGCCGCGACCTCCTTGGGCAGGCCGACGGCGATGAGACCCACCGTGAGCGTCGCCTCGACCGCGCCCACGCCGCCGGGGGTGGGGGCGGCCGAACCGAGCGCGTTGCCCGCCAGGAACACCACCGCGACACTGGCCAGGCTCAGGGTGGTGTGCTCCTCGTGCCCGAACGCCCGGATCGAGGCGTCCAGGCACATCACGAAGCACGCGGTCAGCAGCAGCATGCCGCCGATGCCGGTGACCAGCTTCTGCGGCCGCTGCAGCACGTCGAGCATGCGCGGCACGACACCCGCGAACAGCGACCTCACGCGCGTGACGACGAATTTCCGCAGGAACGGCACGGACGTCACGACCAGCACGAGCACCGCGACCGTCAGCAGACCGGCGATGACGGTGCGGGACGGCGACAGCGACGGCGTCTTCTCGGTGCCGGTGAGATAGCCGAACGAGAGCAGCATCAGCACATGGCAGCCGAGCCCGAACAGTTGCGAGGCGCCGACGCTCGCCACCGCCAGCCCCGGCCGCACTCCCGCCCGCTGCAGGAAGCGCGTGTTGAGCGCGACACCGCCGACCGCCGCGGGCGCCACGATCTTCACGAACGACCCGGCGACCTGTGCCGCCACGGCCCGCAGGAACGGCACCCGCTCGGGCACGAAGCCGAGCAGCGCCATCGCCGCCGCGACGTAGCTCAACGCGGAGAAGAAAACGGCGGCCGCCACCCAGCCCCACTGGGCGTTGGCGAAGAGCGTGCCGAACTCGATGTGTGTGAGCTGTGTCAGCAGGAAGTACGCGCCGATGGCGCCGGCGATGAAACTGATCAGCGTGCGCGGCCGCACCCGCTCCAGACGGGCCGGTTCGACCGGCGCCTGCGGCCTGATGCGCAGTACCTGATGGCGGATCTGGGTGAGGAGATCCTCCTCGCGCGCCTCCTCCAGGGCCTCGTCGATCGCTCGTTTCTCCGCCCGCTGCTCGGCACGTACGGCTTTCTTGTCGGGCTTGTCCAGGACGACCCCGGTGGTGTCGCCCGCTTCCGCACGGGCCAGCTTGTCCTGCCGGGAGGCCTCCAGAACCGCTTCCCGCTCGCGCTGGGACCGCTCCCGGGCCAGTTTCCGCAGCGTCGCGCGCGTGGAGCGCGTCAGGGCGATCGGCTGCAGCATGGGCAGGCAGTCGGCGACCGCGTCCGGGCCGAGCACGGTGACCGCGGAGGCCACCGCCCGTCGGGCGCCGACCCGCAGTCCGAGCGTGGCCAGCAGCTGTGCGATGTCCATCCGGAGCACCAGATCGCCGGCCGCGATCTCGCCACTGCGCAGGTCGGTGAGGATGACGGTGCCGGAACGATCCACCACGATGGCGTCGCCGGCGAGCCGGCGGTGCGCGATGCGCCGCGACTGCAGCGCCCGCACCTGGTGCCAGGTGTCGTGCAGCAGCCCGTCGGTGATCTCCTCGTCGGCCAGCTGGTCCAGAGTGCGGCCGCCGGTGTGTTCGTAGACGAGCATCACCGCGTCGGGGCCCAGCTCGGACGTCGCGATCAGCTTGGGCGCGTTGGCGCCGGCCGCGATGGCCGCGTACGCGAGGAGCGCCTCCTGCTCCAGGGCCTGGCGCAGCGACTGAAGGCTGCTGCGGGTGGTGATCCCGCGCAGTGTCAGGCGCCGCCACACCCGGTAGAAGAAGCCCTGTGCCTGCTGCTCGCGGTCGACGACCGTGACGTCCAGGGGCGGGCCGTCTTCCAGCGTGACGAAGTAGCGCCGGCCGCGGTCGCCGTTCTCCGCCGTGTCGGGCGTCTCCTCGCGCGCCGCGCTCACCGGGCGGAAGCCCACGGTGCGCAGGCCCGCCATCAGGGTCCGCCCGGTGGGCCGTACGTTCGGCGAGCCGACCGCGTACAGCGTCCCCGCCGCGACGCTCCAGCCGATCAGCACCGTCAGGATGATCGAGAACGGTGTCGTGTAGCCCGTGACCAGCATGGAGAAGGCGTCGAGCAGCAGCACCACCCACAGCACGGCACGCCAGCGCGGTCTGCGGGACATGCCCACAGCCGTCATATAGGCGATGACGGGCGCGAGATAGCCGTGCACCGGGTCGGTCAGGGCGTGGATGTCCCCGGGGGAGGGCTGGGTGAGCGCGTCCTGGATCGAGGGCGGTGCGCCCCTGGCGACCCACAGGTCCGTGGCGAGGGTCACCCCATGGGCGAGAACCGCCGCGAGGACGCCGTCGGCGATGCGCAGACCGTCCCGCTTGATCAGCCGTTCGATCGCGAAGGCGACCGGCACCAGCAGGATGGCGATGCTCGACGCCAGACCCGCGATATTGATCAGGAGATCGGGTGCCTGTCCCGTGCCCTTGTTGATGTCCTGTTCGAGCCCCGAGGTGGTGCCGTGCGCGAACGCGGCGATGGCGAGCAGCACCGCGATCGCGAGGATGCCCACCAGGAGGCGCATCAGGTCGGACGGACGGTGCACGCGTGCGGGGAGCAGCGGTTCGTCGCCCTCCACCTCGTCGTTGGGGGCGTCGGCAGGGGCCGAGTGAGGGGCGTGCGGCAGCGGAGCGTCCTTCTCCGGGCCGCCCTGGGCGTCCGTCCCCGGGTCTTGGGTGTCCTTCGCCGGGTCTCGGGTGTCCTTCGCCGGGTCCTGGGTGTCCTTCCCCGGGTCTTGGGTGTCCTTCGCCGGGTCCTGGGTGTCCTTCCCCCGCGGGCCGTCGTCCTCGTCGTGTGTCTGCGCTTCGTCGTGTGCCTGCACTTCGTCGTGCGCCTGCACTTCGTCGTGCGCCTGCGCTTCGTCGTGCGCCTGCGCCTCCTCGTGCGCCCGCGTCTTCTTGTGCGCGTCTTCGCCCGCGTCACGCCCCGCGGCGGCGGTGTCCGGGCGCGACGAACCCTCAGAGGTACCCTCCGCTCCGTCGGGGTGCACTCCCTGCTGCTTCATCGTCTCTTCTTGGTCTCGTATCACCGGTCACCGCCCGCACGATGGTGGCATGCTCCCCCGACACACGGGGGCATCAGGGTGCAAATGCGGGGGCGCACAGTCTGCCCGAAGCGCCGCGCCCGGGCGAGGGCCGTGCCCGGCCGCTCTCCCCTCACATTGTCGGTGGCGTGCGGCAGGATGGGGCGGATGAGCGAGCAGAGCCCTCCGGTGGACGCCCTGCCGGAATACGCGGAACGGGTCCTTGACCTGGCCGAACGCATCCCGCCGGGGCGCGTCATGACGTACGGGGACGTGGCCGAGTGGCTGGAGGAGGGTGGCCCGCGCCAGGTGGGCCGTGTGATGGCCCTCTACGGGGGAGCGGTCCCCTGGTGGCGCGTGGTCCGTGCCGACGGAGTGCTTCTTCCCGGCCACGAACTGGACGCCCTCGGCCACTACCGGCAGGAGGGCACCCCCTTGCGGGAGGCCGGCCGCGCGTCCGAGGGGCATCTGCCGCGCGTGGACATGAAGCGGGCGCGATGGGACGGCGACGAATGCGCGAAAGGTCACACCTGACAGCTTCCGGCATCGGAGGCGCCTGAGGGGAAGCCGTGGCCCGTACGGGGGAAGCGCGGCACGTCCGTGACATGTCGTACGTTCGTGCAATGAGGGACTGCGGGGATCGGAGGGTCCATCGGGAACAGAGTGACGCCAGGGGCCTCCGGCAACAGGGTGACCCCAGGGGCGTTCGGCAACAGGATGACCCCAGGGACCTTCGGGAACAGGGCGAAGGCCTGCTTCCGCAACCTTCCCGGGCGTAGCGTCAACGGCGCGCGTCCCCCTCATCCCACGGCCACCGCCGTCCCCGCCCGGTGGCTCCGCCACCCGCGGCCCGACCACCACCCCCCGACGACGGCGCCCCGCGCCGACAGCGATAAGTCCGAGCACGACCACCAGGACCGGCGAACCACGTGAGCTCCTCTTCCTCCACCAGGCGCCTGCCGCACCCCGAGGTGCGGCAGGGGAGCCGTGGCGCTTACCGACTGGTGCGTACCCCGCCCGTCCGGGTGGATCCCCCTCGACTGGACGCAACGCAGCGCGACGTGGTTGACCACCGGGCCGGCCCCCTGCTCGTCCTCGCGGGCCCGGGCACCGGCAAGACGACCACGCTCGTGGAGTCCGTGGCCGCCCGGATCGCCCGCGGCGGTGACGCGGAACGCATCCTGGTGCTGACCTTCAGCCGAAAGGCCGCCGTCGACCTGCGGGACCGCATGGCGCTGCGCACGGGCACGGCACACGCACCGCAGGCCACCACGTTCCACTCGTTCTGCTACGCCCTGGTCCGCGCCCACCAGGACAGCGACCTCTTCGTCGAGCCCCTGCGGCTGCTGTCCGGTCCCGAGCAGGACGTGGCCGTGCGCGAGCTGCTCGCCGGGCAGCCCGACCTCGAGCGCCTCGGCCTCGCGCATGTGCGCTGGCCCGACGAACTCCGCGCCTGCCTCACCACACGCGGCTTCGCCGACGAGGTGCGCGCCGTGCTGGCCCGCAGCCGTGAACTCGGCCTGGGCCCCGGGGCCCTGCGCCGCTTCGCCCGGCGCATAGGCCGCCCCGACTGGGAGGCCGCCTCCGCGTTCCTCGCCGAGTACCTGGACGTCCTCGACCTCCAGGGAGTCATCGACTACGCGGAGCTGGTCCACCGCGCCGTGCTGCTGGCCCGCCGCCCCGAGGTCGCCTCGCGGCTGGCCGCCCGGTACGACGCGATCTACGTGGACGAGTACCAGGACACCGACCCGGCGCAGGTCCGGCTGCTGCGGGCCCTCGCGGGCGGCGGGAGGACCCTGGTGGCCTTCGGCGACCCCGACCAGTCGATCTACGCGTTCCGGGGCGCCGACGTGGGCGGCATCCTGGACTTCCCGAGCACCTTCCCCCGCCCGGACGGCACCCCCGCGCCCGTGCACGTCCTGCGGACGTCCCGTCGCTCCGGCGCCACTCTTCTCGCCGCCACCCGGCTGCTGACCCAGCGCATGCCGCTCACCCGCCTCCCGGCGGACAAGGTGCGCGCCCACCGGGAACTCGCGGCGGTTCGGGACGGGGGCCGCGTCGAGGTCTACACGTACCCCACGCCCGGTACGGAACTGGACAACATCGCGGACATCCTGCGCCGGGCACACCTGGAGGACGGCGTCCCCTGGCGCGAGATGGCCGTTCTCGTACGCGCCGGAGCCCGCAGCATCCCGACGGTCCGCCGCACCCTCACCGCCGCCGGAGTCCCTCTCGACATCGACGGAGACGACCTGCCGCTGCGTCACGAGCCGGCCGTGACACCCCTGCTGACGGCACTGCGCGCGGTGGCCCGGGCGGAAGCCGGGCACATCGACCCCGGCACGCACGCCCGTCCACAGTCCGGCGGGGACGCGCAGGGCGCCGCGTACACCGATCACGGTACGCACGCCCGTCCCCAGTCCGACGGGGACGCGCAGGGCGCCGCGTACACCGATCACGGCACCGGTGAGGCCGCACACGACGAGACGCCTCCCGAGCCCTGGCTCGACACCGAGACCGCGCTCACCCTGCTCACCTCCCCCCTGGCCGGGATGGACGCCGCCGACCTGCGGCGCCTGGGCCGTGCCCTGCGCGAGGAGGAGCGGGCCGCCGGCAACCCCGTACCGCCGCCCTCCGACCAGCTGCTCGCGCGGGCCCTGGCCGAACCGGAGCGTCTGGTGGCGCACGACCCCGCGTACGCGCGCGGAGCCCAGCGCCTGGGCGCGCTGCTCCGGAAGGCACGTGAACGGCTCGCGGGCGGCGGCACGGCCGAGGAGGCCCTGTGGGAACTGTGGGACGGCACCCCATGGCCCAAGCGACTGGAGAGCGCCTCCCGGCGCGGCGGTGCCGCAGGCCGCAACGCGGACCGCGACCTCGACGCCGTATGCGCCCTGTTCGCGACCGCGGCGCGCGCCGAGGAGCGCACCGGCGGCCGGGGCGCCCTCAACTTCCTGGAGGAGATCGAGGCCCAGGACATCGCCGCCGACACGCTGACCCGCCGGGCCGTACGCCCCGACGCCGTACGCCTGATGACCGCGCACCGCTCCAAGGGCCTCCAGTGGCGCCTGGTCGTCGTCGCCGGGGTCCAGGAAGGCCTGTGGCCCGACCTGCGCCGCCGAGGCTCCCTGCTGGAGGCCGACCGCATCGGCCGCGACGGACTCGCCGAACCCCTCACCCCCGGCGCACTGCTGGCGGAGGAACGCCGACTGTTCTACGTCGCCTGCACACGCGCGCGTGAACGCCTGGTCGTGACCGCGGTCAAGGCTCCCGCCGACGACGGCGACCAGCCCTCCCGCTTCCTCACCGAACTCGGTGCCGAACCCAGGGACGTGACCGGCCGCCCGCGTCGCCCGCTGTCCGTCGCCGCTCTCGTCGCCGAACTGCGCGCCACCACCGTCGACCCGAGCGCTTCCGACGTCCTCAGGGACGCCGCCGCCCGGCGGCTGGCCCGGCTCGCCGCGCTCACGGACGACGACGGCCGGCCCCTCGTGCCCTCCGCGCACCCCTACCGCTGGTGGGGCATGTGGGACCAGACCGAGAGCAAGGTGCCGCTGCGCGACCGCGACCACCCCGTGGTGCTCTCCGGCAGTGCGCTCGACCAGCTCGCGAACACCTGTGCCTTGCAGTGGTTCCTCGGGCGCGAGGTGAAAGCGGACGCACCAGCGACGGCCGCCCAGGGCTTCGGCAACGTGGTGCACGTCCTCGCCGACGAGGTCGCCTCCGGACGCACCCCCGCCGACCTCGACGTCCTCATGGAACGCCTCGACTCGGTGTGGAACGCGCTCGCCTTCGACGCGCCGTGGAAGTCCGAGCAGGAGAAGCACCACGCGCGCGTGGCGCTCGAACGCTTCCTGAAGTGGCACGTCGACTCCAACGGCGTCCGCGCCGGGCGCACCCCGGTGGCCAGCGAGCACGACTTCGACGTCACCCTCGAGGCGGGCGACTACCAGGTCCGTGTCCGCGGCTCGATGGACCGTGTCGAGACGGACGGCGAGGGCCGCGCCTACGTCGTCGACTTCAAGACCGGCAAGCAGACGCCCAGCGCCGCCGAGGTGGCCCGCCATCCGCAGCTCGCCGTCTACCAGCTGGCCGTGCGCGAGGGCGCCGTCGACGACGCCTTCGACGGCCGGCGGCCCGAACCGGGCGGCGCCGAGCTCGTCCAGCTGCGTCAGGGCGCAGCCAAGAAGGACGGCGGCGACGGCCTGCCCAAGGTGCAGGCGCAGGAGCCCCTCGACGGGCAGTGGGCCGGCGAGCTGCTGGCCACCGCCGCGGGCAAGGTCCTCGACGAACGGTTCTCCCCGGCCGCCGGGCAGCACTGCACCCACTGCGCCTTCCGCGCCTCGTGCAGCGCACGGCCCGAGGGCCGCCACGTCGTGGACTGAGCCGGAGGCCGGAGGCCGGAGGCCGGAAAGGTGAGCGGGTACCGGCACAGTGGCCGACTACCGACTACCGACTACCGACTACCGGCACAGTGGCCGACTACCGGAACAGTGGCTGATTATCGCAACAGTGAGCGCATGCACGAGTACCGCGGTGTGACACACGGCACCAGGCGCGCCGACCAGCGCTTCTCCAGCCCCGGCCGACGATCCGGCGCCCGCTGTCAGTGGCCCCCGCTAGCCTCTCCGACGTGCCCGCCCGTATCACCGACCCCGAGCAGCTCAAAGAGCTCCTCGGCATCCCGTTCACCCCGGAGCAGACGGCCTGCATCATCGCGCCGCCCGCCCCGCAGGTGATCGTGGCCGGAGCCGGATCGGGCAAGACCACGGTGATGGCCGCCCGCGTGGTGTGGCTGGTGGGCACCGGACAGGTCGCACCCGAGCAGGTCCTCGGCCTCACCTTCACCAACAAGGCGGCCGGTGAACTCGCCGAGCGCGTCCGCACCGCACTGGTCAAGGCGGGCGTCACCGACCCGGACGTCATCGACCCCGACAACCCGCCCGGCGAACCCGTGATCTCCACGTACCACGCCTTCGCCGGCCGCCTGCTCACCGACCACGGCCTGCGCATCGGCCTGGAACCAGCCTCCCGGCTCCTCGCCGACGCCACCCGCTACCAGCTCGCCGCGCGCGTGCTGCGCGAGGCCCCCGGCCCCTACCCGGCGCTCACCCGCTCCTTCCCCGACCTCGTCAGCGACCTCCTCACCCTCGACTCCGAACTGTCCGAACACCTCGTACGGCCGGAGGAGCTGCGCGCCCACGACGCCGCACTGCTGCACACCCTGGAGCGCGTCCGGCTCACCAACGCCGACCTGCGCAAGGTCCCCGAGACGGCCGCCGCCCGCCGGGACCTGGCCGAGCTGGTCGGTCGGTACCGCGCGGCCAAACGCGAACGCGACCTCTTGGACTTCGGCGACCAGATCGCCCTCTCGGCGGCCCTCGCGCGCCTCCCCGAGGTCGGCCGCATCCTGCGCGACGAGTACCGCGTCGTCCTCCTCGACGAGTACCAGGACACCTCGGTGGCCCAGCGCGTCCTGCTCGCCGGGCTCTTCGGCGGCGGCACCGGCCACCCCGTGACCGCCGTCGGCGACCCCTGCCAGGCGATCTACGGCTGGCGCGGCGCGTCCGTCGCCAACCTGGACGACTTCCCCGAGCACTTCCCGCACGCCGACGGCCGCCCCGCCACCCGCCAGGCCCTCAGCGAGAACCGCCGCAGCGGCGGCCGCCTGCTCGACCTCGCCAACGGCCTCGCCGAGCCGTTGCGCGCGATGCACGCGGGCGTGGAGGCCCTCCGCCCCGCCCCGGGTGCCGAACACGACGGACAGGTCCGCTGCGCCCTGCTGCGCACCCACGCCGAGGAGATCGACTGGATCGCCGACTCCCTCGCCCACCTCGTGCGCACCGGCACCGCGCCCGGCGAGATCGCGGTCCTGTGCCGCACGGCGACCGACTTCGCCCAGATCCAGGGAGCGCTCGTCGCCCGCGACATCCCGGTCGAGGTGGTGGGCCTGTCCGGACTGCTGCACCTGCCCGAGGTCGCCGACCTCGTCGCGGTCTGCGAAGTCCTCCAGGACCCCGGCGCCAACGCCTCCCTGGTCCGCCTGCTCACCGGGCCGCGCTGGCGCATCGGCCCCCGCGACCTCGCACTCCTGGGCCGGCGTGCCCGGCTCCTCGTCTCCCACGCACGCGCGGGAGACGACGACCCGGACCGACGGCTCGCCGCAGCCGTCGAAGGCGTGGACCCCTCCGAGGTGATCTCGCTCGCGGACGCCCTCGACACCTTCCTGGAGCTGCCCCTGGAGGCCGGTCGCGAGGACGACGGGCTGCCGTTCTCCACCGACGCGCGCGTACGGTTCGCCCGCCTCGCCACCGAACTGCGCGAACTGCGCCGCTCCCTCGCCGACCCGCTGATGGACGTCCTGCACCGCGTGCTCGCCGTCACCGGCCTGGAGGTCGAGCTGTCCGCCTCCCCGCACGCCCTGGCCGCCCGCCGCCGCGAGACGCTGTCGAACTTCCTGGACGTCGCCGCGTCCTTCGCCGCCAACGACCCAGACGCCTCCCTGCTGGCCTTCCTCGGCTTCCTGCGCACCGCCGCCCAGTACGAGAAGGGCCTCGACAACGCACTGCCCGGCGGCGAGAACACCGTCAAGGTCCTCACCGCGCACAAGTCCAAGGGCCTGGAGTGGGACGTCGTCGCCGTCCCCGGACTGGTCACCGGCACCTTCCCCAGCAGCCAGGGCCGCGAGAAGTGGACCGCCCAGGGCAAGGTGCTGCCCCACGCCCTGCGCGGGGACGCCGACACCCTGCCGGACGTCGAATCCTGGGACTCCCGGGGCATCAAGGCCTTCCACGAGGCCATGAAGGAACACCAGCACACCGAGGAGCTCCGCCTCGGCTACGTCACCTTCACCCGCCCCCGTTCCCTGCTGCTCGGCTCCGGCCACTGGTGGGGCCCGTCGCAGAAACGCCCCCGCGGGCCCTCCGCCTTCCTCCGGGCTCTCCACGACCACTGCGCCGCCGGGTACGGCGAGATCGAGGTCTGGGCCGACGAGCCCGCAGAGGACGAGGAGAACCCGGCACTGCACGAGGCCGCCGCCGACCAGGCATGGCCGCTGCCGCTCGACGAGGCGGCACTCGCCCGCCGCAGGGCCGCCGCCCAGACCGTCCTGTCGCACCTGGAGCAGGTCACGTCGCCGGGCGCCCCCCACACCGCTGCCGCCCACGGCGTCTCCGCCCACAGCCCCTCCGCCGACGACCCCTCCGCATACGACGACCCGGAGTGGCCGCCTCCACCGGACGACGAAGAGCTGTACGGGCCGGACGAAGAAGATCGCCTCGGGCCGGACGACGACACGTACGACCCGGACGACGACGCGTACGGTCCCGACGCCGACCCGTACGGACCGGACGACGAAGACCCCCACCGGCCGGACATCGGGACGAGCCACCGGCCGCCGGCCCCGCCGGCAGCCGCACCTCACACGCGCGTGCCCCCCGCCGTCCGCACCCCGGCCGTCCCGCACCCCCGCCGGCACCCCGCCGAGGACGTCCCCGCGCTCACCCCGGAGGAGACCCGCACCGTCGCCTCCTGGGATCGCGACCTGGACGCCCTCACCGGGGAACTGCTGCGCGCCCGCACGGCCGTCACCGACGTACCCCTGCCGCCGTCCCTGACCGCCTCCCAGGTACTGCGGCTGGCCGCCGACCCCGACGGGCTCGCACAGGAACTCGCACGCCCCATGCCCCGCCCCCCGCAACCCGCGGCGCGCCGAGGCACCCGCTTCCACGCCTGGGTCGAGGCGCGCTTCGAGGAACTGCGTCTGCCCATGCTGGAGCCCGAAGAGCTGCCCGGCAGCGAGGCCGAGATCGCCGACGAACGCGACCTGGAGGCCCTCAAGGGCGCCTTCGAACACACCCCCTATGCACAGCGCACCCCCTACCGCGTCGAAGCCCCCTTCCAGCTCGCCATCGCCGGACGCGTCGTCCGCGGCCGCATCGACGCCGTCTACCGCACGGACGACGGCGACGGGACGTCGTACGAGATCGTCGACTGGAAGACCGGCCGCACCCGCACCGGCGACCCGCTGCAGCTCGCCCTGTACCGGCTCGCCTGGGCCGAACAGCAGAACGTTCCCCTGGACACCGTCAAGGCCGCGTTCCTCTACGTCCGCAGCGGCGAGGTCGTACGCCCCGAGGGCCTCCCGGACCGGGCCGCGCTCGAGCGGCTGCTGCTCGGGGAGCCCCCCGGCCGGGAACCGGCGGACCAGGACGACGGCGCGGGCCGATAGGCTCGTCGGCATGAGCCAGACCCCGGACAGTGCCGTCCGCACGTACATCGACAGCCACCGCGCCGCCTTCCTCGACGACCTCACGGAGTGGCTGCGCATCCCGTCGGTGTCCGCCCAGCCCCGGCACGCGGCAGACGTACGGCGCAGCGCCGAATGGCTCGCCGCCAAGCTCCGCGACACGGGCTTCCCCACCACCGAGGTCTGGCCGACCGACGGTGCCCCCGCCGTCTTCGCCGAGTGGCCCGCCGACGACCCGCAGGCACCCACCGTCCTCGTCTACGGCCACCACGACGTGCAGCCCGCCGCCCGCGAGGACGGCTGGGACAGCGACCCCTTCGAACCGGTGATCCGCGAGGGCCGCCTCCACGCGCGCGGGGCCGCCGACGACAAGGGCCAGGTGTTCTTCCACACACTCGGCGTCCGCGCCCACCTCGCCGCCACCGGCCGCACCGCCCCCGCAGTGCACCTCAAACTGCTCATCGAGGGCGAGGAGGAGTCCGGCTCCCCGAACTTCCGCACTCTCGTCGAACAGCACGCGGACCGGCTCGCCGCCGACGCCGTGATCGTCTCCGACACCGGCATGTGGTCCGCCGACACCCCCACCGTGTGCACGGGCATGCGCGGCCTCGCCGAATGCGAGATCGTCCTCCACGGCCCCGACCAGGACATCCACTCCGGCTCCTTCGGCGGCGCAGTCCCCAACCCCGCCACCGCGGCCGCCCGCCTGGTCGCCGCCCTGCACGACCCGCACGCCCGCGTGGCCATCCCCGGCTTCTACGACGGCATCACCGACCTCACCGACCGCGAACGGGCCCTCTTCGCCGAACTCCCCTTCGACGAGGAACAGTGGCTGCGCACCGCCAGATCCACCGCCACCCACGGCGAGAGCGGCTACACCACCCTGGAGCGCATCTGGGCGCGCCCCACCGCCGAGGTCAACGGCATCGGCGGCGGCTACCAAGGTCCCGGCAGTAAGACGATCATCCCGTCCTCGGCCACGGTGAAACTCTCCTTCCGGCTCGTCGCCGGACAGGACCCCGACCACATCGAGAAGGCCGTCCGCACCTGGGCCGCCGACCAGCTGCCCACCGGAATCCGGCACGAGATCACCTTCGGTGCGGCCACCCGCCCCTGCCTCACCCCCCTCGACCACCCCGCCCTGCAATCCGTCGTACGCGCCATGGGCCGCGCCTTCCAGCAGCCGGTCCGCTTCACCCGCGAAGGGGGCTCCGGACCGGCCGCCGACCTCCAGGACGTACTCGGCGCACCCGTCCTGTTCCTCGGCATCTCCATCCCCTCCGACGGCTGGCACGCCCCCAACGAGAAGGTGGAACTCGACCTGCTCCTCAAAGGCGTCGAAACCGCCGCATACCTGTGGGGCGACCTCGCGGAGAACTGGCGCCATGCCGACTGACGACCCAGGGGACAGGCGGCGCCATGGCGACTGACGATCTCGCGGGCCGGACGGCCGGCCGCACGGGCCGCGCGGCACGGCACACTGGAAAGGCCGCCCCGCACGCCCAAGCCCCGCCGGACCCGGTCCCACCCCAGCCGAACGTCCCGCCGAACCGCCCGCCGAAACAACCGTTGCACCGGGGGAGTTGGAAACACTCGTGACCACCTGGACCGACCACACCGCCGACCGGCCCATCTCGCTCACCGCCCCGAGCGGCATCGACCGGGCCGCCCACCACCGGCTCGACGAGGCATGGCTCGCCGCGGCGTGGAGCCACCCCACCACCCGCTGCTTCGTGGTATCCGGCGGCCAGGTCCTCATCGACGAGACGCCCGACGGCCGGACCGAACTCGTCATGACCCCCTCCTTCGAAGCACCCCTCACCGAAGCCCACCGCTACTTCCTCGGCACCGACGAGGACGGCGTCAGCTACTTCGCACTCCAGAAGGACGCCCTCCCCGGCCGCATGGACCAGTCCGCACGCCCGGCCGGCCTGCGCGAGGCCGGACTGCTGCTCTCCCCCCGCGACGCCGGCCTGATGGTCCACGCCGTCGCCCTGGAGAACTGGCAGCGCATGCACCGCTTCTGCTCACGCTGCGGCGAACGCACCGTCATCGCCGCCGCCGGACACATCCGCCGCTGCCCGGCCTGTGGCGCCGAACACTACCCGCGCACCGACCCCGCGGTGATCATGGCCGTCATCGACGACAAAGACCGCATCCTCCTCGGCCGCCAGGTGCACTGGCCCGAGGGCCGCTTCTCCACCCTCGCCGGCTTCGTCGAACCGGGCGAGTCCATCGAACAGTCCGTTCGCCGCGAAGTCTCCGAAGAGGCAGGCATCACCGTCGGCGAGGTCCGGTACATCGCCAGCCAGCCCTGGCCCTTCCCCTCCAGCCTCATGCTCGGCTTCCTCGCCCACGCCACCACCACCGACATCAACGTCGACGGTGACGAGATCCACGAGGCCCGCTGGTTCTCCCGCGAGGAACTGAGCGCCGCCTTCGAGTCCGGAGAGGTACTGCCCCCCTACGGCATCTCCATCGCCGCCCGCCTGATCGAACTCTGGTACGGCAAGCCCCTGCCCACCCGGAGCGTGTGACGAAGAAGGCGGTCCCCGGGAAACCCCGGGGACCGCCTTCCGCACAACCGTGACGCGCGGCCTTACACGCCGATCTTCTGCTTGACCTGCGCCAGCGACGGGTTCGTCAACGTCGACCCATCCGGGAACAGCACCGTGGGAACCGTCTGGTTTCCGCCATTCGCCTTCTCCACAAATGCCGCGGACTCCGGGTCCCGCTCGATGTTGATCTCGTTGTACGCGATGCCCTCACGGTCCAGCTGGCTCTTCAGCCGATGGCAGTAGCCACACCACGAGGTGCTGTACATCGTCACAGTGCCCGGCATGTCGGTCGCGCTCCTTCACGGCTAGGGATGCGTGCTCTGCTTGCTCGCTCAGGGGGCAACATACGTGAACCCTCCACCATTCCCGCCCTCCCCATACAGCCCGCCGCTCGCCCTCCCTGTGCTCCGATACCGCCGCCCGCCGTCCGTGCACCCCGATACCGCCGCCGCCCGCCGCCCCTGTCGGCCGCTCGGCGGCACCCCGGACCCCACCCCGGCATTCATACGACTGCAAGCGCCCCCCTGTGGACAACCCACCGCACCCGTCTCCCCAGACCTGGCAGCATGGCGGGGTGACAGCAGCAACGCACTCCACCCTCTTCCCGCAGGTTCCGGACTCGGCCGACGCGGTGCTCGAAGGGCTCGATCCCGAGCAGCGCGCCGTGGCGACCGCCCTGCACGGCCCGGTGTGCGTGCTGGCAGGAGCCGGCACCGGCAAGACACGAGCCATCACCCACCGCATCGCCTACGGAGTCCGCGCCGGCATCCTCCAGCCGTCCAGCGTGCTCGCCGTCACGTTCACCAACCGCGCCGCGGGCGAGATGCGCGGCCGCCTCCGCCAGCTCGGCGCCGCCGGCGTCCAGGCCCGCACCTTCCACTCCGCCGCCCTGCGCCAGCTCCAGTACTTCTGGCCGAAAGCCGTCGGTGGCAGCCTCCCCCGCATCATCGACCGCAAGATCCCCATCGTCGCGGACGCGGCCGCCGCCTGCCGCATCCGCCTCGACCGCAACGAACTGCGGGACATAACCGCCGAAATCGAATGGTCGAAGGTCACCCAGACCGTCCCTGCCGACTACGCCGCCGCAGCCGCCAAAACCGGCCGTGAATCCCCCCGCGACCCCGCCGAGACCGCCCAGCTCTACGCCACCTACGAAGACCTCAAACGCGAACGCGCCCTCATCGACTTCGAAGACGTCCTGCTCCTCACCGTGGGCATCCTCCAGGACCGGCACGACATCGCCGAAGAGGTCCGAGCCCAGTACCAGCACTTCGTCGTCGACGAATACCAGGACGTCAGCCCCCTCCAGCAGCGCCTGCTCGAACTGTGGCTCGGCGACCGCGACAACCTGTGCGTCGTCGGCGACGCCAGCCAGACCATCTACTCCTTCACCGGCGCCACCCCCGACCACCTCCTCGACTTCCGCATCCGCCACCCCGGAGCCACCGTCGTCAAACTCGTCCGCGACTACCGCTCCACCCCCCAGATCGTCCACCTCGCCAACGGCCTCCTCGCCCAGGCCCGCGGCCGCGCGGCCGACCACCGCCTCGAACTCGTCTCCCAGCGCGACCCAGGACCCCAACCCGTCCACACCGAATACGCCGACGAACCCGCCGAAGCCGAAGGCGCCGCCCGCCGCATCCGCGACCTCCTCACCCGCGGCGTACCCGCCGCGGAGATCGCCATCCTGTTCCGCACCAACTCCCAGTCCGAGATCTACGAACAAGCCCTCGCAGACGCCGGCATCCCCTACCAGCTCCGCGGCGCCGAACGATTCTTCGACCGCCCCGAGGTCCGCAAAGCCGGCATCGCCCTGCGCGGCGCAGCCCGCTTCGGGGGCAACGACTCCCTCCTCGACGGCGCCGTCGACCTGCCCTCCCAGGTGCGCGCCGTCCTGTCAGGCGAAGGCTGGACCCCCACACCCCCCGCCGGCTCCGGCGCCGTCAGAGAACGATGGGAGTCCCTGGCCGCACTCGTGAACCTCGCCCAGGACTTCGCCGCGGCACGACCCGCCGCCACCCTCGCCGACCTCGTCGCGGAACTCGACGAACGCGCAGGAGCCCAGCACGCCCCCACCGTCCAGGGCGTCACCCTCGCCTCCCTGCACTCCGCCAAGGGCCTGGAATGGGACGCCGTCTTCGTCGTCGGCGTCGCCGAAGGCATGATGCCGATCACCTACGCCAGAACCGACGAGCAGATCGAAGAGGAACGCCGTCTGCTCTACGTCGGCGTCACCCGGGCGAGAGAACACCTCCACGTCTCCTGGTCCCTGTCCCGCGCACCCGGCGGCCGACCCAACCGGCGCCCCAGCCGCTTCCTCGACGGACTGCGCCCCGGCTCGTCCGCCGCCCCCGGCCGTTCCCCATACGGCGGCACCGGCCGAACCAGCGCGATCGAACACGGCTACGGCATCCCGGCCGGGAGCCCCGCCCCTCGTCGCACCAGCAGGACCCCCGCCCGCTGCCGCGTCTGCGGGCGCACCCTCTCCGACGCCGGCGAGATGAAACTGATGCGCTGCGACGACTGCCCCTCCGACATGGACGAGGGCCTCTACGAGAGGCTGCGGGCGTGGCGGGCCGAGCAGGCTCACCGCAGCGGCCAGCCCGCGTTCTGCGTCTTCACCGACAGGACCCTGATCGCCATCGCCGAAGCCGCCCCCGACGACGAGGGCGAACTGGCACGCATCCCCGGCGTCGGAGTCCGCAAGCTCCACCGCTACGGCGCCGAAGTTCTTGCCATCTGCGCAGGTCGCGACGGACACGAACAGGACAACGACGACTGATACCAACTCGTCGAAAAAATAGTTTGCGCATGCCCCAGCAATCCCCATAGGTTCTAAGCCACGGGAACGGCGGCCTTCTCGAAGGCCACGATTCCGTGCTGTACTTACGTATCCGTCGGACTGGCTCAGCCCAGTCCCCCGAGACGCCGAGAGGAGGCGATTGAAGTGATCAGCATCAAGACCAGCTCCGCCCGCACCGCCAAAATGACCGATCGCTCGGTCGTCTCCACGTGCATGCTCGGCGCCTCCGGCCTGGGCACCGGTCTGTCCGGCATCCGTGCCGACCGCCCGGCGTCCTCCCTGTCTCTCGCGGGTCTTCCCATCCGTGAGCGCAATGAGCGACCGACCAAGGCACTGGAAGCAGTAGCGGCACAGGCGCACGCCTATGCCTTTGCGGCGGCCGGTGCCGGACTCCGGAAGCAGACGACGCAGCACCACCTGAAGTGGGCCTTCCGTGGGCCAGAACCCTGGAGTGATCCAGCCTGACAGCCGATCAGGCCGGCGCCTTCAGGGCCGCGGAACCCCACCCGGGATCCGCGGCCCTTCTGTTTTCCCCCAACGGGGACGGCAGACCGAAGGGGCCTCGGGACAAGAAAAGAACCCGGTACCAAGCCGCCACCCGGCCCAACAGGGCCGGAACGACAGACGAGGAAGACGACCCGTGCAACTCGAAGCGCACGCCCCGTCCGTACCGCCTTCCGAAACGATCCCCCCGCCCGGCCTCACGGAGGACTCCACCTTGACCCCCCTCACCGCGCTCACCGCGCTCGACGACGCCATCGAGAACCTCGGCGTACCCGTCCCCTGCCGCTCCTACGACCCGGAGGTCTTCTTCGCCGAGTCGCCGGCCGACGTCGAGTACGCCAAGTCCCTGTGCCGCACCTGCCCGCTGATCGAGGCCTGCCTCGCCGGCGCCAAGGAGCGGCGCGAGCCCTGGGGCGTCTGGGGTGGCGAGCTGTTCGTCCAGGGCGTCGTCGTCGCCCGGAAGCGGCCCCGCGGCCGCCCGCGCAAGAACCCGGTCACGGCATGAACACCCCAGGAACGATCGACCGCCCCCTCACGCACGACCCCAAGAAGCAGGCCCCGATGAAGCCGTCCACCAGCGAGCCCGCAGGCTCCGCGATCCCAGACGTCACCACCACCGGCGCGAACGCCTCGCGTCAGAACAGGACCCGAGAGATGCAACTCATCCCAGAAGCCTTGGCTCGCGCGCATATGCGCGAGCGAATGCAGGAGGCCGAGCGGGACCGCCAGGCCAGGCGCCTGGCGGTGGCCCGCCGGATGCAGCGCAGGGCCGAGCGCGCCTCGATGCGTGCCCGCCGTGCGCTGGCCATCGCCGTGATGCAGTAGCCGACCACCGTCGTCGGCGGGAAGACCCTGCGGGGGCCGGTCCGAAGGGACCGGCCCCCGCGCTGTGTTGTGTGTCATGCATCATGCCGACGGCGGTATCGGTACCGGGTGGCTCCGGTCCCGAAACTTCGCTTCGGGGGGCTTCCCCCCTCCCCCCACCCTCCCCGCCCCCCCCGAGAGCCCGCGGTTCAGCCCGCTCGCTCAGGCCTCGGCTGCCGGTTCCTCCTCATCTGGAAGGAAGCCCGGGAGCCACTCCTCGAGTTCGTCGCGCAGCCGGACCGTCGCGCCCAACTGGCACAGCACGCCGATCGTGCTCAGCGTCACCCGGTGTATGAGCAGGTACGCCGGGGGCAGGTTCAGCTGCTTGCCCAGCTGGTAGGCGGGGGAGCGCGGGTCGGCGATGCGGGCCGCCTGGCTGCGCATCCAGCCGCGGGTGAAGGTGAACTCGTCGGCCTGGGCGGGCTCGATGATCGGCAGGAGGTAGTCGAGGACCGCGTCGGGGTCGAGGTCGATGGATTCCTTCACGAAGCCCTCCTCGCAGAGGAGTTCGTAGACCGACTGGGCGTCACCCTCCAGGGTCATACGCAGGGAGGGGCCGATCGGGGCCGGCAGCCCGCCGGGGAGGCGGTCGACCGTGCCGAAGTCGAGCACGCCCAGGCGCCAGTCGTCCTTCCGGGGGGAGCCGGCGGGGCCGGGCAGGAGACGGAAGTTGCCGGGGTGCGGGTCGGCGTGTAGCAGGCCCGTGCGGGCCGGGCCGGAGAAGAGAAAGCGGGCCAGCAGCTGGCCGGCGCGGTCGCGCTGTTCCCGGGTGCCGCTCGCGATCACCTCGGACAGCGGTGTGCCGTCGACCCATTCGGTCACCAGGACCTGCTCGCACTGGTGCACCACGTCCGGCACCATCACGTCCGGGTCGTTCGCGAATTCCTCCGCGTGCGCCCGTTGGGCCTGTGCCTCCAGGCCGTAGTCCAGTTCTTCCGAGACCCGGTCGCGTAGTTCCGTGATCAGCGGTTTGATGTCCATGCCCGGGACCAGGGGGCCGAGCAGACGGGCGAATCGGCTGAGCTGGTTGAGGTCGGACAGCAGTGCCTCGCCGGCGCCCGGGTACTGCACCTTGACCGCGACCTCGCGGCCGTCGTGCCACACCGCGCGGTGGACCTGGCCGATCGACGCGGCCGCCGACGGCTTGTCGTCGAATTCCTGGAACAGTTCCTGCCAGTTGTCGCCGAGGCGCTCTTCGAGTACCCCGTGCACCGTGCGCGTCGGCATCGGCGGGGCCGCCTCCTGAAGCTTGGTCAGGGCGGCGCGGTACGGCCCGGCGACCTCCTCGGGGAGGGCGGACTCGAACACGGACAGAGCCTGTCCGAACTTCATCGCGCCGCCTTTGAGCTCGCCGAGCACCTTGAACAGCTGCTCGGCGGTGCGCTGCTGGAGTTCGCGGCCGACGATCTCCGCGGATTCCCCGACGATGCGTTTGCCGAGCCCCCACGTGGCCCGCCCGGCGAAGCCGAGCGGGAGCGCGGCGAGCTTGGCGGTTCGGGTGACCGCCTTCCGGGGAAGATCAGACATGCGCCCTCCAAGTCCCAGACAGCCGTGCCGGGTGTGTCCTGCGGGACGAGTTCCTCGACGGCCGTTGCTCCGCCATTCTCTCGTGTGGCTCCCTGTCCTTTGAGGTGTGTTCCTTCTTACCTTTCTCCGCGGTGCCGCACGCGCATGCGGGGTGGGGCCACACCGGCCGTGCGTGCCAGTGCAGTCGTGGCACGGATGTCTCCCAGCGGGCGTCGGCGCTGGAGGGCGCGTCGCCGTCGAGGAAGGCGAGTGCGTGTCCGGCGGCGACTCCGGCGACGGCCGTGGCCAGGGCGAGGTCGCAGGCCTGGACCTGCCGGTGGCGTCCCGAGCGCCATTGGGCTACCAGCCGGGGCCAGGTCTCGTCCCGGTCGGTGCGTGTCCGGTCGAGGCAGCCCGCGCAGGCCGTGTCGCCCGGCAGGACGAAGGGGCCGACGACTCCGGTGCCCTCCACGACGCCCGCGTAGAGGTGGGGTGTTCCGGAGGTGATCAGTGGTTGGGCGGTGAACGGGTCGGGCGCGTGGACGTCGAGGCCGTCGCGTGGGGCGAGGATCACCAGGGAGAGGGTGGGGAGCGGGTCGTCGTGGGGGGAGCGCCGGGAGGTGCGCTCCCGGCGTGGTGGCCGGTCCGGGGCGGCTGCTCGTACGGCGCGGCGGGCCGCTTCCTCGCGGCGTGCGCCGACCGAGTCGGCCGGCAGGCCGCCCGGTGCGACGTCCCACGGTTCGACGCAGCCGGTGTCACGGACGTCGACCTCGCCGACGCCCGCGCCGGCGAGCAGGGAGGCGAGGACGGCTCCCACGCGGCCCGCGCCGCGGACCTGGACGCGATGGTTGCGGCGGGCGGCGAGGCGTCGGGCGGGCTCGCCCGGTGGGCGGGTCACGAGTGACAGGGAGGCCAGGTCGGCCCGGAGGCGGTCCAGGACGGCGGTTTTCGCGCGCAGGGCGTCGGCCTGTGGGCCGCCGCCGGTGGCGTCGTCCAGCAGGCCCGAGCCGGAGAGGTTGTCGACCAGTGCGTCGACGTGGCCGTCGGGCATGCCCATGCGGCGGGCTTCCTGGCGCAGCAGGGGCAGGCCGCGGGTGCCGTCGAGCAGGGTGAGGAAGCTGCCCGTCGCGGTGTCCATGGGCCCCAGCACCATGGCGTGTGCGGGTGCCATCCCGAACTGCACGGTGTTCAGATCGCGCCAGCCGCGCCGCAGCGCGGGTTTCACCATCGGATGCATGTGTGGCCCCCGTAGCCCTGGTAGGTCGCTTTGGTCGGCGGTGGTCAGGAGTGCCGACGGGTGTCAGGATGCCTGGGGAGGGTGGCGGCGTGGGGAAAGTTGTCCACAGGCGGGGGTGTTCTTCGTATAAATCGAGCGCTTGGAGTGCGGATCGGCACGGAACCGTTCCAGAGGGGGGACTTCCCCTGTGCGCAGCGGGTAACGTCGGGGCGTGCCCGCCGACCCACTGCACAGCGCCGGAAAGTCACAGCGCAGCACGACGAGCCAGCCGCCGAGCGGCTCGAGGGCGAGCGCGATCGAGGTTCGCAGGAGTGCGCGCCGCCGCAGAACGGTGTCCGCGTACCGCGAGGGCGATCGCACCGTCGTGCTGATCCCCGCCCGGATGTCCGAGGCGGAGGAGCAGCGCTGGGTCACCGTCATGCTCGACAAGCTGGCCGCTCAGGAGAGCAAGCGGGTGATCGGCGACGTGGAGCTGGCCGAGCGTGCGGAGCGGCTGTCGGCGCAGTACTTCCAGGGGCGGGCGCGGCCGGTGTCGGTGCGCTGGGTCACCAACCAGAACACGCGCTGGGGCTCGTGCACTCCGTCCGAGGGCAGCATTCGTCTGTCGCACCGGTTGCAGGGCATGCCGGAGTACGTGGTGGACTATGTGCTGCTGCACGAGCTGGCGCATTTGCTGGTGCCGGGGCACGGGCCGGATTTCTGGCGGCTGCTGGAGGCGTATCCGCGTACGGAGCGTGCCCGGGGGTTCCTGGAGGGGGTGGTGGCGGCCGGCCGGCTGCCGCACCAGCCGGTTTCCCGGGCCGAGTAGCCGGGACGGTCGCGTTCCGCCGGGGAAGCGGTTGTGTACCGGGTCTGTACCGGCTGCGTCCGTTGTGGGTGTTTGCCGTTAGCCTGGCGCGACGCACTCACATTCGGGATGGGGGACGGTCGTTACGCATGGCCAGGGAATTCCAGCGCGGCCACAAGGCCAGGATCAGTGACCTCACCGCGGGCACGGATCTGTACGTAGGCGTGCAGATCGCCGGTCCCGGACTGACCTTCGACATCAGCTGCTTCGGTCTGGACGCCGACGAACGGCTCTCGGACGACCGGTACTTCGTCTTCTTCAACCAGCCGAAGTCGCCGGAGGAGGCCGTGCAGCTGCTGGGGGCGCAGGCGGGCGACACGGAGTCCTTCCGGGTCACCCTCGACAGGGTCCCCGCGCACATCCGGAAGCTGTCCTTCACGGCGACGATCGACGGTGCCGGGCAGATGTCGCAGGTCGGCCCCGGGTATCTGCGCATCGTGGCGGGCGGTGAGGAGGTGGCCCGTTACCCGTTCAGCGGCTCGGAGTTCACCACCGAACGTGCGGTGATGCTGGGCGATTTCTATCTCAAGGACGTCTGGCGGTTCGCCGCGGTCGGCCAGGGCTTCGACGGCGGCCTGGAGGCGCTGCTGAAGAATTTCGGCGGGGAGGTCCTCCAGGAGGAGGAGCAGACGAGCGCGCCGCAGCAGTCGCAGCAGGCGCCGGCCGGTGCGGGCCCCGGGTTCGCGCCGCCCGGTCAGTCGTCCGCGCCGCCCGCGTTCGCCGCGCCGTCGACGCCCGCCGCCCCGGCGCCGCAGCAGCCGCAGTCCGCGCCGCAGGGCTTCGCGCCGCCACCGCCGCCCCCGCCCGCGCCGGCCCCGCCCGCACCGTCCGTGCACGCCGCGCCGACCATCGTGGCGCCCCTGACCACCCCGCCCGGCGGTTCGGTGCCGCCGCCGGGTCCCGCGCCCTACGCCCAGCCGCCCGGGCAGCCGGGGCCGCCGCCGGGCTACGGCGGGCAGCCGTCCGCCCCGGTGCCCCCCGGTTACGGTCAGCAGACCCCGCCTCCCGGTTACGGTCAGCAGACCCCGCCTCCCGGTTACGGTCAGCAGACCCCGCCTCCCGGTTACGGTCAGCAGACCCCGCCTCCCGGTTACGGTCAGCAGACCCCGCCCCCCGGTTACGGCCAGCAGCCGCCCTACGGCCAGGTTCCCGGCCAGGCAGGCGCTCCCTCCCCGTACGGCGCTCCCCAGGGAGCCCCGCAGGGCGGTACCGGCGTGGCCGCCGCGTTGCAGGCGTTCAAGGAGGCACCCACCGGTCAGCGGTGGACGCAGCAGAACAAGAAGCTCGTCCGTGTCGACCTCGGCATGGGCGGCCAGCCCGTGCTGGCCCGGCAGGGCAGCATGGTGCTCTACCAGGGCAAGGTCGACTTCGGTTACAAGGGCGCCGGTTTCGTCGGGCGCATCGTCGGCAACGCGACCGGCCAGGAGATGCAGCTGATGCGCTGCACCGGCCAGGGCCAGGTGTTCCTCGCCGAGAGCGCCGCCCATCTGCACCCGATCGAGCTCCAGGGCGACGCGATCTGCGTCTCCGCGGAGAGCGTCCTCGCCTTCGACGAGTCCCTCCAGTACGAGGTCCGGCGCATCGAGGGGCACGGCATCCCGGGCGGCGCGCTGTTCACGATGCAGTTCCAGGGGACGGGCACGATCGTGGTGAAGACGCACGGCGCGCCGGTGGTGCTGCCCGTCACGCCGACGACGTTCGTGGACTCCAACGCCGTCGTCGCCTGGTCGGCGGCCGCCCAGGTGATCGTCTCCAGCCAGGTGCGGATGCGCCGCAACGCCTATCCCGGGGACACCGGGGAGGGCGTCAACCTGCAGTTCCGTGCCGCGCCCGGCAATTTCGTCGTCGTCCAGCCGTACGAGGTCTAAAGGGAGCCCGTCATGAACCAGCCGCTCGCGGGCTTCGCCCCCGCACCCGTCACCGCCCGCATGGAGAACCACGGCAGCCATATGCTGAAGGTCGCCATGCAGACCGGGAACGACCTCCTCGCGCGCGTGGGGTCGATGGTCGCCTACGAAGGGTTCGTCACGTACGAGCCCAACCCGCCCGCCGTGCGCCAGATCGCGCGGGACTGGATCACCGGTGAGGGCGCTCCCCTGATGAAGTGTTCCGGGGACGGTCTGCTCTACCTCGCCGACTACGGGGCGAACGTCGTCGTCATCAACCTGGGCGGGGACGCGATCTCCGTCAACGCCACCAACCTCCTCGCCTTCGACGCGCACCTCCAGTGGGGTGTCGAACGCGTCAAGGGGCTCGCCAAGTTCGCCGGGCAGGGCCTGTGGAACACGAGGATCTCCGGTCAGGGCTGGGTCGCCCTGACCTCCCGGGGCAAGCCGATCGTCGTCGACTGCGGTGGTGGTGAGGACGAGACGTACGTCGACCCGGACGCCCTCGTGGCCTGGTCCCCGAACCTGAAGGTGAAGGGCAAGCGCAGCTTCAAGGCGCAGTCGCTCATCGGGCGCGGCAGCGGCGAGGCGTACCAGATGGCGTTCTCCGGGCAGGGCATCGTGGTCGTCCAGCCCAGCGAGGACAGCACCGACCGCCTCCGGATCCGGGGCTGAGGGGGAACCGCACACCATGCAGAGCACGCTTTTCGGCTACAACGAGCAGCAGACCCAGGAGCGCTACAGCCTGCAGAACCCGCAGCTGCTGCGCGTCCTGCTGGAGGGCCACGACGACGTCCTGGCGCGCAAGGGCACGATGGTCGCCTACCAGGGGCTCGTCGAGTTCGACGCCGAGTACCAGAGCGGCGGCCAGCGCCGTGCGCTTGCGCACACCGGTGAGGGCCTGGACCTGATGCGCTGTCACGGGCAGGGCACGGTCTACTTCGCCAACCTCGCGCAGTACGTGCACATCATGGACGTCGAGCAGGACGGGCTCACCGTCGACAGCAGCTATGTGCTGGCGATGGACTCCTCGCTGCACCACGAGGTCATCGCCGTGGACAGCCAGTACGGCATCTCCGGCTCGGGCAAGTACCAGCTCAACATCACCGGGCGCGGCAAGGTCGCGCTGATGACGTCGGGCGCGCCCTTGGTGATGCAGGTGACGCCGGACAAGTACGTCAACTGCGACGCCGACGCGATCGTCGCCTGGTCCACCGGCCTGCGCGTGCAGATGCAGGCCCAGACGCACTCCACGGGGGTGTGGCGCCGGCGCGGCAACACCGGTGAGGGCTGGGAGCTCAGCTTCATGGGCAGCGGCTTCGCGCTGGTGCAGCCCAGCGAGCTGCTGCCGCCGCAGAACGCGGTGATCGGGCAGGGGCTGCGGGCCCAGTACGGAATGGGGCAGTACGGGGCGCGCGGGCAGAACCAGGGCAACGTCTGGAGCTGACCGCCCAGGGGTGTGGAAGGGGCGACCGCCACGGCGGTCGCCCCTCGCCCTCAGAGCCTGGCGCGTGTCCCGGCCAGCAGGCGCACGACCGAGTCGTCCGCCACGGCCGCCACCTCGTCGTAGGCGAACCAGCGCAGGTCCAGCGACTCGTCGCTGATCGCCTCGACGGCGCCCGCCGGAGCGAGCGCCGCGTACTGGACGTCGAGATGCCAGGCACACGGCGTGTGATGGCGGTCCAGCCGCACCGGGCCGCCGGGCAGCAGGGTCAGCCCCGTGATGCCCGACTCCTCCGTCGCCTCCCGCAGGGCGGCGACGGCCAGCGTCCCGTCGGACGGCTCGCAGTGGCCGCCCATCTGCAGCCACATCCGCAGCTTGCGGTGCAGGGTCAGCAGCACACGGCCGCGCTCGGGGTCGATCACCAGGGCGCTCGCCGTGACATGCCCGTCGCGGCAGGCCTTCCACATGCCGTCCGGATGGGCCGCCAGGTGGTCCAGGTAGATCCGGCGCAGCTCTTCCTGGTCCTCGTAGCCCTTCAGGACGAGGACCGCGTCGTCGTGGAGGCTCACTCGGCGTCGTCGTCCTCGGCGTCGCCGTCGTCCTTCTTCCTGAGGTCGGTCTTCCCGCCGGAGCCGCCCGCCGCCTCGCCGAGCATCTTGTCCAGTTCGGAGAAGTCGAGCTGCTCACGGTGCACGAAGCCGTCCGGGTCGTCCAGGTCGGACGCCGTGGGCAGCATGTCCGGGTGCGCCCACAGGCCGTCCCGGCCGTCCACGCCGCGCGCGTCCGTGAGTGAGGCCCACAGGCGGGAGGCGTCCCGCAGCCGGCGCGGACGCAGCTCCAGACCGATCAGCGTGGCGAACGTCTGCTCGGCCGGACCGCCCGAGGCGCGGCGGCGGCGCAGGGTCTCCCGCAGCGCGTCCGCGGAACCCAGACGCGGCTTCGCGGCCGCGTGCACCACAGCGTCCACCCAGCCCTCGACCAGCGCCAGCGCGGTCTCCAGACGGGCCAGGGCCGCCTTCTGCTCCGGGGTGTCCTCCGGCTGGAACATGCCCTGCTGCAGCGCCTGCTGGAGCTCCTCCGGGTTCTGCGGGTCGAACTGGCCGACCACGTCCTCCAGCTTGGCCGTGTCGACCTTGATGCCGCGCGCGTAGCCCTCGACCGCGCCGAACAGATGCGACCGCAGCCAGGGCACATGGGCGAACAGACGCTGGTGGGCGGCCTCCCGCAGGGCGAGATACAGCCGCACCTCCTCCTTGGGCACGCCCAGGTCCTTGCCGAGCGCCTCGATGTTCAGCGGCAGCAGCGCGGCCTTCCCGGCCGGACCGAGCGGCAGCCCGATGTCGCTGGACCCGACGACCTCGCCGGCGAGCACGCCGACGGCCTGCCCGATCTGCGTGCCGAACATGGCACCGCCCATGGAACGCATCATGCCGATCAGCGGGCCCGCCATGGCCTGCATCTCCTCCGGCAGGACGTCGCCCATGGCCGAGCCGACGCGCTCGGCGACCGGGTCGACGAGCTCCTTCCACACCGGCAGGGTCGCCTCGACCCACTCCGCGCGGCTCCAGGCCACGGCGGAGCCCGCGCCGGACGGCAGCGACGTCACATCGTCGAGCCACAGGTCGGCAAGGCGGACGGCCTCCTCGACCGCGGAGCGCTCGCCGGGGCTCACGCTCGCGTCCTTCGTGCCGTCCGGGGTGCCCTGGGAGACCGTCTGGCGGGCGATCTGCTTGGCCATGTCCCAGTTCACCGGGCCGCCCTCGTAGGAGAGCATCTGGCCCAGCTGCTGGAACGCGGCGCCCAGGTCGTTGGGGTTCAGGGAACCGAACATCGCGGCCAGCGGGTTGTCGGCGCCGGCGCCGCCGGCCCCGGACAGCCCGAAACCGAACGGGTTGGCCGGTCCCTGACCACCACCGCTCTGCTGGTCCTTCTTCTTGCCCTCGTCGCCGTTCTCCGGCTCCTCCGGCGGAAGGCCGAATCCGAATGGGGTGTCACTCACGGGATTCCTCGGCTGGTAAGGCCACCGGCTCTTCCGGCGGCTGGCTGCCCGACAACACACCCAGCGTAGACACCCCCGCGCGATCGGGCCTGGGTGCTTCACCGACACCTGGCCTGCGGCAGGATGGATGCCACCTGGTACGGCTCGCGTGCGTCGTGTCCGTACTGAAGACAACCGCTGGAGACGCCCGGTGAGTTCCCCAGATCCGCAGGTTCGCGCAGCGCGAAACCACTCGGCCCGCCCGTCGCCCGACGACCAGCCCCGCGCGGCGGCGCTGCGCGGCGACGAGGCCCCCTCCCTGCGCGGGCCCGTCGTCGCGGTCACCGGCGCCGCGTCCGGTGTGGGCGCGCTGCTGACCGAGCGGCTGGCCGCGTCCGAGGAGATCAAGCAGGTCGTCGCCATCGACGAGCGGCGCGGGGAGTGTACGGCGGCGCAGTGGCACATCCTGGACGTGCGGGACCCGGCGATCGCGGAGAAGCTGCGCGGCGCGGACGTCGTGGTGCACCTGGCCCTCGACCTCGATCTGGAGACGGATCCCGCGGCCCGTACGGCGTACAACGTGCGCGGGACGCAGACCGTGCTGACCGCCGCGGCGGCGGCCGGGGTGCACCGGGTGGTGCTGTGCACCTCGGCGATGGTGTACGGGGCGCTGCCGGACAACGAGCTGCCGCTGTCGGAGGACGCCGAGCTGCGGGCCACGGCGGAGGCGACGGGGGTCGGGGACCTGCTGGAGATCGAGCGGCTGGCGCGGCGGGCCCCCCGCGCCCACCCGGGACTCAATGTCACCGTCGTCCGCCCGGCCGTCCTGGTCGGCGGCACGGACACCGCGCTGACCAGGTATTTCGAGTCGCCGAGGCTGCTGGTGGTGGCGGGGTCGCGGCCGGCCTGGCAGTTCTGCCACGTCGAGGACCTGTGCGGCGCCCTGGAGTACGCCGTCCTGGAGAAGGTCGAGGGAGAGCTGGCCGTCGGGTGCGACGGATGGCTGGAGCAGGAAGAGGTCGAGGAACTGAGCGGGATCCGGCGGATGGAACTGCCGTCGGCGGTCGCCCTGGGGGCCGCGGCCCGGCTGCACCGGATCGGGCTCACGCCCTCGCCCGCCGGGGACCTCGCGTACACGATGTACCCGTGGGTGGTCAGCGGCAGCCGGCTGCACGACGCCGGGTGGCGGCCGGGGTGGACGAACGAGGAGGTCCTCGCGGAGCTGCTGGAGGAGGTGTCCGGGCGGCACACCGTGGTGGGGCGGCGGCTCGGGCGCAAGGACGCGACGGCGGCGGGTGCGGCGGGCGCCACGGTGGCCCTGCTCGGCGCCGCAGCGGTGGTACGGCGGGCGCGGAAGGCCCGGCGGCGGATCTAGCGGGTTTCGTTCGGATCGGCCGGGTCCGCGACGCCCGGCACGGCAGCCGCGGTGTCCGGCCGGTGCGAGCCCCTGGGCCCGCCGGTGGATCTTCTCTTCCTCGCCGCCGCAGGCGTACGGCACGATGGGGGCATGGCACCCCACAGCGACCACCCCGGTGAGCGGGCGGCGGACGATCCCATCAAGCTGCTCGCGATCCGGGACACCCCGCTCTCCGTCGACGAGGTCTTCCGGGCCGTAGGGGACGACGCGGCCGGAGGGACCGCGCTGTTCGTCGGGACGGTGCGCAACCACGACGGCGGGGCGGACGTCGACGAGCTGGGGTATTCCTGCCATCCCAGCGCCGAGACGGAGATGCGGCGGATCGCGGAGAAGGTCGCCGCCGACTATCCGGTCCGGGCCCTCGCGGCCGTGCACCGCGTCGGCGACCTCAGGATCGGCGACCTGGCCGTGGTCGTCGCCGTGGCCTGCCCCCACCGGGGCGAGGCCTTCGAAGCCTGCCGCACGCTGATCGACGACCTCAAGCACGAGGTGCCCATCTGGAAGCACCAGAGGTTCTCCGACGGCACGGAGGAGTGGGTGGGCGCCTGCTGACCTGGGGAGCCGCCCGGCGGCACCGCCGGGCGGCGCGCGCATTCCTCTCATAGGGTTAACCAAGCTCTCACCCGGCCTCCGGTTGCGTAACCGCACCCCTGACGTGAGCGTTGACATGGCAGACGATTAATCTGCTGATCAGTCAGTTGCGGTCGCTCATGGGGTTGGGAGGTCGGCATGGCGGCGCTCGCCTGGTTGCTGATTCCGCTGTTGGCTGCGATCGGTGCCGGACTGTGGGGCAGTTGGGCCGGCAGACACCGCAATACCGCGGGCGACGGCTCCGAGCTCGCCGGATACGCCCGTTTCCGCGAGGCCATGGAGAAGTCCCACTCCGGCACCTGAGGACCCTGCCGCCCGGGGGGCCGCCCACGCGTACGGACGGCCCCGGCGGTGCACCCACAGGACCGTCCCGTACTGTCGTTCCATGCCACGCCGCACCGCGACGATGCTCGCCTCCACCCTGATGCTGATCGCGCTCCTGTGCGCGGGAGTGTTCATCAAAGTGCCGTACTCGGAGATGTCACCGGGTCCGACGGTGAACACCCTGGCCGAGCACGACGGCGAGCCGGTGCTGCAGATCTCCGGGCGCAAGACCTATCCGACGACCGGCCATCTGAACATGACCACCGTCCGGGTCACCAGCGCCGACTACAACATGAACCTGGTCGAGGCCGTGTACGGCTGGCTTGCACACGACAACAAGGTGGTGCCGCACGACACGCTCTACCCGGACGGCAAGACCGAGCAGCAGTCCACCCAGGAGAACGCCGAGGAGTTCACCCAGTCCCAGGAGAGCGCCAAGGTCGCCGCGCTGAAGAAGCTCGGCATTCCCGTGCGGTCCTGGGTGATCGTCGCCACCGTCCTCAAGGGCTCGCCCGCCGAGGGCAGGCTGCACGCCGGTGACGTCGTCAAGGCCGTCGACGGGACGGACGTGAAGGCGCCCGGTGACGTCGCCAAGCTGGTCACCAGGCACAAGGCGGGACAGGACGTCGTCTTCACGATCGTGCCCGCCAAGGAGCAGGCCGCCGCCGAGAAGGCGCAGAAGACCGCCCTCCGGACCCGGAACGTGACGATCACCACGGCGAAGTCCCACGACAGCGGCCAGCAGCGGGCCATCGTCGGGATCTCCGCCGGGAACGACCACACCTTCCCGTTCACGATCGACATCAAGCTCGCCGACGTCGGCGGCCCCAGCGCGGGCCTGATGTTCGCCCTCGGCATCGTCGACAAGCTCACCCCGGGCGACCTCACCGGCGGGAAATTCGTGGCCGGCACGGGCACCATCGACGACGACGGGCACGTCGGCCCGATCGGCGGGGTCGAGATGAAGACCGTCGGCGCGCGCAGCAAGGGCGCCCGGTTCTTCCTCACCCCCAAGGACAACTGCGCGGCCGCCGCCAAGGACGGCCCCGACGGCCTCACCCTGGTCCGGGTCGACACCCTCGACGACGCCCTGAAGGCGCTCGAGGACATCCGCACCGGCAAGACCGCCGACCTGCCGGAGTGCACCACCGAGGGCTAGATCCGGCACGGCGGCTCACAGCACGGGGGCGCCCCCCGGCTTCCGGGTGCGCCCCCGTCCTCGCAGGCCCTGACCCCGCGGGCCGTGCGGACTCAGTCCTCGAACGTCGCCGACAGCGCCTGCGCGAGCCCCGGCACCAGGTCCGGGCCCGTCAGCACCTCCGTCGGCGAGTCCTTCTCGCGCAGTCGCAGCGCCGATTCGCGCGCACCGTCCCGCAGCACCGCCACCGTCATGCGCACCTCCTGGCGGTCCGGGTGCTCGGCGACCCACCGGGCCAGCTTCTTCTCGCTCAGCCCCTGCGGAACCTCGGCCTCCGCGGACGGCGGCAGCATCAGCCGCTCCACCGTGAGCGCGCAGCCGGTCACCGCGTCGGGCCAGGCGATCGTGGCGAGGAACTCGTCCAGCGGGCTGTCGGCAGGGATCTCCTCCTGCTCGATCGGGGTGAGGCCCGCGGCCTCGGGCTCGTCCTCCAGGCCGAGCTGGGCCGCGAGCGAGGGTTCCTGGGCCCGCAGCTGCGCGGTGTCGACGAGGGCGAAGAGGCGAGCGGGCTGGTCCCACCCGAGGCCGGAGACGTACTCGTCGATCTCGAGGACGGCCCGGGTGAGGGGACTCGCTGCCATGGGAGTGTTGGACATGGTCACAATCCTGCCTCCTTCCGACCCGGAAGCGGGAACCGAGCAAAGCGCCAGTAAGTTGCATAGGTGGGGCTCCGCGATCGTGGAGCCTCATCCCTGGTCCGCGTTCACGGGGGCCTGACGGATCAACACGGATCAACAGCGAACTTCGAGGTGCGCACCTTGGCTTTCCAGATGCCGGACCGCGGCGGAGGCCCGACGGGGCCACGGATCAGAGTGGGCCGCCCGTCCCGGCGTGCCCGGACCCTGCTCATGACACTGGGGGTCCTCGCCGTCCTCGGCATGGCGTTCGTCATGTTCGCCGGCTTCTGGACGGACTGGCTCTGGTACCGGTCGGTGAACTACTCGTCCGTCTTCACCACCACGCTGTGGACCAAGATCGGGCTGTTCTTCGTCTTCGGCCTGCTGATGGCGGCCGCGGTCGGCCTCAACATCTGGCTCGCCCACCGGCTGCGCCCGCCGCTGAGCGCCATGTCCATGGAACAGCAGAGCCTCGACCGCTACCGGATGGGGATCGCGCCCTACAAGCGGTGGCTGCTCCTCGCCATCACCGCCCTGGTCGGCCTGATCGCGGGCGCCTCCGCCGCGGGCCAGTGGCAGACCTGGCTGATGTGGGTCAACGGCGTGCCCTTCCACCAGAAGGACCCCCAGTTCCACCTGGACGTCGCCTTCTACGCCTTCGACCTGCCCTGGTACCGCTTCCTGCTCGCCTTCGGCTTCGCCGCCACGGTGCTGTCGCTGATCGCCGCCGCGCTGACCCACTACCTCTACGGCGGCCTCAGGCTCACCTCCCCGGGGGCGCGCGCCACCGCCGCCGCGACCGGACACCTGTCGGTCCTCCTCGGCGTCTTCGTCGCCCTGAAGGCGGTCGCCTACTGGCTCGACCGGTACGGACTCGCGGTCAAGTCCAGCGACTTCAAGGCGACCGGCGACTGGACCGGCCTCAGGTACGTCGACGCGAACGCCTACCTGCCCGCCAAGACCATCCTGTTCTGCATCGCGGTCATCTGCGCGCTGCTGTTCTTCGCCACCCTGTGGCGGCGGACCTGGCAGCTGCCCGTCATCGGCTTCGGCCTGATGGTCCTGTCGGCGATCCTCATCGGCGGGCTGTACCCGGCGATCGTGCAGAAGTTCCAGGTCCAGCCGAACGAGCAGGCCAAGGAAGCGCCGTACGTCACGAAGAACCTCAGGGCGACCCGCGAGGCCTACGGCATCGACGACGCCCAGGTCGCCGAGTACGACGGCACGAGCAGCACCCAGGACAAGAACAGGCTGCGTGCGGACGCCGACGCCACGGCGAGCATCCGCCTGCTGGACCCGAACGTCGTCTCGCCGACGTTCCAGCAGCTGCAGCAGATGAAGAACTACTACGCGTTCCCGACCAACCTGGACGTCGACCGCTACACCAAGGCGGGCAGGAACGCCGGGGACCAGGACACGGTCATCGGTCTGCGCGAGCTGAACCTGGCGGGCATCCCGAAGCAGAACTGGATCAACGACCACTTCCGCTACACCCACGGCTACGGTGTGGTCGCCGCCAAGGGCACCACCGCCGACGCCAACGGCCAGCCCGTCTTCACCGAGTCCGACCTGCCGTCCTCCGGTGACCTCGGCACCTACCAGCAGCGGATCTACTACGGAGAGAAGACCACCGAGTACTCGATCGTCGGAGGCCCTCAGAAGGAGATCGACTACTCCGACGACAGCGGCGAGAAGACCACCTCCTACCGGGGCAAGAGCGGCGTCAGCCTCTCCAACCCGGTCAACCGGGCCGCGTACGCGGTGACGTTCGGGGAGCCGCAGATCCTCTACTCCGGCGCCATCGGCGACGGCTCGCGGATCCTGTACAACCGCACGCCCAAGCAGCGCGTGGAGGCGGTCGCGCCCTGGCTGACCATCGACGGCGACGCCTACCCGGCGGTCGTCGACGGGCACATCCAGTGGATCGTCGACGCCTACACCACGACGAACGGCTACCCGTACGCCTCGCGTACGACGCTCGGCGACACGACGGCCGACTCGCTCACCGCGGGCAACACCCAGCGCGCGGTGATGGCCCAGCAGAACCAGGTCAACTACATCCGCAACTCGGTGAAGGCGACCGTCGACGCGTACACCGGCGAGGTCAAGCTCTACCAGTGGGACACCGAGGACCCCGTCCTGAAGACCTGGATGAAGGCGTTCCCGGGCACCGTGGAGCCGCGGAGCGACATCTCGCCCTCGCTGATGTCCCATCTGCGCTACCCGCAGGACCTGTTCAAGGTCCAGCGTGAACTGCTCACCCGCTACCACGTCAAGGACGCGCAGACGTTCCTCAGCGGCAGCGAGGTGTGGCAGGTGCCGGACGACCCCACCAACAAGTCGGGCAACGCGGTGCCGCCGTACTACCTGAGCATGAAGATGCCCGACCAGTCCGCGCAGGCGTTCTCCCTGACGACGACGTTCACGCCGAACGGCCGCGACAATCTGAGCGCCTTCATGGCGGTCAACGCCGAGGCGGGCAGCCCGGATTACGGCAAGATCAGAATCTTGAAGCTGCCGACGAGCAGAACGGTCGACGGGCCCAAGCAGGTCCAGAGCCAGTTCAACTCCGAACAGGACATCGCCGAGTCGATCAGGCTCCTCAAGGGCGGTGACTCGGACATCGAGTACGGCAACCTGCTCACCGTCCCGATCGACGGCGGCCTGCTGTACGTCGAGCCCGTCTACGTGCGGGGCGGCGGCCTCAAGTACCCGCTGCTGCGCAAGGTGCTGGTGACCTACGGCGGCCACACGGCGTTCGAGGACACCCTCGGCCAGGCGCTCGACAAGGTCTTCGGGGCGCAGGCCGCGACCACCCCGCCGGGGACGGGTACCACGACCCCGCCGCCGGCCGGCAACCCGACGGTCCAACAGGCGCTCCAGGACGCCCAGAAGGCCTTCGACGCCGGTCAGGAAGCCCTCAGGAAGAGCGACTGGGAGGCGTACGGACGGGCGCAGAAGGACCTTCAGGACGCACTGAAACGAGCCCAGGAGGCCCAGTCCAAGGCCCGCACCTCCGGCGGCGGCAGCGGAGGCGGACAGAGCGGAGCGACCCCGTCCGCCGGTCCGAGCGGTTCCCCCAGCGGTTCACCGAGCGGCGGCCCGAGCGGATCACCGAGCGGCTCGGGCGGCGGCTGAGCCGAAAGCCCTCCCGCGCCGTGATACGGTTGCCTGACAACGGCGCGGGGTGGAGCAGCTCGGTAGCTCGCTGGGCTCATAACCCAGAGGTCGCAGGTTCAAATCCTGTCCCCGCTACTGAAGTCGAGGGCCCGGATCCTGATCAGGATCCGGGCCCTCGACGTGTGCGACGACACGACGGGAGCGTGTGGTGGGAGACGGGGGCGTACGACGACACGACGGGGCGTACGGCGTGACCTGGCGACTCACGTGAAGTGCGGCCGGTTGCAGGGGCAGTTGGCCGTTCTGTGTTTGACTTGTCTCTCTGTGGGCATGTCGACAAAACGCTGAAGTGACCTCACTGGCTGCGGTATACCAGGTGTACCCAGGTTGCAGGTGGTGCGACGATGGACGTTATGGGGGACAAGGCAACTCTGTTCGAATCGGGGCGAATTGTGCAGCCCGCCGAGCAGGACGAGGCGGGCGAAACCGGCGAGGCCGGTGAGACCGGTGAGGCGATCGAGGAGGCGCGCCACCGGCTCGCCGCCGAAGCCGGCGACATCGAGGCGATGAGCGTCCTCGGGGCGATGCTGCTGCGCCGTGGCGATCTGGACGGAGCCGAGCCCCGGCTGCGTGCCGCGACCGCCGCCGGTGACCGTGCCGCCGCCAACAACCTGGGGGTCCTTCTGCACCAGCGGGGCTACGCCGACGAGGCCGCGGGCTGGTGGCGGGTCGCCGCCGTCGCCGGGTCCGCCGCGGCCGCGCACGCGCTCGGACGGCACCACCGTGAGCGCGGCGACGAGCCCGCCGCGGAGTACTGGCTGCGCCAGTCCGCGGAACAGGGGCACACCCTCGGCGCCTACGCGCTCGCGGATCTGCTGGAGCACCGCGGTGACGAGGGCGCCGAGCGATGGATGCGGGCCGCCGCCGAACGCGGCCACCGCGAGGCCGCCTACCGGCTGGCGCGCACCCTGGACCGCAGGGCCCTGGAGGCTCAGGAGAGCGGCGGTGACAACGGTGTCGCCGCCTCCGCCCTCGACGAGGTGGAGCAGTGGTACCGGCAGGCCGCCGCGCGCGGACACCGCCGGGCCGCGCTGCACCTCGGGGCGATCCTGGAGAAGCGGGGCGACCTCAAGGAGGCCGGGCGCTGGTACCTGACGAGCGCCAAGGACGGCGAGGCACGGGCCGCGTGCGCGCTGGGCTTCCTGCTGCGGGACGCGGGGGACACCGAGAGCGCCGCCGTGTGGTGGCTCAGGGCCGCGCAGGAGGGAGACGGCAACGCGGCGAACGCGCTGGGCGCGCTGCACGCCGAACGCGGCGAGACGCAGACCGCCGAGCGCTGGTACCGGGCCGCGATGGACGCCGACGACATCAACGGCGCCTACAACCTGGGGCTGCTCTGCGCGGAACAGGGACGCACCGCGCAGGCCGAGCAGTGGTACCGGCGGGCGGCGTACACCGGGCACCGCGAGGCGGCGAACGCGCTCGCCATCCTGCTCCTCCAGGGCGGGGACGCGACGGGCGCCGAACCGTGGTTCTCCAAGGCCGCGGAGGCGGGGAGCGTCGACGCCGCCTTCAACCTCGGCATCCTCCACGCCGGACGCGGCGACGACGAGACGGCCCTGACCTGGTACGAGCGGGCCGCGGCCGCCGGGCACACCGAGGCGGCGCTGCAGGTCGGGATCGCGCGACTGCGGGAGGGGGACGAGCAGACGGCCGAGCGGCACCTGCGGTGCGCCGCCGGGGGCGGCAGCGCCGAGGCCGCCTACCGGCTGGCCACCCTGCTGGACGCGCGGCGGCCGCCCGCGCCCGCGCACGAGCTCGGCGAGCCGTCGCACGAGAAGAGCGAATGCGAGGAGTGGTACGAGCGGGCGGCGTCGCAGGGGCACCGGCGGGCACAGGTCCGCGTCGGGATGCTGGCCGCCGCGCGCGGCGATGTCGTGGAGGCGGCCCGGTGGTACCGGGAGGCCGCGGAGGGCGGCTCGCGGAACGGGGCCTTCAACCTGGGGCTGCTGCTCGCCCGGGAGGGAAGCGAGCCGGAGGCGGCGCTGTGGTGGACGCGGGCTGCGGATGCGGGGCACGGCCGGGCCGCGCTGCGGCTGGCCCTCGTGTACGCGCGGCGGGGGGAGCTGGCGGAGGGGCAGCGGTGGGCCGACCGGGCCGTGTCGCTCGGGCCCGCCGAGGTCTCCGAGCGGGCCACTCGGCTGCGGGACGCACTGCGGCAGGAGCTGTCGGCGTGACGCTCCGCCGTGGCGCGGCCGCGGTGGGGTCCCCGGCTCCCGTCACCGGCCCGCCCGCGGGTCGGTGACGGGGCGGCCTCCGAGCGGCCGGTGGAAGTGATTTGCATCTGTCCACGCCGTTGACGTAACGTTGCGTTCACCGACGCGGGGTGGAGCAGCTCGGTAGCTCGCTGGGCTCATAACCCAGAGGTCGCAGGTTCAAATCCTGTCCCCGCTACTGAAGTCCAGGGCCGGAATCCGAAAGGGTTCCGGCCCTGGCGCGTTCACGCCCGGTGACAGCCCGTCCCGGCGGTTGTCGTCCACAGGGAAAACGCCGGCCCCGGCACCTGTGCAGTGCCGGGGCCGGTGGAAGATCCGCGGTCAGGCCGCCGCGCAGTCCGGGCACAGCCCGCGATACGTCACCTCGACGTCCGACACCGTGAAACCGAAACGCTCCGAGGACGGAAGGTCCGCCATCGGGTCGCCCGTCGGATGGACGTCGCGGATCGCGCCGCAGCCGGCGCAGACCAGGTGGTGATGGGGCCGGTGGGCGTTCGGGTCGTACCGCTTGGCGCGCTTGTCCGTGGCGACCTCGAGCACCTCGCCGAGGGACACCAGTTCACCCAGCGTGTTGTAGACGGTCGCCCGGGAGATCTCGGGCAGCCTGGCGACGGCCCGGGCATGCACCTCGTCGGCCGTCAGGTGGACGTGTTCGCCGTCGAGGACCTCGGCCACGACGCGCCGCTGCGCGGTCATCCGCCATCCGCGTCCGCGCAGCCGTTCCAACAGGTCACTCATACAGGCCAGCCTAACAGCAAGGGGAACAGATCCCGAACAGGTGTGACTTTGGAGCTTTACTTGACTTAGACATTGTCCATTGTAGGATCGACGTCGGCTTTGGCCAAGTGACAGGGTTGGTCAGCGACGACGCAGGAGGCGCAGTGACGCAGGGACCGCTTACGACGGAGGCCGGTGCTCCGGTAGCTGACAACCAGAACAGCGAGACCGCGGGCGTCGGCGGCCCGGTTCTCGTCCAGGACCAGCTTCTTCTGGAGAAGCTCGCCCACTTCAACCGGGAGCGCATCCCGGAGCGTGTGGTGCACGCCCGCGGCGCGGGTGCCTACGGCACCTTCACGATCACCGCGGACGTCACCCCCTACACGCGCGCCAAGTTCCTGTCCGAGGTCGGCAAGCAGACCGAGGTCTTCCTGCGCTTCTCGACCGTGGCCGGCAACCTGGGTGCCGCGGACGCCGTCCGTGACCCGCGCGGCTTCGCGCTGAAGTTCTACACCGAAGAGGGCAACTACGACCTCGTCGGCAACAACACCCCGGTGTTCTTCATCAAGGACGCCATCAAGTTCCCCGACTTCATCCACACCCAGAAGCGCGACCCCTACACCGGTTCGCAGGAGCCGGACAACGTCTGGGACTTCTGGGGCCTGTCGCCCGAGTCGACCCACCAGGTGACCTGGCTGCACGGCGACCGCGGCATCCCGGCGTCGTACCGCCACATGAACGGCTACGGCTCGCACACCTACCAGTGGAACAACGAGGCCGGCGAGGTCTTCTGGGTCAAGTACCACTTCAAGACCGACCAGGGGATCAAGAACCTCACCACCGAGGAAGCCAACAAGCTCGCGGGTGAGGACCCCGACTCCCACCAGCGCGACCTGCGCGAGGCCATCGAGCGCGGCGAGTTCCCGAGCTGGACCGTGCAGGTCCAGATCATGCCGGCGGCGGACGCGGCGACGTACCGCTTCAACCCGTTCGACCTCACCAAGGTCTGGCCGCACGAGGACTACCCGCCGATCGAGATCGGCAAGCTGGAGCTCAACCGCAACCCGGAGAACATCTTCGCCGAGGTCGAGCAGTCGATCTTCAGCCCCGCGCACTTCGTGCCGGGCATCGGCCCCTCCCCGGACAAGATGCTCCAGGGCCGCCTCTTCGCCTACGGCGACGCCCACCGCTACCGCGTCGGCATCAACGCCGACCACCTGCCGGTGAACCGTCCGCACGCCACCGAGGCGCGCACCAACGCCCGTGACGGCTACCTGTACGACGGCCGCCACAAGGGCGCGAAGAACTACGAGCCGAACAGCTTCGGCGGCCCGTTCCAGACGGACCGTCCGCTGTGGCAGTCGTTCAACGGCTTCACGGCCGCCACCGGCAACCACGAGGCCCCGGTCCACGCCGAGGACAACGACTTCGTCCAGGCGGGCAACCTGTACCGCCTGATGTCCGAGGGCGAGAAGGAGCGTCTGATCGCCAACCTCGCGGGCGCCATCTCGAAGGTCTCGCGCGACGACATCGCCGAGCGCGCGATCAACAACTTCCGTCAGGCCGACGGAGACTTCGGCAAGCGCCTGGAGGCCGCGGTCCAGGCCCTGCGCGGCTGACCCGGGTTGGACCGCTTGTCGTAGGGGACGGGCCGGAATCCCTCAGGGGTCCCGGCCCGTTCGCGCGTGCGGAACTAGTGGGTCGTGGCCGGGACCCGCCGGGCAGGGGCCCAGCAGCGGATGATGTCGCGGACCGAGACGACCCCGACCGGTTCGTCGCGGTCGAGCACGACCAGATGCCGGAAGCCGCCGTGGGCCATGGCGCCCGCGGCCTCCTCGAGGGTCCAGGTGGGCGCGGCGAACACCACGTCCATGGTGGTGTGGGCGCCGGCCCACTCGGTGTCGGGATTCTGGCCGAGGCCGACGGAGTTCAGGATGTCGCGCTCGGTGAGGATGCCGAGACCACCGGCGTCCGGATCGAGGACCACGGCCGCGCCGACACGGCGGGCGGACATCAGGGTTGCTGCCTGGCGGAGGGTGTGTGCGGGGCCGATGGTGAGGACCATCGTGCTCATGGCGTCACGGACGAGCATGGGGCGGACCTCCTGGGATGCGCGCCGGGATGCGCTGGCTCAGGGCTCCGGATCCGCTGGATGCCGCCCGCCGGAGGCGCCTGTTCAACGCTTCACAAATTCACAAGTGGGGGATTCCCAGAGTCGCAGGCAAAGCGCGGGTCAACAAGAGGGCGCGCGTCGTGAGTTCAGGGGCGCTCGCGGTGCACAGCGGTACCGCTGGTGTCTAGTACCGGTCGTTCAGGTAGTCGAGCAGGGTGTCGTGGAGCAGCCCGTTCGACGCGGCCGCATTGCCGCTGTGCGGGCCCGGGCGGCCGTCGAGCCCCGTGAAGGAACCGCCGGCCTCGGTCACGATGATCGCGTTCGCCGCCATGTCCCACAGGGACAGCTCGGGCTCGGCGCAGATGTCCACCGAGCCCTCGGCGACCATCATGTACGGCCAGAAGTCGCCATAGCCCCGGGTGCGCCACACGGCGCGGGTCAGATCCAGGAAGCCGCTCAGCCGTCCCTGCTCCTCCCAGCCGGACAGGGAGGAGTACGCGAAGGACGCGTCGGACAGCTTCGAGACGTGCGAGACGTGCAGCCGGGAGGCCGAGGCCAGGCTGCGGCCGGTGAACGCGCCGTGCCCCTTCGCGGCCCACCAGCGGCGGCCCAGCGCGGGCGCGGAGACGACACCGACGACCGGCTGATAGCCTCCGCCGCTCCCGGTTCCGCCCGGGCCCGCCTCCATCAGGGAGATCAGGGTGGCCCAGACGGGCACTCCGCGCACGTAGTTCTTGGTGCCGTCGATCGGGTCGACGACCCAGCGGCGCGGCCCGGTGCCCTCGATGCCGTACTCCTCGCCGAGGATCGCGTCACGCGGCCGGGCGCGCTGGAGCTGGCCGCGGATCAGTTCCTCGGCGGCCTTGTCGGCCTCGCTCACCGGCGTCATGTCCGGTTTGGTCTCGACCTTGAGGTCGAGAGCCTTGAACCGGGCCATGGTCGCGGCATCCGCGGCGTCCGCGAGCACATGGGCGAGTCGCAGGTCATCGAGATAGTCGGGCATGAGCGAACCGTATCCGCCCCTTCCGGGACAGGGCCACACGACCCGGGGATCTTCACGGTCTCCCCGGGGCCACCGCCGTCCCCGGCCGCGCGCGCCGCGGCGACCATGCGCCGTGGTGTGATCACGGCGTGCGCCGGCCCGGGGGCGCCTGCCGGTGCCGTCGCGAACCCTTGACAGTGCTGACACGCGCGTCAAATCTGTGCGTCAGAGCCGCCGGCCCGAGGGAGGCGATGATGCCTGCAGCGCGGGAATCCCTACTGGACGCCGCCTATAAGGCGCTCGCGCGTCGCTCGTGGTCCGCCGTGCGCATGGTGGACGTGGCCGCCGCGGCCGGTGTCTCGCGCCAGACCCTGTACAACGAGTTCGGCAGCAAGGAGGGGCTGGCCCGGGCCCTGGTGCGCCGGGAGGCGGACGGCTATCTCGCCGGTGTCGACCGGGTCCTCGCCGCGCACACGGACGCCCGGGAGCGGCTGGCCGCCACCGCCGAGTGGATGACGTCCGCCGCGCGCGGCAACCCGCTCGTCCGCGCCATGCTCACCGGCTGCTGGAGCGAGCGGCTGCCCATGCCGACGCTCGCCGCCGTGCCGTCCACGTCCGCGGTGCCCGCGCAGCGCCGGGCCGACGGGCCGCTGCCGTCCCCGGCGGACCTGGTGTCCCTGGTGCGCGACCGCGCCGTCGCGGCGGTGACCGGAGCCGGGGCGACCAAGGCGGAGGCGGTGGAACTGGCCCGCGCCTGCGAACTGGTCGTACGGCTGTCCCTGTCCTGCGTCGCGGCTCCGCCGGGGCAGGGCGGGGTCGCGGAGCTGGTGCGCCAAGCGCTGCCGCGGCCGGTGCGGTGAGGGGACCGCCGGTGTGGGGCCCCGCGTCGAGGGGCGCGCGCCTCAGTGCGCGGAGCCGGAAAGCTGCAGGCCGATCACGCCCACGATCACCAGCGTGATCGAGACGATCTTCAAGGTGGAGACCAGGTCGCCCAGGAACACCATGCCGTAGATCGCCGTTCCCGCCGCGCCGATCCCCGTCCACACCGCGTAGGCCGGACCCACGTCCAGCTTTCTCAGGGACAGGGTGAGGAGACCGAAACTGCCGAGGGCGAAGCAGCAGAAAGCGATCGTGGGCCAGAGCCTGGTGAAACCGTGCGAGAGCTTGAGACAGACGGCGAAACCGGTCTCGAGAAGCCCGGCCACGATGACCAGCAGCCACGCCATGTCTCGTCCTCCCGCGTCCCCACGTCGACTGCCTCGTCTGGTCGGATCAGGCCCGGTGCGAGTAAGCAATTACCTGCGAGCCATGGAGGCAAACACGGCAGAGGTCAGTCTCCTTCCCTCCGCTCGCGGGTGGCCAGCAGCCGGCGCAGGGAGTACAGCCGCGCCGGGTCCGCGTGTCCCTCGGCCACCCAGGCGTCCAGCGCACAGTCCTTTTCGTCGTGGCTGCACGCCCGCGGACAGCCCTCGGTGCCGGGCTCCAGGTCCGGGAAGGCGTGGATGACGCGGGAAGGGTCGATGTGTGCGAGCCCGAAGGACCGCACGCCGGGCGTGTCGATCACCCAGCTGCCCGCGTGCTGCAACGGCAGCGCGAGCGCCGACGTGGTGGTGTGCCGCCCACGGCCGGTCACCGCGTTGACATGGCCCGTCGTGCGCCGCCGGTCCTTCGGCACCAACGCGTTGACCAGCGTCGTCTTGCCCACCCCGGAGTGCCCGACGAACGCCGTGACCCTGCCGTCCAGATGCTCGCGCACCCGGTCCGCCGCGTCACCGCGCTCCAGCTCCTCACGGCTGGTGACGACATACGGGATGTCCAGCGCCCCGTACAGCTCCAGGAGCTTGTCGGGCGGGGCGAGGTCGGACTTGGTCATCACCAGCAGCGGCTCCAGGCCGCCGTCGTACGCGGCGACCAGACAGCGGTCGATCAGGCGCGGGCGTGGCTCCGGGTTGGCGAGGGCGGTGACGATGGCCAGCTGGTCGGCGTTGGCGACCACCACACGTTCGTACGGATCGTCGTCGTCCGCGGTGCGGCGCAGCACGGACGCGCGTTCCTCGATGCGGACGATGCGGGCGAGGGTGTCCTTGGTGCCGGACAGATCGCCGACGAGGGCGACACGGTCGCCGACCACCGCCGCCTTGCGGCCCAGTTCACGGGCCTTCATGGCGATGACCGTACGGCCGTCGACGAGGCAGGTCAGCCGGCCGCGGTCGACGGTGAGGACCAGGCCCTCCGCCGCGTCCTCGTGCTTGGGCCGGATGTTCGTACGCGGCCGGTTGCCCTTGCGGTTCGGGCGGCTGCGGATGTCGTCCTCGTCGGTGTGCTTGCCGTAGCGGCGCATGATCTCAGGTCCGCCCGTCAGTCCCCGAGCATCCCGGTCCACAGCTCGGGGAAGTCCGGCAGCGTCTTGGCCGTCGTCGCCACGTTCTCGATCTGCACACCGTCGACCGCGAGCCCGATGATCGCGCCCGCGGTGGCCATGCGGTGGTCGTCGTACGTGTGGAAGACCCCGCCGTGCAGGCGGCGCGGGCGGATGTGCAGGCCGTCGGCCGTCTCCGTGACGTCGCCGCCCAGCTCGTTGATCTCCTTGGTGAGCGCGGCCAGCCGGTCCGTCTCGTGCAGCCGCAGATGGGCCACCCCGCGCAGGGTCGACGGGGAGTCCGCGAGGGCCGCGACCGCTGCGATGCCCGGAGTCAGCTCCCCGACCTCACCCAGGTCCACGTCGATGCCGTGGACGGCACCCGAACCGGTGAACTCCAGGCCGCGCTCGGTCAGCTCGCAGGAACCGCCCATCTCGGTGAAGATCTCGCGCAGCCGGTCGCCGGGCTGGGTCGTACGGGCCGGCCAGTCCGGGATGACGACCTTGCCGCCGGTGACCAGCGCGGCCGCGAGGAACGGCTGGGCGTTGGAGAGATCCGGTTCGACGGTCAGGTCCCGGCCGAGCAGGGCCCCCGGCGTGACCCGCCAGACGCCCGGCTCACCGCCCGACTCCGGGGTGTCCACCTGCGCGCCGACAGCGCGCAGCATGTCGACGGTCATACGGATGTGCGGCATGGAGGGCAGCGTCGCGCCGGTGTGACGGACCTCGACGCCCTGGTTGAAGCGCGGGGCCGACAGCAGCAGGGCGCTGACGAACTGGGAGGAGGACGACGCGTCGACGGACACCGGGCCGCCGTCCAGCGCGCCGCCGCCGTGCACGGTCAGCGGCAGGGCGCCGCGGCCGTCGTCGTCGATACGGGCGCCCAGGACGCGCAGGGCGTCGATCACGCCGCTCAGCGGGCGCTCGTAGGAGCGGGGATCGCCGTCGAAACGCACGGGGCCGTCGGTGAGCGCGGCCACCGGGGGCAGGAAGCGCATCACGGTGCCGGCGTTGCCGACGTCGACCGTGGCCGGGCCGTGCAGCGCGGCCGGGATCACCCGCCAGCTCTCGCCGGAGCCGTCGGGGCCGACCCCCTCCTCGATGCCGACGCCCAGCGCGCGCAGGGCACCGGCCATCAGCAGGGTGTCGCGGGAGCGCAGGGGGCGGCGCAGCCAGCCCGGCTCGGAGGCGAGCGCGGCGAGGACGAGGGCACGGTTGGTGACCGACTTGGACCCGGGCACGTGGACCGTCGCGTCGACGGCTCCGCTCGCGTGCGGGGCGGGCCAGAGGGCGGTGGGTGCGGGGTTCACGGTCATGCGCCCCACTGTAGTGCGTGGCCCAGGCCGTAGATCTTGATCAAAAGTGGCGAAACCGGAACGAAACCATTGTCTGCTAGGGCGGCCCCGGGCCGTCACAGGCGCAACAGCCACTGGGCGCCGCCCATCAGCGAGCACAGCGACACCACATGGAACAGGAAGAGCCACATCCCCGCCGGCACATGCGTGAGCCGCGACAGCTGGTCCGCGTCCGAGTCCCCGGCCCCTCCGCGTGACCGCTTGGCCTGGAGCTCGAAGGCCGGCCGTACGCCGCCGACCAGCAGGAACCACACCACCGCGTACGCGAACGCCGCCTGCACCTGCGGACCGGCCAGCCACGACACCAGCAGGAACATGGAGCCGGTGAGGACCACGGTCAGCGCCCCGTACGCGTTGCGGATCATGACCAGCATCGCCAGCAGCAGGGCGGTGGCCAGCCACAGCAGCAGTGTGATGTGCCCGGCGTCGAGCAGCGCCGCGCCGCCGAGGCCCAGCAGCGGGGGAGCGGTGTAGCCCGCCGCGGCGGTGAGGATCATGCCCAGGCCGTACGGCTTGCCGCGGCTGACGGTCAGGCCGCTGGTGTCGGAGTGCAGCCGGATGCCGGTCAGGGTACGGCCGGTGAGCAGAGCGACCAGTCCGTGGCCGCCCTCGTGCGCGATGGTGACGGCGTTGCGCGCTATCCGCCAGGCGCCCCTCGGGACGACCACGGCGAGCGCCACGACGAGAGTGGCGATCACCACCCACAGGTCGGGATCGGGCTGACTTCCGAAGACCCGGTCCCAGAGGCCGGCGAGCGAGGTCAGCGAGGTCGAGGCGAGGCTGTCCATTGCGGTGAGTAGCTCCTGGCGTGTCGGCGGATCTGGCAGGGTGGCACGTATGTGCGGACGGTATGCAGCGAGTCGCAGGCCCGAGGATCTCGCAGGAGTCTTTGAGGTTGCCAAGTGGGAGCCGGAGGAGACCCTGGCGCCCGACTACAACGTGGCCCCGACCAAGCAGGTGTATGCGGTCCTGGACCGTGCCCTGAAGGACGCGGACGACAAACGGCCGGTTCGCCAGCTGCGCAGGCTCACCTGGGGGCTCGTACCGTCCTGGGCCAAGTCGCCCGAGGGCGCGGCGCGGCTGATCAACGCGCGCGCCGAGACGGTGCACGAGAAGCCGTCGTACCGCCGTGCCTTCGCCGCCCGGCGCTGCATCATCCCGGCCGACGGCTACTACGAATGGGTCACCGGCACACAGGAGCGCGATCTGGAGGCCGAGGGCAGGAGGAAGCGGCCGCGCAAACAGCCGTACTTCGTGCTGCCCGCCGACGGCTCGGTGTTCGCGATGGCCGGCCTCTACGAGTTCTGGCGCGACCGGACGCTGCCCGACGACCATCCCCGGGCCTGGTGGGTGACCTGCTCGGTGATCACGACGGAGGCGGAGACGACACCGCTGGCCGTCGGCCCCGCCGAGGGCCCGCGCTCCCTGTCCGACATCCACCCGCGCATGCCCCTGATGCTCACCCCGGACCGCTGGGACGCCTGGCTCGACCCCGCCCGCACCGACCCCGACGACCTGCGCCCCCTGCTCCAGGCGCCGACCGCCGGCCTGATGCGCGCCTACCCGGTGTCCACGGCGGTCAGCAACGTCCGCAACAACGGCCCGGAGCTGCTGAAGGAGCTGGAGGCCCCCGAGGAGGGCACACTCTTCTGACGCGCCCCAGGGGCGCACACGACCTACGAGGACCGGCTGCCGAGGGTGAACGACGTGACGGATGCGACACAGAGCGTGGAGACCGACGCCGGTACGGCCCGTGTCACCTGGCACCGGGCCCGCAAGGCCGCGCCGGTGCTCGCCCTCGGCCACGGCGCGGGCGGCGGCGTCGAGGCACGCGACCTCCAGGCGCTGGCCCGGGTCCTGCCCGCCCACGGGGTGACCGTCGCGCTCGTCGAGCAGCCCTGGCGCGTCGCCGGCAGGAAGGTGGCGCCCGCGCCGAAGACGCTGGACGCCGGCTGGCGCGGGGTGTGGCCCGCCCTGGCGGGAGACGGGCTGCCCGTGATCGCCGGCGGGCGCAGCGCCGGGGCCCGGGTCGCCTGCCGTACGGCCGCCGGGCTCGGCGCCGTCGCCGTCCTCGCGCTCGGCTTTCCGCTCCACCCGCCGGGCCGCCCCGAGAAGTCCCGCGCCGCCGAACTGCTGGGCGCGGGCCTGCCCACCCTCGTCGTCCAGGGCGGGAAGGACCCCTTCGGAAGGCCGGAGGAGTTCCCTCAGGGACCCTACGACCTGGTCGAGGTGCCGAACGCCGATCACGGTTTCGCCGTCCCCAAGAGCGCGGACCCCGGCCAGGAGCAGGCCCTGGAGATCCTCACCGACGCCGTGGTGAAGTGGGCCACGTCACTCGGCCCACTCGGGTGACGCCCGGGAATGTTGTGGGGCGGGGCACTGTTGTGCGGGTCAGACGGCACCGGCCGTGCTGCACGCATGACGAGAGGAAGTCCGCCGCATGGGTTCGACCATCTGCCCGAGCCGCAGCAGCAGCGCTGACCTGGACTGGACGGTGCTGCACGCGTCGAAGGCCGCCCCTGTTCGGGCGGCGGCGGGTAAGGGTGTTCGTCTATCCTCCGATCTCAGTGGGACCGCTCTCGGTCCTGCCACGTCGCTGGAGGAGGTGGGTCCGGTCACCGGTACCGACGCAGGGACCGAAAACGGCCAGGCGGAGCAGCCCGAGGGCCGGGGGACGGGCGCCGAGTCGTCCGCCGAGCGCAGTGCGCGCTTCGAGCGGGACGCGCTCGAATTCCTCGACCAGATGTACTCCGCCGCGCTGCGCATGACGCGTAACCCGGCGGACGCCGAGGACCTGGTGCAGGAGACGTACGCGAAGGCGTACGCGTCCTTCCACCAGTTCCGCGAGGGCACCAACCTCAAGGCCTGGCTGTACCGGATCCTCACCAACACCTTCATCAACTCGTACCGCAAGAAGCAGCGTGAACCCCAGCGCAGCGCGGCCGAGGAGATCGAGGACTGGCAGCTCGCCCGCGCCGAGTCGCACATGTCGACCGGTCTGCGCTCCGCGGAGTCGCAGGCGCTCGACCACCTGCCCGACTCGGATGTGAAGGAGGCGCTGCAGGCGATCCCCGAGGAATTCCGCATCGCCGTCTATCTCGCGGACGTAGAGGGCTTTGCGTACAAGGAGATCGCGGACATCATGGGGACACCCATCGGCACGGTGATGTCCCGGCTGCACCGGGGCCGCCGTCAACTGCGCGGCATGCTCGAGGACTACGCCCGCGAGCGCGGGCTGGTCCCGGCCGGCGCCGGAGACTCGGACGAAGCGAAAGGCTCGGGCTCATGAGCTGCGGAGAGCCGCACGAGACGGACTGCAGTGAGGTCCTCGACCATCTCTACGAGTTCCTCGACAGTGAGATGCCGGACGTCGACCGCACCAAGTTCAAGCAGCACTTCAAGGAGTGCTCGCCGTGCCTCGAGAAGTACGGCCTCGAAGAGGCCGTGAAGAAGCTGGTCAAGCGCTGCTGTGGGCATGACGACGTGCCGACCGACCTCCGGGCGAAGGTCATGGGCCGCATCGAGCTGATCCGCTCGGGTCAGACGGTGCCCGAGCACGATGTGACCGCGACCCCGCAGGAGTCCTGAACCTCCCGGCCCCGGGGGAGCCCGACCGCCCGGCCACGAAGTCGTGAACTTCTGTTCGGGGCGGCGGTCAATCCCCGATCGCCCGTCACCCGAACGTGCTAATCCGTGGGTCATGGGCCCAGGGATTCCCCCCAAAGCCACACCCGTCGGCCGCCCTCCCCTCTAGGCTCCCCAGCCTGAATGGCACGACCGGGCCCGCCCGGTCCGGGACATGGTGCGGGTTCGGGGGGAGGTACGTCATGGGGCCGGTCCGGCCGTCGGCAGCCGCATACGTCGGCTGCGCCGTCCTCGGCGCCCTGCTGTGCGTGGCTCCCCTGCCGGAGCTTCCCGTCCCCTGGTCGGCGATCGCGCTGCTCGCCGCGCTCCACGCTGGCTGCGAGCAGCTGCCCCTGCCCCGGGCTCTCGGCCGCAGCCGAGCGGGGGGATCCCCGACGCCCCCCTTCGGCCGCCGGGCCCTCGAGGGAATGGGCACCGTCTACCCCGTGCTGCTCGCCGGGGCCTTTCTGCTGCCGCCCGCGGCCGCCGCGTTCGTGCCCCTGCCCGGTGCCCTGCTCGCCCGCGTCGCCGAGCGGCCCTCATGGCTGCGCCGCGGCTGGCGGGCCGCGCGGCTCGCCCTCGCCGTGTGGGCCGCATCCCGCGTCCACTGGTCCCTCGGCGGCCGGGACGCGGTCGCCGGCCCCCACTTCCCCGACGCACTGCTGACCGCCGGGGCGGCGGTCCTGGCGTTCTGCCTGGCGCTGACCGCGCTCGACGGCGGTATCCTGACGCTGGCCGAGCGCGTACCGGCGCGCACCGCCTGGCGCGGGCTGTTCCTGCGCTCCCTCGCGCCCGTCGCCGTGCACGGGCTCGCCGGGCTGATGATGGCGGTGCTGTGGCGCAGCCCCTACGGGCCCGTGACCGCGCTGCTCGTGCTGCTGCCCATGTACGTCTCCTGCTGGGTCTTCGCCCAGTACCACCGGGAGCGGGCCGCCCATCAGGCGACGATCCGCGCGCTCGTCCAGGCCGTCGACCTCAAGGACGGCTACACCCGCGGCCACAGCGAACGGGTGGGGCAGGCCTCCATGATGATCGCGCGCGAGCTGGGCCTGCACGACCGGCGCGTGGAGGTGCTGCGGTTCGCCGGCATCCTGCACGACGTGGGCAAACTCGGAGTGCCCACCCGGCTGTTGCGCAAGGACGGGCCGCTCACCCCCGAGGAACGCCGGATCATCGAGCTGCACCCCGAGTACGGCCACGAGATGGTCCGCGGCATCGGGTTCCTCGGCGAGGCGCGGTCGGCGATCCTCCACCACCACGAGCGGCTCGACGGCACCGGATACCCCTACGGGCTGAGAGGCCGGCAGATCCCGGAGTGCGCGCGGGTGGTCGCGGTCGCCGACGCCTTCGACGCGATGACCTCGACCCGTTCCTACCGGCGCGCCCGCCCCGTCGCGGCCGCGCTTCGGGAACTGGAGCGGTGCTCGGGCACGCAGTTCGACCCGGCGATGGTGCGCGCGCTGATCCGCGCGCTGGACCGGCACGGCTGGCACCCGGTGGTGACCGCCGAGGAGGAGCGCGGGAACGCGGCACCGCCGCCGGCCCTGCCCGTGGCCGGTCAGCCGGCCGGGCGGGTACCCGGCGGGGGCGGCGCATGACCGCGGGCCGCGCGCCCCTCGTCCTCGCCCACACGACGGCCGCGCTGCTCGCCGCGGGCTGTCTCGGCCTGACCCTCTGGCGGGGCCTGGACGAACCCGCCGTCGCCCTCGCCTTCGGGGCCCTCGTCGCGGTGGGGGAGCTGTCCCGGTGGAGCGGCATCGGCGAGCGGGAGCCCGCACCCCTCGGCGCGGCCGGGGCGCTCTCCTACGCCCTGCTCGGGCAGATCGCCGGACGGCCCACCCACCACGGGGTGGCCCAGGTGGTCACCGTGGTCCTCGCGGCCGCTCTCGCCGGCTGCGTCCCGCACGTGGCCCGGGGCCACCGCTCCACCGCCGACCACCTCACCCGCCGCCTGCTGACCGTGGGCTTCACCGCCGTCTGCTTCCAGCCGGTCTACCGCCAGGCCGGACCCCACGGCTGGGGCGGGCCCGCGTACACGCTGCTCGTCGTCGCCCTGCTGGTGCTCACCACCCTGTGCGACGCCGTGCTCGCCGCCGCCCTGGCACACTCCCGTACCCGCTGGCCGTTCGGGCCGCTGCTGCGCGACGAACTGCGCGCCAGGCTCGGCATCGGCTCCGCCGTCTGCGCGACCGGTGCCGTGATGTCACCGGCCGTCGCGGTGGTGGGCCTGTGGGCGCTGCCCGTCTTCTCGCTGCCGCTGCTGCTCACCCAGCTCTCCTACCGGCGCTACGCGGCCGTGCGCGCCACCTACCGGCAGACCATCGCCTCCCTGGCCCGCGCAACCGAGATCGCCGGGTACACGCCCCCCGGACACGCCCGGCGCGTCGCCGCGCTCAGCCTGGCCGTCGGCCGGGAGCTGGGCCTGAGCGGGCCCGAGCTGACCGTGCTGGAGTACGCGGCGCTGATGCACGACATCGGGCAGCTCAGCCTTGTCGACCCGGTGCCCGCGGGCGCCACCGCCGCGCTGCCCGTCGAGGAGCAGCGGCGCATCGCGCTCCTCGGCGGCGCCGTCGTACGGCAGACCGGGGTGGACGCCGAGGTCGCCGTCGTCGTGGAGCGGCAGGCCGACCCCTACCCGGAGCAGCCGGTCAGCGCCAGGATCGTCCGTGCCGTGAACGCCTACGAGGAGATGGCGCGGGAGGAGGCGGGGCCCGGAGGGCCCCTCAGCGCACTGGAGCGGCTGCGCCTCGCCTGCGCCGGCGACTACGAGCCGGAGGTCGTGGAGTCACTCGCGAGGGTGTTGCAGAGAGACGGTCTGACCTTGCCGACAGCGGGGTAACCCATGGGTAATGAGCGCCCGTCCGGCGGTACGTGGTTGGATGCCAGGAGAGGGTGTTCGGGGGCACTCGCGCGTGACCCCGCGGACGGCAGGGAACCGGCAGGCGGGAATCGCAAGGGACTGGCAGGCGGGAATCGTGAGGATCTTCGGGAAGGGACGGCACCGGCCCTCCGCCTCCTGGCGGCAGGCCACCGACCGCGCGTTCACGCTGATCGGCGACGGCCGCTACGAGGACGCGGGTGCGCTGCTGACCCGTGCCGCGGACCTGGAGCCGTGGCTGTCGGAGTCCTGGTTCAACCTCGCCCTGCTGCACAAGTTCCGCCACGACTGGGAGCAGGCCCGCGCGGCCGGGCTGCGCGCCGTGGCCCTGCTCGAGCGGGAGGCGGGCGCCCCGGACTGGTGGAACGTGGGCATCGCCGCCACCGCCCTGCAGGACTGGCCGCTGGCCCGCCGCGCCTGGCAGGCGTACGGCCTGCGGGTGCCCGGTGGTGCCACCGTCTCCGCAGAGCCCGCCGGGATGGAGCTGGGCAGCGCCGCCGTGCGGCTGTCGCCGGAGGGCGAGGCCGAGGTCGTGTGGGGGCGCCGGCTGGATCCCGCGCGCATCGAGGTGCTCTCCATCCCGCTGCCGTCCTCCGGGCGCCGCTGGGGCGAGGTCGTGCTGCACGACGGCGTGCCGAACGGCGAGCGCACCACGGCCGCCGGGCACGCCTATCCGGTCTTCGACGAGATCGAGCTGTGGGCGCCCTCGCCGGTGCCCACCTGGGTCGTGCTGCTGGAGGCCGCGACCGAGGACGACCGGGACGCGCTGGAGCAGCTGGCCGCCGACGCCGGTTTCGCCGCCGAGGACTGGTCCTCGTCCGTGCGGCTGCTGTGCCGCGCGTGCTCCGAGTCCCGGATGCCGTCCGACGAGGGCGAGGGCGAGCACCTCGATCCGCACGACCACAGCGAGCCCGGGCACCCGGGACCGCTGGGGCACCGCACGGACGGGCAGCTGTGGGTGCCCGAGCGGGAGTGCGGCATCGCGGCCCCCGCCTCGCTGGTGCGGGGGCTGCTCGACGGCTGGGTCGCGGACAGCCCGGACTCCCGGGACTGGCGGGATCTGGAAGAGGTCTGCTGACCAGGGCGGCTCGCGGATCCCCGGGAGGCACCCGGGCACGCACCGTAGTCTGTACTGGCAGGATTTTCCCATGGTTGCAGGAAGGCATACGTCGGTCATGGCGCAGCAGGACACCGATCAGCAGCACGCGGGCGTGCTCCCCGTGGACGACGATGGCTTCGTCATCGACACCCAGGACACCGACGAGCGTGAGACGGCCTGGCGTGAGCGCGGCACCTCGCGGCCGATCACGGTCTTCGGGAACCCGGTGCTGCACAGGGAGTGCAAGGACGTCACCGAGTTCGGCCCGGAGCTGGACCGGCTGGTCGCGGACATGTTCGCCAGCCAGCGCACCGCCGAGGGTGTGGGCCTGGCCGCCAACCAGATCGGCGTCGACCTGAAGGTCTTCGTCTACGACTGCCAGGACGACGAGGGCGTGCGGCACGTGGGCGTCGTCTGCAACCCCAAGCTCGTCGACCTGCCCGCCGACCGCCGCCGCCTCGACGACAGCAACGAGGGCTGCCTGTCCGTGCCGACCGCGTACGCGCCGCTCGCCCGGCCCGACTACGCCGAGGTGACCGGGCAGGACGAGAAGGGCAACCCGATCAAGGTGCGTGGGACCGGTTACTTCGCCCGGTGTTTGCAGCACGAGACGGACCATCTGTACGGCTACCTGTACATCGACCGGCTGTCCAAGCGGGAGCGCAAGGACGCCCTGCGGCAGATGGCCGAGAACGAGCCCCGCTACCCCGTGGTGGCCAACGACTGAGATCCGTGGCCGACGACGCCTGGCCGGGCACCGCCCCCGACCAGGCGTCGTTCATGTGTGCGTCGCACATTCGATCCTGGGCACAGTTGAACTGACACATATTCAGTCACACAAGGCATATTCTCGGCACGGTCAGTGATAGGTGAGCCAAATCCGTTCCCAGACCGGTCAGTTGTGGTGCTGAATGGAAAGCGCGGGGATACGCAACGGCGCGCGCCCGGCACGGCGGGAGGGGCGCGGCGCCAACCGGCGGCTGAGAGGGGTTTGTTCGTGCCAGCTTTCCCACACAGCACTTCATCGACGACGACCGCGGTTGCGGTACCACCGGCGCTCGCCCTGCCGGTCATCGAGGCCGCGTTTCCCCGTCGTCTGCACCCGTATTGGCCCTGCCTGCAGGAGAAGACGCGTTCCTGGCTGCTCGAAAAGCGGCTCATGCCGGAGCACAAGGTCGAGGAGCATGCCGACGGACTGTGCTACACCGACCTCATGGCGGGCTACTACCTGGACGCCGCCGACGAGGTCCTGCAGGCGATCGCGGACTACAGCGCGTGGTTCTTCGTCTGGGACGACCGCCACGACCGTGACATCGTCCACCGCCGGCCTGCCGCCTGGCGGAGGCTGAGGTTCTCGCTGCACGCGGCCCTGGACGCACCCGGGCACCATCTGCACCACCCGGACCCCGTGGTCGCGGGGTTCGCGGACAGCGTGGGGCGCCTGTACTCGTTCCTCGGCGAGCGGTGGAACGCGCGCTTCGCCCGGCACTTCCACGCGGTGATCGAGGCGTACGACCGGGAGTTCCGCAACCGCACCCGCGGGACCGTCCCGACCGTCGACGCCTACCTGGAGCTGAGGCGGCTCACCTTCGCACACTGGATCTGGACCGACCTGCTCGAGCCCAGCGCGGGATGCGAACTGCCCGACGCCGTGCGGAAACACCCCGCATACCGGCGGGCGGCGCTGCTGAGCCAGGAGTTCGCCGCCTGGTACAACGATCTGTGTTCCCTCCCCAAGGAAATCGCGGGAGACGAGGTCCACAATCTCGGAATCTGTCTCATCCACCACGAGGGCATGACCCTGGAAGAGGCCGTCAGAGAAATGCGGCGGCGGGTCGAGGGGTGCATATCCGATTTCCTCGCCGCCGAAAAGGAGGCGCTGCGGTTCGCCGAATCCCTCGCGGGTGTCACCGTACAGGGAAAGGAATTGAGCAGCACTGTGAAGGCGATCGTCGCAAACATGCGGAACTGGTTCAGTGCCGTGTACTGGTTCCACCACGAATCCGGCCGCTACATGGTCGACAGCTGGGACGACCGCACGACACCCCCGTACGTCGACAATGAAGCGGCAGGTGAGAAATGACCCTGGAATCGGTCGGTTCGAAGGCGCCCGAGGAGACGGCGGCTTCGGGCGTGCCGCCGCTCGCCGCGGGAGGCGTCCCCCTGCTGGGCCATGGCTGGAAGCTCTTCCGCGACCCGCTCGGCTTTCTGGGCCGGCTGCGGGAGGACGGTGGCGTGGTCCGGCTGAGGCTCGGGCCGAAGACGGTGTACGCGGTCACCACCCCGGCGCTCGCCGGTGCACTCGCGCTGAGCACCGACTTCGAGATAGGCGGCCCGCTGTGGGAGTCCCTGGACGAGCTGCTCGGCAAGGAGGGCGTCGCCACCAGCACCGGGCCGCTGCACCAGCGTCAGCGGCGGGCCATCCAGCCCGCCTTCAGGCGGGAGGCCGTCCCCGGCTACGGGCCGGTCATGGTGGAGGAGGCGCGCGCGCTCGCGGAGCGCTGGCGGTCCGCCGCGGCCATCGACGTCACGACGGAGTCGTTCCGTGTCGCGGTGCGCATAGCCGCCCGCTGTCTGATGGGCGGCACGTACATGGACGAGCGGGCCGAACGGATCTGCGCCGCTCTCGCCACGCTCTTCAGCGGCATGTACCAGCGCATGGTGATACCGCTCGGACCGCTGTACCGGCTGCCGCTTCCGGCCAATCGCGCATTCAACCGGTCATTGGCCGATTTGCATCTCCTGGTCGATGAGATCGTGGCCGCACGCCGGGCATCCGGTCAAAAGCCGAACGATTTGCTGATGGCTTTGCTGGAGGCGAAGGACCACAACGGTGAGCCCATTGGGGAACAGGAGATTCACGACCAGGTCGTTGCGATAGTCACGGCCGGCAGTGAAACAGTGGGCTCCATGGTCATGTCGCTTCTCCAGGTGCTCACGGATCACCCGGAACAGGCCGACAAGATCCGCGACGAAGTGAAAACCGTGACGGGTGGCAGGCCGGTCGTATTCGAGGACGTCCGGAAGCTGACGTACACCGCCGATGTCGTCTTCGAGACAATGCGTGTGCGCCCCGCTGTATGGATATTGACGCGGCGGGCGGTGACCGACACCCGGCTCGGCGGGTACCGCATTCCGGCCGGGGCGGACGTCGTGTACAGCCCCTACGCGATCCAGCGCGACCCGCGCTCCTACGAGCGGCCCGAGCGGTTCGACCCCCATCGCTGGCAGCCGGAGCGCGCCAAGGACGTCCCGAAGTACGCGATGACGCCGTTCGGCGTCGGCAACCGGAAGTGCCCCGGAGACCACTTCTCGATGGCCGAACTCACATTGATCGCGGCGGAGCTGGCGTCCGCCTACCGCTTCGAGGAGGGGCCCGGGTCCGACCCGAGGCTCCGTATCGGCATCACGCTGCGGCCGCGCCGGCTGCTGCTGCGGGCGCTGCCGCGGTGACCGGACAGGCGCACGTTCAGGCGGCCTCGGGGCCACTGAACGTGCGCCGGCAGCCGGCCGGTGCCGTGACCAGGGCAGTCAGCCGAGGGCGGCGGAGCCTCAGAAGTCCTCGTCCAGGTCGACGGTGCCCTCCACCGCCACCTGGTACGCCGACGGACGCCGCTCGAAGAAGTTGGTCAGCTCCTGAACACCCTGGAGCTCCATGAAGGAGAAGGGGTTCTCCGAGCCGTACACCGGGGCGAAGCCGAGGCGCGTGAGGCGCTGGTCGGCGACGCACTCCAGGTACTGCCGCATTGAGTCGGTGTTCATACCGGGCAGGCCGTCACCGCACAGGTCCCGCGCGAACTGCAGCTCGGCGGCGACGGCCTCCCTCAGCATGTCGGTGACCTGCTGCTGCAACGTGTCGTCGAAGAGGTCCGGCTCCTCCTTGCGGACGGTGTCCACGACGTCGAAGGCGAACGACATGTGCATCGTCTCGTCCCGGAACACCCAGTTGGTTCCGGTGGCCAGACCGTGCAGCAGGCCCCGGCTGCGGAACCAGTAGACGTACGCGAAGGCCCCGTAGAAGAACAGGCCCTCGATGCACGCGGCGAAGCAGATCAGATTGAGCAGGAAGCGGCGTCGGTCGGCCTTGGTCTCCAGCCGGTCCAGCTTCTCCACCGAGTCCATCCATGTGAAGCAGAACTCGGCCTTCTCGCGGATGGAGGGGATCTTCTCCACGGCCGCGAAGGCCGCCGCGCGGTCGTCCGGGTGGGGCAGGTAGGTGTCCAGCAGCGTCAGATAGAACTGGACGTGCACGGCCTCCTCGAAGAGCTGACGGCTCAGGTACAGCCGCGCCTCCGGTGAGTTGATGTGCTTGTACAGCGTCAGCACCAGGTTGTTCGCGACGATCGAGTCACCCGTCGCGAAGAAGGCCACCAGGCGGCCGATCAGATGCTGCTCGGCCGGCGTGAGCTTCGCCAGGTCGGCGACGTCCGAGTGGAGGTCGACCTCCTCGACGGTCCAGGTGTTCTTGATGGCGTCCCGGTAGCGCTCGTAGAAGTCCGGGTAGCGCATCGGGCGGAGAGTCAGCTCGAAGCCGGGGTCGAGCAGGTTGGCGTTGCGGGTGGTGCTGGTCATTACTGGCAGGCCTCGCAGGACTCGGGGTTCTCAAGGGAGCAGGCGACGGCGTCGGGGTCGGCCACCCGCTGCACGGGGACGGTCGCCTGTGCCGCGCGGGCGATCCTCGTCGCCGGACGGGAACGCAGGTAGTACGTCGTCTTCAGCCCCTGCTTCCAGGCGTACGCGTACATCGAGGAGAGCTTGCCGATGGTCGGCGTCTCCATGAACAGGTTCAGGGACTGGGCCTGGTCCAGGAACGGGGTGCGGGCGGCGGCCATGTCGATCAGACCGCGCTGCGGGATCTCCCAGGCCGTGCGGTACAGCGCCCGTACGTCCTCGGGGATCCACGCGAAGCCCTGCACCGAACCGTTGGCTTCGCGCAGCGCCTCACGGGTGCGGGCGTCCCATACGCCCAGCGCCTTCAGGTCCCGCACCAGGTAGGAGTTGACCTGGAGGAACTCGCCCGACAGCGTCTCGCGCTTGAAGAGGTTCGACACCTGCGGCTCGATGCACTCGTAGGCGCCCGCGATGGAGGCGATCGTGGCGGTCGGCGCGATCGCGAGAAGCAGCGAGTTGCGCAGGCCGACGGCCGCGACGCGCTCGCGCAGGGCCGCCCAGCGCTCCGGCCAGGCCGGCTCCACGTCGTAGTGGTCGGGATGCAGCACGCCGCGGGCGGTCCGGGTCTTCTCCCAGGCCGGCAGCGGGCCGTTGCGCTCGGCGAGGTCGGCGGACGCCTCGTAGGCGGCGAGCATGATGCGCTCGGCGATCCGCGTGGACAGGGCCTTGGCCTGGGGCGAGTCGAAGGGCAGGCGCAGCTTGAAGAAGACGTCCTGCAGACCCATCGCACCGAGGCCCACCGGCCGCCACCTGGCGTTGGACCGGCCCGCCTGCTCGGTCGGGTAGAAGTTGATGTCGACCACGCGGTCCAGGAAGGTGACGGCGGTGCGGACCGTCTCGTCCAGCCGCTCCCAGGCGATGTGCGAGTCGGTGACGAACGCGCCGAGGTTGACGGAGCCCAGGTTGCAGACCGCGGTCTCCCCGTCGTCGGTGACCTCCAGGATCTCGGTGCAGAGGTTGGAGGAGTGGATGACGTGGCCGGGCTCGGCCGTCTGGTTGGCGGTGCGGTTGGCGGCGTCCTTGAAGGTCATCCAGCCGTTTCCGGTCTGCGCGAGGGTACGCATCATGCGGCCGTACAGCTCGCGTGCCGGGAGGGTCTTCTTCGCCAGCCCCGCCGCCTCCGCCCTGCGGTAGGCGGCGTCGAACTCCTCGCCCCACAGGTCGACCAGCTCCGGCACGTCCGCGGGGGAGAACAGCGACCACTGTCCGTCGGTGTCGACCCGGCGCATGAACTCGTCGGGGACCCAGTGCGCGAGGTTGAGGTTGTGCGTACGGCGGGCGTCCTCGCCGGTGTTGTCGCGCAGCTCCAGGAACTCCTCGATGTCGGAGTGCCAGGTCTCCAGGTAGACGGCGGCCGCGCCCTTGCGCCGCCCGCCCTGGTTCACGGCGGCGACCGAGGCGTCCAGGGTCTTCAGGAAGGGGACGATGCCGTTGGAGTGCCCGTTGGTGCCGCGGATCAGCGAACCGCGGGAGCGGATACGGGAGTACGACAGCCCGATGCCGCCGGCGTGCTTGGAGAGGCGGGCGACCTGGTGGTAGCGGTCGTAGATGCTGTCCAGCTCGTCCTTCGGGGAATCGAGGAGGTAGCAGGAGGACATCTGGGGGTGCCGGGTGCCGGAATTGAAGAGGGTGGGGGAGGAGGGAAGGTAGTCGAGGCGGCTCATGAGCCCGTAGAGCGCCGCGACTTCGTCCACCGCACGGGGCGTGTCGTCCTCGGCGAGGCCGGCGGCGACCCGCAACAGGAAGTGCTGGGGCGTCTCGATGACCTTGCGGGTGATCGGGTGCCGCAGGAGGTAGCGGCTGTGCAGGGTACGCAGCCCGAAGTAACCGAAGCGGTCGTCGGCGCCGGGGTCGACGAGGGCGTCGAGACGGCCCGCGTGCAGGCGCACGAAGGCGGCGGTCCGGTCGGCGATGAGGCCCTCCCGGTGGCCGACGGCGACGGACTCGGTGAACGATGTGACGCCCTGGGAGGCGGCTTCGTTGCGGATGCCGATCGTCAGCAGCCGGGCGGCCAGCCGGGAGTAGGCGGGGTCCTCGGAGATGAGGCCCGCGGCCGCCTCCGTGGCCAGCTCCCGCAGTTCCGCCTCGTCCGCCTGTGCGGAGCGACCGCGCAGCGCGGCGGCGGCGACCCGGCCGGGGTCGGCGTCGGGGAGGTCGGCGGTCAGCTCGGTCAGGGTGCGCAGCAGCGCGGCACCGGGACCGTCGGTCTTCAGGTCGCTGACTGAAGCCGGGTCGGCTGGCGCGATGGTCACGTGGGGCTCTCTCCCTCGCTCGGCGCGGGGGCCTTGCGGAGGGCAGGGGGCAGCCACGAGCGCGCACGGCGCCGCGTCCACCGGCCCACTCCGCGAGGCCCGGACGTCTCAAGGCGCCCGGACCGGACGGCCGGGCGCGCTGCCGGCAGGTCCTCGGACTGAACAGGCGTGCGGATACACGCAAGTACACCGTTGCGGGACAGTTCCGGATTCGCACCGGATTCCCCTGTGGCGACAGCGAGGATGAGCATACATCTAGTGCCGGGCCCTGGTGTCACCCCCAGATGTTGTGTCGCTGCGGTTTCAGAGGGTCAACTCGTAGGCCAGGAGGTGGAGGTCGTCCAGGTGTGGGATCGGATTCCAGTCCCGCTCGGGTGTACGAACGAAACCGAGGCGCTCGTAGATGCGGTGGGCGGTGTGCATGGTGCGCTGGGTGGACAGGACGATGCGGGTGCAGCCCCCGGTGGAGCGTGCTCGGTCGATACAGGCGCGTACGAGCGACTCGCCGGCGCCGCGGCCGCGGGCCGCGTGGTCGACGGCGAGCATCCGTATCTCGGCCTCGCCGGGACCGGCGATGTCGGCCATGGGCCCGGCCGCCGGGACGAAGGTGACCCCGCCGAGAACCCTGCCGCCCTCCACGGCGACCAGCACCTCCGCGGCGGCCGCCCGCTTGGCCACGTCTCGCAGCTCGCCGAGGTAGGCGTCGCTCTCCCCGAAGTCCAGCAGCCCGTCCTGGAGGTAGGCCCGGGCGGTGATCTCGCCGAGGGCCGCGTAGTCCGCGGGCAGTGCCTGCCGGATGGTGATGTCCATGGGGCCGAGTGTGCCCGACGGGTACGACAACGGGCCGCCGGATCGCTCCGACGGCCCGCCCGGCTCCGTGTGCCCTAGTGGGACGTACCAGCCGTGGCCGGGGGCAGTTCCACCTGCACCCCCGGGTCGCCCGCGTCCGCCGTGTAGTCGTCCGGCCTGGTCTCGTCGATGCCCTCGGGGGCCTTCACGGCCTTCAGGACGAAGGTCAGGACCACCGTGACCAGTACGTTCAGCACGAACGCCGTCAGACCGATGTAGCCGATCTCCCCGATGCCCGGGATCTCCTTCGCCGAGCCCCCGAAGTGCTGCTGGGTCGGAGACGCGACACCGTACGCGGCGAGCGTGCCGTACACCATGCCGACCGCCCAGCCCGCGAGCAGCGCCCAGCGGTGGAACCAGCGGGTGAACAGGCCGCCGACGAGGGCCGGGAAGGTCTGCAGGATCCAGATGCCGCCGAGCAGCTGGAAGTTGATGGCGACCGTCTTGTCCATCGTCAGGACGAAGACCAGGGCGCCCACCTTCACCAGCAGCGACACGATCTTGGAGACCCGGGTCTCCTCCTTCGGTGTGGCGTCCGGCTTGATGAAGTCCTTGTAGATGTTGCGGGTGAAGAGGTTGGCGGCCGCGATGGACATGATCGCCGCCGGAACCAGCGCCCCGATGCCGATCGCCGCGAACGCCACACCGGCGAACCAGTCCGGGAACATGTTCTCGAACAGCTGTGGGATGGCAAGCTGCCCGTTCTGCACCTTCACGCCCGCCGCGATCGCCATGAAGCCCAGCAGCGCCAGCAGGCCGAGCATCAGCGAGTACAGCGGCAGGATCGTGGTGTTGCGGCGGATCACCTCACGGCTGCGCGAGGACAGCGTCGCCGTGATCGAGTGCGGGTACATGAACAGCGCGAGCGCGGAGCCCAGCGCGAGCGTCGCATACGTCCACTGGCCGGCTTCCGGAGGTGCGAGGGCGCCGCGCGGCTTCCCCGTCAACGGGTTCGTCTGCGCGAACGCATGGCCCGCCTTGGCGAAGATGTCGTCGAAGCCGCCCAGCTTGATCGGGATGTAGATGATCGCCACAGCGATCACGATGTAGATCAGGGTGTCCTTCACGAACGCGATCAGCGCGGGCGCCCGCAGACCCGACGAGTACGTGTACGCGGCCAGCACGCCGAAGGCGATCAGCAGCGGAAGGTCCTTGACGAACCAGTTGGTGTTCTCGCCGCCGCCCACGCCCATCACGTCCAGCACGGCCTGGATGCCCACCAGTTGGAGCGCGATGTACGGCATCGTCGCCAGGATGCCGGTGACCGCCACCGCCAGCGACAGCCCCTTGGAGCCGAAGCGGCCGCGCACGAAGTCCGAGGTCGTGACGTATCCGTGCCGGTGGGAGACCGACCACAGCCGAGGCAGGAAGGTGAAGATCAGCGGGTAGACGAGGATCGTGTAGGGCACCGCGAAGAAGCCCGCCGCGCCTGCCGCGTAGATCGCGGCCGGTACGGCCACGAAGGTGTACGCCGTGTACAGGTCCCCGCCGAGCAGGAACCAGGTGATCCAGGTGCCGAACGACCGTCCGCCGAGACCCCATTCGTCGAGGCTGTGCTCGTTCTCGGCCTTGCGCCAGCGCGCCGCGAGGAAGCCCACGACGGTGACGGCCAGGAAGAAGAAGACGAAGACGCCGAGCGCGACGCCGTTCACTCCGTCCTTCACTGCGACGCACCCCCCTCGCGGCCGGCGCGGGCGCGCTGGTCACGCTGCCACAGCTGGTACGCCACCATGGTCAGCGCGGTGGAGACCAGCACCCACAGCATCTGGTACCAGTAGAAGAAAGGGATTCCGACGAACGCCGGATCGGTCTTGGCGTAGGAGCCGACCCACAGCATCGCGACGAAGGGTGCTACAAGGCAGAGGGCGATGACGACACGCACGGGCGTCACCCTCGCCGCTCTAGTCACATCCGACTGATCTGACATCTGCTGGCTCCGTCCCCTCACTGTTCACCTGTGTAATGCGCAGGCAATCTAGGTGACGGCATCCCTGAAGCGGAAGACCTCGTCCGGATATCCGCCTCAGCAGCGAGGAAATGCTCGGGAGTGACTCACTCCTGCGGCCTCTTGAGCCGTGCCACGAACTTGTACCGGTCCCCTCGGTACACCGACCGCACCCACTCCACGGGCTTGCCCTGCCGGTCCAGCGAGTGCCGGGAGAGCATCAGCATCGGCAGGCCGACGTCCGTGCCGAGCAGGCCCGCCTCGCGCGGGGTGGCCAGCGAGGTTTCGATGGTCTCCTCCGCCTCCGCGAGGTGGACGTCGTAGACCTCCGCCAGCGCCGTGTAGAGGGAGGTGTACTTGACCAGCGAGCGGCGCAGCGCCGGGAAGCGCTTGGCGGACAGATGCGTCGTCTCGATCGCCATCGGCTCGCCGCTGGCCAGCCGCAGTCGCTCGATGCGCAGCACCCGGCCGCCCGCCGAGATGTCGAGCAGCCCGGCGAGGGTGTCGTCGGCCGTGATGTAGCCGATGTCCAGCAGCTGCGAGGTCGGTTCGAGGCCCTGGGCGCGCATGTCCTCCGTGTACGAGGTGAGCTGGAGCGCCTGGGAGACCTTCGGCTTGGCGACGAAGGTGCCCTTGCCCTGGATGCGCTCGAGCCGGCCCTCGACGACCAGCTCCTGAAGGGCCTGGCGCACGGTCGTGCGCGAGGTGTCGAACTCCGCGGCCAGCGTGCGCTCGGGCGGCACCGGCGTCCCGGGCGGGAGCGTCTCCGTCATGTCCAGCAGATGCTTCTTCAGACGGTAGTACTTGGGCACGCGCGCGGTGCGGACGGTCGCCCCGCCCTCGCTCTCCGCACTGCTGACGTCGGTGCTCATGGTCTGCCTTCCCGGCTCCGGATGCCGAAGTGACCGGCACTCCGTCGGTCACGGCTCACATCGTGGCACGGCTTCGCGGGGGGAATGCCCCGCACGGTCCGCGATCCCCGTCACGCGGCCGGGGTCCCCTCTGTATACCGTCGGCACTCCCGCTGGTCTAGTCCACCGCACCGAAGTGGTCCAGTCGGGCGGCCCTTCACTGGCCTGCCCTTTTTGCTGGGTTCCTACTTAAAGGTCCTTGCATATGTAGGTCCCATAACGGACGCCCGGACCACGGCGAACTCCCTTGACACGCCTATTGGTCTGGGCCAAGCTCCCCGTACTGGTCTACACCATTGGTCCAGGTCCCGGCCCCACGGGCGCTACTCGTCATCGGTCGCCGCGGGGACAAGGGGGGTTGGTGGCATCCTGAGGAGGATGGCGTGAAGCGCAAGCTGACAGCCGCGATCGGAATCGCGGGCATGATGGTCTCCATCGCGGCGTGCGGGGGCAGTGGGGGCAAGTCCGGAAGTTCGGACAAGGGGGCGGACGCCAAGGAACTCACCGTCTGGCTGACGGTCGACGCCCAGAACAACTGGCCCGCGCTGGTGAAGGCCGCCGACGACTCCCTGACCAAGAAGCACCCCGGCCTCAAGATCAAGCACGAGTACTACGGCTGGCCGGACAAGAACACCAAGCTCGACGCGGTCCTCGCCACCGACAAGGTGCCCGACGTGGTCGAGATGGGCAACACCGAGATGCTCGGCTACATGGTCAAGGGCGCCTTCGCCGAGGTGGACCCGGCCAAGTTCGACAACTCCGGCCAGTGGCTGGACGGCCTCAAGACCTCCGTCACCTACGAGGGCAAGACGTACGGCGTGCCCTACTACGCCGGCGGCCGCGTCGCCAACTGGCGCAAGGACATCGCCGCTTCCGCCGGCATCAAGACGCCCCCGAAGACGTACCAGGAGCTGACCTCCGACCTGGACAGGATCCAGAAGAAGGAGGGCGGCAAGTTCAGCGCCTGGTACCAGCCGACCCGCGACTGGTACGCGGCCATGTCCTTCGTCTACGACGCGGGCGGCTCCATCGCCAAGGAGGAGGGCGGCCAGTGGAAGGCCTCCCTCTCCTCGCCCGAGTCCGTCAAGGGCCTCACCGAGTTCAAGCACGTCGTCGACACCTATATGCACGGCGACAAGACCAAGGACGAGTCCGACCGCTACATCGTCTACGGCCAGGGCAAGTCCGCCATGATCTTCGCCGCCGCCTGGGAGGGCGCGACCGCGGCCGACCCGAAGAACGACAAGACCGGCAAGCTCAAGAACAACCTCGAGAACTTCGTGATGCCGGGCCCGTCCGGCAAGAACATCCCGGTGTTCCTGGGTGGTTCGGACCTCGCCGTCCCGGTGAAGTCGAACGCGCAGGCGCTGGCCGCCGAGTGGATCAACGCGTTCACCGGCTCCGAGGGCCAGAAGGGCTTGATCGCCAAGGGCAACCTGCCGAACAACAAGACGGACCTCGCCACGCTGAAGAACGACCCGGCGACGGCGGTCCCCGCCACCGCGGCCGAGTCCAACTGGTTCGTCCCGATGGCACCGGGCTGGGGCCAGGTCGAGAAGGCGCAGATCCTGCAGACCATGCTGCAGGACATCGGCACCGGCAAGAAGTCCGTCGAGGCCGCCGCGAAGGACGCGGACGCCGCGATCGACAAGGTCATCAACACCAAGTGACCTGAGCGCAGGGCCCTGTCGCCCCGGGGTGTCCGGAGGCCGGGGCCCTGCGTCCCGTTCGACCCGAGGGACCGCTGAGGAGCGCGCGATGAGTGCCGCAGACACGACCACCCCCGCCAAGGTGCCGCCGCCGCGGCCGGCGCCGCCACCCGTCGTCCCGGACCGGCCGCGCGGAAAGCGGACGGCGAACGGCGCTGCGGCCCCCTGGCTGCTGCTCGCGCCCTGTCTGCTGGTCCTCGCCCTGGTGATGGGCTATCCGCTGGTCCGCCTGGTCACCCTCTCCTTCCAGAAGTTCGGCCAGTCCCAGCTGTGGGGGTTCCAGCCGGCCGAGTCGGTGGGGTTCGACAACTTCTCCAAGGTGCTCGGCGACGGCGAATTCCGGGCCGTCGTCCTGCGCACGGTCGTCTTCGCCGCCGGCTCCGTGATCTTCACGATGGTCGCGGGCATGGCGCTCGCGCTGCTGCTCCAGCGGGTCTCCGGCTGGCTCCGGACCCTGATCAACATCGTGCTGGTGGCCAGCTGGGGCATGCCCGTCATCGTGGCCACCACCGTCTTCAAGTGGCTCTTCGACTCGGACTACGGCGTCTTCAACGCGCTGCTGAGCAAGCTGCCCGGGGTCGAGATGATCGGCCACAACTGGTTCGCGTCCGGACCGCAGGGACTGGCCGTGATCATGCTGCTGGTGGTGTGGGGAGCGGTGCCCTTCGTCGTCATCACGCTCAGCGCGGGCCTGACCCAGGTGCCGAAGGAGCTGCAGGAGGCGGCGCGACTGGACGGCGCCGGTTCGTGGGGTGTCTTCCGCTATGTCACCCTGCCGGTTCTGAGGCCGGTCATCGTGATGCTCACGACCCTGTCGGTGATCTGGGACATGGGCGTCTTCCCGCAGGTGTTCGTGATGCGGGGCGGTCACCCCGAGGCGGAGTTCCAGGTCCTCAACACCTATTCCTACGACCGCGCCTTCGTCGTCAACGACTACGCGCAGGGGGCGGCCATCGCCCTGATCACCGTGCTGCTGCTGCTCGGCGTGGTCGCCGTCTACATGCGCCAGATGCTGAAGATCGGAGAGGTCGAATGAGCGCCCTCGTCCCCTCCGGCCGCCGAAGGCCGAGGCTCGGCTGGAACATCCTCGGCCTCCTCGTCTTCGTCGTCGCCGGTTTTCCCCTCTACTGGATGCTCGACACGGCGTTCAAGCCCGCCAAGGACGCCATCGACCCGGACCCCAGTCTGCTGCCCACCGGCATCACGCTCGCCAACTTCCGCCGGGCTCTGGACATCGCCGACTTCTGGGGCCCGGTCGGCCGCAGCCTGACCGTGTCACTGACGGTCGTCGTGATCGGCGTGGTCGTCGGCACGCTGGCCGCGCTCGCCATCTCACGCTTCGCCTTCCGCGGCCGCAAGATCGTGATCGTGGGCATCCTGGCCGTGCAGATGGTCCCGCTGGTCGCCATGATCATCCCGGTCTTCCTGCTGCTCAACGACCTCGGTCAGTACGACAGGCTGACCGGCCTCGTCATCACGTACCTGACGTTCATCCTCCCCTTCACGGTGTGGACACTGCGCGGCTTCATCGTCAACATCCCGAGGGAACTGGAGGAGGCCGCCATGGTCGACGGCTGCTCCCGCACCGGCGCCTTCCTCCGCGTCGTCTTCCCGCTGCTGGCCCCCGGCCTGGTCGCCACCTCCGTCTACGGCTTCATCCAGGCCTGGAACGAGTACCTCTACGCCCTGATGCTGCTCAGCCAGGAGCACCAGACCGCGACCGTGTGGCTCGGCAACTTCACCACCAAACACGGCACCGAATACGCCCCGATGATGGCCGGAGCCACGATGATGGCCGTGCCGATCGTCGTCCTGTTCCTCCTCGTCCAGCGCAAGATGGCCGCGGGCCTGACCGCGGGCGCAGTGAAGGGATAACGCCACCCGATGACGACATTCGCCAGCGGTACCACCGAGTCCAACTCGGAGAAGGACAGCCTCGCCCGCGACGCGCTGACGGTCCTCCAGCCCGGCTTCACCGGCACCACGGCACCCGACTGGCTGCTGCGCCGCCTCGGCGAAGGACTGGCGTCCGTGGGACTGTTCGGCCGGAACATCGCCTCCCCGCAGCAGCTCGCCGCGCTGACGGCCCAGTTGCGCGCCGAACGCGAGGACGTGCTCGTGGCGATCGACGAGGAGGGCGGTGACGTCACCCGCCTGGAGGTGGGGACGGGCTCCTCCTTCCCCGGCAACCATGCGCTGGGCGCGGTGGACGACGTGGAGCTGACCCGGCAGGTCGCCGTCGAGCTGGGCCACCGGCTCGCCGCCTGCGGGGTGAACCTCAACTGGGCTCCCTCCGCCGACATCAACTCCGACCCCGCGAACCCGGTGATCGGCGTGCGCTCCTTCGGCGCCGGCACCGATCTGGTCGCCCGTCACACGGCGGCCTACGTCGGCGGTCTGCAGTCCGCGGGCGTCGCCGCCTGCACCAAGCACTTCCCGGGGCACGGCGACACCGCGGTCGACTCCCATCACGCGCTGCCGCGCATCGACGTGTCCGCGCCGGTGCTCCAGGAGCGCGAACTGGCCCCGTTCCGGGCGGCGATCGAGGCCGGCACACGCGCGATCATGAGCGCGCACATCCTGGTCCCGGCCCTGGACCCGGACCGCCCCGCCACGCTGTCCCGGCGCGTCCTGACCGGCCTGCTCCGCGGTGAACTCGGCTACGACGGCCTGATCGTCACCGACGGCATGGAGATGCGGGCGATCGCCGGGACCTACGGCATCGAGCGCGGCAGCGTCCTGGCCCTCGCGGCGGGCGCGGACGCCATCTGCGTGGGCGGCGGTCTCGCGGACGAGGAGACGGTACGACGTCTGCGCGATGCCCTGGTCACGGCGGTGCGCTCGGGAGAGCTGGCCGAGGAGCGGCTGGCCGAGGCGGCCGGGCGGGTACGGGCGCTGGCGCGGTGGACGACAGCGGCTCGAGCGCAGGGCGCCGCCGCGCGGCCGGACACCGGGGCCGACATCGGTCTGCTGGCGGCCCGGCGCGCGGTGACCGTCACCGGGGCGGAGGAGTTCACCCCGCTCACCGAGCCGCCGTACGTCGCCGCCCTCACGCCGGTCGCGAACATCGCGGTGGGCGACGACACCCCGTGGGGTGTGGCCGCGGAGCTGGTCCGCATGCTCCCGGGCACGGAGACCGGCTGCTTCGCGGGGGAGGAGGCGGCACGGGCGGTGCTGGAGGCCGCCCGGGAGCGGCGGATCGTGGCGGTGGTCCGCGACGAGCACCGTCATCCGTGGATGGCGGGGGCCCTCGACGTGATCCTCGCGCGGCGCCCCGACACCGTGGTGGTCGAGATGGGCGTCCCGCAGGCCGCGCCCCGGGGCGCCCTGCACATCGCCACGCACGGCGCGGCGCGGGTCTGCGGACGGGCCGCGGCGGAGGTCATCGCCGGCGTGTGACACCGGGCACCCCGCCGCGGCGGGCAGCGGGAAGGCGCCCGTACCCGCCCGGGACCGGGCGCCGGCCCTTAGATGCCCTGCCAGTCGGGCTTGTTGGCGTAGGTGTGGCGGAAGTAGTCGGCGAGCTTCAGCTTGGATGCGGCGGCCTCGTCCACGACGACGGTGGCATGCGGGTGGAGCTGGAGCGCGGAGGCCGGGCAGACCGCGGCCACCGGACCCTCGACGGTCGCGGCGACCGCGTCCGCCTTGCCCTCGCCGGTCGCGAGGAGCACCAGGTGCCGCGCCTCCAGGATGGTCCCTATGCCCTGGGTGATGACGTGGTGCGGAACCTGGTCGATGTCGCCGTCGAAGAAACGCGCGTTGTCGATCCGGGTCTGCTGGGTCAGGGTCTTGATCCGGGTCCGCGAGGCGAGCGAGGAGCACGGCTCGTTGAACCCGATGTGCCCGTCGGTCCCGATCCCCAGCAGCTGGAGGTCCACCCCGCCGGCCTCGGCCAGCGCCGCGTCGTACGCGGCGCACGCCGCCCGCACGTCCTCGGCCGTGCCGTCGGGCCCCATGAACGCCTCCATGCCGATACCGAGCGGCTGGAGCACCTCGCGGCCCAGCACCGAGCGGTACGACTCCGGGTGGTCGGCCGGCAGGCCCACGTACTCGTCGAGCTGGGCGATCCGCGCCCGGGAGACGTCGACGGCGCCGGAGCGCACCCTGGCCGCCAGCGCCTCGTAGACGGGCAGTGGCGTCGACCCGGTGGCCACGCCGAGCAGGGCCGCGGGCTTGCGTTCGAGCAACTGTGCCATGGCCTCGGCGATGAGTTCGCCGCCCGCCTTGGCGTCCGGAACGATGACAACTTCCACGCTGGGCCTGCCGATCTGGAGAGGGCTCGCGTGGGGACCGAGGGCGCACACGCGAGGACACACATGTGGTATAGACCAATCTAGCAGAATCGCCCCCTCTGGACAGGGGCCCGCCGCCCGGATTCCCCGGTTCTTCATGCCGGGTACCCCTGCTCTTCTCCTGCGGGTCGTCCTCCGGCGCGGAGACGGCCGGCAACCCGCCGTGCCGGGCACCCTGGGGGCGTGACGGAGACGCGCTGAGGATCACACAACGGTAATCCGGCACCCGCACCGGCCGAAGGCCGCTACTCTGCGGTGGGAACGTCGATGGATGTCCGATAAAGAGACAACAACAAACGCCTCCCGGCGCATGGACACGCGCGCCCCGGACCCAGCACCATGGTCCAGGAACACATGGTCTAGTCCAAAAGCGCAGGCACAGCACGTAAAGTGTTCTCGTCGCGCGAGCGAGAACAGCACGAGCGAAACAGCTCGCACACACCTCCGTCTTCCCCGCACAGGAAGACGGACCGAGGAACCGGCGCTCTCTGCCCTGACTGCTCCGGCTCCTCGACCTTCGGCCGACCGGGACCGCACACCCCGCGGCCGTTGCTGCTCCGGGCTGCGGTGCCGGGAGGGTTGAGGGTCCCTCCCAGGCGCCGCGGCCCGCGGGTGTTTTCGGGGCCGTTCGCCCGGGATGAGACGGGCCGGTACGCGGGGGCGGTGCCGTCCTCCTGGCTGATTTCGATCGTTGTCGCAGCTCCCGGGTACCCTCGCAGACGTGCCCTCCATGAACGAACTGGTCCGCCAGCACACCGCCCTCAGCGACTCCGACCTGGAGTGGCTCCATCTGCTGGTGTCGGAGTGGCAGCTGCTGTCCGACCTCTCCTTCGCCGACCTCGTCCTGTGGGTGCCCACGCGCGACGGCACCCGATACGTTTCGGTCGCCCAGATGCGGCCCAACACCGGCCCCACCTCCTACCAGGACGACATGGTCGGCCACCTCGTCCCGCGCGGCCGCCGGCCCATGCTGGACGCCGCCCTGGACGAGGGCCGGATCGTGCGCGAGGGCGACCCCGAGTGGCGTGAGGAGGTCCCGGTCCGGGTCGAGTCCATCCCCGTACGACGCGAGGGACGCGTCCTCGGCGTGATCGCGCGCAACACCAACCTGCTCACCGTGCGTACCCCGAGCCGCCTGGAGCTCACCTACCTCCAGAGCGCCTCCGACCTGGCGCAGATGATCGCGGCCGGCGCCTTCCCGTTCCCCGACCAGCAGGTCGACATGGACGCGTCGCCGCGCGTCGGTGACGGGCTCATCCGCCTCGACGCGGACGGCCTCGTCCAGTACGCGTCCCCGAACGCCCTGTCGGCGTACCACCGCCTCGGGCTCGCCTCCGATCTGGTCGGCCAGCACCTGGGCCACACCACCGCGGAACTCGCCCCCACCCGGGGCCCGGTGGACGAGGCGCTCGCCAAGGTCGCCAGCGGCTGGGCGCCGCGCGAGTTCGAGATCGAGGCCAACGACGGGGTGATCCAGTTCCGCGCGATCCCCCTCAAGCCCAAGGGCACCCGGATCGGCTCGCTCGTCCTGCTCCGGGACGTCACCGAACTGCGTCGCCGCGAGCGGGAGTTGATAACCAAGGACGCGACCATCCGGGAGATCCACCACCGGGTGAAGAACAACCTCCAGACGGTGGCCGCCCTGCTTCGCCTCCAGGCCCGCCGCATCGGGTCCGAGCGGGGACGGGAGGCCCTGGAGGAGGCCGTGCGGCGGGTCGGCTCCATCGCCATCGTGCATGAGACGCTGTCTCAGAACCTGGACGAGCGGGTGGAGTTCGACGAGATCGCCGACCGGGTGCTGGCGATGGTGGCCGAGATCTCGCCCGGCAAGGTCACCGGCCGGCGCAGCGGCCGCTTCGGCATCCTGGAGGCCGAGGTCGCGACCCCGCTCTCGATGGTGCTGACCGAAATCCTGCAGAACGCCCTGGAACACGGCTTTCGTGAGGGCGACACCGGTACGGTCGAGGTCTCGGCGGTCCGTGGCGGCACGACCAAGGAGGCCCGGCTCCTCGTCACCGTCCAGGACGACGGGGTCGGCCTGCCCGAGGGCTTCGACCCGCAGACCGCGGGCAACCTCGGTCTGCAGATCGTACGGACCCTGGTGGAGGGGGAGTTGGGCGGCACGTTCGACATGGTCCCGGCCCCCGGGCGGGGCACGCGGGTCATCCTGGACATCCCGGTCCGCGCCCACGCGTGACCCCGGCGGGCCGCTCGGACGGTCACCGGAACAGCAATGAGCCCCGGACCACAAGTGGTCCGGGGCTAAAGCTCAGTTGCCAGCTATTGCTGCGCACCGGGGGTACTGCGCGCTGCGGCTCGGGGGCGGGAGATGCGCACTCGCTGTGCGCGCCGCCAAGCTCAGGCTCGTACGGGGTGGGTGTGTCAGGCGGAGGCCTGACGGGCCCGGTTGCGGGCGGCGCGGCGCTTCATGGCGCGGCGCTCGTCCTCGCTGAGACCACCCCAGACGCCGGAGTCCTGGCCGGACTCGAGCGCCCACTGCAGGCACTGCTCGATAACCGGGCAGCGACGGCAGACGGCCTTGGCTTCCTCGATCTGCAGCAGCGCAGGACCGGTGTTGCCGATGGGGAAGAAGAGCTCGGGGTCTTCCTCGCGGCAAACGGCGTTGTGACGCCAGTCCATGGCTGCTACCTCTCTTGGTATTTCGTGCTTGTGAATGTGAACGCTTTCACGAATCCCTCAACAAGTGAAGGGCCGATCGTCAGACTCACTGACGTGGTCCTTGGTGTGAGGAGGGGTTCTGGCTCTCTGTGGGGGCCGATCGTGCGGGCCGCCCCGAGCGCCACGTAGAGACTCGCAAACCTCAGCGGCGGATACAACCCCTTCCGGAAAGTTTTTTTTGATTCCTTGGTGTCGACTAGGTCACAGCCGTACTTCCAAGGGGTGGATCCTGGCCTAAACGTTCGAGTGAAAGGACTTTGGCCTCTTCTGCTCACACAATCACACGCAGTGCACGGCGTACGCCTGTGAACGTCACGCTGGTCCGCAGTCCCAGGTGGTCCCCGTCCATCTGAAGGGGCAGCGGCACCTTCGAATGCAAGGTGAAGCCACTCAGGTCGTGCAGGGAGACCACGTGCTTGCCCTGGGGTCCGCGCTCGGGGGACGAAGTGAGCAACTGGGTTGCATAACGGGCAACCGCGGCCGTCGACAGGCGGCTGAGACCGAGTACGTCGAGTCCGGTGTCGAACGATGCCTTAGGGGACGCGTACACCGGACGATTGCCGAGAAACGTCCACGGCGCCGCATTGCAGATTATGGACAGGACGAGATCCTCGACCGGTTCCTCGCCGGGCCGCTCCAGAGTGATCGTTCCGTGCCTGCGATGAGGTTCGTCCAGAAACTGACGCAGCACTTGGCGCAGATACAGCGCATGGGTGGAGCGCCTGCCCCGCTCCCGCTGCTGTTCGACCCGGCCCACCACGCCCGCGTCGAAACCCAGACCGGCGTTGAAGGTGAACCAGCGGGAGGGCACCGCCTCGTCTTCCGTGCCCGGGGTGCCCGCGGCCAGACCGAGGCCGACCGTGCGCTCGCGGCCCTCGCGCAGCGCGTCCAGGATCGCGCCGGTGGCCTCCACGGCGTCGTTGGGAAGGCCGAGCGCGCGGGCGAAGACATTGGTCGAGCCGCCGGGCACCACGGCGAGGCGGGGGAGCCGGCCGGGGTCGGGACCGTGGTGCAGCAGACCGTTGACGACCTCGTTGACCGTGCCGTCGCCGCCGAGGGCCACGACCAGCTCGATGTCCTCGCTCTCCGCGGCCTGACGGCCGAGGTCCCGGGCATGCCCCCGGTACTCGGTGGTGACCGCCTCGAGCTTCATCTCGCTCGCCAGCGCGTGGATCAGGACGTCACGGGTGCGTGCGCTTGTGGTGGTTGCCGCCGGATTGACCACGAGAAGTGCACGCATGGATTGCAGCGTACCTACTCGGCGGTACTCGTCCCAGGCCGAGGTAGGGAACCGGTAAGAGGAAGGGGAGTGGCCTTGAGCACAGGGCAGGGAAGCCGCCCCGGAGGTACGGAGGCCGTGCCGCCCCTTCGCACGCCTCGCCGGGCCGGCTCCCGGGCGAGGGCTACCCTTCAGGGGTGAGCGCTGAGCAGAACCCCACCTCCCCGGCCCCCGACGCCGAGCCCCGTCCCGTACGGCTGACGGTCGCGGCCGCACTCGCCGCCCTGGAGGGCCTCGCCCTCGTCGTGGGCGGTGCGTGGATGCTCGTCCTGGGGCTCACGGGCTCGCCGGACGACCGCCGGCAGGCCGTCACCGGCGGTATCACCCTGATCGTGCTCGCGCTGCTGCCCCTGCTGGCCGCGCGCGGTCTGCTGCTGCGGCGCAGCTGGAGCCGGGGGCCCGCGGTCATCACGCAGATCATGGCGCTGCCGGTGGCGTACACGCTGCTCCAGGCCGACAGCCTCGCGATCCCGGGCGGCATCGCGCTCGCGGTCGTCGCGGTGGCGGCCCTGGTGCTGCTCGTGAACCCGGCGACCACACGGGCGCTGGGCATCCGGGGGCCCGGGAACGTACAGGACCAGAAGTAGGCGCACGCACACAAGGGCTCAGAAGCAGGCGCACGGCCGACGGCACGGGCCGTCGGCGGGGGAACTCCAGGGCGACCGGGATCCGGTCGCCCTTCGTCACTCCTCGACCAGGAGCTTCTCCCGCAGCTGTGCCAGGGTCCGGGCCAGCAGGCGCGAGACATGCATCTGCGAGATGCCGACCTCCTGCGCGATCTGCGACTGCGTCATATTGCCGAAGAAGCGGAGAAGCAGGATCCGCTTCTCTCGTGGCGGAAGATCCTCGAGCAGCGGCTTCAGCGACTCGCGGTACTCCACCCCCTCCAGCGCCTCGTCCTCCGCGCCGAGCGTGTCCGCGACCGCCGGGGACTCGTCGTCCGTGTCGGGGACGTCCAGGGACAGCGTCGAGTACGCGTTGGCGGACTCCAGGCCCTCCAGGACCTCCTCCTCCGAGATGGCCAGCTTCTCGGCCAGCTCGTGGACCGTCGGGGAGCGGCCGTGCAGCTGGGACAGCTCGGCCGTGGCCGTCGTCAGGGCCAGGCGCAGCTCCTGCAGGCGCCGCGGCACCCGCACCGCCCAACCCTTGTCACGGAAGTGCCGCTTGATCTCGCCGACGACCGTCGGGGTCGCGTACGTCGAGAACTCGACGCCGCGGTCCGGGTCGAAGCGGTCAACCGACTTGATCAGGCCGATGGTGGCGACCTGGGTCAGATCGTCCAGCGGCTCGCCGCGGTTGCGGAAGCGGCGCGCAAGGTGCTCGACGAGCGGCAGATGCATCCGGACCAGCTGATTGCGCAGCTCCGCGTATTCCGGGCTGCCCTCTTTCAGCGTGCGCAGCTCGACGAACAGCGACCGCGCCCCGCTGCGGTCCTGCGGCTCGTGCTGCGCGCCGCCCGGCACGCTCTGCTCGGCGTTTCGCTCGTGCTCGCTCATCGTCCCGCCCGTCACCCTTCCCCGCGCTCTCGGTTCTGCTCGAGCGGGGGAGGCCCCACTTCCTCCAGAGGACGTGCTCAGCGTGGCACCGTCCGGATCCCGTCGTCCGCGACCCCGTCGGGAGAACGGCTCCTTGGTCCCGGCTGCCGCCCCCGCCTGCGCGGGTGCCGCGACCGCCGAGGCGTCGTCCTCCGGATGCGGGCGGGCCTGCTCGGGGATGCCGTCCACGCCGCCCGCCATCCGCCGCGACCCGTTCGGGTCGCCGGCGGTACCGGCGGAAAGCTCCCGTGTGTCGCGCTCTTCGTCCCGCACCGGCCCGTCCCCGTTCGTCACGCCGGCCCGGGTCCCGCGCCGCGCTGTTTGTAGAGGCTGATGGACACGGTCTTGTCGTCGGCGACCGCGGAGGAGACCTTGCCGGCCAGGGCCGACAGAACGGTCCAGGCGAAGGTGTCCCGTGACGGTGCGTGACCGTCCGTGGTCGGCGCGGCGACCGTGACCTCGAGCGAGTCGTCGATGAGCCGGAAGACACAGCTGAGCACCGAGCCGGGCACGGCCTGCTGCAGCAGGATCGCGCAGGCCTCGTCGACCGCGATGCGCAGGTCCTCGATCTCGTCGAGGGTGAAGTCCAAACGGGCCGCGAGACCGGCGGTGGCCGTGCGCAGCACCGACAGGTAGGCACCCGCTGCCGGAAGCCGGACTTCAACGAAGTCCTGGGTCGCGGGCTCGCCTGCAATCTGGGACACCCTCACCTCCAAGGTGGTACAAGCTCTTTCAGGGCCGAGGGTCGCCCCCCGGGGTAACGCCCTACGTGGTTCAGCGGTGACGCTACCGCGCTACCGGCTCTGCTGTCCCCGCGACCCCGGCCCCTTGCTGTCACTCATAGTAAACCTACGTATACGCACAGTGGCTAGAGGTCTGCGGGCACCAATGGGGAAGAGGGCGCGCCGGTTTGACGTACCCATACGTCACACCGTCGAACCGTCCGGATCCAGGGTCACACGAGTACATGGTCCACGAAGCACCAGCGCCAGTTCTCACCCGGCTCGAAGGTACGCATCACCGGGTGGCCGCTCTCCTTGTAGTGCGCCGTCGCGTGTCTCAGGGGCGAGGAGTCGCAGCAGCCCACGTGCCCGCACTCCAGACACAGCCGCAGTTGCACCGGGTGCGTGCCGGCGGCGAGGCACTCCAGGCAGGTCTCGCTGCGGGGTCCGGGCTCGGGGTGCGGCAGCGTGTCGGCGTGCGTGCACTGTTTCATGATGGCCAGGTTACGACGGGTCCGCGGGAAGCCGCGCGAACATAAAGAGGGGCGGGCGGAAGACATGAACGTGTTGCCGCTGCTGATGCTGGTCGCGGGCAGCGCGGGTGTCGCGGGGGCCGCCCGCCGTACCCCGGTTCCCGCGCCGCTGCTGCTCGTCGCGGCCGGACTCGCCGTCTCCTACCTGCCCGGGGTGCCGGAGTACACGCTCGCCCCCGACGTCGTCCTGCCGCTGGTACTGCCTCCGCTGCTGTACACGGCGGCCGCCGACAGCTCGTATCTGGACCTGCGCGCCCAGCTGCGTCCCGTGGCGCTGCTGTCCGTCGGCTATGTCCTCTTCGCGACGCTCGTGGTGGGCTGGGCCGCCTATCTGATCGTGCCGGATCTGCCGCTGACCGCGGCGCTGGTGCTGGGCGCGGTGGTCGCGCCGCCCGACGCGGTCGCGGCCACCGCGGTCGCCCGGCGGGTGGGGCTGCCGTCGCGGATCACCACCATCCTCCAGGGAGAGTCGCTGGTGAACGACGCCACCGCGATCACCGCCTACAAGGTGGCGCTCGCGGCGGCCGTCGGGGAGGGCGCCACCTGGGCCGGCGGGGTGCGCGAGTTCGCGCTCGGGGCGGTCGGCGGCGTCGCGGTCGGCCTGCTGCTGATGATGCCGATCCACTGGCTGCGCACGCACCTGAAGGAGGCGCTGCTCCAGAACACGCTGTCGCTGCTGATCCCGTTCGTGGCCTACGGGGCCGCGGAGTGGGCGCACGCCTCCGGGGTGCTGGCCGTGGTCGTCGTCGCCCTCTACCTCGGCCACCACAACTGGCAGGTCGACTTCGCGACCCGGCTCCAGGAGGAGGCGGTGTGGAGGATGGTCTCGTTCGTGCTGGAGTCCGCGGTGTTCGCGCTCATCGGACTGCAGCTGCCGGTCGTCCTGCGGGGACTCGGCCAGTACGAGGGCACGAGCGCGGCCTCGTACGCGCTGGCCGTGTTCGTCGTGGTCGTCGTGTCGCGGTTCGTGTGGGTGTATCCGGCGACCTTCCTGCCGCGTGTGCTGTTCCGGCGCATCCGGGAGCGCGAGGAGGACCCGACCCGGAAGGGGACCTTCGTCATCGGCTGGGCCGGGATGCGGGGCGTGGTCTCCCTCGCCGTCGCCTTCTCGATCCCCCGGACCGTGCACGGCGGCGGCCCCTTCCCCGGCCGCAATCTGATCCTCTTCCTGACCTTCACCACGGTGATCGGCACCTTGGTGGTGCAGGGACTGACCCTGCCTGCGCTGGTCCGCCTGCTCAGACTCCCGGGACGCGACCTCCAGACGGAGACCCTCGCCGAAGGGAACGCCCAGGCGCAGGCGTCGCGGGCCGCCGAGCAGCGCCTCGACGAACTCCTCGAGGACGAGCGCAACGCCCTGCCGCCGCCCCTGGCCGACCGCCTCCGCATGGTCCTGGAGCGCCGCCGCAACGCCGTGTGGGAGCGCCTCGGCTCGGTGAACCCGGTGACCGGCGAGACGGCCGACGACACCTACCGCCGGCTGTCCCGGGAGGTGATCGGGGCGGAACGGGAGGTGTTCGTCAGGCTCCGCAACCATCGCTATATCGACGACGAGATGCTCCGCACACTGCTCAGACGCCTGGACCTGGAGGAGGCGGCGGCCTACCGCGAAACGGCGTGAGGCGCGGCCGGCGTGGGGAAGCCGCCCCGGTCAGGAAGGGGGGAACGGGGTTCCGGTGATCACCGCGGCCAGGGTGGTCCCCCGTGGGAACGCGCCCTCCTCGGCCAGGGCGGCAAGTCCGTAGAGCAGCTTGGCGACATAGAGACGTTCCACCGCAAGGAAGTGGCGCGACTCGAAGTCCCGGGCGAAGGCCTCGAGTTCGTCGGTCGTACGCGCGTAGCCGCCGAAGTGGAAACGGGTCTCGACGGCCCAGTCGCCGCGGCGGCCGCCGAAGGCCAGGGTCTGGAGGGCGGCCGTCTCCCCGGCCAGGAAGTCGCCCTTCAGGACCGCGACCCCGAGGGCCCGCTGGTCCGGGGCCAGCCCCGCGGCCAGACCAGCCAGCGTGCCCCCCGTACCGCAGGGCACGGCGACCACGTCCGCCCGGCCGCGCAGTTCCTCACCGAGTGCGCGGCAGCCACGCACGGCGAGGGAGTTGCTGCCGCCCTCGGGCACCACGTACGCGTCCTCGGCGTCCGCCGCGCGCAGAACGCCGGCCAGGACCTCCGGCTCGGCGACGCGCCGGTACGTCGACCTGTCGACGAAGTGCAGCCGCATCCCGTCGGCCGCGCACCGGGCGAGGGAGGGGTTGAGCGGGCGGCCGGCCAGCTCCTGGCCCCGGACCACGCCCACGGTGTCCAGCCCCAGCAGCCGGCCCGCCGCGGCCGTGGCCCGCAGATGGTTGGAGTACGCCCCGCCGAAGGTGAGCAGGGTGCGTCCGGCCGCGGCCCGCAGGTTCGGGGCGAGCTTGCGCCACTTGTTGCCGATCAGGTCGGGGTGGATCAGGTCGTCCCGCTTGAGCAGCAGCCGGACCCCGTGGCGTGCGAAACGCTCGTCCGTGACCTCCCGCAAGGGCGACGGCAGGCACGGACGCAGCACGTCGACGTCGGCCGCCCGGCGGCGGCGCGGCACATCGGAGCCGGTCACCCCGCCATTGTCGGACACCCTTCGCCGTGCCGGTCACCCGCTGTCACTTCAGCCGGTCATGGACCCGCTCCCTGAGCCGGTCCATCCGAAGGCCCCGCGGGTCGACCTTGCCCGGCTGCCATTCCAGGTGCCCGATCACCGAGCGCTCCGACCAGCCGTGGTGGCGGCAGATCGCCGCGCTCACCCGCTCGATCGCGTCGGACTGCGCGGCGGGCCAGGGGTCCGTGCCGTCGCCGAGGTTCTCGCACTCGAAGCCGTAGAAGTGACGGTTGCCGTCGGTGTCCGCCTCGTCGGCCAGGGGCAGAGCCTTCTCGGCGACCACCGCGCGCAGCACGTCGTCGTCGCCGAGGCCCGCGTGGTTGGCACGGCCGTAGCCGACCAGGTGCACCACGCCGTCCTTGGTGATCACGCCATGGCACAGCGGCCCGGGCAGATCCGGCCGGCCGTCGCGGCAGACCTCGACGGTCCGCTCGCCTCCCGTCGTCGCCGTGTGGTGGATCATCACCCCGTGGACCGGCCCCCAGGGGCCTTTGTGGTTGCGGTTGTGACGCTCCCAGTCGCCCACCTCGACCACCGTGACGCCCTCCGCCCGGAGCCGGTCGAGGAACGTGTCCGCGGACATGGGTGGGGCCATGGCCGTCTCCTTCGTGCCGCACGCCGGCCGCCGGCCGCGGCCGCCTGGTACCGCAGCTTGTACCGGCGACGGCCAGGCCCGGACCAGCCGTTCGCACGGCGTGCGAGCCGATCCGGTCAGCGGAGGATGGGACGATGATCGGCCGAACCGGCCAGGTGCGCCCCCTGCTCCGGGCCTTCAGCCCCCGGCCCGGGACCGTTCGGCGAAGTCCCCCAGTGTGCCCGGACGCACGATGATCCATTCCCGCTCTTTTGGGTAATGGCATCGCCACTCTCCGTGATGAGACGCTTTTCCCGCAGATCGATGCGTGATCGGGAGGGGCAATACCCATGTCGGTAGGCGAAGAGGTCCGCGCGGAGCAGAACAGGCCGCAACAGAGTCTGGGCACCACGGCCGCGCGGAACCTGGCCACCACCACCAAGTCCGCACCCCAGATGCAGGAGATCAGCTCACGCTGGCTGCTGCGCATGCTGCCGTGGGTGAGCGTGCAGGGCGGCACATACCGGGTCAACCGCCGGCTGACCTACTCCGTGGGCGACGGCCGGGTGACGTTCGTGAAGACCGGAGACCAGGTCACGGTGATTCCCGCGGAGCTGGGTGAGCTGCCGGCCCTGCGCGACTACGAGGACCAGGAGGTGCTCGGCGAACTCGCCCAGCGGTGCCAGCAGCGCAGGTTCGCACCCGGGGACGTGCTCGCGGAGTTCGGCAGCCAGGCCGACGAGGTGTTCCTGCTCGCGCACGGCAAGGTGGAGAAGATCGGCACCGGCCCCTACGGAGACGACGCGGTGCTCGGCGTCCTCGCCGACGGCGCCTACTTCGGTGACCAGGCCCTGCTCGACCCGGACGCCATCTGGGAGTACACGGCCCGCGCGGTCACCGCCTGCACGGTGCTCGCACTGCCCCGCCGGGAGGTCGAACTGGTCGCTGAGCGCGCCGAGTCCCTGCGCGAGCACCTCCGTGAGCAGCGCTCGGTCCCCGAGCAGCGCACCAACAAATACGGCGAGAAGGCCATCGACCTCGCCGCGGGCCACAGCGGCGAACCGGACATCCCGCACACCTTCGTCGACTACGAGGCCGCGCCCCGCGAGTACGAACTGAGCATCGCCCAGACCGTGCTGCGCATCCACACGCGCGTGGCCGACCTCTACAACCAGCCGATGAACCAGACCGAGCACCAGCTGCGGCTCACGGTCGAGGCGCTCAAGGAGCGCCAGGAGCACGAACTGATCAACAACCCGGAATTCGGGCTCCTCAGCAACTGCGAGTACGACCAGCGACTCCAGCCCCACGCGGGGGTCCCCGGCCCCGACGACATGGACGAACTGCTCAGCAGGCGGCGCGGCACCAAACTGTTCCTCGCCCACCCGCGCGCGATCGCCGCCTTCGGCCGGGAACTCAACAAGCGCGGACTGGTCCCGGAGACCATCGACATCGGCGGGAACCGCATCCCCACCTGGCGCGGGGTGCCGCTCTTTCCGTGCAACAAGATCCCGGTCACCGAGGCCCGGACGACCTCGATCATCGCCATGCGCACCGGCGAGGAGGAGCAGGGGGTCGTCGGGCTCAGGCAGTCCGGCATCCCCGACGAGATCGAGCCGAGTCTCTCGGTGCGCTTCATGGGCATCAACGAACAGGCGATCATCAGCTATCTGGTGACGGGCTACTACTCGGCGGCCGTCCTGGTGCCCGACGCCCTGGGTGTCCTGGAGAACGTCGAGATCGGCCGCTGGAGGTGACGTCTTATCGGCCGCCGGAGGTGATCCCTTCGGTCCTCGCCCGACGCCGGCGCGCCCCCGCGGCCCGCTCGCCGCGCACAGGCGGCACGCCGTGTTCCCGCCCCTCGGGGCGGGTACACCCTCCGGGTGCGCGTCCGGCGGCGGAGGCGCCCGACGTCCGCAGACTCTTCGAGGCGGTCCCAGGGGTGAGTTCATGACGGAGCCGAAGCACAGCCCCACGCTCCCGCGGCGGAGCGCGACGGTCCCGTCGGGGCGGCACGCCGCGCTGTCGGGACCGGAGCAACCGCTCGACGGCCACGAGGCCGTGGCGATCCTGGAGCGCACCCGCGCCTCGGTCGACCCGGAACTGAGGCGGGCCGTGGACTCACTGCCCGCCCCGATGCGGCGGATCGCGCTCTACCACTTCGGCTGGCAGCACGCGGACGGCACTCCGGCGGCCGGCAACGCGGGCAAGGCGATACGGCCGGCGCTCGTCCTGACCGCGGCGCAGGCGCTCGGCGGACGGCGGTCCAGCGCCGTACAGGCCGCCGCGGCCGTCGAACTCGTCCACAACTTCACGCTGCTGCACGACGACGTGATGGACCGGGACACCACCCGCAGACACCGCCCCACCGCCTGGACCGTGTTCGGCGACGCGGACGCGATCCTCGCCGGAGACGCCCTCCAGGCACTGGCGCAGCGGCTGCTCGCCGAGGATCCGCACCCGGCGTCGGGGGCCGCCGCCGCCCGGCTCGCGGCCTGCGTGATCGAACTGTGCGCCGGACAGCATGCGGACACGGCCATGGAGCGGCGCGGCCCCCACGAGGTCACCCTCGAGGAGGTGCTCGTCATGGCCGAGGCCAAGACGGGCGCATTGCTGGGCTGCGCCTGCGCGCTCGGGGCGCTGTACGCGGGAGCGGACGAGACGGACGTCGAGGCACTGGACGCGTTCGGCCGCCAGGCCGGGCTGGCCTTCCAGCTCATCGACGACGTGATCGGGATCTGGGGGGACCCGAGCCGCACCGGCAAGCCGGCCGGAGCGGACCTCATGGCCCGCAAGAAGTCGCTGCCCGTGGTGGCCGCGCTCGCCTCCGGCACCCCGGCGGCGGCGGAGCTGGCCCGGCTGTACCAGGGGCCTTACGAGAAAGGGGAGTTGGAGCGCACCGTTCTGGCCGTCGAGCAGGCGGGCGGCCGTGACTGGGCGCAGGTGCAGGCGGCCGACCGGATGGCCCGGGCGATGCAGGAGCTGTCCCGCGCGGTGCCCGACCCGGAGGCGGCGGGCGGACTGCTGGCCCTGGCCGAGTTCGTGACCCGGCGCAGCACCTGACCACCGCGAGACCCCGGATCCCCGGCCCGTGCGGCTCCTGACCCCGCACGGGCCGGGGCTCCGGCCCGGGGCGGGCCCCGCGCATTCCCACGGTGTGCGGGGCCCGCCCGCTGCCCGCCTGTCGCCCTCCGGGAGGCGGCCCTAGGCTGAGGGCATGGGCCGTGAGGAGCAGGTCTGTCCGGTGTGCGGGCAGCCCGTCGACACCGTCGTACGTCGTCACAAGACACTGGGCGCCTTCGTCCCCCTGTGGCGCCCCGGGCCCTGCCGCAATCCGCAGTGCCCGGCCTCCGTGGCACGCGAGCCGGAGGCGCCGGCGCAGCCGGGACCCAGGGTGGGCGGCATGCCGGAACCTCTTCTCCACCTCACCGAACGCTCCCTGTGGGAGAGGGCCCGTGCCACCGGCTCCTACCAGATGTCGACGCGGGGCCTCACCCTCCAGCAGGAGGGCTTCATCCACTGTTCCCTGCGGCACCAGGTCCCGCAGGTGGCGCGCTGGGTGTACGGGGAGTACGAGGGGCCCGACGAACTGGTCCTGCTCGTCATCGATCCGGAGCGTCTGACCGCTCCGGTACGGTTCGAGGCCGTGAAGCCCGGCGGTGAGGAGTTCCCGCACATCTACGGGCCGATACCGGTGTCCGCCGTGGTGGACGTGGAGGTCTGGGACCGCGGGGCGGCGGCTCAGGAGTGACCGGGACGGGGGCAGGACGCGGGATGTGGCGGTGGGCGGCCGGGGTGTGGGCGGCGCTTGTGCTGGTGGGCGGGGGCCTCACACTGTGGCTGCAGGACCTGGACGAGCCGGACCCCCCGGCCCGCTGGGAGCGCGCGCCGGCGCCACGGCTGGGCCCGGCGGTACCGGGGACCGGGTGTCCGACCCAGGGCCCTTCCGGGGCCCCGACGATGGAGATCTGTGTGTACGCGACGGTCCTGGAACCCGGCCGTTAGTCACTCGTGGGGCCCGGGACGCGTCACCGGTGTGCCGCGTCAGGCGCGCGGGCGTTCCGCGAAGCGCAGCAGGTTGCCCGCCGGGTCGCGGAACGCGCAGTCCCGCACGCCGTACGGCTGGTCCATGGGCTCCTGGAGGACCTCCGCGCCGGACGCGTGGACGCGGGCGAAGAGGGCGTCGCAGTCCTCGGTGGAGAAGATGACCCCGCGCAGGATGCCCTTGGCGAGCAGCTCCGCCATCGCCTGGCGGTCCGCCGGGGAGGCGTCCGGGTTCGCCGCCGGAGGCTCCAGGACGATGTCCACGTCCGGCTGGAGCGGCGAGCCGACCGTCACCCAGCGCATCCCTTCGAAACCGACATCGTTGCGTACCTCCAGGCCCAGGACGTCCCGGTAGAAGGTGAGCGCCTTGTCGTGGTCGTCCACGGCGATGAAGCACTGGGAAAGTTTCAGGTCCATGGCACCACGCTAGATCTGTGCGCGCAGATCAGCGCGTGTGTCCCCGGGGCGGCCCCGCCGCGGTCGCGTCAGGGTCTTCGCCACGCACGGCGGTATCCCCGCCCCCTGCTCGTGCGACCGGGCCCGGTACGCGCTCGGTGTCTCGCCCACCAGCTCCGTGAAACGCGAGCTGAACGATCCCAGGGAGGTGCACCCCACGGCGAAGCAGACCTCCGTCACGGTCAGGTCGCCGCGCCGCAGCAGCGCCTTGGCCCGCTCGATACGGCGGGTCATCAGATAGCCGTACGGCGTCTCCCCGTACGCGGCGCGGAAGCTGCGCTGGAAGTGCCCCGGAGACATCAGCGCGGTGCGCGCCAGCGCCGCCACGTCCAGCGGCTGCGCGTACTCACGGTCCATCCGGTCCCGCGCCCGCCGCAACCGGATCAGGTCGTCCACATCCACGCCGTCAGCATCCCACGGACCACCGACGACACGACCCGCTCCGGCGGCCGCGACAGCCGGCCCCGGGGCACCGGAAGACCCCCGCAAGATCCATCGGCCACGCTCTAACCTACTCGGGTGACAACGGAGCTGACCTTCCTCGCGCGGGTGGCCCACCGTGGCCGGGAGATCAGTGGCCCCCGGCTGCGCGGGCTGCTCGCCCTGCTCGCCGACGAGCCCCGCGCAGGGTGCAGCGCCGCCCGGCTGGTGGACGGGCTGTGGCCCGACGAGCAGCCCGAGAACCCCACCAAGGCGCTCCAGGTGCTCGTCTCCCGGGCCCGTACCCGGCTCGGTGCCGACGCCATCGCCGCGACCCCCACGGGCTACCGGCTCACCCTCGACACGGAGGCCATCGACACCTCCGCCGTCCTGCTCGCGGCCACCCGGGCCGCCCGTGCCGCCCGTGAAGCCGATCACACCGCCGTCCTCGCACACGCCGAGGCGGGGCTCGCCCACTGGGACGGCCCGCCCGGCGACGACGCCCCCGACGATCCGGTCGCCGCACTGCGGGCGGCGCGCGCGACGACGTACACGGCCCTGGTGCGCGCCCGCGCGCTCGCCCTGGCGCGGCTCGGCCGGCCCGCCGAGGCCCTCGACACGCTCACCGCTCTGGCCAGGGACCATCCCCGGGACGAGGAGGTCCTCGCCGAACTCCTGCGCTGCGAGGCGGCGGTCACCGGCCCGGCCGCCGCGCTGACCCGCTACGACGCCTACCGCCGGGCCCTGCGCGACGACCTCGGCACCGACCCCGGCCCCGCCCTGCGCGGCGTCCACCAGGAACTGCTGCGCGACGAGGCGCCCCGCGTCCGCCGCGGCATCCCGCACGAGCCCAACCCTCTGCTCGGCCGCGCCGACGACCTCATCGCCGTGACCGGGCTGCTGCGCACCTCGCGGGTCGTCTCGATCGTCGGCGTGGGCGGCCTCGGCAAGACACGACTCGCGCAGATGGTCGGCCGCGAGGCCGAGCAGAAGGCCGTGCACTTCGTGCCGCTCGCCGGTGTGACCGGCGACGACGATGTGGCGGCCGAGGTCGCCGCCGCTCTCGGCACCGGTGAGCCCCTGCACCCGGACCTGCTCACCGGCATCGCCGGCGCCCTGGGCCCGGGCCCCGCCCTGCTCGTCCTCGACAACTGCGAACAGGTCGTGCGCGGAGTCGCCGACCTCGTCCGCGCCCTGATCTCCCTCACCCGTGACCTGCGGGTGCTCACCACCAGCCGCGCCCCGCTCGGCCTCAGCTCCGAATCGGTCTATCTGCTGCCGGAGTTGAACCTGCGGACCACGGTCGAGCTGTTCGGGCAGCGGGCCCGCGCCGCCCGGCCCGGCGTCGAACTGCCCCCGGCCACCGTCGAGGAGTTGTGCCGCCGCCTCGACGGACTGCCCCTCGCCGCCGAGCTGGCCGCGGCCCGCGTCCGTGTCATGTCCGTCACCGAGATCGCCCGCCGTCTGCACGACCGTTTCGCCCTGCTGCGCGGCGGTGCCCGGGACGCGCCGGAGCGACATCGCACCCTGCTCGCCGTCGTCGACTGGAGCTGGCACCTCCTCGACGAGACGGGGCAGCGGGCTCTGCGCGCCCTGTCCGTCTTCCCGGACGGCTTCACCGCCGACGCGGCGGAGGCCCTCCTGGGCGACAGCGAGGTGCTGGAGGACCTCGTCGACCAGTCGCTGCTCAAGGTCGCCGACACCGCATCCGGGGCGCGCTTCCGCATGCTGGAGACGGTGCGCGAGTTCAGCACCGCCCGCCGGCAGGAGGCCGGCGAGGCCGACCACGTCACCGGGCGTTTCCTGGCGTGGGCACGGGAGTTCGGGCTCGGCCACCACACCACCGCCCCCGAGGCCGACTCCTTCGTCGACCTGGAGCCGGTCCGCGCCGAACAGGACAACCTGCTGCACGCCCTGCGCCTCGCCCTGTCCCGCGACGACGCCCCGACGGCCGTGGCGTGCACCGCCGTCCTCGCCGGACTGTGGAACATTGAGCCCCGCTACACCCGGATGGCCACGCTGATCCAGGAGACCGGCCATCTCGTCGGCCACTTCCGCCCCGAGCCCCCGCTCGTGGAGGCAACCCGGACCGCGGCCGCCCTGTTCGGCTGCGACATGCTCCTCTTCCAGGGCAGTGGCGTCAGCGCCCTGCGGTTCGTGGCCGCACTGCGCCGGCTGCCGCCCGCCGCGCCGGACACCGTGCCCCGCGCCCTGGCGTGTGTCCTGGCCGATGTGCCCGCCGTGTTCGCCGCCGACCCCCCGCACCCGCCGTACTCCGAGCCGCTGGCCGCCGCCGTCGCCGCGGCCGTCGTCAGCTACGTACGGGAGGCCGAGGGCGACATCGAGGGCGCCCTCGCCGCCGCCGGCCGCATACTCGACGCCCTGCAGGGGGTGAGCCGTCCCGTCGCCCTGCTCCTCGCCCACTCCCGCATCAGCGAACTCAGCCTTCAGACCGAGCAGGGCGAGCGGGCCCGGCACCATCTGCGGGTCGCGCTCCACCTCCAGGAGCGGCTGCTCGGGCCGGGCTTCGAGGAGATCGGGGTGCGCTGGGGGCTCGTCATGGCGGCTCTGCTGCTCGGCGAGGTCGACGAGGCCCAGTACTGGCTGGACTTGTCGACGGCCCACGACACGGACGACAACTCCTACGGCCTGCTCACCTTCCAGCGCGGGGTGCGCGCCACGATCCTGCTCGCCCGGGGCGAGACCGAGGCGGGGCTGCGCCTGTGGCGCCGGGCCGCCGACCCGTCCCCGGTGCCCGACCGGCCGCTTCTCCACTCCGACCCGCCCGGCCTGGAAGCCTGGACGCTGGAGACCCAGGGCGTCGCGGTGATCGCCCACGCCCAGCACGGCCGCCTCGACAAGGTGGCGGACCTGGTCCGCGAACTCCCGGCCAAGCTGCGGGCGTTGCTGTCCGGACCCGCCGTCGACCGGCCCGCGTACGCGGTGCACCTCTCTCTGTGTGGTGTGCTGCTGCTTGCACTCGCCCAGGTGGAGCTCGACGAGGGAGCGTCGGCTCCCGCGGCCCGGCTGATCGCGCTCGCGGAACGTTGCCGCCCGCTGTGCAGCTTCCAGCCGACGATGTCCTCCGCCCGGGTCCGGGAGGCGGTGGAGCGCGCCGACAGGGCGGCGTACGAGGACGCGGTGTCCGCGTACGCCGCCCTGGGGCGGAAGGAACTGCGCGCGGCGGCACTGGAGTTGCTCGACGCCTACGACGGCCGCAGGTGACGGTGGGGCCCCGTCCCGCTCACGCCCTGTCATAGGCGGACCGGGCCCAGAAGAAGCCCAGGACGGTGAGCCCGAGGCACCACGCCACCGCGATGACCGCGCTGTCCCCGATGGCCGTGCCCATCAGCAGGCCCCGCAGGGTCTCGGTCACGGGGGTGAAGGGCTGGTACTCCGCGAACCAGCGCACAGCCGTCGGCATGGAGTCCGTGGGGACGATCGCACTGCCGAGGAAGGGCAGGAAGGTCAGCGGGAAGGGGGCGTTGCTGGCCGCCTCCACCGTCTTGGCCCGCAGGCCCATCGCCGCCGACAGCATGGTCAGCGCCACGATGACCAGCGTCAGCAGACCGGCCGTGGCGAGCCATTCCAGGGGCGTGGCGTCGGGGCGGAAACCGGTGAGCAGGGCGGCGCCGACCACCAGGACGACGGTCAGCAGCGTCTGGATGACCCCGCCGAGGACATGGCCGTTCAGCACGGCCGCGCGGGAGATCGACAGGGTGCGGAAACGGTTGACGATGCCCTCGGTCATATCGGAGCAGATGTGCACCGCCACCGAGACCGAGCCGTAGGTGGTGGCCATGAGGATGATGCCGGGCGCCACGTAGTCGACGTAGTGGCCGTGGGCGCCGGGGGCGACCCCGGCGCCGAGGGCGTTGCCGAAGACGTAGACGAACAGCAGCAGCAGGACGACCGGGATCACCACCACCGGGATCGTCATCGACGGATAGCGCACCGCGTGCTTGAGGTTGCGGCGCAGCATGGTCACCGAGTCGGTGACGGTGTAGGAGAGGGTGCTCACCGGAGGGACTCCTTCAGGGGGGCGGTGGTGGTGGCGGGGGCGCCGGTGGGGGCCGGAGCGTCGCCCGCTTCCGTCGTGAGGGCGAAGAACACGTCGTCGAGGTCGGGGGTGTGCACGGTCAGGTGCTCCGCCTCGATCGACTCGGCCTCCAGCCAGTCGAGCAGGGACTTCAGCTCCCGAGTGCTGCCGTCGCTGGGGAACTGGAGGGTGAGCGCCTCGTCGTCGTGGGCCGCGCCGCGGAGCACCCGGACGGCCCGTTCGTACGCGGCAGGGTCCGCGAAGCGCAGGCGCACATGCCCGCCGGGCACGAGCCGCTTGAGCTCCTCGGCGGTGCCCTCGGCGACGAGCCGGCCGCCGTTGAGGACGCCGATGCGGTCGGCGAGCTGGTCGGCCTCATCCAGGTACTGGGTGGTGAGGAAGACGGTGACGCCGCCGGCGACCAGGTCCCGCACGATCTGCCACATGGCGTGACGGCTGCGCGGGTCGAGGCCGGTGGTGGGCTCGTCGAGGAAGATGATGCGGGGTTCGCCGACCAGGGTCATGGCGAGGTCGAGGCGCCGCCGCATGCCCCCGGAGTAGGCGGAGGGCAGCTTGCCCGCCGCGTCGGCCAGCCCGAACCTTTCGAGGAGTTCGCCGGCCCGGCGGCGCCCCTCCCGCCTGCCGAGATGGTGCAGATCCGCCATGAGGAGCAGGTTCTCCTCACCGGTGAGCATGGCGTCGACGGCGGCGAACTGCCCCGTGACCCCGATCTGTGCGCGGACGGCGCGGGGGTCGCGTAGGGGGTCGTGGCCGCCGACCCTCACCTCCCCGCCGTCCGCGGCGGCGAGCGTGGAAAGGATCTGCACGGTGGTGGTCTTGCCCGCGCCGTTGGGGCCGAGCAGCGCGTAGACGGTGCCCTCGGCGACGGTCAGGTCGATCCCGTCGAGCACGACCTGCTCGCCGTACGCCTTCCGCAGCCCCGTCGCGGTGATCGCGAGTCGTGTGGTGGTCATGCGAAGAGCGTGCGCGCGCCCGCCTTCGCCGCGGTTTCACGACGGTTTCACGGTGCGAGGGCGACCCGTTCAGCCCGGCTGAGGTGCATTCAGTGCGTGCAGCAGGGCGGCGCCACGTTCAGCGTCGTCGATGCTCACGGCCTAGCAGCATCCGGGGCCGACAGCGAGCCGTTCGCCGGCCCTTCCGGCCCAGCCACCGTGGCCCTGCCGATGTGGTCCCCGGGGCTGTGGCCGGGTGAACGAGATCCGCACCCGGACCGTCATGCGCGCCGTGCTCGGCGGCCTGCGGACCGGGTGCGGACAGTCAGACCAAGCGACCGAAGAAAATCGCAGGTCAAGTGCCATGATCGAAGATCAGGCCTTCTTGGTCTCCCAGAAGATCTTGTCGATCTGGGCGATGTAGTCCAGCGCCTTCTGGCCCGTCGCCGGGTCCGTCGACGCCTTGGCGGCCGAGAGGGCCTTCAGGGTGTCGTTCACCAGCTGGTGCAGCTCCGGGTACTTCTCGAAGTGCGGGGCCTTGAAATAGTCGCTCCACAGCACCGAGACGTGGTGCTTGGCGAGCTCGGCGCGCTGCTCCTTGATGACGGTGGCCCGAGCCTGGAAGTGCGGGTCGTCGTTGGCGGCCATCTTCTCCTGCACGGCCTTCACCGACTCCGCCTCGATGCGGGCCTGGGCCGGGTCATAGACGCCACAGGGCAGGTCGCAGTGGGCGCTGACCTTGACCTTGGGGGCAAACAGGCGGGAGAGCATGAAGCTGTCCTTCCTCGTGATCGTCTTCTCAGGTGGGACATTACTCCGTAGGGGACCGGTTTTCGCGAGTGCCCCCATGGGCTTACGACAAAAGTCCGGGGCGAAACTGGGACTGGTGGAGGATCGGACCGGGGAGGTGCCGGTGATGCCGGAGCTGTCGCAGGAGATCGAGCGCACGAGGGCCCTGCTGCCGTTCGGGGCGGCCGAGGTGACGGGGCCGTCCATGGTGCCCACGTTGCAGCACGGGGACCAGCTGCTGCTTCAGTACGGGGCCCGGGTGCGGCCGGGCGACGTCGTCGTCCTGCGGCACCCCTTCCAGCAGGACCTGCTGGTCGTCAAGCGGGCCGTGGAGCTGCGCGAGGGCGGCTGGTGGGTGCTCGGCGACAATCCGTACGCGGGCGGGGACAGCACCGACTACGGCACGGTTCCCGAGGAACTGGTCCTCGGGAAGGTGTGGCTGCGGTACCGGCCGCTCAAGGAGGGTCAGCGCTCGCCGCTCGCGCTGGTGCGCTGGGTGCTCACGGCCGTCCGGCCCGTACTGGGCGACCGGTCCGCCTCCAGGCGCTTGCGGGCGCGGTAGGCGGCCACGTTCGCGCGGGTGGCGCAGCGGTCCGAGCAGTACCGCCGGGAGCGGTTCGTCGAGGTGTCGAGGTAGGCGTTGCGGCACGGTGCCGCCTCGCACAGGCCCAGGCGGTCAACGCCGTACTCCGTGAGGTGGAAGGCGAGGCCCATCGCGGCGATCGCCGCGTAGCCCGCGGTGGCGTTCGACGGGTGGTCGGCGAGGTGCATGTGCCACAGCGGGCGGCCGTCCTCGTCCCGGTGGTCGTGCCCGGAGATCTGCGGGCTCACCGGGAACTCCAGGAGAAGGGAGTTCAGCAGGTCCACCGCGAGCGTCTCGTCGCCCTGGTCCGCCGCCTCGAAGACAGCGCGCAGCCGGGCCCGGACCGAGCGGAAACGGGTCACGTCGGCGTCGGTGGCGCGGCGGGCCGCCGACTGGTTGCCGAAGAGACCGCGTACGGCCTCCACCGAGGTGAGCGAATCCTTGCCCCGGACCGGCTCCTCGCTGTTCACGAGTCGTACGGCGTAGTCCGAGTAATAGGCCAGTTCCACTTGTAGTCCTTACCGGGGCGCTCTATGGTCGGGATGCGGTCGGGTAACAGACGGTCGTGCATCAAGGGTATTACGTGACGTAGCCGGAGGAGGCTCGCGATGGCGGACACGGAGACCACGGCGGGGGCCGACTGGAGTGCCTGGCAGGAGAGCTGGGACCGCCAGCAGGAGTGGTACATGCCCGACCGGGAGGACCGCTTCCGGATCATGCTCGACATGGTGGAGGCGTTCGTCGGCGACGCGCCCCGCGTACTCGACCTCGCGTGCGGCACCGGAAGCATCACCGCCCGGCTGCTCGCCCGCCTGCCCAAGGCCACCAGCACCGGCGTCGACCTCGACCCCGCACTGCTGACCATCGCCCGCGGCACCTTCGAGGGCGACGACCGGGTCACCCTCGTCGAGGCGGACCTCAAGGACCCCGGCTGGGCCGCGCGTCTGCCGTACGACACGTACGACGCGGTCCTCACCGCCACGGCCCTGCACTGGCTGCGCGCCGAACCCCTCGAGGCCCTCTACGGCCGCATCGCCGGACTCGTCCGCCGGGACGGCGTCTTCATGAACGCCGACCACATGATCGACGACACCACGCCCCGGATCAACGCGGCCGAGAGCGCACGCCGGCGCGAGCGCAGGGAGCGGGCCCTGCGGGACGGCGCCCTCGACTGGTCCGAGTGGTGGCAGCTCGCCGCCAAGGACCCCGTCCTGTCCGCTCCGACCGCCCGCCGCTTCGAGATCTACGGCGACCACGCCGACGGCGAGACGCCCTCCGCCGCATGGCACGCACGCGTACTGCGCGAGAAGGGCTTCGCGGAGGCCCGCCCGGTGTGGTGCTCCCCGTCGGACACGCTGCTGCTCGCGCTGAAGTAGGCCCCGGGGACGGCCGGCACGCCGAAGGGGCGGTACGAGGAATCCGTACCGCCCCTTCGTGTCGTACCGGTGTCCGCCGTTCCCCTAGAGAACCTTGGACAGGAACGACTGCGTCCGCTCGTGCTGAGGGTTGGTCAGGACGTCCCGCGGGTTGCCCGACTCGACCACCACGCCGTCGTCCATGAAGACGAGCGAGTCGCCCACCTCCCGGGCGAAGCCCATCTCGTGGGTGACGACGACCATCGTCATGCCGGACTCGGCGAGGTCGCGCATCACATCGAGGACGTCGCCGACGAGCTCCGGGTCGAGGGCCGAGGTCGGCTCGTCGAACAGCATCAGCTTCGGGTCCATCGCGAGGGCCCGGGCGATGGCCACACGCTGCTGCTGGCCACCGGAGAGCTGCGAGGGGTAGTGCCCGGCGCGGTCCGCCAGACCCACGCGCTCCAGCAGCTGCATCGCGCGCTCCTTGGCCTGGGCCTTGGCCGCGCCCTTCACCTGGACCGGCGCCTCGATGACGTTCTCCAGGGCGGTCATGTGCGGGAACAGGTTGAAGCGCTGGAAGACCATGCCGATGTCCCGGCGCTTCATCGCGACCTCGCGGTCGCGCAGTTCGTACAGCTTGTCGCCCTGCTGCCGGTAGCCGACCAGCTCGCCGTCCACGTACAGCCGGCCGGCGTTGATCTTCTCCAGGTGGTTGATGCACCGCAGGAATGTCGACTTGCCCGAACCGGAGGGGCCGATGAGGCAGAACACCTCGCCGGACTTCACCTCCAGGTCGATGCCCTTGAGGACCTCCACCGCCCCGAAGGACTTGTGGACCCCCTCGGCCTTGACCATCGGGACGGACGTGTCCTTCGCGGGAGCGTCGCTCTTCGTGAGCTGCTCGGTCATGCCGCGCCTCCCTTCGGACGGCCGATGGACAACATGTTCGCCTTGACCTTCTGCCACGGGGTCGGCGGCAGCTGGCGGCTGGAGCCGCGCGCGTAGTACCGCTCGATGTAGTACTGCCCCACGCTGAGGACCGAGGTCATGATCAGGTACCAGGCGGCGGCGAGGAAGTACATCTCCACCGGGGCGCCGGAGGTCTGGCCGATGTCCTGGGCGTAGCGGAAGAGCTCGGGGAACTGGACGGCCGCCACGAGCGAGGTCGTCTTCAGCATGTTGATCACTTCGTTGCCCGTCGGCGGCACGATCACCCGCATCGCCTGCGGAATGACGATCCGGCGCAGTGTCCTGCCGTGGCTCATGCCCAGTGCGTGCGCGGCCTCCGTCTGGCCCTCGTCGACGGCGAGCAGACCGGCACGGCAGATCTCCGCCATGTACGCCGCCTCGTTCAGACCCAGGCCGAGCAGCGCCGTCAGCAGCGGCGTCATGAAGTTCGACCAGTAGTCCTTGTAGAACGGCATGAGGTTGATGTACTCGAAGACCAGGCCCAGGTTGAACCAGAGGAACAGCTGGACCAGGACCGGAGTGCCGCGGAAGAACCAGATGTAGAACCAGGCGACGGACGAGGTCACCGGGTTCTTCGACAGCCGCATCACGGCGAGCACGATGCCGCCGACGATGCCGATGACCATGGACAGGACCGTCAGCATGAGGGTCTTGCCCACACCGGTCAGGATGCGGTCGTCGAAGAAGTAGTCCGGCACGGCATGCCAGTTGATCCTGCCCTGGCCGAACGCGTAGATGATGGCGACGAGCAGCGCGATCGCGATGACCGCGGAGACGTACCGCCCGTAGTGCCTCACCGGAATGGCCTTGATGGCCTCGGCGCCGGCCGGGGGAGTGTCCTGGGTGCCCGCCGTCTTGTCGATGTCAACAGTCACGGGTGTTGCCTTTCAGTGGCCGCGGAGCAGCGGTCACTTGCCGCCGTTGATGACGGACTCCTTCACGGCGCCGTCCTCGGCGCCCCACTTCGCAAGGATCTTCTGGTACTCGCCGCTCTTGATGACCGCGTCCATCGCGGCCTGCAGAGCGTCCCTCAGCTGGTTGTTGCCCTTGGCGACGGCGATGCCGTACGGGGCGGCCTCGACCTGGTCGCCGACGAGCTGGAAGTCCTTGCCGCCGCCCGAGGTCTTCACCGCGTACGCGGCGACCGGGAAGTCGGAGGACGCGGCGTCGGCGCCGCCGGAGCGCAGCCGGGTCTGGGCCTGCTGGTCGTCGTCGAAGGCCTCGATGGTGATCTTCTTGCCGCCCGTGCACTTCTTGGTCTCGCTCTTGGCGAGGTCCTCCGACACGGTGCCCCGCTCCACGGCGAGCTTCTTGCCGCACAGGTCCGACCACGTCGAGATACCGCCGGTGTCGCCCTTGCGGGTGTAGATCGAGACGCCCGCGGTGAGGTAGTCGACGAAGTCGACGCCCTCACCGACCTTCTTGCCGGAGTCGGGATCGACACCCTCCTGGCGGCTCTTGTTGTCGGTCATGGCGGACATCGCGATGTCATAGCGCTTGGAGCGGATGCCCGTGAGCAGGGCGTCGAACGTGCCGTTCTCGAACTGGAACTTCACGCCGAGCTGCTTGCCCATGGCGTCCGCGAGATCGGGGTCCATGCCGACCGTCTTGCCGGCGCCGTCCTTGAACTCGACCGGCGCGTACGCGATGTCCGAGCCGACCTTGATGATCCCCGCCTGGCGGATGGACGCGGGGAGCTTGTCGGCCAGCGGAGCCGCCGCCGAGGCGCTGCCCGAGCCGCTGTCGTTGTTCTTGCTCTTCGTCTGGTCACCGCAGCCGGTGAGCAGCAGGGTGCCCGCGACCGCGATGGCGCCGACCGCGGCTATCCGGGAGCGCACGGCGGTCGAACGACGGGTGGAGCTTGCGGTCATGGTGGGTTCCTCCGGCGGGATGAGTGATGCCGATGGGTCGACGAGAACACACACCTTCGGGTGTCGCGACCTCGTGTGGTTGAGGCATCTTGCCATTCCGTTACGCATTTTCAGGGGCGCCACTATGTCAAAATCGGATAACGGGACCCCTGAAACACGTCCGGAGCGCCGATCACAGTCGGGCTTTTGCGGGAATCGATCCTTCCGGCCGGAAGATCTTCGGCCGGTCTCATGATGCGGACGATAGTGGCCGGGCCGCGACGGCCCCGAGGAGACATGTCGGTGACTTGTCCACATTTCCGGCCATGAGTCATCTCACCGGCGTGTGACCTTAGCTTTATGGACTCGTCCGGGACACCATCCGTCGGGTAAGAAGGTGCATTACACCCCTCATCAGGGGCTCAGGGCGCGTGTGCGGCGCGCCCGTCGCGTGTGCACCCGTACGCATCAGTCATCTGGGTCATACGCGGTGCCCGCCCACCCCTCACCAGGAGTGGTCACCCTCAAACATGCATACCTAAGGGGTACGACACAGTGGCAGCGGAGATCGTCAATCCTCGCAGCGACAACAGTGCGGATCAGGACGGCGGGGTCGAGCCCCACGATTCCTTCGATCCGGCCTTCGCGCTGCACCGCGGTGGCAAGATGGCCGTTCAGGCCACCGTGCCGATCCGTGACAAGGACGACCTGTCCCTTGCGTACACGCCCGGCGTCGCCCGGGTGTGCACCGCCATCGCGGAGCAGCCCGAGCTGGTCCACGACTACACATGGAAGTCCTCGGTCGTCGCCGTCGTCACGGACGGCACGGCCGTGCTCGGACTCGGTGACATCGGTCCCGAGGCGTCCCTCCCGGTCATGGAGGGCAAGGCGATCCTGTTCAAGCAGTTCGGCGGGGTGGACGCGGTCCCGATCGCCCTGGACTGCACGGACGTGGACGAGATCGTCGAGACCGTGGTCCGTCTCGCGCCCTCCTTCGGCGGTGTGAACCTCGAGGACATCTCGGCGCCGCGGTGCTTCGAGATCGAGCGCCGGCTCCAGGAGCGGCTGGACATCCCGGTCTTCCACGACGACCAGCACGGCACGGCCGTGGTGACGCTGGCGGCCCTGCGGAACGCCGCGCGGCTGACCGGCAGGGGACTCGGGGATCTGCGGGCCGTCATCTCGGGCGCCGGAGCGGCGGGTGTCGCCATCGCGAAGATGCTGGTCGAGGCGGGCATCGGGGACGTCGCGGTCGCGGACCGCAAGGGCGTCGTGTCGCCGGACCGGGACGATCTGACGCCGGTCAAGCGGGAACTCGCCGGGTTCACGAACAAGGCGGGTCTGTCGGGGTCGCTGGAGCACGCCCTCGCGGGCGCCGACGTCTTCATCGGCGTCTCCGGCGGTACGGTGCCGGAGAAGGCCGTCGCGTCGATGGCCAAGGGCGCCTTCGTCTTCGCGATGGCCAACCCGAACCCGGAGGTCCACCCGGATGTCGCGCACAAGTACGCGTCCGTGGTGGCGACGGGGCGGTCCGACTTCCCCAACCAGATCAACAACGTGCTGGCGTTCCCGGGCATCTTCGCGGGCGCGCTCCAGGTGCGGGCGTCCCGGATCACCGAGGGCATGAAGATCGCGGCGGCCGAGGCGCTGGCGTCGGTCGTCGGCGACGACCTGGCGGCCGACTATGTGATCCCGTCGCCCTTCGACGAGCGGGTTGCGCCGGTCGTGACGGCGGCGGTGGCCGCGGCCGCGCGGGCCGAGGGCGTCGCGCGACGGTGACGCAGTGCCGGGCGGGCGGGGTCGGATGACGCCGCCCGCCCGTGTCCTTGCGGCCGGTATGTGGCTTCCGGGCGGGACACGCGTCACAGTCGGTCCTGGTTCCCTACGCCCACCGCGGAGCCTATCGTCAAGGTCATGTTCGCTGCCTACGCCGCCCGCATCGACCGCGACCGCCCGCTCTCCGGCCTGGAGTTGGGAGAACGCCCGGCCCCCGAGCGGAGGCCCGGCTGGACGACCGTGAACGTCAGGGCCGCCTCCCTCAACCACCACGACCTCTGGTCCCTCAGGGGGGTCGGTCTCTCCGAGGACAAGCTGCCCATGATCCTCGGCTGCGACGCGGCGGGTGTCGACGAGGACGGCAACGAGGTCGTCCTCCACTCCGTCATCGGCCAGACCGGCCACGGCGTCGGCCCCGACGAGCCCCGCTCGATCCTCACCGAGCGCTACCAGGGCACCTTCGCCGAGCAGGTCTCCGTGCCCACCTGGAACCTCCTGCCCAAGCCGAAGCAGCTCTCCTTCGAGGAGGCCGCCTGCCTTCCCACCGCCTGGCTGACGGCCTACCGCATGCTCTTCACCAACGCCGGTGTACGCCCCGGGGACTCGGTCCTCGTGCAGGGCGCAGGCGGTGGTGTCGCCACGGCCGCGATCGTGCTCGGCAAGGCGGCCGGGCTGCGGGTGTTCGCCACCAGCCGCGACGAGGCCAAGCGCAAGCGGGCGCTGGAGCTGGGCGCGGTGGAGGCCCTGGAGTCCGGGGCGCGGCTGCCGCAGCGGGTGGACGCCGTGATCGAGACCGTCGGCGCCGCCACCTGGTCGCACTCCGTCAAGTCGCTGCGCCCCGGCGGCACGATCGTCATCTCGGGCGCCACCAGCGGTGACCGGCCCTCCCACGCGGAGCTCACACGCATCTTCTTCCTGGAGCTGAAGGTGGTGGGCTCCACCATGGGCTCCAAGGACGAACTGGAGGACCTGCTCTCCTTCTGCGCCGCCACCGGAGTGCGTCCCGTCATCGACGAGGTGCTTCCGCTCGACCGCGCCCGCGAGGGCTTCGAACGCCTGGAAGCGGGCGACCAGTTCGGCAAGATCGTACTGACCGCGAACTGAGGTCCGCCGGGGCCGGGTGCCGCCGGAGGCGTACTCGGCCCCGGAGGAGCGGCACTCGGCCCCGCCGGAGGCGCACTCGGCCTCGCCGGCCGAACCGTCACACCTTCCGGGAGCGCAGTGCCGCGCCGATGCGGGCCGCCGCCGTCGACAGGTGGCCCCGGGCATCACGGAGTTGCTCCTCCGTCACGCCGTGGTCGCGGGCCGCGTCGCGGATGTCGTCACGGAAGCGGTCCAGGAGCCGGTCGAGGGCCCGGGCCGGGTCGCCCGGGAAGTCCTCGTGCGCCCAGGAAGGCTCGTAGGCGCCGGGGAAGTCCCCGGGGGTCGTCGTGTACTCCGGTTCCTGTGCCGCCCCCGAGCGGCCGAAGCCGAAGTCCTTCCCGAACTCTCCGAACTCCTTGGCCAGCTCGGTCAGGCCCTCCCGTACGCCCGTGGGCCAGTCGCCCCGCGCGAAGTGATCCTGCACATGCTCCTGGACGCGCCGCGCCATGCGCTGGAGTTCCTCCTGGGCCTGGACGTGCGCCCGCTCCTGGGCCTCCTTGGCCTGGCGGCGTGCCTGCTGGGCCTCTTCACGGGCCCGCCGGCTCTCGTCCTTGGCGCGCCGGGCCTGCTCCTTCCACTCCTGCTTTGCGCGGCGCAGTTCCTCCTTGGCGGCGCGCCATGCCTCCTTCTCGGACTGGTCGCCGTGCTCCCCGTAGGAGTCCGCGTGTCCCTTGTCACCGCGGCGGGCCTGGGAGACCGCGGCCCGCATCTCACGGCGCAGATCGCCGGCCGCGCCCCGGACGTCCGCCCGGATCTCGGCGGCCAGCTCCGCGACGGACTCGCGGATCTCCAGCTCGAGGTCGGCCAGCTCCGCACTGCGGTCGGCGAGTTCGGCGCGGCCCGCGTCCGTGATCGCGTACACCTTGCGGCCGCCTTCGGTGGTGTGGGTGACCAGGCCCTCGGCCTCCAGCTTGGCGAGCCGGGGGTACACGGTGCCGGCGGACGGTGCGTACAGCCCCTGGAAGCGCTCCTCCAGCAGCCGTATCACCTCGTACCCGTGGCGGGGCGCCTCGTCGAGCAGCTTCAGCAGGTAGAGCCGCAGTCGGCCATGGGCGAAGACGGGAGGCATGTCAGAGCCCCTTCTGCTCGGTCGGGCCGCCGGTGGAGCCGGCCGAGGGACGCGCCTCCCCGGGCGCCTCCCATGGGTCCTCCTCCCCGGCCGGGCGGCGCAGGATGGCGATCGAGCCGGAGACCGTGGTCGCCTTCAGCCGGCCGTTGCCCCCGCCGAGGCGGCCGGTGATCTTCTTGGCGCCCCACTGCCCGGTCACCCGCAGGTCGTCGAAGGCATTGGAGACGGTGCCGCTCGCCGTGTTGGCCTCGATCTCCGCGTCCGCCGGGTGGGGGAGGCGGATCGCTATCTCACCGGAGACGTTCGTCAGGCGGGCGTCGGTGGGGCCACTCGTGGGATCGAGGTCGAGGATGATCGAGCCGCTGACGGAGTCGGCCTTCACGAGCGGGCAGGCGCCCTCGATGACGGTGAGGTCGCCGGAGACCGAGTTGAGTCGCAGCTCGCCGGTGACGCCCTGGGCCTCCACGTTGCCCGAGACCGTGGTGACGCGGACCGGGCCGGAGAGGCCGACCAGGGTCGTCTCGCCCGTGACGCCCTTCGACTCGACAGGGCCGTCGATTCCCGAGACCACGGCGTTGGCCCCGATCACGCCGACCTCCACGCGGGTGGACGCGGGAACGGCCAGGGAGACCACCGCACTGCGGCGCCAGCCCTTGCGGTCCAGCCACTTGAGGAAGCCCTTCCAGGGAAGGTCGTCGTAGGCCACCGTCAGGGTGCCGTCCTGTTGGGTCACCGTGAGCGGGGGTCCCTCGATCTCCGAGACCTCCAGGCGGGCGGAACTCTCGTCCGTGCCCACCACGTTCACCGTTCCGTTGACGGTGCGCACATGGAGTGCCGTCACGGGGGCGTCGAAGGTGAGCTTCCTCGGCTCTGCGACGGACCACTCGGACATGGGGTGACCTCCTCGGCCGGTGCGGGACGGCCTACTCGACGGGCGACACCGCGGACGTGGCGACGGGCGCGGGGCGAGGTCACCCAACGCGCCATATCGCGTCTTCGTATTCACGATATATCGTGGCCTGGCAAAGTCAAGGCGCCCGTTGGGGGAACTGTGGGGGAGGGGGCGGAATCGGCTCAAGGTGCGACCGAGGAAGGCGCGACCGAGGAAGGCGCGACCGAGGAAGGCGCGACCGAGGAAGACGCGACCGAGGAAGACGCGACCGGGGAGGGTGCGACCTAGGAGCGGGGCGCCTGTGATCACACGGAAGGCTGCGCGGACGGCGCCCGCCGCCGCTGTGCAGCATGTCGCGACACGTCGCTTGTGCCGCCCTGTGGGCAGGGGGACTCGAGGACATGGGGCATGGGCATGGGGACACGGGTGCGCAGCCGCTGCCCCGTCGGCGGGCGCACCCTTCGTCGGCCGCCCCGTCGGCCGCCCCGGCCTGCCGCCCCGATCGACCGCTGACCGGCCTACTCGTCGTCCTCGTCGTCCAGACGCGCCAGCCAGGTCGCCAGCCGCTCCACCGGCACCTCGAAGTCGGGGTTGAGATCGACGAACGTACGAAGCTGCTCGGCGAGCCACTCGAAGGTGATCTCCTCCTCGCCGCGTCGCTTCTCCAGCTCTTCGATGCCACGGTCGGTGAAGTACATGCCTTCAGAATATGCGCCACTTGGCCGGTTAGCGGTCTCGCTCCGGAACCGCCCGGGCGGCTAGCCTCGTCGCAGTTCAAGAGCCCGGTGCCGGCGTGGTCCGGCGGCCGGGCGAGCGGAGCCGTGCACAGGGCGGGGGAGCCATGGACGAGACGCTGCGCGAGATCACGCTGCCCGGGGGCCAGACGGTGCTGGCGCGGGTGACACCCACACAGGCCGCGACGAAACCCGGCGAGTACGGCTCGGACGACCTCGACATCGGGGTGGGGCGCGCTGCGGCCGCCAAACTGGAGCAGCTGGGCGAACTGATCCAGGGCGTCGGTCAGTCGGTCCTGGACGCGGCACAGTCCGTGGGGCCGGACGAGGCGACCATCACCTTCGGCGTCGAGATCGTCGCCAAGCCCGGCAAGGCGATCGCCGTGCTCGCCGACGGGGAGGCCAAGGCGTCGCTGGAGGTCGGCCTGGTGTGGAAGCTGGACGAGCGCCGCGAGCGGAAGCTCGCCGAGCGCCGTGAGCGGGCCACCACCGAGTCCGGCACGGATGTCTGAGCGGCGTGATGCCCGCCTCGAGCACCTGATCGAGAACGCCACGGTCCACTTCCACTCCGCGCGTCCCGATGACGAGGACATGTGGGGCAGCGGCTTTCTCGTCGCTCCGGGTTGGGTACTGACCTGCGCCCATGTGCTGCTCGGTCGTGTCGGGGAAAGGGGCGACGAGGAGTTCCGGGTGCGGGGCCCCGGCCTCCACGACGGCCGCCCTGTGCCCGCCCGGCTGGAGGAGTGCCTCTACCAGGGATCGCTCGGCGAGCAGATCCACGAGCAGCCGCAGCTGCCCCTGGAGCAGGACATGGCCCTGGTGCGCCTGCTCGACCGCTCCGTGGAGCACGAGTGCGTCTGGCTGAGCGACCGCTCCGACCATCCGTTCGGCGACCACCGGATCGTGTACGGCTACCGGCCGCTGGCCGACGGGGCGGCCCAGGCGTGGAACGGCGAGGCCACGGTGAACGCCCACGACGGACCGTACGGACTGCGGCTCGGGCCCAGCAACGAGTTCCCGTCCGGGGTCTCCGGCGGCCCGGTGCTGGATCCGGCCACCGGAGCCGTCGTGGCCGTCATCAAATGCCGCCGCGGTGACCGGGACGGCGGGCTGTCCATAGCGGTCTCGTTGATGCGGCAGTTCGCGGCCTACCACCGGGTGATCGCCGCGCACGACCGATGGCACGACAAGCGTCGCAGGGTGGAGCACAACTGGGTCACCCGGCAGACGAAGCTGCCCGGGACGCCGCGCGAGGCCGACTCCGACCAGTGGAGCCCCGTGGACCGCCGGAAGGCGCTCGCGCTGCTGGCGGCGGTCGAGCCCGCCGACGCCCCGCACACCATCACCCGGCTGGTGCGCAAGGCGCGTGGCGACGACCCGGCCGGGCGCCCGCACCTGCCCGTCTCCTGGCGCGACGGGCACGGGCAGCTGTACGAGGGGGACCGGCCGCAGGAGGCGTTCGTCTTCCTGCGCTATCTCCGCCTGGTCCAGCTGTTCCTGGAGGCCCGTGACCCCGAGGACAAGGCCGCCGTCGAACACCTCGGCGAGTGGATATGGGACCGGCTCGCCGAGGTCAGGCCGTCGGTGCGCACCAACGTGGAGGACGCCGTGCTGCCGCCCGGGCTGCTCCCGTGCGGGCAGCGGACCGTGGAGCCGTACCCGGGACCCGGCGAGCGCGGGGTCGTGCTGCTGGAGCTCGAGCCGCTCGACGACGACCACTCCCGCTTCTACTGGACGCTGCGCATCGACGACGGGGGCGAGAACAGCGACATACCCCGCTACGGAACCACCACCGGTCCCGGCGTCGACCGTGACCACCTGCGGGACGTGCTCGACAAGCCGCTCGCCAAGGCCTTCGCGTCGGTGGACCGCCCGGAGCAGCCGGCACCGCTCGAGGTCGCCCTGGACCTGTCGAACTTCGACACTCCCGTCCACACCTGGCAGATCTACGACTCCGCACCGCTGTGGGACCGGACGCGCCAGCAACTGCTCGGTGTGCGCCGTCCCGTGGTCATCCGTGACATCGAGCGCCGGGGAGTTCCAGCCGAATCCTGGGACACCCGCTGGGCCGAGATGCTGTCCCTCGGACGGCTGACCGCGAGGAACACCGTCTTCGACGGCGACCCCCCGGAGGCCCACCAGTTCGCGCGGATGCCTCCCGGCGACATCCCCGTGCAGTGCCGGCGGGCCGGATCGGGCGCCGGCCGCACCGCGATGCGCATGGCCCTGGACGCCGGACACGGGGTTGCCCTGTGGCACTCCGGTGACCACCCGGGACACGAGTGCGGGCTCCGCTGCGACGACCTCCACCGGGAGACCGTCGGCTTCCTGGCGGAAGTGACCGATCCGGCTGAACTGCCCGACCGCCTCCGCCGTATCAGAGAGCACATCACCACAGGGAACGGACATCACTGGGCCGGTGAGGTCGCCATCCTCTACGACGATCCGCGCCGTCCCCTGCCCGCGGAAGAGGGGGTGTTCGACGCCCCATGAGTCCCGGTGGACACCCCGCGACACCCCTGCACGGCTGTCCGGAAATCGACCGCCGTCTCCTCGTGGACGGGTACGTTTTCAGGGGCCCGTTGTGGGCGCCGCCTGCCCTCGTCGGCCGTGACGCGCCGTGCCATCGATCGTCGACGAGGAGCGAACCATGAGCGAGTGGCTGGTCTACCGGGGCAAGGGCGAACCCGCGCCGGCACGCGTCGACTCCCTGCCGCCGCCCCCGCACTGGCGCCGGTTCGACGGCACACCCCTCGACGACGTGTACCCGGTACCCACCATCGACAGCGCCTCCTCCCGGCGGCTCGGCCGCCGCCCCCCGCTGCCCGTGCAGGACCCGCGGGCCGTGGAACTCATCAATGCGGCCCTCTACCTGAGGCGCCCCCTGCTGGTCACGGGCGAGCCCGGCTCCGGCAAGAGCACCCTGGCGCACGCGCTGGCCCACGAACTGGGGCTCGGCCGCGTGCTGCAGTGGCCCATCGTCAGCCGCACCGAGCTGAGGTCCGGGCTCTACGCCTACGACGCGATCGGCCGCCTCCAGGACGCGCAGCTCGACCGGGCGGGCGCCGAGGAGACGGAGGAGTCGCCCGGGGCGCGCCGCGACCTCTCGATCGGCCGCTACATCCGGCTGGGCCCGCTGGGCACGGCCCTGCTCCCGATGAAACGCCCCCGGGTCCTGCTCATCGACGAGCTGGACAAGAGCGACATCGACCTGCCGAACGACCTGCTCAACGTCATCGAGGAGGGGGAGTTCGGCGTCCCGGAGCTGGAGCGCATCGCCGACCGCCCCGGACAGGGCACCGTGCAGGTCCTCACCGACGACGGGCAGCGGGCGCCCGTCACCGGCGGGCGCATCCGCTGCCACGCCTTCCCCGTGGTCGTGATGACGAGCAACGGCGAACGCGAGTTCCCCGCCCCCCTGCTGCGCCGGTGTGTCCATCTGCACCTCGACCCGCCGCGCGGCGACCGGCTCGCCGCCATGGTGCAGGCCCACTTCGGCGAAGGCGCCGACCGGGACCACCGGGACCTCCTGGAGCTGTTCGCCACGGACGGGGCGGGACCGCACCGGCCGACCGACCAGCTGCTCAACGCGATCTTCCTCACCCAGCGGGTGGCTCCGCCGGGCAGTCCGCGCCGTACGGAACTGGCGCGGCTGCTGATGGGTTCGCTCGACTCCGGACAGCGGTAACCGGCCATGACCGTCGCGGCGTCCCTGGAGCTGCTCGCCCGCCGGCTGCGCGAGGCCGGGCTCGCTCCGGACGCCGAGGAACTCGCGGACGCGCTCTGGCTCGCCCGCCATGTCCCCGGCACCACGGCGACCACCGGATCCCCCGACGAGGACGACGGCGAAGAGGACACGAACCTTGGGCGGCGCGGCGACCGTGCCACCGTTCCACCCGAGACGACCCTGACCGTGCCCTCCCGGAAGCGGGCAGCGGACCACCGGACGCCGGCGGTCGGCGGCATCGCGACCGAAGGCCCCGCGGGCGCCACCGGCACCGTCGTGGCCACCCGGGTGCCCGCCGCCTCCGTCCTGCCCGAACCGCTCTCACTGCAACGCGCGTTACGGCCGCTCAACCGCTACCGGCCGCCGAGCGGGCCCTCCTGGTCCGGACTGGACGAGGAGGCGACCGCGCAGCGGGCGGCCGACACCGGCGTGATCGTCCCGGTGCCCGCCCTGGGCCAGCGCCGGGAGGCACGACTGCAACTGGTCATGGACGTCTCCTCGTCCACCGTGGTGTGGCAGGACACCTTCGCCGAGCTGCGCCGGATCTGCGAACGCGCCGGCGCCTTCCGGGAGATCCGGACCCACTACCTCCATGAGGGAGGGCGGGACGGGGTACGGGTGGCACCCTCGCCGGACCCGTCGTCGCCCGCCGACGGCCCCGGCCTGCTGCGCGACCCGAGCGGACGCCGGCTGACCCTGGTCCTCAGCGACTGTGCGGGACCGCTGTGGCGCAACGGCAGCATGCAGCGGCTGCTGCACGACTGGGCGGGCTGCGCCCCGGTCGCCGTCGTGCAGCCGCTGCCCCAGCGGATGTGGCGCGGCACGCACCTGCCCGCGTACTCCGGGGAACTGCGCCGCCGCGAGGGACTGACCGGCGGCCTGGAATTCCGGTCGGAACGCGCCGGACCGCCCCCCAGGCGCGCCCTGCCGGTGCCCGTGCTCGCCCTGCGCCCCTCATCCCTCGCCAACTGGGTCCGCCTCGTATGCGACGCGACCGCCCGGCGGCAGGTCGCCTCCGCGGCCTGGGTGCGGCCCGACCATCCGGCCACCGCCGCACGGCCGCTCGCCGAACGCGAGATCAGCCCACGCGACCGGGTCCGGGCGTTCCGGCGTACCGCCTCGCAGGACGCACGGCACCTCGCCGAGTACCTGGCCACCGTCCCCCTCGTGCTGCCGGTGATGCAGCTCGTCCAGCGGGCCATGCTGCCCGGCAGCGGCCCGGAGGCGATGGCCGAGGTCCTCCTCGGCGGGCTGATGAGACGCAGCGACGCCGTCGTCGACGGCGGATACGAGTTCATCGGGAGCGTGCGCGAGGAGCTCCTGCGCCATCTGCCCGGCGGCGAGGCCCAGCTCGTCCTCAAGCACAGCTCGCACTACGTCGAACGGCAGTACGGCCGCTCGGCCCGGAACTTCCCGGCGCTGGCCGCCGCCTACCTCGCCGGCGCGACGGCCGCACCCCCCGGGGCCGAGGACGGCAGCGACGACCGTCTGCTGCGTGCCTTCGCCCGGATCTCCTCCCAGGTCCTCGCCCGCTACGGCAAGGTCCCCTCCGCCCCGCCCGGCGCAGGCCCGGCACAGCTGGCCGCGCACGCTCACGAGCTGCTGGACCGCTACGCCGACCAGGGCACCGCCCGCGACCTCGACCAGGGCATCGGCCTGCTGCGCCGCGCACTCGAGGTCGAGCGCCGGCAGTCGGACCGCAACGCGCTGCGGGCCCGGCTGTCCGGGGCCCTGCTGGAACGGTGGCGGGTGACGGGAACGGCCGACAACCTCCGGGAGGCGTACGAGGTTCTTCCCCGCACCCGCAAGACCGACCCGGCGGAACTCGTCGGAGAGGCGCAGATCCTGCTGCACATCGCGGCCGACCTGGAGAGCGCGGGCGCGGCCGCCGCGACCCTGCCCGCGGGTCTGGGCCAGGACCTCGGAGAGCCCGACGCCACCCCCCGCCGACTCGCCCTGCTCGCCTACCGGCAGGCCCGGCAGCGGCTGGAGGAGATCCCGCCCGACACGGAGCGATGGACGACCCGTGCCCTGGGACTGCGCGCCACCGCCGTGTTCCAGGCGGCGTCGCTGGTCGCCCGGGCCGGCACAGCCGTGCTCCGCCCGGACGAGGGGACACCCCAGGACTGGGCCGCCCAGCAGTTCGAACAGGCGGCGGGCCTCGCGACCCAGCACCGGCTGCGCAACGACGAGTCGTCGTCCCGCCTCCTGGAGGCCCGGGCGCTGCTCGCGCTGGCCCGGCACGACTCCGGACGCGGCACAAGGCCCTGGGAACCCGGACCGGAGCGGCGCGCCCTCGCCCACCGCTCCGCCGAGCTGGCCGAGGTGGGCTTCCGGGAGGCGCTGCCGCTGCGCGCCGCCGAGGGAGCCGACGCCCGGGAGCTGACCCGGATCTGCCTCGACATGGCCGGTGCCCTGGACCTCACCCGCGACGCGGAGCAGGACCCCCGCGCCCGCCGCAGGATCACCGTCGTGCTCCGGCAGGCGCTGGACCACGCGGGCGACGATCCGGAACTGCGGTCCCAGTGCTTCGACCGGCTCGGCGAGGCGTACCTGGCGACCTATGAACTCACCCGCGACGCGGCCGATCTGGAGGCGGCCGTCTGGTCCTGGTGGCAGGCCGCCGGAGAGCTGCCCCTGGACGATCCGGTCCGGCCCGGGCTGCTGCTCCGGCTGGGCCTCGCCCTGGGCGCGGCCGACGAGTGGACCGACGCCGTGCGGGTGCTGCGGATGGCCGTCGACGAATCCTCCGAGCACGACCCGGAACTGCCGCGCCGCCGGGTGGAACTGGGCGATGCGCTGCTGCACCGGAACCTGCTCCAGGGCGGCCTGTCCGACCTCCACGAGGCCGACTGGATAGTCGGCACCGCCGCCCGGGAGACCGACGACGACCTGCTCGCCGCACGCGCCTGGCGGCTGCGCGCCGCGGCCGCCGGACGACTCGCCGAACACACGGCGCAGTGGTCCGACTGGGAGCGGGTCGCCGACCACCTGCTGCGGGCCGCCGAACGCTACCGGGACCTGGACCTCGCGGCCGCGGAGGCCCGCGTACGGGTCGAGCGCGGCGAGGCCCTCGGCCGGGCCTCGGCCCCGGCCCGCGCCGCCGAGGAGTACCGCACGGCACTCAGGCTGTACGAGCGGGCCGGGCTTGGCGACGGGGACGAGGCGGAGGAGGCTCGGGCCGCCCTGAGTGCCCTGGATCCGAGCGGCGGGGGCGGGGCATGAGGAGTCCGGACGACGCCCCGGGCATACCCCTGCCCGTTTTCGAGCGCCCCGGCGTCGGCGGCACCCCCCACCCCGTACTCGCCGCGGTGCTCGCCGAACTGCACGCCCGGGAGACGGAGGACGAGCTTCCGGCCGCCTACTACGGGGACTCGCCCGACCCGCCGAGTCCCCCGGCGGGAGCCGCCCCGTGAGCTCCGACTGCCTGCGCCAGTTCGTCCTCAAGGTGCACAGCCGCTGCAACCTGGACTGCACCTACTGCTACATCTACCGCAGCCCGGACACCAGTTGGCGCGACCGCCCGCACCACGTCGGCGAGCACACCATGCGCCAGACCGCCCGGCGCATCGCCGAGCACGTCGCGACCCACCGGCCCCGGTCCGTACGGGTCGACCTGCACGGCGGGGAGCCGCTGCTGACCGGACCCGAACCGCTCGTCGCCTACGCCGACACGGTGCGCCGCGCCGTACCGGACGGCACCGACGTGACGGTCACCGTGCAGACCAACGGCACCCTGCTCACCCGGCCCGCGCTCGACCGCCTGGCCGACGCCGGCATCCGGATCGGGATCAGCCTCGACGGCGGTACGGCCGCCCTCAACGCCCGCCGCGTCGACCACGCGGGCCGTCCCTCCTGGCCCGCCGCCCGCCGTGCGGCGCGGATGCTCGCCGCACGGCGGCCCGACGCCTACGGCGGCCTTCTGTGCACCGTCGACCCGGCCACCGACCCCGCCGAGGTCTACAGCTCGCTGCGGGCCCTGGCACCGCCCGCGCTCGACTTCCTGCTGCCGCACGTGCACTGGGGCAGCCGCCCGCCCGGCCGCCACCGCCCCGCTCCCACACCCTACGGGGACTGGCTGGCCGAGGCCTTCGACCTGTGGTGGGACGACGGCACACGGGGCCTGCCACGGGTGCGCCTGTTCACCGAGATCGCGGCGCTGCTGCTGGGCGGCTCCTCGCGGACGGACGCGGTGGGCCTGTCGCCGATCGCCGCGGTCGTGGTGGAGACCGACGGCACGATCGAGCGACTGGACTCGCTGAAGACGGCGTACCCGCACGCGCCCGCCACCGGCCTCGACGTCCACCGCAACTCCTTCGACGAGGCGCTCGGGCACCCGAGGATCGCCGCGCTGAGGGCCGGGCTCGGCGGACTCGGCGAGGACTGCCGCGCCTGCCCGGTGGTGCGGATATGCGGAGGCGGCAACTACGCCCACCGCTACTCCCGCCGCACGGGCCACTTCCGGCACCCGAGTGTGCACTGCGCCGACCTGGAACGCATCATCCGGCACGCCGCCGCGCGGATCGGCGAGCAGCTCTCCGTATCGTCAAGGAGTCTGGTCTAACGTGGAGTTGACGGACCACGGCGTAGCTCTCACCTACGTCAGAAGGAGACCCCAGGCATGTCATCCGCGTCCCCTGAGCATGTCACGATCGTCTACGCGGGACAGTCATGGTCCTGGGCGACGTGGATCGAACATCGCCTGGCGTACGCCGGAGCGGTGCCGGAAGCGGTCCGCTGGGACCCGCTGCACACCACGCCGGAGCCCGAGCGGCTGAGCGGTCTGCTTTCCCGCCCCGGCAAACTGCTGCTCCTGCTCGACGACTGGTTCGTGCGCTTCGACGAGGCCCGCCGGCAGGCCTGGGCCGATGTGCTGGCCGACCTCATGCCCCGGCAGGGGCACCGCGTCGTCGCGGTGTCGATCACCGCCGCCTCCCTGCCACCGGCCGCCGAACGGCTCGGCCGGGTGCTGCCGCTGCGCGGCCTCGACGCCGACCGGGCCGCCGAGGTGCTGCTCGACGCGCTGGAGGTGACCCCGCCCACGGGCGGCCCGGTCAGTCTGGACCGCAGCCGAGGCCCCCGGTTCCCCGAGGACCGGCCCGGCATCGACAACGCCCCCCGCCACAACCGTGACTTCACCGGCCGTGAGCGCGTCCTGGAACGCATGCACCAGGCGTTCACCGAAGGCGGTGAGGGCACCCGCATCGCGCTGCGCGGTCCGGGCGGCGTCGGCAAGACGCAGACGGCGACCGAGTACGTGCACCGCTACAAGGGCGAGTACGACATCGTCTGGTGGGTCCGCGCGTCGGTGCGCAACCGGGCGCGCGAGGACTTCGCCCGGCTCGCCGACAAGCTCGGAGCGGAACCGGACACCGGGGACGCCCTGCGGGGACGCATCGAAGCGGCCAAACGGGCCCTGGCCGACCGCATCCGCTGGCTGGTCGTCCTGGACGGGGCGGAGGACCCCGAGGACCTCGGGACGCTGCTGCCCGAAGGCCCCGGCCATCTTCTGGTCACCACTCCGCGCAAGGAGTGGCACCGGTGGGTCGGCCGGATCGTCGACCTTCCCCCGTTCGACCGCGAGGAGTCCGTCGACTTCGCGTGCCGGCGCAGCCGCCGGCTCACCCGCGACAGCGCGGACCGCCTGGCCGCCGCGGTCGAGGACCACCCGCTGCTCATGGACCAGACCGCGGCCTGGGTGGAGCTGAACGAGACCGCCGACATCGACGCGTACATCGCCCGCATCCAGGAGGGCGACCCGCACAGCGTTCCCGTCGTCCCCTCCGAGGAGTACCGCAAGGAGTTCCAGGCCGCCTGGGGGCAGACCGTCAACACCCTGCGCGAGAAGCACCCCAACGCCTATGAACTGCTCTCGCTCTTCGCGTTCTTCTCACCCGACGTGATCCCGCTGGGTCTGGTGCAGTCGGCCCGCGCCGGGGACCTGCCCCCGCACCTGGTGTCCCTGGTCACCGAGCCGAGCAGCTGGAACACCGCGCTGCGGGTGCTGTCCGAGGCCACCTCCATGCGGCTGGAGTACGAGCAGGGGCCGATGGACATCCAGACCGTCGGCACGCTGCGTATGCACCGGCTCTTCCACCGCTTCGTACGCGGTCATCTGGGCCATGGGGAGGCACGGCAGTCGGCCGAGACCGCACGCCGGGTGCTCGTCGCCGCCGATCCCCGCCGCCCCGGCGACCGCGTCCACTGGGCGCGGTACGCGGAGGTGATACCGCATCTGGAGCCCACGGGCGCGCTGCACTCCACGGACCGGGACGTACGGGCGCTGGTGCTCAACTGCATCGAGTACCTGCGGATCCGCGGCGAGTACAAGGAGGGCCGGAAGCTCAGCAGGGCGGCCGTCGCCGCCTGGACCGCCGTGTCCCCGGACACCGATCCGGACGTCCTCGTCGCCGTGCACCAACGGGCCAACATGGAACGCCGGCTCGGCCACTACCGCGAGGCCGAGCGCATCGGACGGGACGTCCTGCACCGGATCACCGCCGACCCCGGGCGCAGCCCCATCCAGGTGCTGCGGGCCAAGAACGGGCTCGGCGGAACCCTGATGGCGCTCGGGCAGTACCAGGAGGCCCGCCTGCTGTACGAGGACGCCGAGGCGCAGGCGGCGGCCGACCTCGGCGAGCACGAGGTGCCCCGTACCCTCGCCATCCGCGGCAACCTCGCGATCGCCCTGCGGCTGCTGGGCCGCTACGAGGAGTCCCTCGTCCTGCACCGGGCCGTACTGGAGTCGTACATCGCCCTCAACGGCGGCCGCGACCCGGCGACGCTCGACGCCGGCCTGCACACCGCCTGGACGCTGCGGCTGCTGGGCCGGTACGGCGAGGCCCTGGCCATCCAGGAGCTGAACTTCCGCCTGCACAGGGAGGTGCTGGGCGGCAACCACGGACAGACCCTGCTCGCCCAGCACAATCTCGCCCTGTGCCTGCGCCGCGACGGGTCCCATCTGCGGGCCCGGGGGCTGATGCGGGAGGCCCGCGACCGGATGCTGCGCCGGCACGGCCCCGACCACCCCGAGACGCTGATGCTGAACACGGACTACGCGATGCTGCTGCGCGACATCGGCGAACTCGAAGAGGCCCGTGAACTCGCCGAGGCCGCCCACGGCCGCTATGCGCGTCTACTCGGAGACAGCCATCCCTATGTCGCGGGAGCCCTCGACAACTGTGCCCTCGTCCAGGGCGACCAGGGGGACCTGCACGGCGCCCGGGAGCGCGCGGAGCGGGCCAGGGCGGGGATGGAGCGCGCCCTGGGCGCGGCCCACGTCTGGTCCGTCGGCTGCGCCATGAACACGGCGACGGCGCTCGCCCGGACCGGTGAGCGGGAGCGTGCGGTCGCGCTGGGCCGGGACGCCCTCGGGCGGGCGCGCGCCGCGGTCGGGGACGCGCATGTGCTCACGCTCAACCTCGCGGCGGGTCTCGCGCAGGACCTGGCGGAGACCGGGCGGGACGAGGAGGCGCGGAGCGTGCGCCGGGAGGCGGTCCGCAAGCTCACCGAGAACTTCTTCGAGGAGCACCGCCAGGTGCGGTACATGCTCGACGGACGGCGTCCCTACTGGGACTTCGAGCCGCAGATGATGTGAGACGGGCCGCACGCCGAGGGGCCCGCCCCCGAGCCGGAACTCGGGAGCGGGCCCCTCATGCGACCGTACGGCCTTACGCCTCGAACACCTCGCGCACGAGCTGCTCCTGCTCCGCCTGGTGCCGCTTCGCGGAACCGACGGCCGGGGACGAGCCGTGCGGGCGGGAGATCCGGCGCAGGCGCTCGCCCGCCGGGACGTCCGCGCCGACCGCCAGGTCCAGGTGGTCGATGAGGTTCAGGGCGATGAACGGCCATGCGCCCTGGTTCGCCGGCTCCTCCTGCGCCCACAGGTACTTCTCGGCGTTCGGGTACTTCTTGATCTCCGCCTGGAGCTCGGCGCCCGGCAGCGGGTACAGGCGCTCGAGGCGGATGATCGCGGTGTCCGTCACACCGCGCTTGACCCGCTCGGCCTCGAGGTCGTAGTAGACCTTGCCGGTGCAGAAGACGACCTTGCGGACCGCGGCCGGGTCCACCGAGGTGTCACCGATGACCGGACGGAACCGGCCCGTCGTGAACTCCTCCGCCTTGGACGCGGCGGCCTTGAGGCGCAGCATCGACTTCGGCGTGAAGACCACCAGCGGCTTGTGGTGCGGGTTGTGCACCTGCCAGCGCAGGAGGTGGAAGTAGTTCGACGGCAGGGTCGGCATCGCGACCGTCATGTTGTTCTGGGCGCAGAGCTGGAGGAACCGCTCCGGGCGGGCCGAGGAGTGGTCCGGGCCCTGGCCCTCGTAGCCGTGCGGGAGCAGCAGGGTGACGCCGGAGGTCTGGCCCCACTTCTGCTCGGCCGAGGAGATGAACTCGTCCACGACCGTCTGCGCGCCGTTGACGAAGTCGCCGAACTGCGCCTCCCACATCACGAGCGCGTCCGGGCGGGCCAGCGAGTAGCCGTACTCGAAGCCCATGGCCGCGTACTCGGACAGGAGGGAGTCGTAGACGTTGTAGCGCGCCTGGTCCTCGGAGAGGTACTGCAGCGGCGTGTAGTCCTCGCCCGTCTGGCGGTCGATGATGACCGCGTGGCGCTGGCCGAAGGTGCCGCGGCGCGAGTCCTGGCCGGACAGGCGGACCGGGACGCCCTCGAGGAGCAGGGAGCCGATCGCGAGGGTCTCGCCCATGCCCCAGTCGATCGTGCCCTCCTCGACCATCGCCGCCCGGCGCTGGAGCTGCGGCAGCAGGCGCGGGTGGACGGTGATGCTGTCGGGGATGTTGACCTGGGACTCGGCGATCCGCTTGACGACCTCGGCGGAGACGGCGGTGTCGACCGCCACCGGGAAGCCGTCCTGCGGCTCCTGCGGCACGGCCGCGACCGACTGCGACGTGGCCTCGCGGACCTCCGTGAAGACCTTCTCCAGCTGGCCCTGGTAGTCCTGCAGCGCGTGCTCGGCCTCCTCCAGGGTGATGTCGCCCCGGCCGATCAGCGACTCGGTGTACAGCTTGCGCACCGAGCGCTTCTTGTCGATCAGGTCGTACATCAGCGGCTGGGTGAAGGCCGGGTTGTCCGACTCGTTGTGACCGCGGCGGCGGTAGCAGATGAGGTCGATCACCACGTCCTTGTTGAACGCCTGGCGGAACTCGAAGGCCAGGCGTGCGACGCGCACGACCGCCTCGGGGTCGTCGCCGTTCACGTGGAAGATCGGGGCCTCGATCATGCGGGCCACGTCCGTCGCGTACATGGAGGAACGCGAGGACTCGGGGGCCGCGGTGAAGCCGACCTGGTTGTTGATGACGACGTGGACCGTGCCGCCCGTGCGGTAGCCGCGCAGCTGCGACATGTTCAGGGTCTCGGCCACCACGCCCTGGCCCGCGAAGGCCGCGTCGCCGTGGATCGCCACCGGCAGGACCGTGAAGTCCGTGCCGCCCTTGTTGATGATGTCCTGCTTGGCGCGGGAGACGCCCTCCAGGACCGGGTCCACCGCCTCCAGGTGGGAGGGGTTCGCGACCAGGCTGACCGCGATCTGCTCGCCGTCCAGGCCGGTGAAGGTGCCGCGGGCGCCCAGGTGGTACTTCACGTCGCCGGAGCCGTGCATCGACTTCGGGTCGAGGTTGCCCTCGAACTCGCGGAAGATCTGCGCGTAGGACTTGCCGACGATGTTGGCGAGGACGTTCAGACGGCCGCGGTGGGCCATGCCGATGACGACCTCGTCCAGACGGGACTCGGCCGCGCTGTCGATCACCGCGTCGAGCAGCGGGATGACCGACTCGCCGCCCTCCAGGGAGAAGCGCTTCTGGCCGACGTACTTGGTCTGCAGGAAGGTCTCGAAGGCCTCCGCCGCGTTCAGCCGGCGCAGGATGCGCAGCTGCTCCTCGCGCTCCGGCTTGGAGTGCGGGCGCTCCACGCGGTCCTGGATCCACTTGCGCTGCTTGGGGTCCTGGATGTGCATGTACTCGATGCCGGTGGTGCGGCAGTACGAGTCGCGCAGCACACCGAGGATGTCGCGCAGCTTCATCATCGACTTGCCGGCGAAGCCGCCGACGGCGAACTCGCGCTCCAGGTCCCACAGGGTGAGGCCGTGCTCGACGATGTCCAGGTCGGGGTGCTTGCGCTGGCGGTACTCCAGCGGGTCGGTGTCGGCCATGACGTGGCCGCGGACCCGGTAGGAGTGGATCAGCTCGAAGACGCGGGCGGCCTTGGTGACGTCGTCGTCGTGCGAGGCGTCGATGTCCTTGAGCCAGCGGACCGGCTCGTAGGGGATGCGCAGGGCCTCGAAGATCTCGTCGTAGAAGCCGTTCTCGCCGAGCAGGAGGTTCGCGACGACGCGCAGGAACTCGCCGGAGGCGGCGCCCTGGATCACCCGGTGGTCGTAGGTCGACGTGAGCGTCATGACCTTGGAGATGCCGAGCTTGTTCAGGGTGTCCTGGGAGGTGCCCTGGAACTCCGCCGGGTAGTCCATCGAGCCGACGCCCATGATCACCGACTGGCCGGGCATCAGGCGCGGAACCGAGTGGACCGTGCCGAGGCCGCCGGGGTTGGTGAGGGAGACCGTCACGCCCGTGAAGTCGTCCATCGTCAGCTTGCCGTCGCGGGCGCGGCGGACGATGTCCTCGTAGGCCTGCCAGAACTCGAAGAAGTTCAGCGTCTCGGCCTTCTTGATCGCCGCGACGACGAGCTGGCGGTCGCCGTTCGGCTTGACCAGGTCGATGGCGAGGCCGAGGTTGACGTGCTCCGGCTTGACCAGGGTGGGCTTGCCGTCCTTCTCCGCGAAGGACCAGTTCATCGACGGCATGGCCTTGATGGCCCGGACCATCGCGTAGCCGATCAGGTGCGTGAAGGAGATCTTCCCGCCCCGGGCGCGCTTGAGGTGGTTGTTGATGACGATGCGGTTGTCGAAGAGCAGCTTCACCGGGACCGCGCGCACGGACGTGGCCGTGGGCAGCTCCAGCGAGGCGTTCATGTTCTTCGCGACGGCGGCGGAGGGGCCGCGCAGGGTCACCAGCTCGGGACCCACGGGCGCCTGGGCCACGGGCTCGTCCTTCTTGGGCTGTGCGGGTGCCGCGGCGGGCTTCGCGGCGGCGGGAGCGGCCGCGGCGGGCCTGGCCGGGGCGGCGGCGGGCCGCGCGGCGGCCGGGGCCTGCGGTGCCGCGGGCACGGCGGCGGGCGCGGCGGGTGCCGGAGCGGTGGGAGCTGCCTGGGCCGACGTGGTGGTCGCTGCGGCCCCCGCGGCCGCAGTACCCGCCGTAGCCGGGGAGGCAGGGGCCCCCGGCTTGTAGTCGGCGAAGAAGTCCCACCAGGCGCGGTCTACCGAATTCGGGTCCTGGAGGTACTGCTGATAGATCTCGTCGACGAGCCACTCGTTCGCACCGAACGCGGCTGCGGGGTTCTTCCCGGCTTGGTCGTCGGTGGAGACACTCGAGTTACTGGGGGACTGTGGCGACACGGCGGCAACCGCCCTCTTCCGCTTCACAAGGTTATGGACAGCGGAAATAAAGGCTACGCCTCCCGGGGGGTGAAGGTCAGGTCGGGCCCGTTCATCGTCGCGTAAGTCACATCGGAGAGCGTGTTTCGGGGCTGGAAATGGCGGGAAACAAGCGTGGTTCCGCTGTGAGAGGGGTACGACGACCCGGGCCCGGAGCGGAGGCTGCGCGGGCCTGTGCCTGATCACACGTGTCCGTCAGCCGGTCCATACGTGGATCTTGTTGTTCCGCTTCGAACTTTACGTCAACTTGGGAGAGATGGCTCCCCTGGAAGGGTGACCTGGATCCGGCAGCCCCGTGAGGATTCGGCCACCCCGATCCGGCCACCGTGCAGATCCACCGCCCAGCGCGCGATCGCCAGACCGAGGCCCGTGCCGCCGTCGCTGCCCGGACCGTGCGGCCGGCTCACGGTGCCGCGGTTGAAGCGCTCGAAGACCCGGTGCCACTCGGACTGCGGGATGCCGGGACCCTCGTCCAGCACCTCCAGCTCCAGGGCGTCGGGGGCGGGCCCTCGCCGGGCCCTCACCGTCACGCGGCCGTGCGGGGGGCTGTGCTTGACCGCGTTGTCGATCAGATTGGCGACGACCTGGTGGATGCGCTCCGGGTCCGCGTGCGCGGTCAGCTCCGGCGGGGAGACGTCGAGGTGCAGATGGACGTCCGTGCGGGTGTGGCTGCCGGAGCCCGAGGCGATCCCCGCCCGTGCCGAGGCCACCATCTGGGCCTCCTTGAGGACGCCCGACAGATAGGGCCACACCTCGAAGCGCCGCTTCTTCAGCGGGACGACGCCGTTGTCCAGGCGGGAGAGGTCCAGCAGGGTCTCCACCAGGCGCCCGAGCCGTTCGGTCTGCTTCAGGGCGGTGCGCATGGTCTCGGGGTCGGCCTCGGTGACGCCGTCCACGATGTTCTCCAGCACCGCGCGCAGACCGGCGATGGGGGTGCGCAGCTCGTGTGAGACGTTCGCCACCAGTTCCTTGCGCTGGCGGTCCTGGGCCTCCAGCTCGTCGGCCATCAGGTTGATGGTGTGGGCCAGGTCACCCATTTCGTCCCGGCGGTTGTCACGGACCCGGCGGGTGTAGTCGCCGTGCGATATGGACCGGGCCACCGCGTTCATCTCGTCCAGCGGCGCGGTCAGCGAGTGCGCCACGAACTGCGTGATCAGCAGCGTGGCGATCATCGAGAACACCGTGATGAAGCGCAGTTCGGTCTCGGTGCGCACCGCGATCAGCAGCAGCCCCGTGGTGATGAGCACCGATATGACGACCAGCGCACCCAGCTTGGTCTTGATCGAGAACGGGCGTACGCCGCCCCGGGGCTCCCCGGGGCTCCTCCGTGCGGCCGGCCCGTCGCTCATGGCGTCGGGGTCTCCAGGGCGTAGCCCACACCGTGCACGGTGCGGATGCGCTCCGCGCCGATCTTCCGCCGCAGGGCCTTGATGTGGCTGTCCACGGTGCGGGTGCCGGAGGCGTCCGCCCAGTCCCACACCTCCGCGAGCAGCTGTTCCCGGGAGAGCACCGCGCGCGGTGTGTTGGCCAGGCACACGAGCAGATCGAACTCGGTGGGGGTGAGGTGGACGTCCTCACTGCGCACCCGGACCCGGCGCTGGGCGTGGTCGATCTCCAGTTCGCCCAGGCGCAGGATGCCGCTGCGGGGTGTGGCGGCGGCCAGCGCGGCCCGCTCCACCCGCCGCAGCAGCACATGCACCCGCGCGGCCAGCTCCCGCATCGAGAACGGCTTGGTCATGTAGTCGTCGGCGCCGACGCCGAGCCCGACCAGCATGTCCGTCTCGTCGTCGCGCGCGGTGAGCATCAGCACCGGTACCGGGCGCTGCGCCTGCACACGGCGGCAGACCTCCAGGCCGTCGAAGCCCGGCAGCATGATGTCGAGAATCAGCAGGTCCGGCTGCCATGCCTCGGCCGTGTCGACCGCCGAAGGACCGTCGCCGGCCGTTTGCACGAGGAATCCTTCCGCGCGCAGCCGGGCGGCGATGGCGTCGACGATCGTCGGGTCGTCCTCGACCACCAGAACCCGCCGCTGGGCGCCCGGGGTCGCCGTCGTGCCGTTGTGCGCGGTGTGTGTCTGCTCCATCGCCCGCCCCTGAGTTGCTTTCCGGAATCCGTGGGGTGATCCCATGACTGCGATTGACGCTTGAATGATCCGCGTCAGGGAAGCAGCGTACGGGGAGTTACCGCCGGTCGGCTATCCAGGTCGGACAGCCAGGTGCACGACGTCGGGAACGCCCCGGGCAACGGGGACCTCTTCGGTATGCACCTGCCGGAACCCGGCATTCCAGAGAGTTCCTTCAAATTCCGGAGAGGGCTGGGCCGACCACACCGCCAGCACCCCGCCGGGCCTCAACACCCGTGCACAGCCCGCCAGTCCGGCCGGCGAGTACAGGCTGTCGTTGTCGTCCGTGACCGTCCAGCCGGGGCCGTTGTCGATGTCGAGGCACAGCGCGTCGTACGTGGCGGATGTCTCACGCACATGGGCCACGAGATCGGCCTCGACGACGCGGGTGCGGGGGTCGGCGAGCGCGGGGGCGGACAGCGCGGCCAGGGGGCCGTCGAGGTGCCAGTCGATGACGGCGCGCTCGCGTTCGACGACGGTGATCTCCCCCCAGCGCGCGTCCGCCGCCGCATGTGCGAGCGAGAAGCCGACGCCCAGCCCGCCGATCAGCACGCTCGGCTCCGGGCGTCCGTCCAGGGCCTCGTACGCGGCGTCCACGAGCAGCCGCTCCGAGCGCCCGTCGGAGGTGTCCATCAGAAAACAGCCGTTGGCGATGATCTGGAGCAGCCCACCGTGGCGGCGGAGCACGACCTCGCCGTGCGGGCCCTCGCGGCGGTCCAGGACTTCAGGGGTCTCACAGATGTCGTACGGATGAGGCATGGGTCACATTGTGGTGACGTGAGGCATCCTGGGCGAGGGATTTTCCGGTACCACCAGGTTTGGGAACGCCGGTTCGGATATGTCCCCCGGACGCAGAAACCGCCTGAGAAGTTGCTTTGAATCCGGCACGTCGGTGGCGTCGGTCATAGACAGCGACCCGGGGCGGCACCAAGGGTGTGGGGTGACGGAAGGAGCTCCCCGCCTTGGAACGCACGGTCTCGGCGGCTGACGCCATGGTCACGGCCTCCGGGACGCCCCTGCTCGACGGCATGCCGCGCCAGCGCACGGCACGGCTTCCCGCCGCCCCGGCCGCGCCCCGGATCCCGGCCGCCGCCTCCGCACCCCGCCCGGGTCCACGCGTCCGGAGCCTCCTGCCGACCCCCACGGACGCGCCGTTCACCTTCGGGTACGCCGCCGTCCTCGTCGTGACTTCCCTGTTCGCCGCGTACGCCGACCCCTCGCTGGTGCACACCCTGTACCAGGGGTCCAGCACCGACGTCGCCCATCTGGTGCGCAGCCCGGTGCTGGTGCTGGTCACCAGCGCGCTGTGGATCGCGGGCGGGCTGACCTCGGCGTACGCCCTCCTCTTCCTGTTCGTGCTGACGGCGCTGGAACGACGGATCGGCGGCCGGGGCACGGCCGTGGTCTTCCTGCTCGGACATGTCCTCGCGACCCTGGCCACCGAGATCCCGGTCGGCGTCGCGGTGCTGGCGGGCCATCTGCCCGGCAGTTCCCTGCACCGCCTCGACTACGGCATCAGCTTCGGGGTCGCGGCGTGCCTCGGCGCGTTGATCGGCCTGCTGCCGCCGTGGCCGCGCCGGGCGGTGCTCACCGTGTTCGGTGGAGTACTGCTGGCCGACCTGATCCAGTTCGCGGACCCCCTGAGCAACTGGGGCCACCTGCTGTCCCTGGCGATCGGCGTCGGGACCTGGCCCCTGGTCCGGCGATGGCGGCGGACGGACCCTCAGGACGCCCGCGCCACCTCGCCCTACGCCTGAGCGATACCGGCTTCGGCGCCCCTGAACCGGCAGGCATCCAGTGATCGCTCAGAGCGAACACCCTCTGGGGAACAATCGGATCGCGGCATGCATTGAGTCGGCATAGCTCAACTTGACTGCCGAAGGGGAGATCATGGCTTCGACGCCCACATCGCTCACCCTGCCCGTGCTGCCGCTCGACGGCGAGGTCGTGCTGCCCGGCATGGTGGTTCCACTGGATCTGAGCGACTCCGACGTGCGCGCGGCGGTGGAGGCCGCGCAGGCAGCCGCCAGGTCGGAACCCGGAAAGCCCAGGGTCCTGCTCGTGCCCCGGATCGACGGCACGTACGCGGGTACGGGTGTGCTCGGCACGGTCGAGCAGGTCGGCCGGCTCGCCGACGGTGACCCGGGCGCGCTGATCCGCGGTCGCGGCCGCGTGCGGATCGGCGCCGGCACCACGGGCCCGGGTGCGGCGCTGTGGGTCGAGGGCACGCGGATCGACGAGAGCGTTCCGGACCCGCTGCCCGGGCACGTCGCCGAACTCGTCAAGGAATACAAGGCACTCGCCACCAGCTGGCTGAGGAAGCGCGGCGCCTGGCAGGTCGTGGACCGCGTCCAGGCCATCGACGACGTCTCCGCGCTCGCCGACAACTCCGGCTACTCGCCCTTCCTGACCACCGAACAGAAGGTGGAACTGCTGGAGACGGCCGACCCGGTCGCCCGGCTGAAGCTCGCCACCCAGCAGCTGCGCGACCACCTCGCCGAGCAGGACGTCGCCGAGTCCATCGCCAAGGACGTCCAGGAGGGCGTGGACAAGCAGCAGCGCGAGTTCCTGCTGCGCCGTCAGCTGGAAGCCGTCCGCAAGGAGCTGCGCGAGCTGAACGGCGACACCGCGGAGGGCGAGGAGTCCGACGACTACCGGGCCCGGGTGGAGGCCGCCGACCTGCCCGAGAAGGTCCGTGAGGCCGCCCTCAAGGAGGTCGACAAGCTGGAGCGGGCGAGCGACCAGTCGCCCGAGGGCTCCTGGATCCGCACCTGGCTCGACACCGTGCTCGAACTGCCGTGGAACGAGCGCACCGAGGACGCCTACGACATCCGCGGCGCCAAGGCCGTCCTGGACGCCGAGCACGCGGGCCTGGACGACGTGAAGGAGCGGATCACCGAGTACCTGGCGGTACGCAAGCGCCGCGCCGAGCGGGGGCTCGGAGTCGTCGGCGGGCGGCGCGGGGGTGCCGTTCTCGCACTCGTCGGACCGCCCGGCGTGGGCAAGACCAGCCTCGGCGAATCGGTCGCGCACGCCATGGGACGCAAGTTCGTCCGGGTCGCGCTCGGCGGTGTGCGCGACGAGGCCGAGATCCGCGGCCACCGGCGGACATACGTCGGTGCCCTCCCGGGCCGGATCGTCCGCGCCGTCAAGGAGGCCGGTTCGATGAACCCGGTCGTCCTGCTCGACGAGATCGACAAGGTGGGTTCGGACTTCCGGGGCGACCCGGCGGCCGCCCTGCTCGAGGTCCTGGACCCCGCGCAGAACCACACCTTCCGGGACCACTACCTGGAGGTCGAACTCGACCTGTCCGACGTCGTGTTCCTCGCGACGGCGAACGTCCTGGAGGCGATCCCCGAGGCGCTGGCCGACCGGATGGACATCGTCCGCCTGGACGGCTACACCGAGGACGAGAAGGTCGTCATCGCCCGGGACCACCTGCTCCCGCGTCAGCTGGAGCGGGCGGGCCTGGACAAGGACGAGATCACGATCGACGAGCGCGCGCTGCGCAAGCTCGCCGGCGAGTACACGCGTGAGGCGGGCGTACGGAACCTGGAGCGGGCGATCGCCCGTCTGCTCCGCAAGGTCGCGGCGCAGCACGAACTGGGCGCGAGGGAACTTCCCTTCACCGTCCGGGACGAGGACCTGCGCGCCCTGATCGGGCGGCCGCACCATGTGCCCGAGTCCGCCCAGGACCCGGCCGAGCGGCGTACGGCCGTCCCCGGTGTGGCGACCGGTCTCGCGGTCACCGGCGCGGGCGGTGACGTCCTCTATGTGGAGGCGTCGCTGGCCGACCCGGAGACGGGCGCGGCGGGCCTGACCCTCACCGGTCAGCTCGGCGACGTGATGAAGGAGTCCGCGCGGATCGCGCTGAGCTTCCTGCGCTCCCACGGCGCCGAGTTGGAGCTGCCCGTCGGCGACCTGAAGGACCGGGGTGTGCACATCCACTTCCCGGCCGGCGCGGTACCGAAGGACGGACCGAGCGCGGGCATCACCATGACGACCGCGCTGGCCTCGCTTCTGTCGGGCCGTCTGGTCCGCACGGACGTGGCGATGACGGGCGAGGTCTCGCTGACCGGCCGCGTGCTGCCCATCGGCGGGGTGAAGCAGAAGCTGCTCGCCGCGCACCGGGCGGGCGTGACGACGGTCGTCATCCCCAAGCGCAACGAGCCCGACCTGGACGACGTCCCGGCCGAGGTGCTGGACAAGCTGGACGTCCACGCCGTCACGGACGTCCGCCAGGTCCTGGAGCTGGCGCTCGCACCGGCCGGCAGCGGTGCGACGCCGGAGGTTCCGGTGGCGGCGTGACGGACGCCTCCGGATGGCAGAAGGCCCGGGTTTCGTGAGGGAGGCCCGGGCCTTCGCCCTGCGGGGGTGCCGGCCGCCGGTGAGCGCCCGAGGCCGGGCGGGGGTCGCGGGCTAGCCGTTGGCGAGCGCCCGCACCCGGTCGAGTGCCCCGTTGAACCGGTCGTGGTCGCCGACCGTCGGGCCCGACGACGTGTACTGCCACATGGTGTAGTAGCCCCAGCCGCCCGGCAGGGCGCCCGGGTCGGCGGCGTAGCGGGCGATCCACAGCGGGTGCGCGGAGGCGAAGCCGGCGTAGTCGCCGGTGCACTGCGTCCACCAGCTGGTGGCCGTGTAGATCACGGCGTCCCGGCCGGTGCGCGCCCGGTAGGTGTTCAGGAAGTCGGCGATCCAGCCGGTCATCCCGCTCGTCGACTTGCCGTAGCAGGCGGCGCCGTACGGGTTCCACTCGATGTCGAGCACGCCCGGCAGGGTCCTGCCGTCCCTCGACCAGCCGCCGCCGTGGTCGACGAAGTAGTCGGCCTGGGCGGCGCCGCTCGTGGTGTTCGGGGTCGCGAAGTGGTACGCGCCGCGGATCATGCCCACGTTGTACGAACCGTTGTACTGCTGGGCGAAGTACGGGTTGGTGTAGTACGTCCCCTCGGTGGCCTTGGTGTAGGCCCATCTGACCCCGCTGTTCCAGAGGGTCGACCAGGCGACGTTGCCCTGGTAGCCGGAGACGTCGACGCCCTCCGTCCGGGTGGCGGCGGCGCTCAGCGGGGTTCCGCCCCGGCCGTCGTGCGCGAGGACACCCATCCCCATGTACGCGCTGCCGCGCACGGGCGTGCCGGCGGCGCGGGCCGGGAGGGTGAACAGGAGAGTCAACGGGATGGAGAGCGCGAGGAGCAGGATTCCGGCCGCGAGCGGGTGACGCGGGGACCGGACCGGTAAGGGTCTGCGCATGGGCATGACATGCCTCCGGAAGGCTGGGGGAGCTCGGTGGGGTTCGCTCGGGCACGCCCGTGCCGGGATGTGCGGGGAGTGCGGGGCACGCTCGCCCCGTTGATGGCGTGGGCATGCCAGTCATGGCCTGATAAGGGAAGCTACGCACGTAGACGAGGGGCTGGGAAGGGGGGCCGGAAGCTGCCGTTGGTCTACGCCTGCGAAATACTGACGGAGCTGCGGCAATGGCGAGCTTTGGCAGAAACTTTCAGAATCCGGTAACCGGGGCAGGGATGCTGACGTGCACGAGGACCCGAATGGCGAGGGACGTCCGGTCGAATGCGGGGCGTCGGGAAGTGGCGTGGACCAGGAGTTCCTGTCGCTGGAGCGCGAGCTGACCGTGTTTCTGCGGCGCGCCCGCGCCAGCCAGGGGGAGATGGCCCGCGAGGTGCACCCGGACCTGGAGTCCGCCGCGTACGGCCTCCTCGTACGGCTCGACGAGTGCGGCCGTCAGCGCGCCACCGAACTCGCCGCGTACATCGGTGTCGGCAAGGCCACGATGTCCCGCCAGCTGCGCGCCCTGGAGGACCTCGGCCTGGTCGCCCGGGAACCCGACCCGGCCGACGGCCGCGCCTGGCTGGTCCACCTCACCGAGGAGGGCCGCAGCCGCGTCGGCCGTGTCCGTGAGGCCCGCCGTGCCCGCTATGTACGCAAACTCGCCGACTGGGACCCCCGCGAGGTCGCCGAGCTCGCCCGGCTGCTGAACCAGTTGAACCGGGGCATGGAGAAGTAGACCGCCGCGAGGCCGCGCTTCACAGGTCCACGTACACCACCGTCGCGTCGTCGTGCGTCTTGCTGCGGCCCAGGTGCTCCCGCCGCTCCCGGTCGGCGTCCTCCAGCGCCCGTACGCGCTCCACCAGCACCGCGGCCCCCTCCTTGCGCACGAGCGTGAACAGGTCCGTCCAGTCGCCCTGGTGGAACTTCTCCGTCCAGCGGGTCGCGCCGTCCGTCAGGGCCACCAGGGTGCGTACCGCCGCACGCGGGAGTTCGCCCGTCAGCGCGCGGGCCGCGACCGAGGGGTCGGCGGCCGCCGTGAAGAAGCCGCCCTCCTTGTTGCGGACCGTGGCGTCCGCGATCGCGTCCGAGGCCAGCGAGGCACGCGGGACGCGGGCCAGGCGGTCGTCCAGCAGGACGGTGACCGTGCCGTCGGGGGCCTCGGCCAGCAGCGCCGAGTCCGAGAGGACCAGGTACTCCACCGTGGTCCCGGACCAGCGGGCGAGGACCACGGTCGCCTGCGGGGTGCGCGGGTGAGAAAGGTCACAGGTGGCCGCATGGGCCTCGGCGGTGCGGCCGAGAGCCTGTGTGAGGATCTCGGACAGTGTCAGATCCCGGCGGGAAACGGACAGTTCGGTCAGTGCCCCGCCGAGGCGTGCGCAGAACCAGTGGACGGAATGAAGACACCCGTCGTCGCCGTCGGGCGGAGTCACTCCGTCCAGTACGACCAGCGCTCCGCCCTGCCCGGAGGCCGGAACGGCGAACGTGGCGAAGTCCTCGTTGGGGCGGGCCGGGTCTCCGGGTTCGGAAATCAGTTCCCTACGCATCCGGCCAGTCTGCACGAGCCCTTCACAAGGCCCACGAAAGACCGGCAATGCTTGCGGAATCGGTGCGGGCGTCCAGGTCAGGCGCCTGTTTTGGCATGGAATGATCGACTCCGGTGAAGCGTGGTGGCGAATACTGCCAAAGCGCGCCGCCGACGTCCAACCGGCCTGCCGTGGGGGGCCGCCTCACGAGCCCCCGAGACTTGCCCGCCAACTCCTCGCCGATGTTCACTCCTTCGGGTGGCGGGTCAGGCGAAGTGAGCCCTCTGCCCACCGGCACTGGGAGGGTCGGAAGCCGTCGTACCGGGTCGACCGCCCCAGTTGACGGGCCGTCACCCGGGCCATGGGTACACGAGTCAGGAATGCGAGCACCGGTGCAGAAGAAGTGGCCTCGGCGCACAGGCAAGCAGACGGTCCCCGAGCGGGGGGCCTCGTCCGAGTCCGCGGGCAGCGGCCGTGCCACGCATGTGCGCAACCGGCTGATCGTGGCCGTGGCCGTGGTCGCCGCAGCGATCGCGGGTGCCGGGGCGCCGAGCGTCATCGCCGCCTCCGGACAGCTGAACGATTCCCAGAACCTTGTGACGCTCGCCGGGCAGACCAAGGACGCCCTCACCCTCGCCCACTCCCTGGCGGACGAGCGCGACGCGGTCACCGCCTACGTGGCCGCGGGGCGCCCCAAGTCGCAGGCGCCGGCCGAGCAGCAGAGCGCCCGCGTCGACCGGGAGATCGAGGACCTGCGCGCCGACCCGGACCTGCCCGCCGCGCTGCGCAAGGACCTCGACGACGTGGGCTCCGTACGGAGAGCGGCGCTCGTCGGGAAGAGCAGTGCTCTCGAAGCCCACCGGGCGTACTCCGCCGTCATCACCGAGCTGCACGCCCTCGCCGACCAGCTGGCCGGGAAGATCCCGCCCCGCGCGGGCACCGGCGCCTATGCCCTCGCCGAGCTGGACAGCGCCGTGCAGCAGGCCGCCGCCGCCCGCGGACTGCTCCTCGCGGCCCTGAACGTCCCGCACACCACCCAGACCACCATCAACCCGGTCACCGGCCTGCCGACCACCACCACCGGCTCCTCGGCCGCCGACACCGAACAGCGCAACGCACTCACCGCCGCCGCCCAGCAGGCCGCCGTGCGCTCCGACGCGGCCGTCGCCGACTTCCGCGACAACGCGACCAAGACGGCCAAGACCTCCTACGACTCCACGGTCACCGGCCCCGAGGTCACCTCCGCCGAGAAGTACCTCGCCGCCCTCACCGACCAGCCCACCCTCTCCGACAGCGACCTCGGCCTCAGCACCAGGAAGGTCGACGCGGCCCTGTCCGCCCGCGTCGACCTGATGCGCGGCGTCGAGTCCTCACTCTACGAGAGCGGCGGCAAGGACCTGGCACAGCTGCGTGACGACGATGTCACCGCGCTGGAGATCCGTATCGCCGTCCTCGGCGCGCTGCTGCTCGCCGCCGTGGGCGTCGCCATGGCCATGGCCCGCAGCCTCACCCGTCCGCTCGCCGTACTGCGCCTCGGCTCGGCCCGGGTGGCCGCCGACCCGGCCGGCGAGGAACCGGTGAAGTTCACCGGACGCAACGACGAGTTCGCCCAGGTCGTCCGCTCCGTCAACGCCCTGCACGCGCACGCCGTCGCCCTCCAGGAGCGCCTCGGCACCCTGGAGGCCGACCGCAAGCACCTGGTCGGCCAGCGGCAGACCATGGCCGACGAGCGCGCCAGGCTGCGCGCCCAACTCGACGAGGCCGCCGCCCATCTTGAGCTGGTGCGGCACACCATCCACTCCACGTTCGTCAACCTCGCTCTGCGCACCCTCGGCCTGGTCGAGCGCCAGCTGACCGTCATCGAGGGGCTCGAGGAGCGCGAGCAGGACCCCGAGCGGCTCTCCACGCTGTTCCGGCTCGACCACTTCGCCACGGTGATGCGCCGCCACAGCGAGAACCTCCTGGTCCTCGCCGGTGCCGAGCACGTCCAGCAGCACGCGGGGCCGGTGCCGCTCGTGGACGTGGTGCGGGCCGCGGTCAGCGAGATCGAGCGGTACGAGCGCGTCCGCATCGCCGCGCTGCCGCCGCACGCGCATATCGCGGGCTTCGCCGCCGACGACCTCTCGCACCTGGTGGCCGAACTGCTGGAGAACGCCGCCTCGTTCTCGCCGCCGGACGTCTCCGTCGAGGTCTCCGGCTGGCTCCTGGAGAGCGGCGAGGTGATGATCTCCGTCCAGGACGAGGGAATCGGCATGACTGCCGAGCGGATGGGCCGGCTCAACGCCCGGCTCGCCGACTTCGACCCGGCCGAGCCACACGACCAGGAGAGCGGCGAGGGGCTGGGGCTCGGCCTGTATGTGGTGGCCCGCCTCGCCCATCGGCACGGCGTCCGCGTCCAGCTGCGCGAACAGAAGCAGGGCGGCGTCGCGGCGGTCGTCGTGCTGCCGAAGACCCTGCTCGCCGCGGCCCCGGCGGCCGCCATGCCCCCGGCGGGCGCGAGTCCGGTGGCGGGCGCCGCGGCCCCGGTATCCCTGCCCGGCGCCGACGCGGAGGCCAACTCCAACGTCCTCAGCGGACGTACCCGGCTCACCGTACGGGAACCGCAGGGCGACGAGGACCCGCTGATCGCGGCGGCCGAACAGGCCGTACTCGACCGGAGCACCGAGGTCTCCCGAAACGCCCGGGACACGGACGCCCCGCAGGACACCGCACGCGGCGAGACCTCGGTTCCCGCCGAGAACGCGGCTCGCGCCGAGACCGCTGTTCCCGCCGAGACCGCGGTACGGGACCACGGCGCCGTACGGGACGAAGATGCCGTACGCGAAGCCGCGCCCGCACAGGACGCCTTCGCGGCGCACGGCGAGCAGCCCCCCGCCGACCTGCCCGGCCCCGAGACCACGATGGAGCTGCTGCTTCCGTCGCCCCGGGCGGAGCAGCCCGCGCCCGCGTCCGCGCCCGACGCCGGCGGCCGGTCCGCGCCGGACCCGTACACCATCGGCCCCGACACCCACGAACGCACCCTCGACGAGGGTGAGCCCGCGGTGGCCCAGGCATCCGAGGAGCCCGAGGCACCCCGGCTCACCGCCAAGGGCCTGCCCAAGCGCACCCCGAAGATCTCCGCGCCCGCCCCGGCCCCCCGGCAGCGCGCCGGCGGAGTGGATGCCGAGGCACTGCGCCGCAGGCTCGGCGGATTCCACCGCGGCGCCACGGCGGGCTACCGCCACGCCGAGGCGGAGATCGCCGATAGGACCGGGGAGAACCGGACGCCCGCGCAGCGCCCCACGGCACCACCTCAGAACGCGACACCCGCTACCGCACAGGACGTTGAACCATCGGGGGGCACAGTCGAGGAGGCAAGCAGTTGACCGCGCCCAGTACCTATGGACTGAGCAGTGAGGCACGCAACCTGCACTGGCTGCTGACGAACCTGGTCGAGGAGGTGCCGGGACTGCTGTCGGTCGCGGTGGTCTCCTCCGACGGCCTGCTGCTGCTCTCGTCCGACCCCGGCAGGAACGCCCAGGCACGCGCCGGCCACGGGGACCGGCCCGGTGGCCCCAGGGGGTCGTCCGCCGACCTCGCCACCGTCGTGTCCGGCATCGGCAGCCTCACCATCGGGGCCGCGAAGCTGATGGACTCCGGCGGGGTCAAGCACACCATGGTCGCGATGGACGAGGGCAGCCTCTTCGTCATGTCCATCAGCGACGGCTCGCTGCTCGGCGTGCACGGCTCCGCGGACTGTGACATGAGCGTGGTGGCGTACCACATGGCGCTCTTCGTCGGCCGCGCCGGACACGTCCTGACGCCCGAACTCCGCAGCGAACTGCGCAAGTCCCTCGAGACCGAGTCGGCGGGGAGCCCCCGATGAGCAGCACACCGAAGAACCTTCCCGTGCGTGGCGGCGAGCGCAAACCCGCCCGCGTACGCCCGTACTCGCTCACCGGCGGCCGTACCCGCTTCGGGCATGTGCTGCTCGTCGAGACCTTCGTGGCGGCACTGGAGGCCCCCGAGGAACGGCGTGAACTGACCAATGGTTCACTGGCCACCCGAGTGATGCCCGAGATGCGGGCGATCGTCGAGCTCTGCCGCCGTATGCGCACGGTGGCCGAGATCGCGGCTCTGCTGAAGATGCCGCTGGGGGTGGTCCGCGTGCTCCTGAGCGATCTCGCGGACCAGGGAAAGATCCGTGTATACGGAACCGGTCACGGCCCGGGACAGCCGGACCGCGCTCTGCTGGAAAGGGTGCTGAGTGGACTCCGTCGTCTCTGACGCCGCCCCGGGCGTCGACCGACTCGTCGAGCCCGACGAGGATCTGAAGGCCTGGCAGACGGACCGCACGCGTGCCCCGATCGCCACGAAGATCGTGGTGGCGGGCGGCTTCGGCGTCGGCAAGACCACCCTGGTGAGCGCCGTCTCGGAGATCACGCCTCTCCAGACGGAGGCGCTGATGACCGAGGCCAGTGAGGACACCGACGACCTCACCGACACGCCGCAGAAGCTCACCACCACGGTGGCGATGGACTTCGGCCGCATCACGCTCGACGACGACCTGGTGCTCTACCTCTTCGGCACGCCGGGCCAGCAGCGGTTCTGGTTCATGTGGGACGACCTGGTGCGCGGTGCGATCGGGGCGGTCGTCCTGGCCGACACCCGGCGGCTCGCGGACTGTTTCCCGGCGCTCGACTACTTCGAGAGCAGCGGACTGCCGTACGTGGTGGCGGTCAACCACTTCGACGGCACCGAGCGGTTCGATCCCGAGGATGTGCGCGAGGCCCTCACCGTCCCTGCACACATACCTGTCATGATCATGGACGCGCGGCGCCGGATCTCGGTGATCGAGACCCTCCTGGCCCTGGTGGGCCACGCGCTCGACGTCACCCCCGAGTGAGGGGCGTCCGTCCTATCCGCGCCGATCCACAAGACACCCCCATGCCCCGATAGGAGCACCATCCGCATGCGGAAGATACTCGTCGTCGGAGCCGGCCAGTCCGGACTCCAGCTCGCCCTCGGCCTCCAGTCGCACGGGTACGAGGTGACCCTGATGTCCAACCGGACCGCGGACGAGATCCGCACCGGCCGGGTCATGTCGACGCAGTGCATGTTCGACACGGCGCTCCAGCACGAGCGTGACCTCGAGCTGAACTTCTGGGAGTCCCAGGCCCCGAGGATCGAGGGACTCGGCGTCTCCGTCGCAGGGCCGGAGTCCCAGCGTGTGATCGACTGGGTGGGCAGGCTCGACGGGTACGCGCAGTCGGTGGACCAGCGGGTGAAGATGGCCGGCTGGATGGAGACGTTCGCCCAGCGCGGCGGTCAGCTGGTCATCCACGGCGCGGCGGTCTCCGACCTCGACTACTTCTCCCGCACGTACGACCTGGTGCTGGTGTCGGCGGGCAAGGGCGAACTGGTGTCCATGTTCGGCCGCGACGCCTCCCGCTCCCCGTACAGCGAGCCGCAGCGCGCCCTCGCCGTCGCCTACGTCCACGGCCTGGGCCCGCGCCCGGAGCACCCGGACTACGACGCGGTGCGCTGCAACCTGGTACCGGGCGTCGGCGAACTGTTCGTCATGCCGACCCTGACCACCTCCGGCCGCGCGGACATCCTGTTCTGGGAGGGCATACCCGGCGGCCCGCTCGACGTGTTCAAGGGCGTCAAGGACCCCTCCGAGCACCTGTCCCTGACCCTGGAGCTGATGGAGCGGTTCACACCCTGGGAGTACGCGCGGGCCACCAAGGTGGAGCTGACCGACGCGAACGGCACCCTGTCAGGCCGCTACGCGCCCACCGTCCGCAACCCGATCGGCCGTCTCCCCGGCGGCGGGCTGGTCCTGGGTGTGGCGGACGTGGTCGTGGCGAACGACCCGATCACCGGCCAGGGCTCCAACTCGGCGGCCAAGTGCGCCGCCATCTATCTCGCCTCGATCCTCGAACACGGTGACAAGGAGTTCGACGAGGCCTGGATGCAGGGGACCTTCGACCGCTACTGGGACGTGGCCCAGCACGTCACCAAGTGGACGAACGCCATGCTGGGCGTGCCCCCGGAGCACGTGCTGAACCTGATCGGCGCGGCGGGCGCCCTCCAGCCGGCGGCCGACCGGTTCGCCAACGGCTTCAACGACCCGTCCGACTTCGAGAACTTCTTCTACGAGCCGGAGAAGACGGAGGCGTACCTGGCCTCGGTCGCCGGCGCCTGACCGGCCTCCGGCCGGCGGGCCGACCGTTGTCGGTCGTCGTCGCCGGGCCTTGTCGGCTGCGCTGGGACGGCCCCGAGACGGCCCCGGTTCGCCGGGGCCGTCCGCACCCCTGGCCCTGGGGCTGAGTTGCCCGAGGACTCGGCGCGCCGGCAGTAGGTCCCGGCGGCATGCGGCCTGACCCGGTTCCACCGCCGCCCCGCCCCGGAAGCCGGCGCCGGCCCCCACCGCCTCCCGCGGGGAATCCGGAGTCGCCGCCGTTGCCACCCACGCCCGGCGTTCCGTTCCCGCTGTTGGTTCAGCCTCCGCTGCCTCCGCCGCCTCTTCCGCCGGAGGCACACATCCCACCGCCGCCCCCGCCGGCACCGGTGCCACTGCCTCGAAGGCCCCGTGGGTGCCGCACGGACTCTGCGCGTGCGCCTCCTGTACCGACGCCTCCGCGTGTCAGGCCGGGGCCGTCTTGGGCCGTCCCGGTGTCCGGACGAAGAGCTCGGCGACGACATCCACATTATCTGACGACCCGTCACTTACACTGGCGCCGTCGGTACACGGAGGAGTCGTGTGAGCAGTATGAACCGAACATCGCCAAGGCCGCGGCGTCATATCGTGCTCGGCGCGGCACTGATCGCCGTGCTCATCATGCTGACAGCCGCGCTCATCTCCCAGCAGGTGCAGCTCGACGATCTAGAGCGCCTTCCCGGGCCCTCCGGCCCGCCCGGTCCCCCTGGTCCGGAGGGGCCCCAGGGCAAGGAAGGGAAGGAAGGGAAGGACGGCAAGGACGGCAAGGACGGAACCGACGGCCAGGACGGCCAGGACGGCACGGAAGGCAGGGAAGGCAAGGACGGCACGGAAGGCAAGGAAGGCAAGGACGGGACGGACGGTTCGGCAGGGAAGGACGGGTCGGACGGGAGGGACGGGATGGACGCCTCCGGCAGCCCGAGCGGGTCCCAGTCGCGGGGCCGCTCCCGCGGCCGCGGGTCGCAGTCCCGGGGCCGCTCCCGCGGCCGCAGCCAGAACTCCAGGCGCAGGGCCGTCCCCAGCGCCTCCCCCGTGACGCCGGAGCCGTCACCCGGCGACTGCCTCACGGATGAGGGATACCCGCAGCTGCAGACGGCGCCGCCCGGCGAACCGCAGCAGGAGGACGAGTGCCCGACGGCCGGGTGACGCCCGGCATGAGCAGGCGGGAGCCGCCCTGCACGGGGTCACGCCCGCTCGGGTGGTACGGGCGACACGGCCGTGTCGCCCGTACCCGGGCCCTCCGCGCCGGGGCCGGGGGCTTCGGCGGCAGGTACTGCCGCACGGGTTCCCCCGCCCGGGTCATAGGCTTCCGGGTCCTCGGCTCCCGGCGCCTACGGCTTGCCGAGCTGCTCGACGGCGTGCCCGAGGGCCCGGCCGCCCTCCGGTGCCGGCGTGCGCTGCGGGCCGAGCGCGCCGGACGACACGAGGTTCTGCGGCGCGTTCTCGGCCCGGCTGCGCTCGTACTCGGAGAGTGCGGCGAGTTGTGCGGGACTCAGCGAGGCCAGCAGTTCCTCGACGTCCTTCAGCCGCCGCTCGACGTCGTCGCGCTGCTTGCGCTGCCGCTGGGCCAGGGTGAGCTGCTCGTCGAGGGCCTTGCGTGCCGCGCGGGCCAGCCGGTCGGCGTGTCGCTCCGCATCGGCCAGTTCCCGCACCCTCTTGGCCCGCTCCTGGGCCAGCTGCGCGATGACATGCCCCTCGTCGAACGCGTGCTGCGGATCCCGGGCCATCAGCAGGCGCAGGTACGAGGAGACCTCCATGCTGTTGCGGTACTGCTGCCGGGCCAGCAGGCCGACCGCGCCCCGGCTGTCCTGGAGGGCGAGCCGGGCCCGGGTGAGCCGTCCGTCCAGCCGGGCGACCTCGGCCTGGTGCTTCTTCAGCTGCCGGGTGGTGGCGTTGTAGGTCTCGGTCGCCACCTCGGCCTGCCGGTACTGTTGCCGAAGCTCCGTCAGCAGCTCGGAGAGCGGGCGGTCGTCCGCCTTCTCCAGGGAGTCGGCGGCCGGGTCCGGGACGGCCACCGCGGGCGCGGGGGCGAGCAGGGCCGAGGCGGTCACCGCGGCCGTGAACACCAGGCGAAGCAGCCGCTCCGACATGTCATCACCTCCGGTGCGGGGGTGGTCCTTCCACCTCGTACCGGCAGCATGGGACGCGTGCCGGCCGGGCGCCCCTCCGGTGGTCGGATCGGCCCAAGGAGGTCACCCGGTGGTGGCATCCGGTCCGCCGCTCGGCATGCCGCCCGGCTTCCGGCGGGGTGCGGACCAGGGCCACCGCAGGCGGCGGCCGGTGTCGCCCTCGGGGTCGTACGCGTACTTCCAGCCGGGGTGGAGGCCGAGCCTGCCGGGGGGGCCGGCCGGGACGCGACGGTAGACCAGGACGGACGGCGGGCCGCCGGCCGAGTCCGGGACCGGAACGCGGTACGTCTTCGGCGGGTGGCCGGTCGGGCCGAGCAGGATCGGAAGGACGCGCCCGTCCAGGGGGCCGCCCACGAACGGGGTGTCTTGGCTCTTCACGGCACCAGTGTCCTCCGCACGGTCCGGGACCGGCCCGCGCGGCACCGGATCACAGCAGGTGACCCGCGTCGCCCACCACCGGCAGCACGCGCCGGGCCAGCGCGCCGACCGGCCCCTCGGCGCTCTCCAGGGCCAGCGCGGCCCGTACCACTGCGGCGGTCTGGGCGTCGCGCCCCGCGGCGGCCACCAGGCACGCCACGAACTGCTCCACCAGCCAGTCCCTCAGCTCGTCGGCCGGCGGCTGCTTGTCCTCGTCGAGCCAGATCAGGGAGGCGGCCTCGACGGTGGTGATCCACATCCGCACGGTCATCCGCAGCCGTGGTCCCGGCTGCTCGGCGTCGAGATGGCTGAGGATGTGCTCGGCGGCGGCCCGCCGCACCCCGTCCACGATGGCGCTGGTGCGGGACGTCTCGACCACGCTGCCGCCCTGGAGCAGGGCGCTGAAACCGGCGTCGTGCCGGCCGACGAAGGCGAGATAGCGGTCCAGGGCCCGGCCCAGGCGGCGGGTGAGCGGCCCCTGCTGGGGTTCGGCGAAGCACTGCTGGAGCTCCTCCGCGGCCGAGCGCAGGGCGGCCTCGTACAGCTGCTGCTTGCCGCCGGGGAAGTAGCGGTACACGAGCGGGCGCGAGACCCCGGCCGCCTCCGCCACGTCGTCCAGCGAGACCTCCTCGGGCGCGCGGTGCGCGAACAGGGACAGCGCGGCGTCGAGGAGCTGGGTGCGGCGCTCTTCGACGCTGAGCCTGCGGTACGCGCGGGTCGGAGCCTCGGAGGTCATGTCCCGCAGCGTAATCGCGACACCGGAGGAAGGGGGACCCGGCGCCGGGGCGGCCGTCCGGTTGTCGCCCGCCCGCGCCCCCTGCTCAGGCCAGCAGCCCCGAGGCCTTCCACAGCCGCCGGCCGACTCCCCGCAGCACCCCGATGTCGTCCAGGAAGCCGGTCAGCCGCTTCGCGCCCGTCTGCATGACCTCCCGGCGGTGGCCGCTGGCCCTCACCTGGGCCACGGCCTCCCGCTTGTCCAGACCCACGTTCGTGTACACCTCGGGGTTCACGAAGGCGACCGAAAACACCCGTGCGAACTCGCCGGAGGTGATGCGCGTGAACTCCTGCGACCACCGGGGAGCGGTCAGCATCTGGCGGCGCAGCTCCTCGCGTGCGTAGCGGACGTGCCGGGCCTCCTCCACGACGTGGATGCGGGTGACCCCGCGGATCAGCGGCTGCACCCGGTCGTCGGGGAAGGTCAGCCGCTGCATCCAGTCCAGGACCTCTTCACCGAGGAGCGTGGCCGTGAAGGACCCGGGTGTCGTCGAGATCGTCTTGAAGACGCGGCCCAGGGTGTGGTGGACCCGGCCGACCGGGTACCAGGGCGTGCCGCCGTGTGTGATCAGCCGGGCGAACATCTTGGAGTGCCGGCACTCGTCCTCGATCTCGGTCAGCGCGTAGCGCACGTGCGCGCTCGTCGCCGCCTTGTCGTAGATGTGCCGCACCAGCAGCTGCATCAGGATGACCTCGAACCAGATGCCGAGCGAGGCGAGCGACGCGGCCTCGTGCTGGGAGAGCAGAATCCGCTGTTCCTCGCCCATCCGCTTCCACAGCGGCGTGCCGTACAGCGACACCAGCTCCGGGGGCCAGAACCACTTGCCGTCCTCGAAGGGCGCGTCCCAGTCCAGTTCCCTGTCCGGGTCGAAGGAGTGCTTGGCGGAGGAGGCGAGCAGCCGCTCGGCCACCTGTTCCCGGTCCTTGAGCAGGCCGAGCGCGTCGCGGAGCACGTCGGCTTCGGTCACGGTCGTCATCGCTGTTCCCCACCACCTCGTCGTACGGGCCGCCGTTACCGGCGGTCAGGTCTTATGAGACTGCCTGTCAGCAAGGGCGTCAATCCCCTGGGCGCCACTTGTTGACGTAGCGTCTACCGCAGCTGGGGGACAATCGGCGGGTGGCCGGCGCACCGGTCGCACCCGGTGCAGGTCATCTCCCGGGAACCGGTGAACGGAGGCTTCGGCAGTGGCGGTTCGAGACCGCGTTCCCCCGGCGAGCAGTGCCGCCGCCCGCCGCAGCCTGGCGGGCCTCGCCCTCGGGGACGCCTTCGGCGAGCGCTGGTTCCCCCTCTTCCGTGAGCCCGCACAGGCGCTGGCGGAGATACGGGCCCGGCGCACACCCGAGGAGCCGGAGTGGCACTGGACCGACGACACGGCGATGGCCCTCGCCGTCCTCCGGGTGCTCGACGAGTACGGGGAGATCCGCCAGGAGGCCCTCGCCCACGCCTTCGCGCTGGGCCACGACGCGGACCCGGCCCGCGGGTACGGCCGCGGGATGCACGAGCTGCTGCCCCGGCTGCTTCAGGGGCCGGAGCGCTGGCGGGAGTGGTCGCGGGAGCTGTTCGGCGGCGAGGGCAGCCTCGGCAACGGGGCGGCCATGCGGGTGGCGCCCCTGGGGGCGTGGTTCCACGACAGCCTGCCGCGGGTCGTCCGGCAGGCCGCCCTGTCCGCCGAGGTCACCCACGCCCACCCCGAGGGCGTCGCGGGCGCGGTCGCCGTGGCCGTGGCGGCCGCGCTCAGCGCGTGCGGACGGCTGAGCATCGACGCCGTGGCCTCCCTGACCCCGCCGAGCGCGGTGCGCCGCGGCCTCGTCCGCGCTGCGGCCCTTCCCTTCGGCACCGAGCCGTGGAAGGCCTCCGACATCCTCGGCAGCGGGCAGCGGATCAGGGCCGACGACACCGTCCCGTTCGCCGTCTGGTGCGCGGTCCGGCACCCGGACGACCTCACGGCCGCCCTGTGGACCACGGCGGAGGGCTTCGGCGACGTCGACACCACCTGCGCCATCACGGGCGGCATCGTGGCCGCCGCCACGGGGCTCGACGGCGTACCGGAGGAGTGGCTGCGACGCAGGGAGCCGCTGCCCGGACAGGGCGCCCGCAAAGGCTAGACGGGGCGGGCCCGGGTCCTCGCCGGCGACCGCACCGGGAAGGCCGGTCACCGGCGCCGCCTCCCCGGCCGGGAACGACGTACGCAGCGTGAAGGCGTACGGCGTCGGCCGTGGGCGCGCGGACGCAGCAGACGATCCCCGGCCTCCGCCACCGTCGGACGGTGCCCGGAACCAGTCGTCACTTCGGGCTGGGCCACAGCCGTCCGCTCGTTCCGGACCTCGGCCGTGACGCCGATCCGTGGGAGTTCGGCCCATATCCCGGCTGCGAGTCCAGCACCGCCTCCATCACGCCCCTCGCGATCGGCGCCGCGTTCCCGCCGCCGCTGATCTCCCCGCGTTCGCCCGCCGCGTCCTCCACCACCACCGCGACCGCCACCGCCGGCTCCGCCGCGTCGTGGGCCTGGGCCCAGGAGATGAACCAGGCGTAGGGCCTGCCCGAGTTGCCGACACCGTGCTGCGCCGTGCCCGTCTTGCCGCCCACCACGGCCCCGGGGATCTGCGCGGTCCGGCCCGTCCCCTGCCTCACCACATCGGTCATCATCTCCCGCAGCACCGCCGCGGTCGCCGGGCTCATCGCCCGGTAGCGGGTGTGCGGGGCGGCCGAGCTCACCGTCTCGCCGGCGCTCGTCGTCGTCTTCTCCACCAGGTACGGCGCCTGCACCGCGCCGCCGTCCGCCACCGCCGCCGCGATCATCGCCATCTGCAACGGCGTCGCCCTCGTGTCGAACTGCCCGATCGAGGACAGCGCCAGCTGCGCCTGGTCCAGCTTCCGGTCGAAGGTACTCGGCGCCACCGCGAACGGAATCCGCAGCCCGGGGTCGTTGAAGCCGAAGCCCTCCGCGGTGGCCGCCATCGTCCGGGGCCCCACATCGACGCCCAGCTTCGCGAACACCGTGTTGCACGACCACTCGAAGGCGTACCGCAGGGATGCGTTCGCACAGCCGTACGTCTCGTTGCGCAGCCAGGTCGTCGTCCCCGGCAGAAGGTAGGGGTTCGGGGACATCGTCCGCTCGTCCGGGTCCCACACCACTCCCGCGTCCAGCGCCGCCGCGGCCGTCACCACCTTGAAGGTGGAGCCGGGCGGGTACGTCTGCCGGATCGCCCGGTTGAGCATGGGCTGCGCCGCGTCCCCGTTCATTCGGGTCCAGGCCTCCGCCACGGACGCCGAAGCCCCCGACAGCTCTCCGGGGTCGTACGACGGCGCCGAGACCAGCGCCAGAATCCGCCCGGTCGAGGGCTCGAGCGCGGCCACCGCGCCCGTCCGCCCGGCCAGGTACCGGTAGGCCGCCCGCTGCGCCGCCCCGTTGAGGGTGGTGACGACCTGACCGCCCGGCGGGTGCCTGCGCACGAAGTCGTTCCACAAGGGGAACAGCGAGAGCATCGGATCGGTGCCCGCCAGCAGCGGGTCCTGCGCGTTCTCCAGCAGGGTCGTCCCGTACCGCTGCGAGGAGAAGCCGGTGACCGCCGCGTACAGCGGGCCGTCCGTGTAGGTGCGCTCGTAGCGGAACATCCCGCCCGTGTACCGCGACCCGGTCACCGGCCGTCCGTCGACCACGATGTCGCCGCGCGGCCGGGCGTAGCGGTCGATCGCCTCCCGGTGGTTGGCGGGATTGCCGCCGTACCGCCCCGACTCGAAGATCTGCACCCGGGTCGCGTTCGCCAGCAGGGCGACCAGCAGCACCGCACACAACGCCGCCGCCCGGCGGATGGTGCGGGTCCCCTCCCGCCGGGCGAAGTCGAGATCGTCGGGGAGGTTCACGGCACCGCCGTCCCGTGGCACTGGCGCGCCGAGTCGCTGATCCGGATCAGCAGCGCCACGATGATCCAGTTGGTGACGACCGAGGACCCGCCCTGCGCCAGGAAGGGCATCGCCATGCCGGTGAGCGGGATCAGCCCCGTCACCCCGCCCGCGATCACGAACACCTGGAGCGCGACGATCGACGCGAGTCCGATGGCGAGCAGACGCCCGAACGGGTCGCGCAGCGCGAGCCCCGCCCGGTAACCGCGCTCCACCAGCAGCGCGTACATCAGGAACAGCGCGGACAGGCCCGCGAGCCCCAGCTCCTCGCCCGCCGTGGCCAGGATGAAGTCCGACTTGACCGCGAAACCGATGAGGACCGAGTGGCCGAGCCCGAGCCCGGTGCCGAGCGCGCCTCCGGCGGCGAATGCGAACAGGGACTGCGCGAGCTGACCCGCGCCCCGCCCCGCCTCGATCGACGCGAAGGGGTGCAGCCAGTCCGTGACCCTGCCGTGCACATGCGGTTCCAGCCATCCGACGGCGAGCGCGCCCGCGACCGCGAGCACCAGGCCGACGGCGATCCAGCCGGTACGGCCCGTGGCGACGTACAGCAGCACCACGAACAGGCCGAAGAACAGCAGTGAGGTGCCGAGGTCACGCTCCAGGACCAGCACGCCGACGCTGAGCAGCCACACGGCCACGACAGGCCCGAGGACGCGCCCGGCGGGCAGCCGCAGCCGCCCCGCACGGCCGCCCGTCAACGCCAGCGCATGGCGGTTGGCGGCCAGATACCCGGCGAAGAACACCGCCAGCAGCACCTTCGCGAACTCCCCGGGCTGAATGGAGAAACCGGAGAGCCTCAGCCAGATCCGGGCGCCGTTCACCGCCGGGAAGAAGATCGGCAGGGTGAGCAGCAGAAGCGCGGCGGCCACGCAGAGGTACGTGTAGCGCTGGAGCACCCGGTGGTGGCGCAGCAGCACCACCACGGCGATGAAGAGCGCCACGCCGACCGTCGACCAGTACAGCTGGGCGGGGGCGGCCCGGTTGCCGGGCGTGTCCAGGTCGAGGCGGTAGATCAGCACCAGCCCCATGCCGTTGAGCAGGACGGCGATGGGCAGCAGCAGCGGATCGGCATACGGGGCCCGCAGGCGCACCGCGCCGTGCGCGAGCAGTGCGAGCAGCCCGAGCCCGGCGCCGTAGCGCACGGTGCCGGGCGGGACCGTGCCGTCGTGGGCGAGACCGACGGCGCAGTAGCCGTACACGGAGAGCAGGACGGCGAGGACGATGAGCGCGCATTCGATGCCACGGCGCCGGGGCGGGCGAGGGGCGACGGTGACGAGGGCGTCCACCGCCGTGTGCGCCGTCCCCGCCGTCTCCGCAATGTCCGCCATCTCCGCCTGCTCCGTCCCTCGGGCCCCTCGGGTCGCTCATGCCCCATGCGTCGTCCCATGCATTGCCCCATGGGTTACTCAGGCTCCTCGCGTACGAGGCACGATCATGTGCGGAACGTAGCAAGGGGGCGGATGGGATGTCCCGTTATAGGGGGTTAATCGGGCTGTTCCGGTGCTTATGGAAGGGGTGGAGGCCGGCGTCGGGCCGGGGCCGGCGCCGGGGTCACTCCGCGAGTTCCTCCAGGAGACGGGCCGTGTCCAGACCGGCCCGCAGATACTCCACGAACAGCTCGTTGTGCAGCGCCCAGGGGCCACGACGGGCACGGATCATCCGTATCGCCTCGTCGGCCGTGTGACCGGCCCGCATCAAAGCCTGGGCGATGACCAGGCCCGAGCGGTTGTACCCGTGGTAACAGCGGACGAGCACCCTGCGGCCGTCCTCCAGGGCGTCGTCGGCCGTCCGGGCGAGCCGTATCACGCCCGCGATCTGCGTTCCGTCCAGCGGCCCGTCCGGAATCGGCCACACATGGTGCTCGACCCCGTCGTCCGGCCCGTGCCCCGGCAGCCGCAGCAGGGTCAGCACCAGATCGAACTCGTCCCGTACGACGGCGAACTCCCGCTCCCCGGAACGCCCCTTGAATTCGTGGCCGCCCATCCACAGGCCGGGCACGATCTCGCTCCACGGGGCGTCCGGAGCGGGAACATCGGGTTGCTTTCTGCGGGTCCGCAACGGCGCCTCCCACCGAGTCCCCAACTGCTCACAAAGGTAACCGGGTTCTTGCCCCTGGAGCACCCCGCCTGTTCCCATGGTCATGGGGTGATGGTGCATGAGCGGACTGCGCGTCATACCGACCTGGCGACACGGGCAGGAACGCCTGTACGTATGCGGCGCCGACGGCAGGAACGTGGCCTGGTACGACCGCGACACGGGCCGGGTCAACCTGCTCAGCGAGGACCTGCGGCAGGACGTCCTGGCCGCCCTGCACCCGTTCCTGACCGGCCCGGTCACCGTGGGACCGCCGCCCGTCCCCACCCCCGCCGAGCTGGCCCGGCTCACCCTCCACCCGGACGACGACCTGGCGCCGAACCGGCCCGGCGAGGCACTGCTGATCGCCCTGGACCGCGATCCCGGGCCCGGGCACCGGCTGCGCCCCGACCCGCGCAGACGGGCACTCTCCGCCGAACAGGCCGTGGGGGAGGCGCTGGACCAGCTCGAGGGCATGGGATGGCGCACCCTGCACTCGGTGCCGCTGCCCGGCGGGGACCGCGTCCACCACCTGGTGATCGGCCCCGGCGGCCTCTTCACGGTGTACTCGCTCCACGCCCGCAGACAGCGGGTCCTCGTCGCCGATCCGGTGGTGACGGTGGGCCGGGGCGAGCCGTACCCGCTGCTGCGCCGGGTGCGCGCCGACGCGGACCGGGCCTCGTACGCCCTGACCGCCGAGGTGCGCCCCGTCCTGGCGGTCACGGAGCCCGCCCGCCTGGAGGTCACGGTCCCGCCGCGGGAGGTCCGCGTGCTCACGGACACCGACCTGCCCGGCCTCGCCCGCCAGGGCGGCGTACTCAAGCCCGCCGATGTGGAGGCCCTGCACGCGGTGGCGCGGGACCGGCATACCTGGGTCAGAGTCTGACGGGCGCCCGACGGCCGGCGGCAGGACGTGACCGACTCGGAGGCCGTCAGAACGAGGGCAGTGGCCCGGCCTGGCCGGGATCGAGCAGCGGGGCGAGCAGATCGCCGTAGGCCTGGAGGCGGGGGGCGATGTCCGAGGCGCGGAAGACGAGGGCGCCCGGGGACGCACAGGCGGCCACCTCCTCCCAGGTCACCGGCGCGGACACGGTCGGCGCCGGCCGGGCCCGCAGCGTGTAGGGCGCCGCCGTCGTCTTACGGGCCGCGTTCTGGCTCCAGTCCACGAAGACCTTCCCGGGCCGCAGGCTGCGCGTCATGCGGTGCAGGACCAGTCGGGGCATCGCCTTCTCCGCCTCCACGGCGAGCCGCTTGGCGTACTCGGTCGTCCGCTGCGAGGGCGTCGGCTCCACCGAGGCCAGCAGGTGCAGCCCCTTCGAGCCGGATGTCTTCGCGTACGCCTCGATGTCGTCCGCCGCGAGCCGCTCCCGCAGCCACAGGGCGACCCCGCAGCACTCGACGACCGTGGCGGGAGTTCCGGGGTCCAGGTCGAACACCAGCCGGTCCGCCACGTCCGGCGTGTCGATGCGCCACTGCGGGGTGTGGAACTCGGTGACGAGATTCGCGGCCCACATCAGGGTGGCCAGGTCCTGGACCAGCACCATCCGGGCGGGGCCCTCCGCGCGCGGCACCTCGGCCGTGGTGACCCAGTCGGGGGTACCGGGCGGCACGTTCTTGGCGAAGAAGAGCTGGCCGTCCGGCCCGTCCGGGTACCGCAGGAAGGACAGGGGGCGGTCACGCAGGTGCGGCAGCAGCGCGGACGCGGTGGTCGCGTAGTAGTGCAGCAGCTCGCCCTTGGTGAAGCCGGTCGCGGGATGGATGACCTTCTCCAGATTGCTGAGCGCGAGCCGGCGCCCCTCCACCTCTGTGATCGGCGTCATACGATGAGAATCCCATGAAACCGCCCGATATCGATGGAAAAGGGTGCGGCACGTGCGATCCATCTGGAACGGCACCATCTCGTTCGGCCTGGTCAGCATCCCCGTCAAGCTGATGAACGCCACCGAGAACCACTCGATCTCCTTCCGCCAGATCCATCTGGAGGACGACGGCCGCATCCGCTACCGGAAGTTCTGCGAGCTGGAGGACTGCGAGGTGGCGTCGGCGGAGATCGGCAAGGGATACGAGGACGCGGACGGCACGGTCGTCCCGATCACGGACGAGGACCTGGCGAAGCTGCCGCTCCCGACCGCCAAGACCATCGAGATCGTGGCATTCGTACCGGCCGACCGGATCGACCCGCTCCAGATGGACACGGCGTACTACCTGTCGGCGAACGGCGTCCCGGCCGCCAAGCCCTACGCGCTGCTGCGGGAGGCGCTCGGGCGCAGCGGGAAGGTGGCCGTGGCGAAGTACGCGCTCAGGGGCCGGGAGAGGCTGGGCATGCTCCGGGTGTTCGACGATGTGCTCGCTCTGCACGCGCTGCTGTGGCCGGACGAGATCCGGGCGCCGGAAGGCGTGGCGCCGGACGCCGACGTCGCCATCCGCGACCAGGAGCTGGACCTGGCGGACACGCTGATGGACACCCTGGGGGAGGTGGACCTGGACGAGCTGCACGACGAGTACCGCGAGGCGTTGGAGCAGCTGATCACGGCGAAGGCGGAGGGCAAGGAGCTCCCGCAGGCTCCCGAGCCCGAGGGTGGCAAGGTACTGGATCTGATGGCGGCCCTGGAGAAGAGCGTGAGCGCCGCGCGGGAGTCCCGGCGCGCGGAGCCGGGCCGGGAGGCGGAGGTGAGGCACCTGCCCTCCCGCAAGCCGACGCGTGCGGCACCGAAGGAGGTCGGCGGCAAGAAGTCGACTTCGACGGCGAGGAAGGCGGCGACGAAGAAGGCTGCACCGAAGAAGACGACGGCGGCGAAGTCGACGGCGTCGAAGCCGACGACAACCGGAAGCGCGACGGGAACCGGAAAGGGGAAGAAGACGACGGCGAAGAAGACGACCGCGACCGCGAAGAAGACCACCTCCGCCGCGAAGAAGACCACCTCCACCGCGAAGAAGACGGCCTCGCCCGCCAAGAAGGCGGCGGGACGGAAGCGGGCGGGGTGAGGCGGGCGGCTTGGCTCAGCGCAGCGACCTGAACGCGGCCCGGAGTTCGTTGGTGAAGATGTCCGGGACTTCCCAGGCTGCGAAGTGGCCCCCGCTGTGTGCCTTGTTGAAGTAGATGAGCTTGTGATAGCTGCGCTCGGCCCAGCTCAGCGGCGCCTGGTAGATTTCGCCGGGAAACACCGTGATGGCGGCCGGGATGGAAACCGACACGGCGTTGAAGTTGTTGGCGTTGTTCTCCCAGTAGAGGCGAGCGGAAGACACGGCGGTGTTCGTCAACCAGTAGAGCGTGATGTCGTCGAGCATCTCGTCTTTGGTGAGCACCCGCTCGGGGTCGCCGCCGCTGTAGGTCCACGCGGCGAACTTGTCGTACATCCAGGCGGCCAGTCCGACCGGCGAGTCCGACAGTCCGTACCCCACGGTCTGCGGGCGGGTGACCATCATGGCGGAGTAGCCCGACCCCGTCTTGTAGAAGGCGGCAAGTTTGTCGTATGCGGCTTTCTCGTCGGTGGACAGGCCGGCCGGGGCCGGGTCGCCGCAGGCGAGTTTCCTCGCGATGTCCGCGGGCACGGTGGGGGGGAAATTCACATGGATGCCGAGCAGCCCGGGGGGCTGCTGTATCGCCATCCTGTCCGAGATCACCGCACCCCAGTCGCCGCCCTGGGAAACATAGTGCTCGTATTCCAGGCGCTCCATCAGCACGGCCCAGGCGCGCGCGATGCGGTCGGGACCCCAGCCGGTACTCGTCGGCCTCTCCGAAAAACCGTAACCGGGCATCGAGGGTATGACGAGATGGAACGCGTCCTCCGCGCGTCCTCCGTGGTCCGTGGGGTTGGTGAGCGGGTCGACCACCTTCAGAAACTCCAGCACCGAGCCCGGCCAGCCATGGGTCAGGATCATCGGCAGCGCGTTCTCATGGCGAGAGCGGACGTGGATGAAATGTATATCGAGCCCGTCGATATCGGTCAGAAACTGAGGCAAAGAATTCAGCCTCGCCTCGATCTTCCGCCAACTGTAGGACTTTCTCCAGTAGTTTGCGAGTTCTTGCATCTTCGCCAACTGGACGCCCTGGGACTGATCGGTGACGGTCTCACGGTCGGGCCACCGTGTCGCGACGATGCGCCAACGGAGATCGGCCAGATCCCGCTCCGGTATGTCGACGCGGAACGGGCGGATGCCCGTGCCTCTGCCCGCGGCGGCCGGTCTCCCGTCGGTCGCCGCGGTCATCGCGGCGGCTGAGAGGGAAAGAAACTTTCGCCGGGACTGCCGCTGGGGGGTTTCAGACATGGCGGATCTCCTTGAGTCATCCCCCGCACCTTTTCGAGAAATAACCCTCAACGACGCTCGAATTCTCATCGGTGACAGCAGAAACACCGGATCCGAGCCGGAACGGGCGGCGATAACGGGGCAGCAATGGGGCCCGATGCCCACGTACAGAACGTCGTGACTGACTGTAACGCTATGTCGCAGATTGTGAATCCGCAACCGGACCACCTGTCAGCCCGAATCCGTGCGCATCGGTGCGCATCCGTGACGAACCCCTCGTGGCGGCACCCGAATCACCGGCTTCCGCCTGTCCCTGCTGAAAGGCATGGGCAGCAGCCGCGGCAACGCCGAGTCCGGCTTCATCCGCAGCGTGGACGATGCGGTGCACCGCTTCTACACCACCGTGGTGGTCCACTTGGACCGTACGGCACCTCGTCGAGCATCGGCCAAGGAAGCGGCGAAGGCGACAACCTGGGCGCCGGCGCCGGGCGTCACGCGGGTGATGTGCGGCAGTGGGACGGGATCCGAGCGCTCAGGACATGTCCGTCTCGGAGCTCCCGAGCGCGCCCAGAATGCGCTCGGCGGCCAGTGTGGGCGTCAGCTCCCCCTCCCGGACCCGCTGTTCGAGGACGGGAGCGAGAGACCGTACCGCCGGATCGGCGTGCAGGCGGCCGAGGAGTTCGTCGCGGACCATGGTCCAGGTCCAGTCGACCTGCTGGTCGCGGCGCTTGGCGACGAGGCGTCCGGTCGAGTCCAGGAGCGTGCGGTGCTGTTCGAGGCGTTCCCAGACGGTGTCCAGTCCGGTCGACTCCCGCGCGCTGCAACTCAGCACAGGCGGAGTCCACACCGCGTCCTTGCCGTGCATCAGCCGTAGTGCACCCGCCAGTTCACGCGCGGCGGCGCGGGCGTCACGCTCGTGCGGGCCGTCCGCCTTGTTGACTGCGATCACGTCGGCCAGTTCCAGGACACCCTTCTTGATGCCCTGCAACTGGTCGCCCGTGCGGGCCAAAGTGAGCAGAAGGAAGGAGTCGACCATGTTCGCGACCGCGGTCTCGGACTGGCCGACGCCGACCGTCTCCACCAGGATCACGTCGTAGCCGGCCGCCTCCATCACCACGATCGACTCCCGGGTCGCCTTGGCGACTCCGCCCAGCGTGCCCGCGGTGGGGGAGGGGCGGACGAAGGCCGCCGGGTCCACGGCCAGACGTTCCATGCGGGTCTTGTCACCGAGGATCGAGCCGCCGGTACGGCTGGAGGAGGGGTCGACGGCGAGTACGGCCACCCGGTGCCCGAGAGAGGTCAGCAACGTGCCGAACGCGTCGATGAACGTGGACTTGCCCACGCCGGGCACCCCGCTGACGCCGATCCGCCGGGCCCGGCCGCTGTGCGGGAGGAGTTCCGTCAGCAGTTCCTGGGCCAGCGCCCGGTGCTGGGGGCGGGTGGACTCGACGAGCGTGATGGCGCGCGCGATGACGGCCCGCTTCCCGTCGAGGACACCCTTCACATAGGTGTCGAGGTCGGTCGCCATGGGCTTCAGAGATCGTGCCCGAGGTCGGCCGACAGCCGCTTCACCAGGTCGTACGCCGCGTCCGGGATCACCGTCCCGGGCGGGAAGACGGCCGCCGCGCCCATCTCCAGGAGCGTGGGCACGTCCTGCGGCGGGATCACCCCGCCGACCACGATCATGATGTCCTCGCGCCCCTCCTCGGCGAGCTGGTCGCGCAGCGCCGGCACCAGGGTGAGGTGACCCGCGGCCAGCGAGTTGACGCCGACGATGTGCACATCCGCCTCGACGGCCTGGCGGGCCACCTCGGCCGGGGTCTGGAACAGCGGGCCGACGTCCACGTCGAAACCGAGGTCGGCGAACGCGGTGGCGATCACCTTCTGGCCGCGGTCGTGGCCGTCCTGGCCCATCTTGGCGACCAGGATCCGCGGGCGCCGGCCCTCGGCCTCCGCGAAGGCGGACACCAGGGTGCGCGTGCGGTCCACGGACGAGGACTCTCCTGCTTCGTTGCGGTACACGCCGGAGATCGTACGGATCTGCGCCGCGTGCCGGCCGTACACCTTTTCCAGGGCGTCGGAGATCTCCCCGACGGTCGCCTTCGCGCGGGCCGCGTGCACCGCCAGCTCCAGCAGATTGCCGTCGCCGCCGCCGGCGGCCCGGGTCAGCGCGTCCAGCGCGTCCCGGCAGGCGGTCTCGTCGCGCTCCGCGCGCAGCCGCCGCAACTTCTCGACCTGCTGGGCACGTACGGCGGAGTTGTCCACCTTGAGGACCTCGACCTGCTCGTCGCTGTCGACGAGGTACTTGTTGACGCCGATCACCGGCTGGCGTCCGGAGTCGATACGAGCCTGGGTGCGGGCCGCGGCCTCCTCCACCCGCAGCTTGGGGATGCCGGCGTCGATGGCCTGCGCCATCCCGCCCGCCTGCTCGACCTCCTGGATGTGCTGCCAGGCCCGGCGCGCGAGGTCGTACGTCAGCTTCTCCACGTACGCGCTGCCGCCCCACGGGTCGATCACCCGTGTCGTGCCGGACTCCTGCTGGATGAGCAGCTGCGTGTTGCGGGCGATGCGCGCCGAGAAGTCGGTGGGCAGCGCGAGCGCCTCGTCGAGGGCGTTGGTGTGCAGTGACTGGGTGTGGCCCTGGGTGGCCGCCATCGCCTCGATGCACGTACGCGTGACGTTGTTGAACACGTCCTGCGCGGTCAGCGACCAGCCGGATGTCTGCGAATGGGTGCGCAGGGACAGCGACTTGCTGTTCTTCGGCTCGAACTGCGTGACCAGTTTCGCCCACAGCAGCCGTGCCGCCCGCAGCTTGGCGACCTCCATGAAGAAGTTCATGCCGATCGCCCAGAAGAACGACAGCCGGGGCGCGAACGCGTCCACGTCCAGGCCCGCCTCCCGGCCCGCCCGGATGTACTCCACCCCGTCCGCGAGCGTGTACGCCAGCTCCAGGTCGGCCGTCGCACCCGCCTCCTGGATGTGATAGCCGGAGATCGAGATGGAGTTGTAGCGGGGCATCCGCTGCGAGGTGAAGGCGAAGATGTCGGAGATGATCCGCATCGACGGCTTCGGCGGATAGATGTAGGTGTTGCGGACCATGAACTCCTTGAGGATGTCGTTCTGGATGGTCCCGGCCAGCTTCTCCGGCGGCACACCCTGCTCCTCCGCCGCCACGATGTACAGCGCGAGCACCGGCAGCACGGCGCCGTTCATCGTCATCGACACCGTCATCCGGTCCAGCGGGATGCCGTCGAACAGCTGCCGCATGTCGTAGATCGAGTCGATGGCCACGCCTGCCATGCCGACGTCACCGGTCACCCGCGGGTGGTCGCTGTCGTAGCCGCGGTGTGTGGGCAGATCGAAGGCGACCGACAGGCCCTTCTGACCGGCCGCCAGGTTGCGCCGGTAGAAGGCGTTGGACTCCTCGGCCGTGGAGAAACCGGCGTACTGGCGGATCGTCCACGGCTGGTTGACGTACATGGTCGGGTACGGCCCGCGCAGATACGGCGCGATGCCCGGATACGTGCCCAGGAAGTCCAGGCCCTCCAGGTCGCGGCCGGTGTAGAGCGGCTTGACCGGGATGCCCTCCGGGGTCTCCCAGAGCAGGTCGTCTCCGCCGGCCGCCTTCTCGACCGCCGTACGCCACTCGTCGGCGCCGCCGTCGGCGGCCGGGGTCCCCAGCTCGATCCCGGAGAAGTCGGGGATTCCCATCAGGACACTCCCATGCGGTCGAGGGTGGCGGAGAGCACGGCCACGGCGTCGCAGCCGGCGAAGACGTAGGCGTCGACACCGGGGTACTGCCCGGGACGCCCGGCGAGGAACACATGCGCGGCGCCCGCCGACCTCAGCTCCGCGGCCACCGCCGCGGCCCGCTCCTCATACAGCGCGTCGCTGGAGCACAGGCAGACCTCCGAGGCACCGCTGTCTTCGAACGTGCCCTCGGTGACGGGCTCGATGCCGCCCGCCTGGAAGAGGTTCGAGGCGAAGGTGAGGCGGGCGGTGTGGGCGGCGGCCGGGCCGATCGCGGCGAGGAAGATCCGGGGCCGGGAGCCGGTGGCGGCGAGGTGGGCGTCGGAGCGGGCGCGCAGCGTCTCGTAGGCCTCGTCGCGGCGCACACGCGGCAGTCCACCGGACGGCGGCTCGGGCGCGCTCTCACGCACGACCGGCTTCTCCCCGAGGTTCGGGAACTCGCTGACGCCCGTGATGGGCTCGCGTCGCTTGGCCAGCTTGCTGGTGCGGGCCTGCCAGGTTTCGGCCAGTTCCCGCCCGAGGTGCCCCGACCGCAGGGCGGCCGCCTGCCCGCCGGCCCGCTCGATCGACCGGAAGAACTCCCAGCCGGCGTGCGCGAGTTCGTCGGTGAGTCGCTCCACGTACCAGGAACCGCCGGCCGGGTCGATCACCCGGGACAGATGCGACTCCTCGATGAGGATCGTCGAGGTGTTGCGGGCGATACGCCGTGCGAACCCGTCCGGCAGGCCGAGGGCGTGGTCGAAGGGCAGCACGGTGACCGAGTCGGCCCCGCCCGCCCCTGCGGCCAGGGTGGCGATGGTCGTGCGCAGCATGTTCACCCAGGGGTCGCGGCGCGTCATCATCACCGGTGAGGTCACGGCGTGCTGGAGCTGCGCCCCCGCACGGGGGGCTCCGCAGACCTCGGCCACCCTGGCCCACAGCCTGCGCGCGGCCCGCAGCTTGGCGATCGTCAGGAACTGGTCGGCGGTCGCCGCATACCGGAACTCGAGCTGCGCACACGCCTGTTCGACGCTCAGCCCCGCCTCCGTCAGCTCCCGCAGATACGTCACCGCGGTGGCCAGCGAGCAGCCCAGCTCCTGGGCGGCCGAGCCGCCGGCCTCGTGGTAGGGGAGCGCGTCCACGGTCAGTGCCCGCAGCCCCGGGTACTCCGCGGCACACCGCCGCGCCAGACCGGCCGCCGGTGCGAACTCGCCGAGCTGCCCGGTACGGGCCTCGTGACCGAGCGGATCCGCGCCCAGGTTGCCGCGCGCCGCTTCGGGGGCGACGCCCCGCTCCTCGTACAGCCGCAGCAACTCCCGTGCGGCGGGCTCGGCATCGCGCCCCGCGTCGAGGACCACGGGCGCCAGGTCGAGATAGACGCCGTCGAGGGCCCTGCCGAGCGCAGGTACCGGGATGCCGCCTTCCCCGACGGTCAGCCAGAGGGAGGTGACGCCGTTCTCCAGGTCCGCGAGCACCGCGGCTGCGTCGGCCACCGTGTGCCGCTGCCGTACGTCCCAGCCGCCGACCGTGTTCCCCTCGGCGCGGCCGCCGCGCACAAAGGGCGCGAACCCGGGCAGGCCAGGCTCGGGCGCGATGTCGCGCGCGGTGTACAGCGGCCGGGTGGTGAGCCCGTCCTCCAGCGCGGTGAACAGGGCTTCCTCGGCCTCGGCACCCTCGACGTCCTTGCCCGACTTGCGCAGGACACCCGCCACAAGGCGCTGCCACTGCTCGTGGGGCACGTCAGGGAACTCGCCGGCCAGCTCAAGCCCGTCGTCAGGCAGGACCGTCATGCTCGGATGCTAGGACACAGGTGCAGAGGAGCAGCAGAGGTCACGGCTGTGACCTTGCCCTCCTCGTGGACCTTGACCTCCTCGGGCCTGTGAGCAATCACGTTGAAACCGAGGCGATGGCCACGGTTCGGCGCCGGCCCCCGGCACGGTAAGGAGTTCAGTGCCGTGCCGTCCTGATGGTCGGTCACCGCCCGTGCCCGGTCGTCGAGGGCGGTCAGGGCCGTACCGAAGCCGCACAACCGGCCGCCGATACGGGCGTCACCGTACTGCCGCCCGGCGTAGCTTCCGGTCATCCCGCGACGGCGCCTGCCGCGGCGCCGGCGGCCTGGTCACGCCATGCGCCCGTGATGCCCTCGATGCCCACCGGGCGGCGAGGGTTTCATGGTCATTCCCGAGAAGCTGGATCATCGAGCCGGGACCGTCCGACCTTCGCGCCATCCGGGACGACTGAAATCCACCCGCAATCCACCACCACGTTCCGATAACATGATCGAATCACGACGAGCGCCCTCATCGCCCGTCCTTCACCGGAAAACCACGCTATCCGGCACGAAAGTGACCTATTTAGCCAACACCTAACAAATCGGCCAAACGATTGATACCTATAACATCGCGGACGTTTTCGCGAATAAACACCAGAATCAAGCTCGCCGCATGGCGTCGGCCCCGGGTGATGCTGTGGGCCGCGGCCGGTGTGGTGGCCCTCGGATTCCTTATCGCGCTGGAAATCGCCGCGCGTCGCTACGGCATGCCGGGACCGATCACCACCCAGGCGCGGGAGGTCATTTTTCCGCCCAAATCGGGTTTCCTGTTGTACGCCAGTATGGCGTTGATGATGGTGGTGCTCACCTGGCGGGAACGGCTCATCGCGGCCGGTGTCGCGATCGGCATCGACATCGTCTTCCTGCTGGTGCGATGGGCGGCCGACGTCAGGGTGACCGAGGGCCATCCCTTCGGCAGCGGCGCGTTGTGGGTGATCTTGGGCTATGCGGTCATCGCCATCACGCGCCGCAGGGGCCGGGAACGTGTCCTGCTGCTGAAAGGCGTCGGGCTGGGGCTGCTGCTGGTGGCCGGCCGCAAGACCGGCGATGCCTGGCTACTCATCACGTCGAAGACCCGCCCGGCGGTGCTGGACCAGTACGTGGCAACCGCCGATCATGCGCTGGGCGACCCATCGTGGCTGGTAGGCCGGATGGTCGAGGCCACCGGCCCGATCGGCGCCCATGTCCTCGACTACGTCTACGTCCAGCTTGCGCTGGCCGCGGTCGTCATCGCGCTGTACCAGCTGCGTGATGTGGCAGTCGAGCGCCGCTTCCCGCGCCATCATCTGGTGCGCACCTTTCTGGTGATCGGCCTTGTCGGGCCGGCCATCTACATGATCTTCCCGGTGGTCGGACCGGTCTTCGCCTACGGCACCGGCGCCTTCGGCACCGGCGGCGGGCACTGGGCGGTGGCCAATCTCTGGCCGGACACGCCGCCGCCGATCCATACCCCGCACCAGATGCCGTTCGACGAGTTCACCCCACGCAACTGCATGCCCAGCCTGCACACCGCGTGGGCCACCGCGATTTTCCTGCACTCCCGCAAGGGCCCCCGGATTCTGCGATTCGCAGGCGCTTTCTGGCTGATTGCCACGCTCGGCGCAACGCTGGGATTCGGCTACCACTACGGCGCGGATCTCGTTGCCGGCGTGGTGTTCACACTCACGATCGAGGCAGGACTGCGCTCGCTCGAACGCGGCTGGGATCGGTCAGGAACCCAGCTGGTCATCTACGGCGCAACCGTCTTCGCCGCGCTCCTGCTGTCATATCGCTATCTGCCAGTGGAGATGGCCAGACATCCGTGGGTGTTCGGGCCACTTCTCATTCTGGCGATGACATCAGTGGTCCACGGCTACGTACGGACCACCAAACTGTGGGAACCGACGGTTGCACCGGTGCGGCAACCGGAACCGCAACCCGAACCGGCTTGAGTGCCTCCTGCTGTTCCTCGCCCGCGATCCACCGGTCGCTGGGCGCGAACTTCTGTGCAGCGCCGCTCAACCACTCGGCGGGCGAACCGAACTATGCGGAGACGGGCCAGCGGGCGCGGTGGCTCACGCGCCGCTCACACGCCGCTCACGCACAATCAGTGCGTGCCACTGAGGAAAGGCGGGAGACAGTGAGACTGTCTCCCGCTCTTTCATGTCGGCATCCCGCCTGGTCGGCGAGCGATTGCGGCCGGCCGCTCGCCTGCGGTGTCCGTGGGTACCGGGTCCGGTGAACCGGGGCGCCCCAGCCTTGTGACGCCCTCAGACCGCGACCGCCTCGCCCATTTCCTCCTCGACCGCTTCTTCTTCGGCGTCCTGCTCCTCGTTCGCCGGTGGGGCTACTTCCGGGGCAGGGGCGGCGCGACGCTCGGCCACCGCGGCGGCGGCCATCAGCAGCAGTCCCGCGACAAGCCAGAGAACCAGGGTGAGGATGCGGCCGGCGAACTCCGCCGAGTCGAAGTAGAGCAGGCTGCGTGCGCCCTCGACGAAGCCGGCGCCGTTCCAGAAGGCGTGCAGTGCGCCGAAGAAGCCGTTCTGCAACGCGGGCTGGAAGATGCCGCCGGAGCTGGTGAAGTTGAGCATCACGAACAGCACCATCAGTGCCAGCGTCGTCCAGCGCTTGAGGAAGGTGTGGAGGGCGATGCCGATGGTGAGGATTCCCGCCGAGTAGAGCCAGGCCATGCCCCACAGTCCGAGCAGGTGGTGGTCGGCGAGGTGGAAGACCGGCCCCGCCAGCACCGTTCCTATGACGCTGACCACCAGTGCGGTGCAGAGGCCGATGGCGGCCCGGATGCCTATGCGGAGTGTCCCGCCGCCCGCGCCGATGGCGGCGACGCTGGCGTAGGAGCCGATGCTCAGCGCGACCAGCAGGAAGAACAGGCCCTGGCCGGTGGGGTCACCGCTGGAGAGCCGGGACAGGTCGGTGACGCGCAGCGGAGCGCCCTGCTTGCCGGCCACGGTCGTGAACACGGCCTCCGCGGCGGTGGCGGAGGTGTCGGAGTTGGCCTTGGCGACCAGTAGCTCGGGGTGTTCGGCGCTGGGCACGTAGGCGCCGACCAGGTCCCGGTCCATGATCTGGCGCTGCGCGGCGACCCGGTTGGGCACGGTGGTGACATCGAGCGCGTCACCGGCCTTGTCCTTGATCGTCTGGGCCAGCACCCGGTAGCGGGGCGAGGTGCCGACGACGGCGACTTTCAGTCCGTGCGCGTGCGGTGCGTGGAAGGCCCCGAGATAGGCCATGCCCATACCCAGGCACATCAGCAGCGGAGTGATCAGGAGGATCACCACATGGCGGACGCTGTGGCGTGTGGCGATCACTGCCGGCCGCTCTCCGGCCAGACGGTGGGTACTCATCGAGGGCTCTCCTTCGCCTAGATGGTTGTAAACTACACCTGAATCTGGTTGTATGCTACAACCATTAGGGGAAGGGTCCCTGGGTGCCCTCCATGTCCGACCGTGAGGCGCCGATGGACGTCGTCCGGCGCGATCTCACCTCCGTTCTCCGCCGCGCTGCAGCGCATGCGAAAGCCGGGCCCCAAGCGGCGAATTCGGGGGCCCGGCTTTCACGGGTGACGGTCACGGGCGCGGATCGTTCCTACATCTCGTGGCCTGGTCGCTGCCGTCAGGGTGGAGCGCGGCCCTCACGGGCCGGCCGGTGGCCTCGGCTTCGCTCAGCTCGCCTGTGGCAATCAGCTGCCCGAGGGTGACCGCGGCTCGGCGAGGCAGTCCGGCATAAAGCGAACGCGGTACGCCACTGCCCAGCCACGTACTTCCGGCAGAACTCGAACCACCGCAAAGGCGGATCGGCGCCCGCTGCTTCGGCGGCTTCGGCCGCCGCCTTCCCCCTCGAGCGACTTGGCAATCTTCGCTGGTGGACTCCTCGTGGCCGTCGATGCAGCTGTGTCAGCGAGGGGATCGGGCAAGCGAGGTCGGCCGCCGGTCCACGGCAAGCGTGATCGGCGGCGTCCGTGTGACCGTTCCGGTCGCACCGGTGTGTCCAAGTCGGTGATTCCGATCAGCGCAAGAAGAGAACATGGTTGAAACATCAACGTTTCGGTCGGATTGGGTTTCAAGAATCGGCAATCCGCCTAGCCGAGAGGACTAAGAAGTGTATTTTTAAGTCGCGCAGGCTCCAGACGGAAAAATGGCTGTGATCGCAGCAGTGTTTTCCTTCGCCGCCATCTCTTCAATCGTTCAGGCCGACGCGGCAACCTTAGAGGCCTGCGACGCAGAAGGTCGCACTAGCCGGGCAAGCTCGTGCGGTTTGCGCCTGAATTTCGCAGCACGGGTCCAGGTCGTCGGTACGGTCGCTTGCGGTCCAACCGTTGGCCCCAAGGATTCGCCGCCGCGGTGTGACGCTGGAAGAGATCAGTACTGAACGGGACCTCATCTGCATCGGCGAGTACGAGAGAATGGCTTCGTCGAGGACTACACCTCGAAGGTGCGCGACGAGCCGATCGCAATCACTGCTGTCTATAGGAACCCAGAGGCACACTCACCATCTTGTGGTGAACCACCGCCCACTGTCCTCGGTCTTTCTTTTCTCTCGACTGTTGGGCGCGCGCTTTGCTGGGACACGGTACGAGCACCCACTTGAAGGAGATATCTCATGTCCATGCCACAATCCATGCGTGCGCTCGTCGCCGGAAAGGTCGGCGAGCCCCACGATGTCCTGCGGCTGGAATCCCGGCCTGTCCCCACACCGGAAGCCGGTCAGGCGTTGATCCGTGTGAAGGCGACCCCGATTCACGCCAGCGATCTGCACGTACTGCGTGGCCGCTACGGTTTCTCCCCGGAGTTTCCCACTGTGGGCGGTCACATGGAATGCGTAGGCGTTATTGAGGCCCTGGGCCCGGATACCGAGGGACTAAAGATCGGCGAACGCGTGGTGACCGTTGCCGTCCCGGCGATACCCGGGCCGCAGGTGGCCGGCACCTGGCAGGAATACCTCGTTGCCGATACACAGAGGCTCCTGCCAATCCCCGACCATCTGAGCGACTCCAGCGCCTGTCAACTCGCCGTCAACCCGTTGACCGCGCTGCTCCTGGTGACTCGCGAACTCGACGTACAGCCGGGTGAATGGCTGTTGCAGACGGCCGCGGGCTCCACAGTCGGCCGGCTCGTCATTCAGCTGGCCAGACATCTTGGCATTCGCACGATCAATGTCGTGCGGCGGCGCGACGCCGTCGAGGAGATCAAAGCGCTTGGTGGTGACGAGGTCATCTGCACCGAGGACGAGGACCTGTTGCAGCGTGTGGCCGAGATAGCAGGGCCGGCCGGCGTGCGGAAGGCCATCGACTGTGTCGCGGGTCACGTGGGTGCCCAGGTATCCCAGGCATTGGCTCCGGGAGGAGAGGTCGTGGTCTACGGCGCGCTCTCTACCCATCGGCAGACCGACCCGGCAGCGCTGACGATCCCGCTGCAGGCGCGCTCGGTCATCTACGAGACCAAAGCAGTCCGTGGCTTCTGGCTGAACCGCTGGTTCGGCACCGCCTCACCTGAGGATGCGCTGCGCGCGCTGTCCGAGGTTCGCAGTCTCGTCGCTGATGGAGTGCTGAGCATCCCCCAGGGCCGGCCGTTCCCGCTCGAACGCTTCACCGAAGCCATCTCGCTCGCCGAAACGCCCGCACGCGGCGCCAAGCCACTTTTCGTCTTCGGAGACGGCGGGGACAGAGACGACAGGTAGGAAGCGGCCCGGCCGGTGCTGGCGGCGAGCGGAGCGGCAGGCTGCCCCGGAGCCGCCAGAGCCTCCGGAGGCATGGCCACTGAGCTCGGGTTGTCAGCACCTACGGTCGTGCTCCCAGCCCCGGTCGGCCGGCCCGACATGGCGGGGGTTCTGCGGCCCTGAGACCGCATGGCAGTGTGTCCTCGTGCTTCCTTCCGCAGATGATCCGCCAAGAGTCCTGGCTACGTGCTGGCCGTGCTGGATCGCTGTACCCACGGGTGATCAAGCAGGGGTCATGGAGATGACCTGCTGCATCTGTGCAGGAGCCTGAGCGCCCGCTACGGCCGGGCGCAGGCGTACTACTACCGGGCCCAGGAAGTGGGCCGCGTTCGACCTCGCTCCCGAGATCGCCGCGGCTCTGGGGTCGAGCGGCGTACGGCCGCACAGACACGAAGACCCCGGCCTCAGTGTTTCCGCTGCTGCACCCCCTGGCATTACGGCTCGCCAGATGGCCACTGCCCTGTCAACGGTTCGGTGCCACGCGACCGCGGTGACTCGATGTCACGACGTTGTCAGCGCTTGAAGGAGTCCTTGGTCCTCTCCTTCTCGCCCCGCATCATGCCCCGAGCTTCGAGGGCGGCGCCCTTTGCCGCGAGGCTCTCCTTGTGCACCGCGTGGGCCGCCTTTCGCACGGTCTTTCCGACAACCTGTTCGGCCCTTGCCTTGGCCTTCTCTCCGACACTCATCTCAGTACCTCCGAACTCACGGGCCGAGTGCCCTTGGCGCAAGGGCGAAACCCTGATCAGGCGGTGTCCCGCTGTTCAACCCCGCCTGCCCGATGTGGCCAACGGCGGGGGCCGATCACGGCCCCACGGCTCCGCGCGAAAGCCGAGCCACAGCCACCTGGGCCCCTGTGAGGAAGGCCAACCTGATCACCGCGCGGCCGGACCAGGGGGGCCGGAACTCGCGCCGAATGGTGCGGCAGGCATGATCATCCCGTGGTGAAGACGTGGCGGGTCCGGGTGGCGCGGTGGGCGATCGCCTTGGTCTGGCTCTACGAGGGGTTCTGGTGCAAGATCTGGCCGGGGCGGGCGGATCAGCGGGCGATCGTGGGTGACGTGCCGTTCCTGCCGGGATGGGCGGTGACGGGAGTGCTTGCCGGGATCGGTCTGGCAGAGGTCGCGATCGGCGCATGGGTGCTGAGCGGGCGGCGGGCGCGTTCGGCCGCGCTCGTGCAGACCGTGCTGGTGGTGGCGTTCAACCTGGGCGGTCTGCTCTTCAGCCCCGGCCAGATCGACGAGCCGGGACGGCTGGTGACGCAGGACCTGGCCTTCCTGGCGCTGATCTGGATGGTGACCTGGACGGCGGCCGAGTGACCGGGACACCGTGGGCACGCGGTCGGCTGCTCGGCGGATTCGACGGCCCACGCCTGCTCTTCGGGCGGATGTACGAGGACTGGGGTGTCGAGCTGGCGGTCTTTCCGCCGCCGGGCGCGCGGGTGCTGTGCATCGCCTCGGCGGGGGACACAGCGGCAGCCCTGCATTCGGCGGGGTACGAGGTGACGGCCGTCGATGTCAATCCGGTACAGCTCACGTACGCGCGGGAGCGGCTGGCCGGCTGCGGTACACGGGAGGGCACGGCGGAGGCGGTCATGCGCCTGGGCCGGGGCGCCGCGGCGCGGCTGCTGCCCGCGTGGAGGCAGAGAGAGCTGCACCGTTTCCTGACACTGGACGATCCGGTGGAGCAAGCTCGCCGCTGGCGGGAGGAGCTGGACACCGCGGGTCTGCGCCGGCTGATGCGGGTTGCGCTGCGCCCCGGCGGAGCCCTGGCGCTGGCGCTGCGCCCGTCGTTCGCCGGTGTCGTACCGAAGCGTTTCGACGAGGTGCTGCGGCGGCGCCTGGAGCGGACCGTGGGCAGGCATCCCAATGCGCGCAATCCGTGGCTGTGGCGGCTGCTGGCGGGCGCGGAGCCGCCGGGTACCCCGGAGCCGTGGGCACCGGGCGTCCGGCTGGTGTGCGACGACGTGGTGAACGCGTTGGAGCAGGCGCCGCGCGGCGGCTATGACGCGGTGACGCTCTCGAACGTGCTGGACGGGCCGGACCCCGACTTCGCCCGTCGGCTGCGGACGGCCGTACGGCACGCGGTGCGGCCCGGTGGGGTGGTGGTGCTGCGCAGTGCCCGGGAGCCGGGTCCGGACGGGCCGGGCTGGGCGGCCCAGGACCGCTCGGCGCTGTGGGGTGTGGTACGGGCGGTGCGTCTCGGGGGCGCTGCCCCGGATCGGAGGATCGAGCCGTGAGGCATCTGCTGCAGCGCCATCCCGTTGCGATACGCACGCGCTTCGCTCACTCGCTGGTGCTGACGTACGCGCTGCCTTCCGCGGTGCTGCGCCCTCTGGTCCCACCGGGCCTGGAACTGGACACATACGGAGAGCACGGGTTCGTGGCGGCCGCGCTGGTGGACACCCGCGCCCTGCGACCGGCGGCCCTTCCCGCCCGTTTCGGGGCGGACTACCTGCTCACCGGTTACCGCGTCTTCACCCGCTTCCGCACTCCGGGCGGGCGCGTCATGCGCGGACTGCGCATCCTGCGCAGCGACACCGACCGCAGGCTGATGGTGCTGGGCGGCAACTTGCTGACCCGCTACAACTACCATCTGGCCCGGATCCGGGCCCGGGCCGAGGGCGAGTCGCTGGAGTTCCGCGTGGACAGCGCCGACGGCCGGGCGGATCTGCATGTGCGGGCGGACCTCGGCAGCGCGCCTGCACCGCTGCCCGCGAGCAGCCCTTTTGCGGACGCGCGCGCCGCCCGGCGCTTCGCGGGCCCGCTCCCCTACACCTTCGAGTACGAGCCGCAGACCCGTTCGATGATCGTGATCAAGGCATTCCGAGCCCACTGGGACCCGCAGCCTGTCTCGGTCGACGTGCGCCGCCTGACCTTTTTCGACCACGGCCCGTTCGCCGGCACGCGGCCGCTCCTCGCCAACGCCTTCCACGTCGCCGATGTGGAGTACGGCTGGGAACGCGGCCTGCGCCGGACCGAGAGCGGGAGCGAGCGGTGACCCGCCGGTCGGGCGTGCGGGACGTGATCGCCTACAACTGGCCGCAGTACGCCGCCGGCCTGGCCACCGCGGCGGTCTTCGCCGCCCTGTCCGGCCGTCTGCCGTACCCGCTGCGCACCATGGCCCGCGCAGGCTCAGCAGCCGCTGTCGGTCTGCTCGCTTCCGCCACGGTCGCGAGCTGGCTCGTCTACGACCGGTCCGAAATGTACGACTACGACTGGCTGGACACGCTGCTGCCGCAGACGCCGTCCGTGCACTTGGTGGTGGGCACCGGCCTGGACGAGGCGAGCGCCCCGCTGGCCGCCCGCTGGCCGGCCTCCCGGCAGATCACCGTCGACCTTTATGACCCCGCCGTGATGACCGAGGGCTCGGTGCGTCGGGCCCGGCGCCGGGTACCCCCGCCACCGCACGCCCTGCCCGGCCGTCCGGATGCCCTTCCCGTGCGCCGGAGCGGGGTGGACGCCGTATTCCTGATCTTCGCCGCCCACGAACTGCGGCAGGCCGAGGACAGGGAGCGGCTGTTCGGGGAATGCGCCCGGGTGCTGCGCCCCGGCGGGCGCCTGGTCCTGGTGGAACACCTCAGGGACAGCCCGAATACGGCCGTCTTCGGGCCGGGTGCCTGGCATTTCCTCCCCCGCGCGGAGTGGCTCCGGCTGGCCGCGCACGCCGGTCTGCGTCCGGCGGCCGAGCACCGCATCGCCGGCCTGGTCACCGCGCTCGCGTTCACCAGGGGACCGGCATGACCCACCTCCTCGCTCTCATCTGGCAGTTGCGCCTGGTCGGTGCCGCCCTCATCGGGGTGGGGCTGCTGCACGTGGTGCTGCCGCGCATCCTGGGCTGGCCGGACGACCTTGGCAACACCAGTCTGCTGACCCGGCAGGTTTCCTACGCGCATCTGTTCTTCATCGGCCTTACCTGCGTGCTGCTCGGTGCACTGCCGCTGGCGTTCGCTCGGGAGCTCCTGACCGGCGATCCCCTGCCGACCGTTCTGCTCTGCGGGCAGACCCTGTTCTGGGGCCTGCGCTGGGTCATGGAATTCGCCTACTTCTCACCGCGGTTGTGGCGGGGTCATCGGCTGCGGACGGCGGGTCACGTCGGACTCTCCGTGCTGTGGACGTGGGTGACCGCCGTGTTCGCGGTGGCGACGGTCCACGCGGCAGGCCAGTAGCGCTTCGTCGACCAGCAGACCGTGGACAGCCGCCCTCACTCATGTCAACGCCCTTGCACACTTGCTGCGTTGCCGCCTCGGCCGGGTGCGGACGGATCGGCTCATCCCCTGGCGAGTGCTTCGCGGCGGATCCACTGGAGCAGAGTGGGGTTGTCGACGGTGGTGATGACGCTGACGGTGGTGCGGTGGTGGCGGTCGTCGCTGAGCAGGGCCGGCATGCTCGCGGCCAGGTCCACGCGGGCGGTGAACCTGCCGTCGGCGTGGCCCTCGACGAGGGTGTAGTCGGTGACCGACGGCAGGTGGTGGAGCCCGCCCGGACGGATGATCGTCCAGTCCAGATCGCCGGCCCGGACCAGCGCTTCCATCCGCCGCATGTCGTCGTACAGCGTCTTGCCCAGCACCCGTGTCACGGCAGAAGCACGCGGTTGCACAGGAGCCGGCATCGGAGTACGGGTGCGGGTCGACCCCGCTCGAGCTGACGACGGTGAGTCGACGTACCCGGTGCCGTTTCATCGCGGCGACGATGTTGGCCACGCCGCGCGAGTAGGTGCCGATGGGTTCCTTCCCAGCGGGGACCCCGAGAGTCGACAGCACCGCGTCCTGCCTTGCCACGGCGGCGGCGACGGCTTCCGGACGAGCACGTCGGCGCCGAGTATGCCGAGCCGCTCGTGGCGCAGCGGGAAGGAGTGCGGCTGCCGGGTGACCGCGGTGACCCGGTGTCCGGCGGCGAGTGCCCGGTCCGTGAGCAGTCGACCGGTGGGACCGTTGGCGCCGAAGACCGTGATGCGCATGACGACTGGTCGTGTCCGCCGGTCTCTAGGCGTTCTGGTGAGCGGTCCGGGGAGCTGTGCGGAGCGGGCCGAGTGCCTGCGCCCACGCCAGCAGCTCATCGACCAGCCCGTGCACCTCCGCCGTATGGAGCTCCCGTGGCCGGAATTCGGTGAAATTCACGAAGTCCTCGCGCAGTGACAGCGCCACCTGTGGCCCGATGTCGGCCATCCGCAGCACGCCGGCCTGTGCGCGCAGCTTCTGCACTGCCATGACAGCGCCGAAGATGCCGTAACCGACGTAGGCGACCGGCTTGCCGCCCCACTCCTGGTGGAGATAGTCGATGGCGTTGGTCAGTGCGGCGGGCGGGGCGGTGTTGTATTCGGGGGTGACGATGACGTAGGCGTCGTAGGAGCCGATCCGCTCGGCCCATCGCCGGGTGTGCCGCTGCCGGCCCGGTGCCCTGGCAGCTGGGACGGCTTCGTCGAGCAGCGGCAGCGCGTGGTCGGCCAGGTCTATGAGCTCGAAGTCGGCGGCGTCGCCCGCGTGTTCGGCTGCCAGGTCCCGTACCCATTGGGCCACCCGGTGGCCGTTGCGGCCTGGGCGGGTGCTGCCGACGATGACGCCGATCCTGATCATGTCCGATTTCCTTGTCCGCGTTGTGCCGGTTGTCCTGTTTCCCGGTCCGGGTCCCGGCGAACCTGCTGTGTTTCGCGCAGAACCGCCCAGGCATCCCCCACGGGGCCCAAGTGCCCGAGCTTGTCGGGGTTGCTGACCGTGCGGATCGTCTGGATCTGCCCGTCGAGGATGTCGAGCGTCCAGGTGTTGATGACCTTGCCGTACCGATCACGGAAGATCGCGCCCGGCTGGCCGTTCACCTGGTGTGGTTCCACCGCGCCGCCGATCCGGACGAACGGCGGCAGGAGGGCGGCGAGCACCCGGGACACATCGTCGGCGCCGAAGAAGCCACCGGCCCACTGCGGAGCCTTGCCGCCGCTGTCCGCGACCATCTGCACGTCTGCGGCGAGCATTTCCCGAAGCCCGTCGACGTTTCCTTCCGAGAGGGCGTCGAAGAACCGCAGTGCGAGTTCCTCGCGCTCGCGCCGATCGGCTTCGAACCGGGGCCGGCCCGCGTTCATATGACGGCGCGCCCGCACCACCAGCTGACGGCACGCGGCCTCCGAGCGCTCCACCGCCGAGGCGATCTCCGGAAAGCCGAAGCCGAACACCTCCCGCAGGACGAACACCGCGCGTTCGAGCGGGGTGAGCCGTTCGAGCAGGAACAGGGCCGCCATCGACACCGAGTCGGCCAGCTCGGCCGAGCGCTCCGGGTCCTGATACGGGTCGGTCAGCAACGGCTCGGGGAACCATGGCCCGACGTACTCTTCGCGCCGGACGCGGGCCGAGCGCAGCACGTTGATCGAAATGCGGCTGACCACGGCGGACAGGAACGCCTTGGCCGAGGTGGGGGGTGTCGTGGACGCCTCGTAGCGCAGCCAGGTCTCCTGGACGGCGTCCTCGGCCTCGGTCACGCTGCCCAGGATCCGGTACGCGATCGAGAACAGCAGCGGCCGCAGCTCCTCGAACTCCTCGGCCTTCTCCGTGCCCCGGGTCACGCCAGCTCCTCCTCGAAGCCCTGTCGCCACGACGGATAGCGCAACTGCCAGCCGAGCTCTCGCTTGGCCTTGGCGTTGGAGAAGCCGCGCCCCTCGGTCATCATCACCACCGCCTGGTCCCCGGCCAGCAGCCGGGCCAGCCACACCGGGACCCGCATCGGCCGCTTCGCTCCCGCGCATGCGGCCAGGTGGGGCAGCCACTCGCTCGCCGGAGCCGGTTCGTCGTCGACGATGTTGAACACGCCCCTCGCCTTCTGCTCCACGGCCAGGACGGTCGCGCTCGCCGCGTCGTCCAGATGCACCCACGAGCTGTAGCCGGTGCCACGCCCGACCAGCGGGTACTGCCGCTTGCGCACCAGCTCGACCTGGTCGTCGATGGCGCCGGGCCCGTAGAACGCGCCGTAGCGCAGGACCGCACCGCCGGCCCTCAGGACCACGTCCTCGACGTGGACCAGCGCCTTCAACCCCACATGCGCCGCCGTCCCCTCAAGCTGGTCCAGCGGGTCCTGTTCGGTCTTCACCCAGCCGCCCTCCCGGATGCCGTTCCAGGAGGCGTAGCCCTGTGCGACCACATGGGACACACCGGCTGCCTCCGCTGCCGCCAGCAGGTGGTCCGTCCCCTCGGTACGCAGCCGGTTGGTGAGGGCGAACCAGCGGTCCGGGTGCTTGATGTCGGGCTTGCCGGCGTGCGCCATGGAGATCGCGGTCATCTGGTGCACGATCACGTCCGGCCGGGCCCTGGCCACCGCCTCACCGACCGAGGCCGCATCCAGCCCGTCCATCACGACCCCGTCCGCGCCGAGCCGCGCCAGCCGGCCCAGCTTGAGCGCGCTTGTGGTCGTAGCCGTCACCTGGTGACCACGGGCCAGGAGCTGCGGCACCAACCGCTGCCCCAGGACCCCCGACCCGCCCGCCACGAACACCCGCATGGCCATCACCCTCCCGACGTAGGCGTCTGCCTTCGCTACCAGAGACAAGACAGCCCGGCCATCTGTGACATGGGAGGGCAGGCAGTCGGGAGAAGAGGCCCTCACGGGATCAACGCCGGCGGGAGGTCCCACGCAACGGCAGCCAGGTATTGGCGTCGCCCCACACCAGAAGGAGGTTCCCCGTGAGTCCCTCGTCCGTTCTGGCACATAAGTGGCACGCCCCGGAGGCCCTGCACCGGGACTCCTCGATGCGCACGACGAGCGGGGCGGTCGCTGGGGTCTGTTCAGGGTATGCCGTGTGGGGCGCACCTCCGCCTCGCACGGCATCGCACGTGAAGGAAAGGTGGCCGAATGTGGTTGGCGCAGGCCCAGCACGGTGGCCCTGACCTGCGCCCGGTCCCATTGCCGCCGCAGACGCCCATCACGGTCGCTCTCACGGGCCGCGGACGGCGCACCGCCTTCCTCCGGTCCGCCGTGAACGGCGAAGTGGAGCGGGTCACCAGCTCCGGCCCGCACGAGCACAACAACAGCCTCTACATCGCCGCCGTCACCCTCGGACAGCTCGTTGCCGGAGGCGAGCTGAGCGAAGCTGACGTCACCGGCTGGCTCCTTACGGCCGCGCTCCAAGTCGGCCAGGGCGAGCGCGAGGCCCGTCGCACCGTCGCATCCGGGCTCCGGGCCGGAGCACGGCGCCCCCAGACGGTCGCCGCATGAGCGCCAACCCCATCCCGCCCCTGCACCTGTACCTGTACTCCGTGCCCAGCGACCCCGAGACGGCCCCCGCAGGCGCCGCCGAAGCGGGAGCGCCCACGGACGGCATGGACGGCCGATCAGCTCATGGCCGCGGACTTCCCTGAGCCGAAATGGGCCGTGCCCGGCATCCTCGCCGAAGGGGGCAACGTGCTCGCCGGACCGCCCAAGGTCGGCAAGTCCTGGCTCTCCCTCGGACTGGGCCTGTCGGTCGCGGCCGGAGGCAATGCGTTCCACTCCGTACCCGTCCAGGGCGGCCCGGTGCTCTACCTCGCCCTGGAAGACACCCCGCGCCGTTTGCAGACCCGCATGGGCAAGATCCTCGGAGGACAGCCAGCCCCCGCCGGGCTGACCCTGGTCACCGAATGCCCGCCCTACCCCCAGGGCGGTATGGAAGCCATCGCACAGTGGCTGGAACGCAACCCCGACGCGCGCATGGTCGTCGTCGACGTGTTCGCCAAGATGCGCGGACCGGCCCCGGCCGGTGTGTCGGCGTACGACGCGGATCATGTCGCCGTCGGCTACGCCAAGCGGCTCGCCGACCACTACAACGTGGCCGTCGTCCTCGTCCACCACGTCCGCAAGGCAGGCTCCGAAGACTTCCTTACCGAGGTCTCCGGCACCAACGGCATCGCCGGAGCCGCAGACGCCACGCTCGTACTCAAGCGGGCCCGCGGGCAAGCGGACGACATCCTGCACGTCACCGGCCGCGACGTGGACGAAGCCGAGTACGCCCTCAGCTTCCAACCCGCCTCCGGCGCCTGGCACCTGCTGGACGGCCCGGTCACCGACCACACCGTCAGCGACACCCGCGCCACCATCCTGCGCTACGTCCGTGCCCACCCCGGCGCCAAGCCCAAAGACATGGCTGGAGAGCTGCCACACGTCGACATCGACGCGATCCGCCGCACCTGCAACCGCATGGTAGACGCCGGACAACTCAGCAAGGACGCCGGCGGCCGGTACTACCCGGACACCCAAACCCGGACGGAGGGCGCCCAAGAGGTGTCCCCACTGTCCGGCTCTCCGGTTACCACGTCTGACCAGCACGAACACCCCGGACAGCCGGAATTGGAGCTGTCCGGCCTGTCCGGTGCGGACGAAGCCGAAGGGATGGCGAAATGAGCGCCCGTACACGGGACGAGAAGATGACCGTCAAGGAGGTCATCGCTGATCTGAAGGTCGCCCCGTCGACCTTCTACCGGCGCCAGCTCGGGAAGCGACCCCGCGCGATCAAGCTCCCGAACGGCGACGTACGGATCCGGCGGTCGGAGTATGAGCGCTGGCTCGCGGAGCGGGAGGACGCTGCGTGAGCACTGAGAACGACACCCCGACCGGGCGCCCCCGCGGGTCGGCCCGGCCGGGCTACTCCTTCGATGTCAAGCTGTGGAAGGTGTCCAAGACCGGACGCAAGTCCCGTCCGTGGCGGCTCAGGTGGGCGTCGCCGGGCGGGTGCACGGCGACACGTTTACCACGTCAGCTCTCGCGGAGAGCCGCCGCTCTGAGCTGTGGCAGGCCATGAACCGGCGCGGTGAAGCGTTCGAGATCGAATCGGGACTGCCAGAGTCCGAGGTGCGCGCGGTGGCCGAAGCTGCCGAGGCAGCAGACGCCGAACCGCCGGTGCGATGGTTCGAGTTCTGCCGGAAGTACGTGGCCGGGCGGTGGCGTACGGCTGCGGCCAAGACCCGTGAGGGCATGGCGGACGGTCTTGCGGCTGTGACGCTCGCTATGGTCAAGCGCGGGGACGACGCTCCCGACGACGAGACCCTTCGGCTGGCCTTCCGCTGGGGGATCGTGCCCGCGAACGAGGGCGAGGACCCGCCGGCCGAACTCAAGGCCGCATACGACTGGGTCACGACGGCCGACCGGCCGTTGGGTGATCTGGCCGATCCCGAGGTGTTCGAGGATGTGCTGTACCGCCTCAGCTACAAGCTGGACGGCACTCCGGCCGCGGGCGACACGTACAAGCGGCGGCGCCGCATTCTGAACACCGCTCTTGAACACGCCGTGGTCGTGGGGGAGCTCCCGGAGAACCCCCTTCAGCGCGCCCGCCGGAAACACGTCGGCTCTAATGAGGTGGTGGACCGCCGCGTCCTCGTGAACGCCGTACAGGCCCGGCAGTTGCTCACTGCTGTCTCCTACGTCGGGTCATGGGATCGCTGCCGCGGGCGGCGCCTGGCGGCTTTCTACGCGGTCCTGTACTACGCGGGCTTGAGGCCCGCTGAGGCGGTCGGGCTGAGGCGGTCTGACTGCCACCTGCCGGAAATGGGTTGGGGCACGCTCACGCTGCGGGAGACACGCCCCGTCTCCGGCAAGCAGTGGACCGACTCAGGCGAGCGACACGACCGCCGTGGACTGAAGGCGCGGGAGGCAACCAGCGACCGCCCGGTGCCCATCCCGCCGGTCCTGGTCGCCATCCTCCGGGCCCACCTGAAGGAGTTCGGGACCGCGAAGGAAGGGCGCGTGTTCGGCAACGAGCGCGGGGGAGTGGTCGGATCATCTACCTACTGGCGGGTATGGGAGGAAGCGCGGGAGTACGCGCTCCCGCCCGATCGCATCGCCTCGCCGTTGGCCGGTCGCCCGTACGACCTGCGGCACGCGTGCATCACACGGTGGCTGAACGCGGGGGTGCCGATAGCCGAGGTGGCCCGTCGGGTGGGTAACTCTCCAGAGATGATCCATCGCCGGTATCACGGCTGCATCGACGGCCATGAGGAAGCTGCCAACGCGAAGATTATGACAGCGCTGGAAGACGACGGCGACGCCCTGTAAGGGTTTGTCCGGGCTGGTCAGGGCGCCATTCGGGCTTGGTCGCGGGAGTTCAGATCCGTACGGAAGTTGTGCCCGCAGGGGCGGGGTGAACGGCCCTGGAGGGCTGCGTACGGCGGTGAACGAGACGGAAACTGAGACGGCCGAGACCTACCTACGCAGCGGTGTTCCAGGCCCTTCCCAGGTCGGTGGAATCGCTGACCCCGCAGTGATCTACCCGGACGCCAACGAGGGGCTCGGCGCACCCTGGGCCGCAGCCGCGAGCAGGTCAGGGCGACGTGACGTCAGTCTTGACTGCCCGGGCCGGCCGTCGACTGGTCTGGGACTGCGGCGGTGAAGGCACCGATTACCAGGGGCGGGCTCCTTTGAGCGTTGCCCCTACCCACCCTTCCGGGTCTTCCACGGTGAGACTGCTGCCGTGGGCACGCTCTTCCTGTTCCTGACCGCCACGGCCCCGGATGCGGAGGTTGCCGGCAGGAGACACCCTGGTCTGGGGTGCTATCTGTACGAGTCACAGGCCGTACGGCGGGTCGCTGATGCGGGCGAACGTTACCTCCGCTGCGAAGTAAATTGCATGAGCCCGGAATGGTTCGGTCGACTATTCGGGAGAGAATCGTGACTGTTCGATCCAGGGAACTCGGCTTCGGTATGCCGTGGGAAGCCCATTACGGGTACAGCCAGGCCGTACAAGTCGGCGACACGCTCTATGTCTCCGGGCAGGTGTCGCACGACAGCACCGGGGCCTTCGTAGGGGTGGGAGACTTCGAGCTCCAGGTGAGGACGACTTTCGAAAACCTCGACCGGGTGCTGAAGCACTTCGGTGCCACCCGCAACCAGATCGTCGAGACCACCGTCCTGGCCCTGCACCTGCGGGAGAACTTCGACACCCTCGCCAGGCTGCACGCCGCTTACTGCGGCGACCACCGGCCCACCAGCACCGTCATGGGCGTGTCCGACCTCGCGCTGCCCGACCAGCTCGTCGAGATAGGCGCGGTCGTCCGCCTTGACGTGACGCACTAACGGAGCGCGCCCCAAGCCTGTTGGTGACGGTCGCAAGGAGGTATGGAAATGTCGCTGTTCGTACCGAAGTTCGACTCGTCCGTGATCGTCCGTGCGGCGGAGGCCGAGACGATCGAAGACGACCCCGACGCTGTCTTCAGACTGCTGGCCGACAGCAGCGCGTGCGGCGGGGCGCTGTCGACTGTGCGGGTCACCCTCGCGGCGGGCACCGACGGAGCCCCGCCGCATCTGCACCGGCACTCCGCGGAGATGTTCTTCCTGCTGGACGGCGCCGCCGAGCTTCTCTCCGGCGACGACGTCGTCACCGCGGAACGCGGCGACCTCGTCGTCATCCCGCCGGGCGAGCCGCATGCCTTCGCCGCTGCCCCCGGCACCGGCGCCGACATCCTCGTAGTGATCACCCCGGGTGTCGAGCGCTTCGAGTACTTCCGCCACATCCAGCGCATCCGCCTGGGCGAGGTCGGACCGGAAAGTCTGCTGGAGGTCCAGGACCTCTACGATAACCACTTCCTGAACAGCGAGGTGTGGGCCGCGCGCCGCTGACGACGGCCTCCCGGGTCGGTCCGGGGGAGACCCCACACGGCACGGCCGGACTTCTCCGTTACTTGGTCAACGGCTTCAGCGTGGGGGGTGTAGTGAGCTGTGCCCGAGATGGAGCGGGTTTTTCCGGGTCCTCTCGCAAACGTGTGCCCCGGCCGAGATCTGCCGTCTGCTGACGAGGCCGCGAAAGAGTATGCCCGAAACGCTTGGCGGCGTACTCGCGCATACGGCCAACATTGTTGGAGATATTGGGGCCCCTGTAGCGAGTCTTGTCACTGGGTTATCGGGCTCTTTGTCTAGCTATGAGTGCGGGATTTGACGCACTCGACCTGCCTCACGCGCTGGTTGATTGGGTTATAGAATCTGCTCGGCCCAGACCGTCTTGCCGTCGAGGGAGTAGCGGACACCCCAGTTCTGCGCGAGTTGGGCGACAATGAAAAGGCCGCGCCCGCCTTCGTCGACCGTCTTCGCGTGGCGCAACCGCGGCGCTAGGGGATTGCCATCGTGGACTTCGCAGGTGAGTGTGCGGTCCTTGATGAGCCGCAACCGCAGCGGCGAGGTGCCGTAGCGGACGGCGTTGGTGACCAGTTCACTGACGATCATTTCGGTGGTGTAGGCGGTTTCCTCATCCACTCCCCAAAGGGCGATCTGCTGTTGGGCGCGAGCGCGCGCCGTGGCGACAGCTTGGGGGTGGTTGTCGAGCTGCCACGTGGCGACCTGGTCGGCGGGGAATGGGTGGGTGCGGGCGAGGAGCAGGAAGACGTCACCGTGGCGGGTGTCGTTCCGCAGCCGGTAGAGCACGTCATCGCATAGATCCTGCAGTGGCCGGTCAGGGTGGGCCAGCACCCGTTGGAGGGTGTCCGTGGACGGGGAGGTGTGCAGGAGGGATGCGGTGTAGAAGGCGAGGACGCTGCCGTCGGCGACAGGGATCGTGGTGGCGGCGAAGGGGGGTCCCTCGGCACTGCCCAGAGGGGGTCCGGCGGACAGGTCGGGGATCTCGGTCCTTCCGTCGGGATGGGCGATGACGGGTGGGGGGTGGCCGGCCAGGGCGATGGTGCAGGTCTGGGCGAGCGGGTCGTAGACCGCGTACGCGCAGCTTCCCCTGAGCGGCATGCGGTCGCCGGGCGGCAGAGCTGCGCGTTCCTGGGCCAGGCCGATGGCGGTGTCGTTGAGGCGTGCGAGGAGCTCGTCGGGCTCCAGGTCGAGCGCGGCCAGGGAGTGGTAGGCGGTCCGCATCTGGCCCAGGGTGGTGGCCGCGTGGATGCCCTGGCCGACGACTTCGCCGACCTCCAGCGCGGTGCGTGCGCCGGACAGGGCGAAGGTGTCGTACCCGCCGCCTCCGCCCACCTCGGAGGGCACGTGCAGGTGCGCGGTCTCCACCGTGGTCTGCGACGCCGGGCGGGGGAGCAGCACGTGGCGCTGGATTGTCATGGCGATGGTGTGTTCGCGGGTGTAGCGGCGGGCGTTGTCGATGCACAGCGCGGTGTGAGCGGCGATTGCGAGGGCGAGGGTGACGTCGCCGTTGTCGTAGAGGTCGGCCTGGTCGGTGCGGTACAGGCTGAGCAGCCCCAGCACGGTTCCACGCAGCGTCAGGGGTGCGGTGATCAGGCTGTGGGCATCGGATGCGCGGATCGCCTTGCCGCGCTTCGGGACGGCTGCCAGCCAGGGTGTGTCGGGGCCCAGGGTGACAAGGCGGGGCTTGAGGTCGGCCAGCGTCTGGGCGTAGGGCGTCGGGAACGGCAGAGCGCGCACGTCACCCACCGGATGTGCGTGCATCTGCTCGTCGCCGCCGCTGTGGCCGAAGGCGGTACGGCGCAGTGGCACCTCCCGTCCCAGAGGACTCGGCGGAGGGTCCTCGCCACGTATCACTGCGTCCACCACTTCCACCACGGCGATGTCGGCGAAGTCCGGCACCACCTCCTGCACCAGTTCCTCGCAGGTGGCCACCACGTCGAGGGTCTGTCCCACGTGCTCGCGCACCGAGCCGAAGACGCGCACGCGGGCTCGCGTCTTTTCGCGTTCGGTGACATCGAGCATCTCCACCAACACCCCCAAGATCCTCCCCTGCGAGTCCTCCAGGCGAGATACCGAAACGGAGAACAGGGACTCCGGCCCCGGCGCGCTCTTCGGACGCACCCCCACCAATTGCCCCCGTGCGGGAGTGCCGCTCTCCAGCACCCCGTGCAGCATCGCCAGCACCTCACCGGGTGCGGAAAGGTCGTATACGTCGGTGAGGTGTCGGCCCGTGATCTGTACAGGGGGCGCTTCGTGCAGAACCGGCCTGTTGACGTTGATCCGAAGTATCCGCAGTTCCGTGTCCAAGATCAGCAGGCCGGTAGGGGATTCGTGGAACAGAGCTCCGAATGCTGCAGCATCCGCGAGGGGCGAGACGGCTTCGTTGTGCGCCACGGCAGTCCACCTCCACCATCCAGCCTGCTCCCGGCTCCCGCCGTTCGCTCCCTCGCTTCGCGAGACGTGTCGGACATCGGGTGCGCTAGATGTAGGTCTGGGTGGCCGGCCTGCTCGCCTTGGGTCGTCATCTGAATGTGTCGGAGGTGTGTCGCGAATGCTGAGAGACAACGAGAAAGGGCGGGAGTCAGTGAGACTGACTCCCGCCCTCTTCTGTCAGCATCCGCTCTGGTCAGCGCCTGTTTTCTGCTGATCCTGGGCGAGTGCCCCCGGCAGGATTCGAACCTGCGCACACGGCTCCGGAGGCCGTTGCTCTATCCCCTGAGCTACGGGGGCGTGTTCCGCGGTGTTCGCGGTGACGGGTAGAACCCTACCAGCTCTTTCGGGGTGTTCATGAACGGTTTCCCTCGGGGGGGACCGTCGTGCTCGGGTCCCCCGCAGGGGGGTGGAAGTGGGGAAAAGCCGGACGCGGTCGTGTGGGCGGACCTACTCTCGAGTTGTGCCAGGGGCGTCCGGCCGGGTTCTTGTTGTGGACGACAACAAGGTCATCCGGCAGCTGATCAGGGTCAACCTCGAGCTGGAGGGTCTCGAGGTCGTGACCGCGGCCGACGGTGCCGAGTGTCTGGACGTCGTCCATCAGGTGCGGCCCGATGTCGTCACTCTGGATGTCGTCATGCCGCGGCTCGACGGGTTGCGGACCGCCGCCCTGCTGCGTTCCGACCCCAGGACCCGTGGTCTGCCCCTCGCCATCATCAGCGCCTGTACCCAGCACGAGGTCGAGAGTGGTCTCGACGTCGGTGTGGACGCGTTTCTCGCCAAGCCCTTCGAGCCGTCGGAACTCGTGCAGGTCGTCATGGAGCTGATGGAGCGTCGTGGTCGGGGGAGTGGCTATCACCCCGGTCACGATTGTCACGATGGTTTCAGTGGCCATTCTGGGATCAATGGTCACATCGGCAGTGGCAGTGGTAGCGGTGGTACGCACGACAGTGGCGACAGCGGCACAAGTGACGGGCTGCACGTCGGTCAGGCGGGGTCAGCAGGGTCAATGGGGTCGGTGGGGTCAGGGGGGTCTGCGGGATATCTGGGGCAGTTGGGGTCTGCGGCCGGCAGTTGAGGGCTTCCCGAGTGAGTCGCCGGGGCCCTTCGGTCGGGGGCATGGGCCGGCGACGGTCGGCCGCCTCCGTCCACATGCCGGGACCTCCCCAAACCGGCTCGCGTACACACCCCCTCCCTCCCCTACCCTTGTCCCGTGACCCCCGTTGAGCTCTCCCGTACCGTGCTGCGCGCGGTGCGTCGTGCTGTGGAGGACGGGGAACTGAGGGTGGCCGTGCCTGCGCGTGCCGTGGTCACTCCGCCCGGGCCGGGTGGCCGGGGGGACTACGCCACCAACATCGCGCTTCAGCTGGCCCGTCCCGCCGGGCGGGCGGCCCTCGATGTCGCCGAGATACTTCGGCCCCGTCTCCGGGACACCGCCGGGGTCGCCGATGTCGAGATCACCGGGCCGGGCTTCCTCAACATCCACCTCGAACGGGCCACCGCCACCACCGCACTCGTCCGGGAGATCCTCGACCGAGGGCACGAAGGGCACGAAGGGCACGAAGGGCACGAACGAGGCCGCGACCGAGGGCACGGCCTTCCCGCCGACGCCGACAGCACCGACAGCACCGGCATCCCAGGTGACCACAGCGCCGACGGCAACCGCCCCAACAGCAACGGCAACAACAGCAACAGCGCCGACAGCCCCAGCGGCCACAGCAGCAACCCCAGCCACACCCCCTACGGCCACACCCCCACCCTCACCGCCCAGCTCATCCCCCTGCGCATCCCCTACGACATCCGGGCCGAGGTGGTCGCCGACACGCTCGTGCGGATCATCGCCACCCAGGGCGGTCGCGCCGAGGTTCACCACGCTCGGCCCGGTGAAGCCGTCGACCTGCGGCCGGTTCCCGCTCCGGAGGACCCCGCGCCGCTCGGGCCCGATGCCGCCCGCTGGGCGCTGTTGTACCCCGCCCCGCACGACCGGCCCCGGATCACCGCCGATCATCTGCTCCAGCGGGAGAGCAATCCGCTCTTCCGTGTTCGCTATGCCCACGCCCGCGCCCGTGCCCTCGGCCGTAACGCCGGACGGCTCGGATTCGAGGCGGTCCCCGGTGAGGTACCCGACGCGGTACCCCTGACGCGCGCCCTCGCCGGATACCCCAACGCCCTCACCCAGGCGGCGGCCCACCGCGCTCCCGATCGGCTCGCGCGGCATCTCGTGGCCGTTGCCGACGGGCTGCTCGCCTTCCAGCACACCGTGCTCCCGCTCGGCGACGAGAAACCCTCGGCCGCCCACCGTGCCCGGCTCGCCCTCGCCGAAGCCGCCGGGACGGTGCTGGCCGGCGGCCTGTCCCTGCTCGGCATCAGCGCACCCGACTACCTCTGAGACCCCGAGAGAGCCCAGACCGACATGAGCCGTTCCGCACATCCCGCCGGGCCCCGCCACGCCGACGTCCTGCCCGAGGGCCACTACTCCGCGCCGCCCGCCGACCTCAACGCCCTCGATCCCAAGGTGTGGGCGCAGACCGTCACCCGGGACGGCCACGGGGTCGTCACCGTCGGCGGGATCGATGTGAAGACGCTTGCCGAGCAGTTCGGCACCCCCGCCTACTTCCTCGACGAGGCCGACTTCCGGGCCCGGGCGCGCGCCTGGCGCACCGCCTTCGGGCCGGACGCGGACGTGTTCTACGCCGGGAAGGCGTTCCTGTCCCGTGCCGTCGTGCGCTGGCTGCACGAGGAGGGGCTCAACCTCGATGTGTGCTCCGGCGGTGAGCTCGCCACCGCGCTCGCCGGTGGTATGCCCGCCGAGCGCATCGCCTTCCACGGGAACAACAAGTCCGCCGAGGAGATCACCAAGGCCGTCGAGAGCGGTGTCGGGCGGATCGTCCTCGACTCCTTCCAGGAGATCGTGCGGGTCGCGCACATCGCCTCGTCCCTCGGGAAGCGGCAGCGGGTGCAGATCCGAGTGACCGTCGGTGTCGAGGCGCACACCCACGAGTTCATCGCCACCGCCCACGAGGACCAGAAGTTCGGCATCCCGCTGGCGGACGGCCAGGCCGCCGAGGCCGTGCGCCGCGCGCTCCAGCTCGACGGGCTGGAGCTCGTCGGCATCCACAGCCACATCGGGTCGCAGATCTTCGACACGTCCGGGTTCGAGGTCGCCGCCCACCGGGTGGTGGGCCTGCTGAGGGACGTTCGCGACGAGCACGGCATCGAACTGCCCGAGATCGACCTCGGGGGCGGGCTCGGTATCGCGTACACCAGTGACGACGATCCCCGTGAGCCGCACGAGATCGCCAAGGCGCTGACCGAGATCGTCTCCCGCGAGTGCGACGCGGCCCGGCTGCGTACCCCGCGCATCTCCGTCGAGCCCGGGCGCGCGATCGTGGGGCCGACCGCCTTCACGCTGTACGAGGTCGGAACCATCAAGCCGCTCGAGGGGCTGCGCACCTACGTCTCCGTCGACGGCGGTATGTCCGACAACATCCGCACCGCGCTCTACGACGCCGAGTACAGCGTCGCCCTGGCCTCCCGCACCTCCGACGCGGAGCCGATGCTGGCCCGTGTCGTCGGCAAGCACTGCGAGAGCGGGGACATCGTGGTCAAGGACGCCTTCCTGCCCGCCGATCTGGCGCCGGGGGACCTCATCGCCGTACCGGCCACCGGCGCGTACTGCCGCTCCATGGCCAGCAACTACAACCACGCGCTGCGCCCGCCCGTCGTCGCCGTGAACGACGGACAGGCCCGGGTGATCGTCCGGCGGGAGACGGAGGAGGATCTTCTCCGGCTCGATGTGGGGTGACGCCCCGCCCTGGATGGGGGGTGACGCCCCCGTCCCTGAGGAAGGGGCCGGGCAGCGCCCGGAGGAAGGGGCCGGGCAGCGCACCGAAGCCCGACGGAAGATCTCCTGTCTTCCGGCGCTGACAAGATGAAACAGATGTCTCAGGATCCGGACAAAGGGAAGAAAGTCCCGTCCGGTGGGTGAGACTGGTCCAACCGTAGACCGCATGAGGAAACGAGGTCGGATGATGCGTACGCGTCCGCTGAAGGTGGCGCTGCTGGGCTGTGGGGTTGTCGGCTCAGAGGTGGCGCGCATCATGACGACGCACGCCGACGACCTCGCGGCCCGGATCGGGGCCCCCGTCGAGCTGGCGGGGGTCGCGGTCAGGAGGCCCTCCAAGGTGCGGGAGGGGGTTCCCGCCGATCTGGTCACCACCGACGCCACCGCCCTCGTCAAACGGGGCGACCTCGACGTCGTCGTCGAGGTCATCGGGGGCATCGAGCCCGCCAGGACCCTGATCACGACCGCCTTCGAGCACGGCGCCTCGGTCGTGTCGGCGAACAAGGCGCTGCTCGCCCAGGACGGCGCCGCCCTCCACGCTGCGGCGGAGGAGAACGGCAGGGACCTCTACTACGAGGCCGCCGTCGCCGGCGCGATCCCGCTGATCCGGCCGCTGCGCGAGTCCCTCGCCGGTGACAAGGTCAACCGGGTGCTCGGGATCGTCAACGGCACCACCAACTTCATCCTCGACAAGATGGACTCCACGGGGGCCGGGTATCAGGAGGCCCTCGACGAGGCCACCGCCCTCGGGTACGCGGAGGCCGACCCCACCGCCGACGTCGAGGGTTTCGACGCGGCCGCCAAGGCCGCCATCCTCGCCGGGATCGCCTTCCACACGCGCGTGCGCCTCGACGACGTGTACCGCGAGGGCATGACCGAGGTCACCGCGGCCGACTTCGCCTCGGCGAAGGAGATGGGCTGCACCATCAAGCTGCTCGCCATCTGCGAGCGCGCCGCGGACGGGGACTCGGTCACCGCGCGCGTGCATCCCGCCATGATTCCGCTGACCCACCCGCTCGCCTCCGTGCGCGGCGCGTACAACGCCGTCTTCGTCGAGTCGGACGCCGCGGGGCAGCTGATGTTCTACGGGCCCGGTGCCGGTGGCGCGCCGACCGCGTCCGCAGTTCTCGGCGATCTGGTCGCCGTGTGCCGCAACCGGCTCAGCGGAGCCACCGGACCCGGTGAGTCCGCCTACGCCGCTCTGCCGGTGTCGCCCATGGGCGACGTGGTCACGCGCTACCACATCAGCCTCGACGTTGCCGACAAACCGGGTGTTCTCGCCCAGGTCGCCACCGTCTTCGCCGAGCATGACGTGTCGATCGACACGGTTCGGCAGCAGGGCAAGGACGGGGAGGCCTCCCTTGTCGTCGTCACCCATCGTGCGTCCGACGCCTCGCTCAGCGGGACCGTCGAGGCGCTGCGCAAGCTCGACACCGTGCGGGGTGTCGCCAGCATCATGCGGGTTGAAGGAGAGTAAGCAGCAATGACCCACCAGTGGCGCGGAATCATCGAGGAGTACCGGGATCGGCTGCCGGTGTCGGACAGCACGCCGGTCGTCACGCTCCGTGAGGGCGGTACGCCGCTCGTGCCCGCGCAGGTGCTCTCCGAGCGCACGGGCTGCGAGGTCCACCTGAAGGTGGAAGGTGCCAACCCCACCGGATCCTTCAAGGACCGGGGCATGACCATGGCCATCAGCAAGGCCAAGGAGGAGGGCGCCAAGGCCGTCATCTGTGCCTCCACCGGCAACACCTCCGCCTCGGCCGCCGCCTACGCCGTACGCGCCGGGATGGTGTCGGCCGTGCTCGTGCCGCAGGGCAAGATCGCGCTCGGCAAGATGGGGCAGGCCCTTGTGCACGGCGCGAAGATCCTCCAGGTCGACGGCAACTTCGACGACTGTCTCACCCTCGCGCGGGAGCTCTCCGACAACTACCCTGTGGCACTGGTCAATTCGGTCAATCCGGTGCGTATCGAGGGTCAGAAGACAGCGGCCTTCGAGATCGTGGACATGCTCGGCGACGCCCCCGACATCCATGTCCTGCCGGTCGGCAACGCCGGCAACATCACCGCCTACTGGAAGGGCTACCGGGAGTACGCCGCCGACGGCGTCGCCGGCCGGACCCCGCGCATGTGGGGCTTCCAGGCGTCCGGTTCGGCCCCGATCGTGCGCGGCGAGGTGGTCAAGGACCCCTCGACCATCGCCACCGCGATCCGTATCGGCAACCCGGCGTCCTGGAGTCACGCCCTGGCGGCGAGGGACGAGTCGGGCGGCCTCATCGACGAGGTGACGGACCGTGAGATCCTGCGCGCCTACCGGCTGTTGGCCGCGCAGGAGGGTGTGTTCGTCGAGCCCGCGTCCGCCGCGTCCGTCGCCGGTCTGCTGAAGGCCGCGGAGCAGGGCAAGGTCGACCCCGGGCAGCGGATCGTGTGCACGGTCACCGGCAACGGGCTCAAGGACCCCGACTGGGCCGTCGCCGGCGCCCCGCAGCCGGTCACCGTCCCCGTCGACGCCGCGACGGCGGCCGAGCGGCTCGGGCTCGTGTGACGCGGCGCCCCGGGCTCCGTATCCCGCGTAACCCGGCCGCCCACGGGGCAGAACCCTCGTAGGAGCAGACGGCAGAGGGGGCACGGGGGGCTTACGACACGCATCGTGCGCCTCCCGTGCGCCCTATGTCGCCACAGAACCTTCCTTCGATAGGCTGTACTCAACCCGCCCGCCGCATATGCCGCGGTGCCGCGCCATCCCCACGGCCTCCGGGTTTTCCGTACGCCTCGAATTCGTTCGACCATCACGCAGCTCAAGGAGAGTCATCGAGCGATGGCCGGTCCAGCGTTCCGCGCCGCCGCCGTCCGGGTGCGCGTCCCCGCCACCAGTGCCAACCTCGGACCGGGCTTCGACGCCCTCGGTCTCGCGCTGGGGCTCTACGACGACGTCGTCGTCCGGGTGGCCGACTCCGGGCTGCACATCGACATCGCGGGTGAGGGCGGCGAGACGCTCCCGCGGGACGAGAGCCACCTGCTCGTACGGTCCCTGCGCGCCGCCTTCGACGTGCTCGGCGGGCAGCCCCGCGGGCTGGAGATCGTCTGCGCCAACCGCATTCCGCACGGCCGTGGCCTCGGCTCCTCCTCCGCCGCCATCTGCGCCGGCATCGTCGCCGCCCGCGCCGTGACGATAGGCGGTGACGGCCGCCTCGACGACATAGGGCTGCTGGAACTCGCCACCGAGATCGAGGGTCACCCGGACAACGTCGCGGCCTGTCTCCTCGGCGGTTTCACCCTGTCCTGGATGGACCGCGGCGCCGCCAGGGCGATCCGCATGGACCCCGCAGATTCCATCGTTCCGGTGGTTTTCGTGCCGGGAAAGCCGGTACTGACCGAGACCGCGCGCGGACTGCTCCCGCGCTCCGTGCCGCACGTCGACGCCGCAACCAACGCGGGCCGCGCCGCCCTGCTCGTCGAGGCCCTGACCCGGCGCCCCGAGCTGCTGCTGCCGGCCACCGAAGACCGTCTCCACCAGGAGTACCGCGCCCCGGCGATGCCCGAGAGCGCCGCGCTCGTGGAGCGGTTGCGGGCCGACGGGATCCCCGCGGTGATCTCCGGCGCGGGACCCACCGTCCTGGCGCTGGCCGACGGCGCGAGCGCCGACAAGGTGGCCGATCTGGCGGGCGAGGGCTGGGCCGCCAACCGGCTGGAGCTGGACAGCCAGGGAGCGAGCGTGCTGCCGCTTGCGCCCTGACACACGGTCGCCGGATTTCGAGAGGGGGAATGTTTGTTGGATCCGGTAGTGTTAACCTCAAGTCTGCACCCGAGCCCGCCATGGCGAGGTGCTTCGTGTCCCCGTCCGGGACAACCCTTCTTCCGGGAGCTTCCCAAGCCGCGCTGTGTTCCGTATCACGTATGTGAGCGGTATGTCGTACGCGAACACTGAGCTGTTTGCCGAGCACGCTCCGGAATCGGCGTGACCGAGCCGCGTGACACAAAACCGGGTGTCACGGCGCAGGGAAACGCCAATCACCAGATATTTCCTCCGCCGCTTTGGCGGACCACCGCCCCGGCACGGTTCCCCCACACGGGGCCGAAGCCGGACAGCACAACCGGTCGCCGAGCCAGACAGGCCGACGTCCGCTCCAGGGAAGGACCCTTCGTGAGCGACACCACCGATCTGATGGGCGCACGTGTCGAGGAGACCGCTGCCGCGCCCGCCACGGACGCCTCCGCGCCTGCCACCGGTGCCGGCTCCCGGCGGCGCCGCGGTACCGGCCTCGAGGGCATGGTGCTGGCCGAGCTGCAGCAGGTCGCATCCGGCCTCGGCATCAGGGGCACCGCGCGGATGCGCAAGAGCCAGCTGATCGAGGTCATCAAGGAGGCCCAGGCCTCCGGCGGCGCCCCGGCCAAGGCCGAGGCCACCACCGAGGCCAAGCCGAAGCGCCGGTCCACCTCCCGGGCCCGTACCGGCGACGACGGCGCCGCGGCCGAGCCCGCCGAGAAGGCTGCCGAGCAGTCCGTGGCCCAGCAGCAGATCGAGATTCCCGGCCAGGGAGCCGGTGACGGTGCTCCGGCCGAGCGCCGCCGGCGCCGCGCCACCGCCGAGGCCGGCAGCCCCGAGACGGTCGCGGCCGAGGCCAAGGGCGAGTCGAAGGCCGAGACCCCGGCCGCCTCGGTCCAGCAGGCGCAGGGCGATGCCAAGTCCTCCGAGTCCGAGCAGCAGGGCACCGCCGGTGACGGCGGCGAGGGCCGCCGCCGTGACCGCCGCGAGCGCGGCCGCGACCGCGACCGCCGCGGCAAGGGCGACGACCAGCAGGGCCAGGGCGGCCAGCAGCGTCAGCAGCAGACCCAGCAGCAGGGCGGCGGCCGTCAGGACCGCCAGCGGGCCGACGAGGACGGCGACGACTTCGACGGCGGGCGCCGTGGCCGCCGCGGGCGCTACCGCGACCGCCGTGGCCGCCGTGGCCGCGACGACATCGCCGAGCCGCAGGTCACCGAGGACGACGTCCTGATCCCCGTCGCGGGCATCCTGGACATCCTCGACAACTACGCCTTCATCCGTACGTCGGGCTATCTGCCGGGCCCGAACGACGTGTACGTCTCCCTGGCCCAGGTCCGCAAGAACGGCCTGCGCAAGGGTGACCACATCACCGGCGCGGTCCGCCAGCCCAAGGACGGCGAGCGGCGCGAGAAGTTCAACGCGCTGGTCCGCCTGGACTCCGTCAACGGCATGGCGCCCGAACACGGCCGCGGCCGCCCGGAGTTCAACAAGCTCACCCCGCTGTACCCGCAGGACCGCCTGCGTCTGGAGACCGACCCCGGCGTCCTCACCACCCGCATCATCGACCTGGTGTCGCCGATCGGTAAGGGCCAGCGCGGTCTGATCGTGGCCCCGCCGAAGACCGGCAAGACCATGATCATGCAGGCGATCGCCAACGCGATCACGCACAACAACCCCGAGTGCCACCTGATGGTCGTCCTCGTCGACGAGCGTCCGGAAGAGGTCACCGACATGCAGCGGTCGGTCAAGGGCGAGGTCATCTCCTCGACCTTCGACCGCCCGGCCGAGGACCACACCACGGTCGCGGAGCTGGCCATCGAGCGCGCCAAGCGCCTGGTGGAGCTGGGCCACGACGTCGTCGTGCTGCTCGACTCGATCACGCGTCTGGGCCGTGCGTACAACCTCGCCGCGCCCGCCTCCGGACGCATCCTGTCCGGTGGTGTCGACTCCACCGCGCTCTACCCGCCGAAGCGCTTCTTCGGCGCCGCGCGGAACATCGAGGACGGCGGCTCCCTGACGATTCTCGCCACCGCGCTGGTCGACACCGGCTCGCGCATGGACGAGGTGATCTTCGAGGAGTTCAAGGGCACCGGCAACATGGAGCTCAAGCTCGACCGGAAGCTCGCCGACAAGCGCATCTTCCCGGCGGTGGACGTGGACGCGTCCGGTACCCGCAAGGAGGAGATCCTGCTCGGCGCCGAGGAGCTGAACGTCGTCTGGAAGCTGCGCCGGGTGCTGCACGCGCTCGACCAGCAGCAGGCGATCGAGCTGCTGCTCGACAAGATGAAGCAGACCAAGTCGAACGTCGAGTTCCTGATGCAGATCCAGAAGACGACGCCGACGCCGAACGGCGACTGACCTCGTCCGAGGACCGCATGCGCCATGCGAAGGGCCGCTTCCCCCGCACCCCGGGGGAGCGGCCCTTCGCGTTCGCCGGGGCCCGGTGCGGGGTGCCTGGGCGGCTGCCGGCGCGCGGCGCGGCTGCGGGAACGGCCGCAGCCGAGACCTTCGCCACAGGCCCGGGAGCCGGTCAGGGCCCTCCGGGGCCACCCGGCCGCGGACGAATGCCCAGGTGAAACGGCTTCTTCCCGGATTCGTAGTGACTCAGTGCGTTCGTCCCTGTACGTACCGACCGGGGCGAGTTGTGCAACCCTGTCCCCGGTTTCTCCGTCTGTTCGAAACGGAGTGACCATGGAGCGACGGGAGTCTTCACCCGAACAGGGGGTAGCCGACCGGACGAGGACTGAGGGAGCACATGCCTGCCGAGAGCACACCGGACGCCGGCATAGCCGACGAGGCCGCCGCGACGGGCCCGCGCCGCCGGGCGAAGGGCCGCCGCCGCAAGCCGCGCGGGAAGGGACGCACGGCCCTCCTCGTCACTGCCTGGACCGCCGGGGGCATCCTGGTGCTGGGCGGCACCGGCGTCGGCTTCCTGTACTTCAAGCTCAACGACAACCTCAAGAGCGTCGACATCAACCAGGCACTGGGCACCCACCGGCCCATCAAGGTCGACAACGGCTCCGAGAACATCCTCGTCCTCGGCTCGGACACCCGCGCCGGCGGCAACAAGAAGCTGGGCGGCGGCGCCGACGACGGCAGCGCCCGCTCCGACACGGCGATGATCGTGCACCTCTACAAGGGCCACAAGAAGGCCGCCGTCGTCTCGATCCCCCGCGACACCCTCGTCGACCGCCCCGAGTGCACCGACACCAAGGGCACCGTGCACCCGGCGGCCTCCGGGGTGATGTTCAACTCCGCGTACTCCACCGGGGGCGCCGCCTGCGCCGTGAAGACCGTCGAGGCCATCACCACGGTCCGCATGGACCACTACCTCGAGGTGGACTTCTCCGGATTCCAGAAGCTGATCGACGACCTCGGCGGCGTGCGGGTGACCACCACCAAGGACATCGCCGACAAGGACAGCCACCTCGACCTGAAGGCCGGCACGCACACCCTCGACGGCCGGCAGGCGCTCGGCCTGGTCCGCACGCGGCACGGCGTCGGCGACGGCTCCGACCTCGGCCGCATCCAGCTCCAGCAGGCCTTCGTCAAGGCCCTGGTCGCCCAGGTCGAGCAGATCGGCGTCCTGACCAGCCCCACCAAGCTGGTGGAACTCGCCGATACCGCGACCAAGACCGTCACCACCGACTCCGACCTGGGCTCCGTCAAGGACCTGGCGTCCTTCGCAGGCGGGCTCAAGAACATCAGCTCGAGCCACATGAACATGGTCACCGTGCCGGTCCGGTACGACCCGGCGGACCCCAACCGCGTCCTGCTGGAGAAGGCCAAGGCCCAGCTCGTGTGGGACGCCCTGAAGAACGACCGGCCGATCCCGGCGGGCGTGACGAAGGGAACGGCGAGCGGCCAGGCCGACGGCGTCGTCACGTCGTCCTGAGCGTGCCCTCGGGCGTCGTCACGTCGTCCTGAGCCGTGCCCTCCGGCGCGTGACGGCGTCCTGAGCCGGTGTCCTCGGCCTCCCACCCCTCCGGCCCCTCCGGGGGAATAGATCACCTGTGCCCCCGGTTTTGGGGGATGCGGCCAGTCCTGGCAGACTGGTACGTCGGCCCCGGTTCACGCCTCCGCATCCCGCGGCTGCGACCCGGAGCCCTCCCGAATCTAGGAGACACCTTGAAGCGCGACATCCACCCCACGTACGTCGAGACGCAGGTCAGCTGCACCTGCGGCGCGTCGTTCACCACCCGCAGCACGATCGAGTCCGGAAGCATCCGGGCCGAGGTCTGCTCCGAGTGCCACCCGTTCTACACGGGCAAGCAGAAGATCCTCGACACCGGTGGCCGTGTGGCCCGCTTCGAGGCCCGCTTCGGCAAGGCTGCCGCTGCCAAGAAGTAGCGAGCCCACAGCGCCGGTCACCGGTGCTCCCGTGCGGATACGGGGGCGCCGGGACCGGCGCTTTGCGGTGCAGCCCAGACATTGTCGTACGTACGTCCCCACGCCCCCGCCGGGCCGGGACACCTCATGGGAGCCGGAATGTTCGAGGCGGTCGAGGAACTGGTCGGGGAACACGCCGACCTGGAGAAGAAGCTCGCCGATCCGTCGGTCCACGCCGACCAGGCCAACGCGCGCAGGCTCAACAAGCGCTACGCCGAGCTGAGCCCGATCGTCGCCACGTACCGCTCCTGGAAGCAGGCGGGCGACGACATCGAGACCGCCCGCGAACTGGCCGCCGACGACCCTGACTTCGCCGCCGAGGTCAAGGATCTGGAGCGGCAGCGCGAGGAGCTGACCGAGAAGCTGCGCTTCCTGCTCATCCCGCGGGACCCCAGCGACGACAAGGACGTCATCCTCGAGATCAAGGCGGGCGCGGGCGGCGACGAGTCGGCCCTGTTCGCCGGCGACCTGCTGCGCATGTACCTGCGGTACGCCGAGCGCCTCGGCTGGAAGACCGAGATCATCGACTCCACCGAGTCCGAGCTCGGCGGCTACAAGGACGTCCAGGTCGCCGTGAAGACCCGCGGTCAGACCGAGCCCGGCCAGGGCGTGTGGGCCCGCCTGAAGTACGAGGGCGGGGTGCACCGGGTGCAGCGCGTGCCCGCCACGGAGTCCCAGGGCCGAATCCACACCTCCGCGGCCGGTGTGCTGGTCACCCCGGAGGCGGAGGAGGTCGACGTCGAGATCAACCCGAACGACCTCCGCATCGACGTCTACCGCTCCTCGGGCCCCGGCGGGCAGTCCGTCAACACGACCGACTCCGCCGTACGCATCACGCACCTGCCGACCGGGGTCGTCGCCTCCTGCCAGAACGAGAAGAGCCAGCTGCAGAACAAGCAGCAGGCGATGCGTATCCTGCGCTCCAGGCTGCTCGCCATGGCGCAGGAGGAGGCGGAGAAGGAGGCCGCCGCGGCGCGCCGCAGCCAGGTCCGCACCGTCGACCGCTCCGAGAAGATCCGCACGTACAACTTCCCCGAGAACCGCATCTCGGACCACCGGGTCGGCTTCAAGGCGTACAACCTGGACCAGGTCCTGGACGGCGACCTCGACGCGGTGATCCAGGCGTGCGTCGACGCCGACTCGGCCGCCAAGCTCGCCGCCGCGTAAGCACCAGCGCGGCCCCCACCAGCACCGGACACCAGCTCAGCCCCGGAGGACCAGCGTGAACCTGCTGCTCGCGGAGGTGGCCCAGGCCACCCAGCGGCTGGCCGACGCCGGCGTGCCCTCGCCGCGCAACGACGCGGAGGAGCTCGCCGCGTTCGTGCACGGCGTCAAGCGGGGCGAGCTGCACTCCGTCAAGGACTCGGACTTCGACGCCCGCTACTGGGAGGTCATCGCCCGCCGCGAGGCCCGCGAGCCGCTCCAGCACATCACCGGGCGCGCCTACTTCCGCTACCTGGAACTCCAGGTGGGGCCCGGCGTGTTCGTACCCCGCCCGGAGACCGAGTCGGTCGTCGGCTGGGCCATAGACGCCGTACGTGCCATGGACGTCGTCGAGCCGCTCATCGTGGATCTGTGCACCGGCTCGGGCGCCATCGCGCTCGCCCTCGCCCAGGAAGTGCCGCGCTCGCGCGTGCACGCCGTGGAACTGAGCGAGGAAGCGCTCCAGTGGACCCGCAAGAACATGGAGGGCTCCAGAGTCGACCTGCGCCAGGGCGACGCCCGGACCGCGTTCCCCGACCTCGACGGCCAGGTCGACCTCGTGATCTCCAACCCGCCGTACATCCCACTGACCGAATGGGAGTACGTCGCCCCCGAGGCCCGGGACTACGACCCCGAGCTGGCCCTGTTCTCCGGCGAGGACGGCCTCGACCTCATCCGGGGCCTGGAACGCACCGCGCACCGGCTGCTGCGCCCCGGTGGCGTCGTCGTCATCGAGCACGCCGACACCCAGGGCGGCCAGGTGCCGTGGATCTTCACCGAGGAGCGGGGCTGGGCCGACGCGGCCGACCATCCCGACCTCAACAACCGCCCGCGCTTCGCGACCGCCCGCAAGGCACTGCCGTGAGCGCGCCCCACCATCTCTTCCCTCAGCAGTACGTGTACGAGGAGGCCCTCTAGACATGGCACGGCGATACGACACCAATGACGCGACCGACCGCGTGACGGGTCTGCGCGAGGCCGCGTCCGCCGTCCGCCGTGGCGAACTCGTGGTGCTGCCGACCGACACCGTGTACGGCATCGGCGCCGACGCGTTCTCCTCGGAGGCCGTGGCCGACCTTCTCCAGGCCAAGGGCCGTGGCCGCAATATGCCCACGCCTGTCCTGATCGGCTCCCCGAACACCCTGCACGGCCTCGTCACCGACTTCTCCGAGATGGCCTGGGAGCTGGTCGACGCGTTCTGGCCGGGCGCGCTCACGCTGGTCGCACGCCATCAGCCGTCGTTGCAGTGGGACCTCGGGGACACCCGTGGCACCGTCGCCGTGCGCATGCCGCTGCACCCGGTCGCCATCGAGCTGCTGACGGAGGTCGGTCCCATGGCCGTGTCCTCCGCGAACCTCACCGGCCACCCGTCGCCGGAGACCTGCGACGCCGCGCAGGAGATGCTCGGGGACTCCGTCTCCGTCTATCTGGACGGCGGCCCCACCCCGGGCAACGTCCCGTCGTCGATCGTCGACGTCACGGGCAAGGTGCCGGTCCTGCTGCGCCAGGGAGCGCTGTCGGCGGAGGAGCTGCGCAAGGTCGTACCCGACCTCGAGGTGGCGAATTGACAGCCCCCGCGGCGGGGCGTGGCATAGGCAACGGGGGCGGGACGGGGAGTCCGGTACCGCCGGGAGGTCCCCGTGACAGCTTCCGCATCCTCCACGTCAGCACCGGCAACGTGTGCCGTTCGCCGATCACCGAGCGGCTGACCCGGCACTTTCTCGCGGACCGGCTCGGCTGCCCCGCGCCCGGTCTCGCCGGGGGCAGCGCCATGGGCGGGCTGATCGTGGAGAGCGCCGGCACCTGGGGCCACGAGGGCGCGCCCATGGAGGCGAACGCGGAGGCGATCCTCGCGGAGTTCGGCGCGGACGCCTCCGGCTTCGTCGGCCGTGAACTGCTGGACGAGCACGTCATCCGTGCGGACCTGGTCCTGACGGCGACCCGTGACCACCGGGCCCAGGTCATCTCCATGGGGCACTCGGCGGGTCTGCGCACCTTCACGCTGAAGGAGTTCACCCGCCTCGTCCGGGCGATAGACCCGGCCACGCTGCCGCCCCTGGAGGACGGCGTGGTGGCACGCGCCCGCGCCCTGGTGCGGGCGGCCGCGGCCCTGCGCGGCTGGCTGCTGGCGCCGACGGCGGAGGCCGACGAGGTGTACGACCCGTACGGGGCGCCGCTGACGTTCTTCCGTTCGATCGGGGACGAGATCCACCAGGCCCTGGACCCGGTGGTGACGGCCCTGACGGGGGTACCCGCCCGGGCCTGACCCGACGCCGGTGAGAGCCCGCCGGGGCCGCCCGCCGGGTGTTCCGGCGGCCGTGGCGGCCGGGCGCCGCGAGGGGCGCGGGCCTACATTGGACGTACATCCCGACGCCCGGAGCCCCGGAGCCCACCATGGCGGTCACCTCCACCACCGAGGCCGACGTCCTGCACCGGCAGGACCCCGAGCTGGCCGAGATCCTCCTCGGGGAACTCGCCCGGCAGTCGACGACCCTGCAGCTCAGCGCCGCCGAGAACTTCACCTCCCCGGCGGTGCTCGCGGTCCTCGGCTCCCCCCTCGTCAACAAGTACGCCGAGGGCTACCCCGGCGCCCGGCACCACGGCGGCTGCGAGATCGTCGACGTCGCCGAGCGGATCGCCGTGGAGCGGGCCAAGGCGCTGTTCCGGGCCGAGCACGCCAATGTGCAGTCGCACTCGGGATCGTCCGCGGTGCTCGCCGCGTACGCCGCCCTGCTCAGACCGGGCGACACCGTGCTCGCCCTCGGACTGCCGCACGGCGGGCACCTCACGCACGGCTCTCCCGCCAACTTCTCCGGACGCTGGTTCGACTTCGTCGGCTACGGGGTCGAGGCGGAGTCCGGGCTCATGGACCATGTGCAGGTGCGCGCCCTGGCCCGTACCCACCGCCCGAAGGCGATCGTGTGCGGGTCGATCGCCTATCCGCGCCACATCGACTACGCCTTCTTCCGGGAGGTCGCCGACGAGGTGGGGGCGTACCTCATCGCCGACGCCGCGCACCCGATCGGTCTGGTCGCCGGGGGAGCGGCCCCCAGCCCGGTGCCGTTCGCCGACGTCGTCTGCGCCACCACCCACAAGGTGCTGCGCGGCCCGCGCGGTGGCATGATCCTGTGCGGCGGCGAACTGGCCGAACGCGTGGACCGGGCCGTCTTCCCCTTCACCCAGGGCGGCGCCCAGATGAACAGCATCGCCGCGAAGGCCGTCGCGTTCGGGGAGGCGGCGACCACGGACTTCGGGGCGTACGCCCACCAGGTGGTGGCCAACGCGCGGATGCTCGCGGCCGGCCTGGCCGCCGAGGGGCTGCATGTGATCACCGGCGGCACCGACACCCACCTGCTGACCGTCGATCCCGCCCCGCTGGGGATCGACGGCCGTACCGCCCGGGGGCGGCTCGCGGCGGCCGGGATGGTCCTCGACACCTGCGCGCTGCCCCACGGAGACGCCCGCGGGCTGCGCCTGGGCACCGCCGCTCTGACCACCCAGGGCATGCGCGAGGCGGAGATGGCGCGTGTCGCCGCTCTCTTCGCAGCGGTGCTGCGCGAGGAGGCGAGCGCCAAGCGGGCTCGTGAAGAAGTGCGGGAGCTGACCGACGGATTTCCGCCGTATCCCGGCCGCTGAGGGGTACGCGCAGCGGAGTGCACAGGCACACATGCAACCATCGTCGCTACCCGTGAGTCCTCAACCGTATGCACGCAAAGCTAGGGTGTGGGGCTGAGGACGCCCAGCGAGACTTGTGGGGAAGCCGTGCGTGAATACCTGCTGACGCTCTGCATCACGGCCGCGGTGACGTATCTGCTGACAGGGCCGGTACGGAAGTTCGCGATCGTGGCCGGAGCCATGCCGGAGATCCGGGCCCGGGACGTGCACCGGGAGCCCACTCCCCGGCTCGGCGGTATCGCCATGTTCTTCGGCCTGTGCGCGGGCCTGCTGGTCGCCGACCACCTCAAGAACCTCAACGAGGTCTTCGCCAAGTCGAACGAGCCCCGGGCCCTGCTCTCCGGTGCCGCGCTGATCTGGCTGATCGGCGTCCTGGACGACAAGTTCGAGATCGACGCCCTGATCAAGCTGGGCGGCCAGATGATCGCCGCGGGTGTGATGGTCATGCAGGGTCTGACCATCCTGTGGCTGCCGGTCCCGGGTGTGGGCCTGGTCGCGCTCACCCCGTGGCAGGGCACCCTGCTGACCGTCGCCCTGGTCGTCATCACGATCAACGCGGTCAACTTCGTCGACGGCCTCGACGGCCTCGCCGCCGGCATGGTGTGCATCGCGGCCGCCGCGTTCTTCATGTACGCGTACCGCATCTGGTACGGCTACGGGCTGGAGGCCGCCGCTCCCGCGACCCTGTTCGCGGCCGTTCTGATGGGCATGTGCCTGGGCTTCCTGCCGCACAACATGCACCCCGCACGGATCTTCATGGGCGACTCGGGGTCGATGCTGATCGGGCTGGTGCTCGCCGCGGGGGCCATCTCGGTCACCGGCCAGGTGGACCCGGACGCGATGAACCTCTTCTCCGGTTCCGAGCGTGCGACGGTGCACCAGACCGTCCCGGTGTACATCCCGCTGCTGCTCCCGCTGACGATCATCGCGGTCCCGGCCGCGGACCTGATCCTGGCGATCGTGCGCCGTACCTGGCGCGGTCAGTCGCCGTTCGCCGCCGACCGCGGCCATCTGCACCACCGGCTGCTGGAGATCGGGCACTCGCACAGCAGGGCCGTACTCATCATGTACTTCTGGTCGGCGCTCATCGCCTTCGGCGCCCTGGCCTACTCGGTGAACTCGGCGTCCCTGTGGATCGTGCTCGGCATCGTCGCCCTGAGCGCGGTCGGCCTGGTGCTGCTCCTGCTGCCGAGGTTCACTCCGCGCGCCCCGCGCTGGGCCGAGTCCTTCGTGCCGCCCCGTTACCGCCGCGGGCGCCGGACGGCGGCAGGGCCGGTGCCGGCCGCCTCGCGCGAGGAGGGGCGTGAGCCGGTGGCCGGGGAGCCGCGCCGCACTCCGGTCGCCGCGGGCGTCTCGGGTGTCAACGGGGCCACCGCGCTCGGCGCCCGTTCGCGTCTGGACCGGCGTGGGGCCGAGTCGTCACGCTGACGCACAAGGTAAGAATCTGACGAGCGCGTTGCCAATTCGTGGGGGTGCATAGCGCCCCAATACCAGACAAGTGGGTTGCTTGCCTGCACAGACGCGCAGGTTCACTCTCATGTGTGATGGTGGGCACACCCCCTAGGTAAAGACCGCATCAAATAGTTTGTGATACCGTTCACGAGAACCCGGGATAGAGCCGAAGGTCCCTCTGGGACGCCCCCTCGGCGTGAGGTTCCCACTCGCCCCGGGACTACGCTCGTCCATGACGACACCCTGCCCCCTTCAGTAAGCGGAGTTGCCGCCATGCCGTCCAATGACGCCCGGAACCTTCTGCAGACCGCTGCGCCCACAGCGGCCGTCGGCGTGATCGCCGTCGCCGTCGGTGGTGCGGTCGTGGGGGGCAAGGGAGCGCTGGGTGCGGCCGTCGGCACGGTGCTCGCCCTTGTCTTCATGGGGGCCGGGCTCTACGTCCTGCAGCGGACGGCGAAATCGCTCCCGCAGCTGTTCCAGGCCATGGGGCTGATGCTCTACACCGCTCAGCTTCTGCTGCTCCTGATCTTCGTGGCTCTCTTCAAGGGCACTTCTCTCTTCGATCCCAAGGTGTTCGCGATCACGCTCGTGATCGCGACGGTCGTATGGATGGCGGCGCAGGCGCGCGCGCATATGAAGGCCAAGATCTTCTACATCGACCCGGACTCCCAGAAGAGCGAGAAGCCCGAGAAGACAGGGTCCACGTCGTGAGGGGTAGGGCCGGGATAAAGACGTGCGGGAGATCCTGCTATCGTCCGGTGCCAACTGCGGCATCGCGGGCGCGGGCATCTGAGCTGACGCCTGCTCAATCGCGAGGCTTGATCCCCGAAGGCCGCCCCCACATCCGTAACACCAGTCCGGTGCCGATCCGCGGCTGCGCGCCGCGCCGACACAACGAGGTTGCCGTACCCATGCGTCACGCCGAAGGAGCCCGCGGTGAGTGCTGACCAGACCCAGCTCGCCTTTGACTGGAGCTGCCGCATCCTGTCCGACAACGGCTGTGGCTTTCCGGCTCCGGGCCTGAACTCCTTCCTCTTCAAGCCCCTCTTCACGGCGGGCGGCTTCGAGTTCAACAAGGTGATGCTGCTCGCGCTCGTCACCACCGTGCTGATCGTCGCGTTCTTCTGGGCGGCCTTCGGCAACGCCAAGGTGGTCCCCGGCAAGCTTCAGATGGTGGCCGAGGCCGGCTACGACTTCGTGCGCCGCGGCATCGTCTACGAGACGCTCGGCAAGCGCGAGGGCGAGAAGTACGTCCCGTTCATGGTCTCGCTGTTCTTCTTCATCTGGATCATGAACATCTGGTCCGTGATCCCGCTGGCCCAGTTCCCGGTCTCCTCGGTGATCGCCTTCCCGATGGTCCTCGCCGCGATCGTCTGGATCATGTGGGTCTCGCTGACCTTCAAGCGCCACGGCTTCGTCGGGTTCTTCAAGAACGTCACGGGCTACGACAAGTCGCTCGGCGCGGTGCTGCCGCTCGTCATGGTCATCGAGTTCTTCTCGAACCTGCTGGTCCGCCCGTTCACGCACGCGGTGCGACTGTTCGCCAACATGTTCGCCGGTCACCTGATGCTGGTGATGTTCACCGTCGCCTCCTGGTACCTGCTGAACAGCTACATGATCCCGGCCGCCGGTGTCTCGTTCGTGATGACGATGGCCATGATCCTCTTCGAGCTCTTCGTCCAGGCCGTCCAGGCGTACGTCTTCGTGCTCCTCGCCTGCTCCTACCTTCAGGGTGCTCTCGCCGAGCACCACTGAGCCTGAACCACCCGCCCGCACATCCCAGACGTCCGGTGGCCAACCCCCACCGGTCCATGAAAGAGAAGGAAGAACCGGCATGTCCGCTCTTGAGACCCTCGCCGCTGCCACCGGTGTCCACGGCTCCGTCGGCTCCATCGGTTACGGCCTCGCCGCCATCGGCCCCGGCATCGGCGTCGGCATCATCTTCGGCAACGGCACCCAGGCCCTGGCCCGCCAGCCCGAGGCCGCCGGTCTGATCCGCGCCAACCAGATCCTGGGCTTCGCCTTCTGTGAGGCGCTCGCCCTCATCGGCATCGTCATGCCGTTCGTGTTCGGTAAGTAATCACTCTCTTACTGACACGTATCGACGAAAGGCACTGATGTGATCGCCAACCTGGCACAGCTGGCGGCCGAGGAGACCGAGCAGAACCCGCTCGTCCCGGCCGGTCCCGAGCTGCTCGTCGGCACCATCGCCTTCGCCATCGTGTTCTTCTTCTTCTGGAAGAAGCTGCTTCCGAACATCAACAAGGTTCTGGAGGAGCGTCGCGCGGCGATCGAAGGCGGCATCGAAGAGGCCGACGCCATGAAGGTCGAGGCCCAGAGCGTGCTTGAGCAGTACAAGGCTCAGCTCGCCGAAGCCCGGCACGAGGCCGCGCGGCTGCGCCAGGAGGCGCAGGAGCAGGGCGCCACGCTCATCGCCGAGATGCGCGCGGAGGGTCAGCGGCAGCGCGAGGAGATCGTCGCCGCCGGTCACGCGCAGATCGAGGCGGACCGCAAGACCGCCGCGCAGACGCTGCGGCAGGACGTGGGCAAGCTGGCCACGGACCTGGCCGGCAAGCTCGTCGGCGAGTCCCTCGAGGACCACGCCCGGCAGAGCCGCGTGATCGACCGCTTCCTCGACGAGCTCGAGGAGAAGGCCGAGGCCGCGCGATGAACGGAGCGAGCCGCGAGGCCCTGGCTGCCGCACGCGAGCGTCTCGACGCGCTGACGGACGCCACGTCCGTGGACGCGGCGCAGCTCGCCGACGAGCTGGCCGCCGTCACCGCGCTGCTCGACCGCGAGGCCGGCCTGCGCCGGGTTCTCACCGACCCGGCGCAGCCCGCCGAGGCCAAGGCCGAGCTGGTGCAGCGCCTGCTCGGCGGCCAGGTCGGCGGCCCGGCCGTGGATCTGGTGGCGGGCATGGCACGCACGCGCTGGTCGCAGCCGCGCGACCTGGTCGACGCGCTGGAGGAGCTGGCGAGCCTCGCCGACCTCACCGCCGCCGAGAAGGCGGGCGCGCTCGACGACGTCGAGGACGAGCTGTTCCGGTTCGGCCGGATCATCTCCTCCAGCACGGAGCTGCGCGCCGCGCTCACGGACCGTGCGGCCGGCGCCGCGGCCAAGACCGAGCTGCTCCACCGGCTGCTCGGCGGACGGGCCAACGTCACCACCGAGCGTCTGGTGCAGCGCCTTGTGACCGCGCCGCGGGGACGTAGCCTGGAAACGGGAATCGAGTCCCTGTCCAAGCTGGCCGCCGACCGCCGGAACCGGATGGTCGCCGTCGTCACCTCGGCGGTCCCGCTGAGCGACGCGCAGAAGCAGCGCCTCGGCGCAGCGCTGGCGAAGCTCTACGGCCGCCAGATGCACCTCAACCTGGACGTGGACCCCGAGGTCCTCGGCGGGATCCGGGTGCGGGTCGGTGACGAGGAGATCAACGGTTCGCTCGCGGACCGACTCGAGGACGCCGGCCGCCGCCTGGCGAGCTAGCAGCAACTCCATACGCAGTACTACGGCCCGGGTTGGGCCGTGCAGAGGATTCCTGGGGGTCGCCCCCAGACCCCCACAGAAACTTCGGGCCCAACAAGGAGAGCAGGGAACCCAGATGGCGGAGCTCACGATCCGGCCGGAGGAGATCCGGGACGCGCTGGAGAACTTTGTCCAGTCGTACAAGCCGGACGCGGCCTCGCGCGAGGAGGTCGGTACGGTCACCCTTGCCGGCGACGGCATCGCGAAGGTCGAGGGTCTGCCCTCGGCCATGGCCAACGAACTGCTGAAGTTCGAGGACGGCACCCTCGGCCTCGCCCTCAACCTGGAGGAGCGCGAGATCGGTGCCATCGTCCTCGGTGAGTTCAGCGGCATCGAGGAGGGCCAGCCGGTGCAGCGCACCGGTGAAGTGCTCTCCGTGGCAGTCGGCGAGGGCTACCTCGGCCGTGTCGTCGACCCGCTCGGCAACCCGATCGACGGCCTCGGCGAGATCGAGACCGACGGCCGCCGCGCCCTCGAGCTGCAGGCCCCCACGGTCATGCAGCGCAAGTCGGTGCACGAGCCGATGGAGACCGGCTACAAGGCCGTCGACGCGATGACCCCGATCGGCCGCGGTCAGCGTCAGCTGATCATCGGTGACCGCCAGACCGGCAAGACCGCCCTGGCCGTCGACACGATCATCAACCAGCGTGACAACTGGCGCACGGGCGACCCGAAGAAGCAGGTCCGCTGCATCTACGTCGCCATCGGCCAGAAGGGCTCCACCATCGCGTCCGTGCGCGGCGCCCTGGAGGAGGCCGGCGCGCTCGAGTACACGACGATCGTCGCCGCCCCGGCGTCCGACCCGGCGGGCTTCAAGTACCTGGCGCCCTACACCGGTTCGGCCATCGGCCAGCACTGGATGTACCAGGGCAAGCACGTCCTGATCATCTTCGACGACCTGTCCAAGCAGGCCGACGCCTACCGCGCCGTGTCCCTGCTGCTGCGCCGCCCGCCGGGCCGCGAGGCCTACCCGGGTGACGTCTTCTACCTGCACTCCCGTCTGCTGGAGCGCTGCGCCAAGCTCTCCGACGACATGGGTGCCGGCTCGATGACCGGTCTGCCGATCGTCGAGACCAAGGCCAACGACGTCTCGGCGTTCATCCCGACCAACGTCATCTCCATCACCGACGGCCAGTGCTTCCTGGAGTCCGACCTGTTCAACGCCGGCCAGCGCCCGGCTCTGAACGTCGGTATCTCGGTCTCCCGCGTCGGTGGCTCCGCCCAGCACAAGGCGATGCGCCAGGTCTCCGGCCGTCTGCGCGTGGACCTCGCCCAGTTCCGTGAGCTGGAGGCGTTCGCCGCCTTCGGTTCCGACCTGGACGCCGCGTCGAAGGCGCAGCTGGAGCGCGGTCAGCGCATGGTCGAGCTGCTGAAGCAGGCGCAGTACCAGCCGATGGCCACCGAGGACCAGGTCGTCTCGATCTGGGCCGGCACCAACGGCCGTATGGACGACGTTCCGGTCGGCGACGTCCGCCGCTTCGAGCGTGAGCTCCTGGACTTCCTGCACCGCAAGCACCAGGGCCTGATGACCTCCATCAAGGAGGGCGCCAAGATGTCGGACGACACGATCCAGGCGATCGACGACGCCGTCGCGGAGTTCAAGAAGCAGTTCGAGACCTCGGACGGCAAGCTGCTCGGCGAGGACGTTCCGGCCGCAGCCGCCAAGTGACGTAAGGAAGGGACCTGACTCATGGGAGCCCAGCTCCGGGTCTACAAGCGTCGCATCCGATCCGTCAGCGCGACCAAGAAGATCACGAAGGCGATGGAGATGATCGCCGCCTCGCGCGTCGTCAAGGCGCAGCGCAAGGTGGCGGCCTCCACGCCGTACGCGACCGAGCTCACTCGCGCGGTCACGGCGGTCGGCACCGGCTCGAACACCAAGCACCCGCTGACCACGCAGGCCGAGACGGTGACGCGGTCCGCGGTGCTGCTCCTGACGAGCGACCGTGGTCTGGCCGGCGCCTTCAACTCCAACGCGATCAAGGCGGCGGAGCGGCTGACCGAGCGCCTGGAGCGCGAGGGCAAGCAGGTCGACACGTACATCGTCGGCCGTCGCGGTGTCGCCCACTACAACTTCCGTGAGCGCAAGATCACGGAGTCGTGGACGGGCTTCACGGACGAGCCGACGTACGCGGACGCCAAGAAGGTCGCGGCTCCGCTGATCGAGGCCATCGAGACGGAGACGGCGAACGGCGGAGTGGACGAGCTCCACATCGTCTACACCGAGTTCGTCTCGATGATGACGCAGACGGCGCTGGACGACCGTCTGCTGCCGCTCAGCCTCGAGGAGGTGGCGGAGGAGACGGCGCCGAAGGGCGAGATCCTTCCGCTGTACGAGTTCGAGCCGTCGGCGGAGGACGTCCTCGACGCTCTGCTGCCGCGCTATGTGGAGAGCCGTATCTACAACGCGCTGCTCCAGTCGGCCGCTTCGAAGCACGCCGCCACGCGGCGCGCGATGAAGTCGGCCACCGACAACGCCGGAGAGCTCATCGAGAACCTCACCCGGCTTGCCAATGCGGCCCGTCAGGCCGAAATCACCCAGGAAATCAGCGAGATCGTCGGTGGCGCCAGCGCCCTGGCCGACGCGACCGCGGGGAGTGACCGCTAATGACCACCACTGTTGAGACCGCGACGGCTACGGGCCGCGTCGCCCGGGTCATCGGCCCGGTCGTCGACGTGGAGTTCCCCGTCGACGCGATGCCGGACATCTACAACGCCCTTCACGTCGACGTGGCCGACCCGGCCAACGCCGGCGAGAAGAAGACGCTGACCCTGGAGGTCGCCCAGCACCTGGGTGACGGCCTGGTCCGCGCCATCTCCATGCAGCCCACCGACGGTCTGGTCCGCCAGGCCCCGGTGACCGACACCGGCGCCTCGATCTCCGTCCCGGTCGGCGACTTCACCAAGGGCAAGGTGTTCAACACCATCGGTGAGGTCCTGAACGTCGACGAGAAGTACGAGGGCGAGCGCTGGACGATCCACCGCAAGGCCCCGAACTTCGACCAGCTCGAGTCCAAGACCGAGATGTTCGAGACCGGCGTCAAGGTCATCGACCTGCTGACCCCGTACGTCAAGGGCGGCAAGATCGGTCTGTTCGGCGGCGCCGGCGTCGGCAAGACGGTGCTCATCCAGGAGATGATCTACCGTGTCGCCAACAACCACGACGGTGTCTCCGTGTTCGCCGGTGTCGGCGAGCGCACCCGTGAGGGCAACGACCTGATCGAGGAGATGTCGGACTCGGGCGTCATCGACAAGACCGCCCTGGTCTTCGGCCAGATGGACGAGCCCCCGGGCACCCGTCTGCGCGTGGCCCTCGCGGGTCTGACGATGGCGGAGTACTTCCGCGACGTCCAGAAGCAGGACGTGCTGTTCTTCATCGACAACATCTTCCGCTTCACGCAGGCCGGCTCCGAGGTCTCGACCCTGCTCGGCCGTATGCCGTCCGCGGTGGGTTACCAGCCGAACCTGGCCGACGAGATGGGTCTCCTCCAGGAGCGCATCACCTCGACCCGCGGTCACTCGATCACCTCGATGCAGGCGATCTACGTCCCCGCGGACGACCTGACCGACCCGGCCCCGGCCACCACGTTCGCCCACCTCGACGCGACGACGGTTCTGTCCCGTCCGATCTCCGAGAAGGGCATCTACCCGGCCGTGGACCCGCTGGACTCCACGTCCCGCATCCTGGACCCGCGCTACATCGCGCAGGACCACTACGACGCCGCCATGCGCGTCAAGACGATCCTGCAGAAGTACAAGGACCTCCAGGACATCATCGCGATCCTCGGTATCGACGAGCTGGGCGAGGAGGACAAGCTCGTTGTCCACCGTGCCCGTCGCGTGGAGCGCTTCCTGTCCCAGAACACCCACGTCGCCAAGCAGTTCACCGGTGTGGACGGCTCGGACGTGCCGCTCGAGGAGTCGATCGCCGCGTTCAACGCGATCTGCGATGGTGAGTTCGACCACTTCCCGGAGCAGGCGTTCTTCATGTGCGGTGGTCTCGAGGACCTGAAGAAGAACGCGAAGGAGCTGGGCGTCTCCTGACGGTGGCCTGCTCACGGGCCCGAACGGGCCCGTGACGGGTACCGCCTCTTGGTGAGAGGGGTGGAGAAGTGCCGCGCGGGTTGTCCTGCGGGGTGCGGTCCGCCCCTCTCCTCACGCCTACTAGAATTCAGACCAACACCCGGCGCCCGCCGGGTGGTGACCCGAGGAGCCTCTCTTGGCTGCTGAGCTGCACGTCGAGCTGGTCGCCGCCGACCGCCAGGTCTGGTCCGGCGAGGCCACCCTGGTCGTGGCGCGCACCACGTCCGGCGACATCGGCGTCATGCCCGGTCACCAGCCGCTGCTCGGTGTGCTGGAGTCGGGCCCGGTGACCATCCGTACGAGTGATGGGGCAACGGTCGTCGCCGCGGTGCACGGCGGTTTCATCTCGTTCGCGGACAACAAGCTGTCGCTGCTGGCCGAGATCGCCGAGCTGGCGGACGAGATCGATGTCCAGCGTGCGCAGCGGGAGCTCGAGCGCGCGAAGGCGGAGGGTGACTCCACCGCCGAGCGCCGCGCGGAGGTCCGACTGCGTGCGGTGTCGGCGCACTGACCGTGGGGGCGTCTCCCAGGCCGTTCAGGCAGTGGGGGAGCCCGTGAAGACGTGACTCAGCCGCGGCTGGGACCGGAACCATCCGGTCTCGGCCGCGGCTGAGGCAAATCCGGGTGTTTTATCCGTTCCGTTACCTAGGAGACGAGGAGGTCGGTGTCGATGGTCCTCGCTCTGAGTGCGTGCGGATTGGTTGTGGCACTCGTGGTGGTGGGGCTGTTCGTCTTCGGCCTCAGACGCCGCCTCATCCAGCGTTCCGGCGGCACCTTCGACTGCAGTCTGCGGTGGGGCGTCCCGGAGGAACCCGACACCAGCGGCAAGGGCTGGGGCTACGGCATCGCCCGCTACAACGGCGACCGTGTCGAGTGGTTCCGTGTCTTCTCGTACGCGCCGCGCCCGCGCCGGGTGCTGGAGCGCTCGGCGATCGAGGTGGCGGGCCGGCGTGCTCCCGAGGGCGAGGAGGAGCTGGCGCTGCTCTCCGACGCGGTGATCCTCGCCTGCCACCACCGGGGCATCCGTCTGGAACTGGCGATGAGCGAAGACGCGCTGACCGGTTTCCTGGCGTGGCTGGAAGCCGCACCGCCAGGCCAACGAGTGAATGTGGCCTAGCCACATTCACTCGTCGGATGGGAGTGCGGGTGGAGGTTACGACAGGCCGTTGCTCAGGGCACTCACCAGTTCGCCGTTGCCGGTGTCACCGCTGAACTCCCAGAAGAAGGCGCCGCCCAGGCCCTGGCTCCTGGCCCACGCCATCTTGGTGCCGATGGTGGCCGGGGTGTCGTACGACCACCAGTTGCCGCCGCAGTGCGCGTACGCCGTGCCCGCGACGGTGCCGGTGGCGGGGCAGGAGGTCTTGAGCACCTTGTAGTCCTCGATGCCCTGCTCGTAGGTGCCGGCCGCCGGGCCGGTGGCCGTGCCGCCCGGGGCGTCCTGGGTGACGCCGGTCCAGCCGCGGCCGTAGAAGCCGATGCCGAGGAGCAGCTTGCTCGCGGGGACCCCGATCGCCTTGTACTTGGCGATCGCGTCGGCCGTGGTGAACCCGGCCTTGGGGATGCCGCTGTACGAGGTGAGCGGGGAGTGCGGGGCCGTGGGGCCCTGGGCGTCCCAGGCGCCGAAGAAGTCGTACGTCATCACGTTGTACCAGTTGACGTACGCCGAGGCGCCCGCGTAGTCGGCCGCCTCGATCTTGCCGCCGGAGGAGCCGTCGGCGGTGACGGCCGCGGTGACCAGGGCGGAGGAGCCGAACTTGGCGCGCAGCGCGGCCATCACGTTCCTGAAGGCCGCGGCCCCGCTGGTGTCGCAGGACAGACCGCAGGCGTTCGGGTACTCCCAGTCGATGTCGATGCCGTCGAAGACATCGGCCCAGCGGGAGTCCTTCACCAGGTCGTAGCAGGACTGGGCGAAGGCGGCCGGGTTCCTGGCCGCGTCCGCGAAGCCGCCGGACCAGGTCCAGCCGCCGAAGGACCACAGCACCTTGAGGTTCGGGTACTTCGCCTTCAGTTCGCGCAGCTGGTTGAAGTTGCCGCGCAGCGGCTGGTCCCAGGTGTCCGCGACGCCGCTGACGGACTGGTCGGCGGTGAACGCCTTGTCGTAGTCGGCGTAGGAGTCGCCGATCGCGCACTTGCCGCCGGTGACGTTGCCGAAGGCGTAGTTGATGTGCGTGATCTTCGCTGCGGACCCGGACGTCACCAGGTTCTTGACGTTGTAGTTGCGGCCGTAGATACCCCACTCGGTGAAGTAGCCGAGCTTGACCGCGGATCCGCCCGTCGGGGGCGGGTTGGTGCCGCCGCCGGTGGTGTGCACGGAGACCGCGCCGCTGACCGGGCCGGTCTGGTCGGCGGTGTCACGGGCCTGGACGGTGTACGCGTAGTCGGTGCCGGCGGTCAGGCCGGTGTCCGTGTACGAGGTCGTCGTCACGGTGGCGACCGCCCTGCCGTCGCGCAGGACGTCGTAGTTCTTGACGCCCTTGTCGTCCGTGGCCGCCGCCCACGACAGCTTCACCGAGGTGTCGGTGATGCCGGACGCCGTGGGAGTGCCCGGTGCGGAGGGCGGGTTGTCGCCGGGGACGGTCGGACCGCCGTCGCAGCCGCCGCCGTTCAGCTTGCAGTTGGCGGGGGCGCCGGAGCCCGTGCCGTTGAAGCCGAAGGAGACGGAGGCGCCCGGGGCGAGGGTGCCGTTGTAGGACTTGTTCCTGGCGGTCCAGTGGGTGCCGGAACTCGTGACGTCCGCGTCCCACGCGGAGGTCACGGAGGTGCCGGAGGGGAAGTCCCACTCGATCGTCCACGAGTTGATCGCGGTGGTCCCGGTGTTCTTGACGGTCCACTTGCCCTCGAAGCCGGTGCCCCAGTCCTGGGTCTTGGCGTACGTGGCGGTGGCCGACGAGGCGTCCCCTGCGGCCGGGGCGGGGCTTGCGAGGCCGACCAGTCCGGCCAGCGGGAGCAACAGGGTCGTGAAGCCTGCCGCGGCTCTGTGTCTGAAGCGCATGCTGCGCCTCCTCTTGTCGATGTGCGCCGTAGGGGCGCCACAGCCGGTGTCGTGGGCATGACTGAGCCTTCAGCCCACAGTGCGGCGAGAATAGAAAGGTCTGGACCATAGGTCAATAGGTCTGGACCAGTGCGCAAGGCGGGGTGCTAGATCCTCAACTCCTGCGCCAGCACCGCGGCTTGGACCCGGCTGCGCAGCCCCAGCTTTCCGAGGAGACGGCTCACGTGGGTCTTCACGGTGGCCTCCGCCATGTCCAGACGGGCGGCGATCTCCGCGTTGGACAACCCCTCACCGAGGCAGGACAGCACCTCCCGCTCCCGGCGGGTGAGGACGTCCAGAACCGCAGGGTCGGCCTCCGGCTCCCGTACCGGTCCCGCGGCGAACGCGGTGATCAGCCGCCGGGTCACGGCCGGCGCGATCAGTCCCTCCCCGCGCGCCACCGTACGGACCGCCTCCACCAGGTCCCCGGCCTCCGCGTGCTTCAGCAGAAACCCGGCTGCCCCGGCCCGCAGCGCCCCGAACACATACTCGTCGAGGTCGAAGGTGGTCAGCACGAGGACGTCGGCGAGCTGCTCCCCGACCACCTGCCGGGTCGCCGACACCCCGTCCAGGCGCGGCATCTGCACATCCATCAGGACCAGATCCGGCCGCAGCTCCCGGGCCAGCGCCACCGCCTCCTCGCCGTCCGCCGCCTCCCCGACCACCTCGATGCCGGGCGCAGCGCGCAGGATGAGGACGAGCCCGGCACGCACGGCGGACTGGTCCTCGGCGACGAGCACACGGATCATTCGGACTCTCCTCGGGTCAGGGGAAGCCGGGCGCGCACGGACCACAGGGTCCCGTCCGGACCGGCGTCGAACGTACCGCCGAGCAGCACGGCCCGCTCCCGCATCCCCACGAGCCCGGACCCGGAACCCGGGGCGCGCGGCCCGTCCGGACGGCCGTAGGGGCTGGTCACCCGCACGGACAGCACACCGTCGTGCCGGGTGAGGGACACCGTGACGCGGCCCGGGCGGGCGTGCTTGAGGGCGTTGGTCAAGGACTCCTGCACGATCCGGTACGCGGCCAGCTCCACCGGCGCGGGCACCTCCCCGCACCGCGCGTCGAGCGTGACGTCGAGTCCGTTGGTGCGCGCGTTCTCCACCACGGCGCCGAGCCCGTCGAGGGTGGGGGTCACGGCCGGTGTGCCGTCGTCCGCGCGCAGGATCCCGATCAGCCGCCGCATCTCGGCGAGACCCGCCACGCTGTTCTCCCGGATGACGCCCAGCGCGTCCCGGGAGGTGTCCGGGTCGCCGAGGGAAAGGGCCGCCGTGGAGTGAATGGCGATCGCGGACAGATGGTTGGCGACCATGTCGTGCAACTCCCGTGCCACCCGGGCCCGTTCGGCGGTGACCGCCTGGGCGCGGTCCGTCTCGGCAAGCAGGGCGGTCTGTTCTGCGCGCAGCCGGGCGGCCTCGGCCGCGTCGCGGTGGTCGCGCACCACCCAGCCGGTGGCGGCCGGCGCGAGGGCCACCACACCGACAGCGACGCCGATCAGCAGCCCCGCCGGGTCGCGCCACAGGGCGAGGGGCAGCACCCCGCCGATCACCGTGAGCAGCCCCGTGATCCAGGGCAGACGCCGGGCGGAGGCCGGGGTGCCGTACAGGACGGCCGCGTACATCAGGTCCGTGAACATCACGACGGTGGCCACATTGCCCCGGGTCACCGTGTCGGCGCACAGCGCGGCCGTGCCGATCAGCAGGGCGGCCTTCGGCCGGGTGCGGCGCAGCAGTTCGCAGCCGGCCGTGACGACGAGCGGCACCGGCAGCACCCACCACGCCGGCCACAGCACGACAGGGTCGTGTGCCCCGCGGGGGCTGAGCCCGAGGGCCCACAGCAGCAGTCCGCCGAGCAGCCCGCCCAGCGCGATGCGCAGGTCGTCACGGTGGGGACGGGGGAGTCGAGGGGCCATGACCCCATCCAACACGGCCCGCGGGCCGCCCGCGTGCGTCCCCGGAAGGGTCCCGGACTGCATCTTTCGATGTACCGCGAGCTCGTCACCGCCGACGACGCCGCGGGCGTCCCGCGGCGGAAGTCTGGTGGGACGAGCGAGGGGAGCGAACCGTGATCGTGGCACTGATCGTCGCCTGCGAGGCCGGCTTCTGGGTGCTGCTGGCGGCGGGCCTGGCCGTCCGTTACCTGCTGAAGCGGCGGCGCGCCGGTATGGCACTGCTGCTGTGCGAGCCACTGCTGGAGCTGGTGCTGTTCGCGGCGGCGGCGGTCGACCTGAAGAACGGTGCCACGCCGAGCTGGGAGCACGGGCTGGCGGCGCTCTACCTCGGCTTCACCGTCGCCTACGGGCCCTACCTGATCCGGTGGCTCGACGGTCACGCGGCCCATCGGCTGGCCGGGGGCCCGCCTCCGCCGAAACCGCCGCGGCACGGCCGGGCCCGCGCCCGGCACGAGGCGCGCCTGTGGCTGCGGGCGGTGCTCGGGGCGGCGGTGGCGCTCGTGCTGCTGGAACTCGCCATCCGGTACGTCGGTGACGACGGCGACGTCTCCGCGCTGCGCACCTTCCAGTGGGTGGCCGTGCGCACGGTCGGCGTCTACGGTCTGATCGCGCTGTCGTACCTGCTCTTTCCCAGGAAGGCCCCGGCCGCCGATGCCCACGAGCAGGGGGACCGTACGCTGACCGAACGGTAGCCGGAAGCGGGAGGGCGGATGAGCGAGGGCATACGGCCTGGCGCGGTGCTGGTCGTCGACGACGATCCGGCCATCCGCCGTTCACTGGAGCGCGGGCTGCGGCTCGGCGGCTTCCGTGTGCGCACCGCCGCAAGCGGCGCGGAGGCGCTGGCCGCGATCCGGGACACACCGCCCGACGTACTCGTCCTCGATGTGTCGATGCCCGGCATGAGCGGTATCGAGGTGTGCACACGGCTCCGGGGCGACGGCCGGGACCTGCCGGTCCTCATGCTCTCCGCGCTCGACGAGACGGCGGACCGGATCGCCGGGCTCCAGGCCGGCGGCGACGACTACCTCGTCAAACCCTTCGCCCTCCAGGAGCTGGTCCTGCGGTTGCACGCCCTGCTGCGCCGGCGGCCGCCGGTGGACCGGGACGTTCTGCGGGTGGCGGACCTGGTGATCGACCCTGCGGCCCGCACCGCCCACCGGGCGGGCCGGCGCCTCGAGCTGACCCGGCGCGAGTTCGAACTGCTGGAGGTGCTCGCCCGCAACGCCGGTCTGGTCCTCACCCGCGACCAGCTCCTGGACCGGGTGTGGGGCTACGACTTCGATGTGCGCACCGACGCCGTCGACACCTTCGTCAGCTATCTGCGGCGCAAGCTGGAGGCGGACGGCGGCAAGCGGCTGGTGCACACCGTGCGCGGGGTGGGCTTCGTCCTGCGGGGGGAGCCGTGACGGGCGCCGGGGCACGGGCGACGGGCTTTTGGGCCGGTCGGGTGGGTGCCGGGAGATGGGTCATGTGCCTTGGGGCCGGTCGGGTGGGTGCCGGGAGGCGGGTCATGTGCCTTGGGGCCGGTCGGGTGGGTGCCGGGCGGCGGGTCACGGGCCGGGCGGAGGAGTCGTCATGAGACTGTCCACACGCATCGGGCTGGCCGTGGGACTCACCGTCCCGCTGCTGGTGCTCGCCTCCGGCTGGCTGCTGCTGCGCCTGGTCGCCCAGGACCTGCGCCACGAGGAGGACGACCATCTGCGCGAGCGGGCCACCGCCGTGGCCCCGGACGCCCGCGCCCTGCTCCGCGCGGCCGCCGCCGGCCGGCCCAAGGCGGCCGACACCAGGGAACGGCAGCTGTACAGCGCCGCGCTCGACGTCGGCGTGCGCGTGGTCGGACCCACGGCGGCCTTCAGCGGCGGACCGCAGCCCGGCGCCTCGGTCACCCTGCCCGCGAGGGCCGCCGGACCGGTCACCGTGCGGGACGCCGGGCACAGCTGGCGGGCCCTGGCCGTGCCGGTCAGCGGCCCCCGAGCCACGGGCACCCTCTGGGTGTTCCGCCCCGACGCCGCCGACCGCACCCAACTCCGTCTGGTGCGACGACGGGTGGTCCTCACCGCCCTGCTCGCCGCCCCGATGTCCGGCCTGCTCGCCTGGGGCGTCGCCACCGGTGCCACCGGCCCGCTGCGCCGCCTCGGCCGTCGCACCGCGGGCCTCGACCCGCGGACCAGTGCCGCCCGGCTGCGCCACGAGCCGACCGGCGTGCGGGAGGTCGACGACCTCGCGGCCACCCTGCGGACGGTCCTCGCCCGCTACGACGAACAGGCCGCCCGCACCGCCGAGGCCCTGCAGACGGCCCGCTCCTTCTCCGCCGCGGCCTCGCACGAACTGCGCACCCCGCTCATGAGCATGGGCACCAACCTCGACATCCTCGCCGACCACCCCGCTCTGCCCGAGCCCGACCGCACGGAGGTCCTCGCCGATCTGCGCCGGGAGCACGCCCGCCTGCTCGGCCTGCTGGTGATGCTGCGCGAGCTGGGGCGCGGCGACCTGGTGGAGGCGGAGGCGTTCCGGACGGTGGACGTGGCGGAGGCCGCGGACGCGGCGGTCGCGGAGGCCCGCCGCCGCGATCCGCACGCCCGGATCACCCTGCGGGCGGAGCCCGGGCTCACCGTGCACGGCTGGGAACCCGGACTGCGGCTGGTGCTGGACAACCTGCTCCTCAACGCGCTTGCGCACGGCCGGGACCCGCAGGGGCGGGCGACCGTCGCGGTCGCTGTGGCGGGGACCGGCACCGAGGCCGTGATCACGGTGGACGACCGCGGTCCGGGCGTCCCGCCCGAGGCCCGCGGCCGGATCTTCGAACGGTTCCGACGGGGGCCGGACAGCGCCGGCACCGGTCTCGGCCTGACCCTGGTCGCCCAGCAGACGGCTCTGCACCGGGGGAGCGTCACGGTGACGGACGGCCCGGAGGGCGCCGGTGCGCGGTTCGAGGTGCGGCTGCCGCGGGCGGGCGGGGCCCTGCCCGAACGGCGGGACTGGCTGATCGCGGCGGCCGGGGCAAACCGGTCACAGAGTTCCCACAAAGACGGTTCCTAACCTCCGCGACGACGGACGGACTACGGGGCCGTCCGGGAACGGAGGCGAAGATGAACGCACGACGCAGCAGGCGCACCCTGCTCGCGGGGCTGGCCACGGCCGCGCTGCTGGTGAGCGGGACCGGCGCGGCGGCGGCCGCGGACTCGGCCGCTCCCACTCCGACCGGTGACGGGGCACGGGCACTGTGCAAGCGGGTGCCGAAGATCGACGCGCGGATCGAGCGGGCACTGGAGCGGCTCGACGGGGGCGCCGATGTCCGCGGGTCGGTCGCCCGGCTCCAGCAGCGCGTGGACAACGCGAAGAAGGCCGGCCACGGCGAGATCGCCACCTATCTCCAGCACCGGCTGGACTTCCGCAGGTCCCTGGTGCCGACGCTCCAGCAGCGGCAGAAGGATCTCGCCGGGGTCAAGAGCTGGTGCGCGGACCACGAGAACGGAAAGGCGGCGAGCTGATGCGGGGCCGGCGGATGCCGTGGGTCGCGGTCCCCGCGGTGGTCCTGCTCGTGGGCCTCGCCGCGGGCTGTGCCCGGGACCAGGGCACGGCCGCCCCGGCCGCCTCGTCCTCGACGCCCTCCGCTTCCGCGGGCGCGCGGCAGGACACGCAGCAGGACATGGAGAGGAAGGTGGCCGCCGCCGAATCCGCGCTCTCGGCGGCGGACCGGGACGCCGCACAGGACGGCGGCCGCTGAGGTGTGCGCTCGGTGGGGAGCGCCGGTCAGCGCTCCCCACCCGGGACCCACAGCACGTCCCCGGTCTCCTTGTTGGCGTACCGGGCCAGGATGAACAGCAGGTCCGACAGGCGGTTGAGATAGGTCGCGGTCAGCGGGTTCATGACCTCGGCGTGGGCCTCCAGCGCGGCCCAGGTGGAGCGCTCGGCGCGCCGTGCGACCGTGCACGCCTGGTGCAGCAGGGCCGCGCCCGGGGTGCCGCCGGGCAGGATGAAGGAACGCAGCTTCTCCAGCTCGGCGAGGAAGCGGTCGCAGTCCGCCTCCAGCCGGTCGACATAGAACTGCTCGACCCTCAGGGGCGGGAACTCCGGGTTCTCCGCGACCGGCGTCGACAGGTCCGCGCCCACGTCGAACAGGTCGTTCTGCACGCGGGTGAGGACCTTGACGACCTCCTCGGAGAGGTTTCCCAGGGCGATCGCGGTGCCGATCACCGCGTTCGCCTCGTTGGCGTCCGCGTAGGCGGCGATGCGCAGATCGGTCTTCGGCACCCGGCTCATGTCCCCGAGGTGCGTGGTGCCCTTGTCGCCGGTCCGCGTGTAGATGCGCGTCAGATTGACCATGCGACCAGCGTAGTTAGGCACCGGCCGTCCCGGACACCCGTGTGCCGGCCGTCACGGCCGGTGCGCGGGGCCGGGGCGGCTGTGACGCCGTACGGCAGCGGTGCGGCGGCCCACGACGGTGCAACGCAATCCGGACGAAGTGGTGTGTGGGGCGCTATCGCTTCTGGGCGACAGCGAACAGCCGTTGAGGCGGCGGGTGCTCAAGTACGCCGTCCGGGCGGCGGAATGAATCGTGCCGGTGTGAAGTCCGTCATGTGAGACGTGACGCGCGTTACTAACCGGTCACACAGCGCCTCTCGGACGCTAGGGTCCGGCCGAGAGGCCTATAGGCACAGCGTTCAGGGGAGTCGCACAGTGGCACGGAAGCTTGCCGTCATCGGAGCCGGACTCATGGGTTCCGGTATTGCCCAGGTATCGGCCCAGGCCGGTTGGGATGTCGTCCTGCGTGACGTCACGGACGAGGCGCTGACGCGTGGCACGGACGGCATCAAAGCCTCCTACGACAAGTTCGTGAGCAAGGGCCGGCTCGAGGCGCACGACGCGGAAGCGGCGCTCGCCCGTATCACGGCGACCACCGACCTGGACGCCGCCGCCGACGCGGACATCGTCGTCGAGGCGGTCTTCGAGAAGCTCGAGGTCAAGCACGAGATCTTCCGGACGCTCGACAAGATCGTCCGCGAGGACACCGTGCTGGCGTCCAACACCTCCGCCATCCCGATCACCAAGATCGCGGCGGCCACCGAGCACCCGGAGCGGGTCGTCGGTGTGCACTTCTTCTCCCCGGTGCCGATGATGCAGCTCGTCGAGCTGGTCCGCGGTTACAAGACCAGCGACCGGACGCTGGCCGCCGCGCGCGAGTTCGCCGAGTCCGTCGGCAAGACCTGCATCGTCGTCAACCGCGACGTCGCCGGCTTTGTGACGACCCGTCTCATCTCGGCCCTGGTCGTCGAGGCGACGAAGCTGTACGAGTCGGGCGTGGCCACCGCCGAGGACATCGACCTCGCCTGCAAGCTGGGCTTCGGCCACGCCATGGGACCGCTGGCCACGGCCGACCTCACCGGCGTCGACATCCTGCTGCACGCCACGAGCAACATCTACACGGAGTCCCAGGACGAGAAGTTCGCTCCGCCGGAGCTGATGCGCCGGATGGTTGACGCCGGTGACTTCGGCCGCAAGACCGGGCAGGGCTTCTACACGTACTGAAGACGCACCGAATCGCACGCACTCCTGAGTCCTCACCTCATCGGGTGAATTCGGTATCGGTTCGCTTACAGACGGCAACCTGACTGCGCTCAGCGCAGTCAGACGTTGCACAACAACAACACGGAGTACGGACGACGCACTCTCGGGGAGCGCATATGCACATCAGGGGCGACCACGCCGAGCTGGTCGTCGGGGGCCGCCTCGACGTCCGCAGCGCGGCGGACGCCCGTACGGTCCTGCACTCGGCCGTCGACGGCGGAGTCGGCGACCTGGTGCTCGACCTGTCCGAACTGGACTCCTGGGACGCCACCGGCCTCGGGGTGATCATGGGCGTCCATCGGCGGGCCGGGCGGTGCGGCCGGCGGCTGGTGCTGCGCGAGGTCCCGCCACAGATGCAGCGCCTGCTGGTGGCCACCCGGCTGCACCGGATCCTGGCCATCGAGGGCGGCATCGGCGTGGAGTCACTCCCCAGGGTGTGAGCGGGTGACGCGCGGCGTCTCGGCAGGGAACGCCGACGAAACGCGCGTGGCGCGCAATCCTCACGAGACTGTGATGTCTCGGACGGCGCGGTACCCCGACTTGTCAGAGATACTGTGCCAAGGTTTAGGGTTCGGCTGCCCGCCGCCCGCACCCCTCGCGCGGGCACCGGACCAGAAGCGACAGCGCAGTGTGCGGCAAGGCCGGGAGGGGCTCAGGCACACGACGCTTTTGGGGGCTTGGACCTATGGACCCGAACAACGCGGGACCCGAGGAGTACGGCCACGACGGCAGCCACGCCGCAGCGCGCCAGCGTCCGCCGCGGGACCCCATGACATCCGACTTCGGGCAGCCGGCACCGGCTCTGGCCCGCACCGTGCAGCTCGTGACGGCCGACTTCCTGGTCACCGTCAACCCCGTCGACGGCAGCGAGATAGAGGCGTGCACGCCCGGGCAGCGGCCCGAGCGGCCGGTGAAGCGCACCGCCGCCGAGCGGGCGGACAAGGCCCGCGCCGCGAAGCCGCCCGTGCCGGCCGGGCCCGGGCGCCCGCAGCAGCCCCTGCTGGAGCGCCAGGAGGATCGGGAGCGGCTGGTACGGCTCCTCGCCCGCGGCCGCTCGGTCCGGCTCACCGGCCCGTCCGGCTCCGGCCGCACCGCGCTCCTGGACATCGTCGCCGAGGACTGCGCGGACCTCGCCCCGGACGGCGTGATCCGCCTCTGCGGCTACCGGCGCACCACGAGCGATCTGCTGTACGACCTCTTCGCCGCCGTCTACGACGCGCCCCGGTTCCGCCCGGACCGGGAGGAACTGGCGCAGTACCTCCAGGAGATCGGGGCCGTCGTCGTCCTCGACGACCTGGAGTTCGGCGGCAGCGCGCTCGACGAACTGCTCGACGCGACGCCCGAGTGCGCCTTCCTGCTCTCCGCCACGCCCGACGTGCCCGCGCCCTCGGCCGACTCGCACGTCGAGGAGGTCTTCCTCGGCGGACTCGACCGCGCGGCCAGCCTGGAACTCCTCGAACGCGCCGTCGGCCGCGACCTCACCGAGGAGGAGGCGAACTGGGCGGGAGACCTGTGGTTCGAGTCCGAGGGCCTGCCGCTGCGCTTCATGCAGGCCGGGGCGCTGCTGCGGCAGCGGGACCGGCAGCGGGCGGAGGAGGACGCCGTCGACGAGTTCGGCGTCTTCCAGGACGCCCCCTCCGCCAAGGCCGCGTCCGAGCAGGCGGAAAGCCCCGTGCCACGCGACGCCGCGGACGGGCCCGAGGTGCCCCTGCCGTCGCTCGCCGAGGCCGCCGCGGCCGCCCCGCTGCTCGCCTCCCGGCTCAGCGTGTCGGCGCGCGAGACGCTCAAGTTCGCGGTCGCGCTGGGCGGCGAGGTGCCCCACCAGACGCATCTGCCGGCCCTCGTGGACGACACCCACGCGGACGCGGCGCTCGCCGAACTCGCCGACTGCGCGCTGGTCTCCCCGGTGGGTGCCCGCTACCGTCTCGCGGCCGGGGTGCCGGCCCAGCTGGAGGCGGCCGGGTACGCGACCGGGGCGCAGGAGTACGCGCTCAAGGCCGCCCAGCATTACTCCTGGTGGGCCGGACACCCCTCGGTCACCCCCGCGAGGGTCGTGGCCGAGGCGGATGCCGTGCTGGCCGCGCTGGCCGCCCTGGTGCCGGTCTCCCCCCGGCTCTCGAACGCGCCCGAGCAGGAAGGGTCCCCCTCGTCGCCCGGCGAGGACGAGGAGGGCAGCGTCGCCGTACGGCTGGCCCGGCAGGCCGCGCCCGCGTTCGCCGCGGGGCTCGACTGGGCGGCCTGGGAGCGGGCGCTGCGCTCCGGCGCGGAGGCCGCCCGGCTCGCCGGTGAGGTCGGCGAACAGGCCTACTTCCACCACGAGTTGGGCATACTCGCGCTCTGCGCGGGGCAGATCGACCGGGCTCGCGCCGAGCTGGAGGCATCCATCGGGCTGCGCGGCGCCCTCGCCGACAAGCGCGGCACGGTCGCCGGCCGGCGCGCCCTCGCCCTGGTCGGCGACCACGCGGGCACCACGCCGCTGGTGGTGCGCACCGTGGCGGGCGGGGAGGCGCCGGACGCGCGGCAGGAGGAACCGGCGTCCGCGTCGGGCGGCGTACCGGGCGGCTTCGGCCCGTCCGCGCCGACCGGCGACACGGCGACGCTGATCACGCACCAGGAGCGGGCGCCGAAGCCCGGCGGCGTTCGCGGTGTGGTGAAGGGCACACGGCGCAATCTGGTGGCCGCGGGCGCGGGAGCGGCCCTGGTCGCCGTGCTGGGCACCGTGGTGACGCTCGGCATGACCTCGAACAGCAACGGCAACGCCCCGTCCGACCAGGTCCGTGTGGGCCCCTCGGCGACCGAGGGCCCGAACGACGACGGCCTCGGCGCGGACAAGGCCGGCGGCGACTCGGACGGCGGTGGCGCCTCCGGCGGTGCCCCGACGCCGACGAACCCCGGCCCGGACGGCACGTACGGCACCTCCGACGATCCGACACCGCGGAGCACCGGTGGCGTGCCGGTCGACGAGCCGACGAGCAAGCGGCCGACGGTCCCGTCGCAGTCGCCGACGAGGCCGACGTCCCGGCCGCCGACGAGGCCGACGACGGGGCCGACGACGCCGACGACGAAGCCAGCGACACCGTCGGGCTCCCCGTCGCCGACGCCCACCACGCCGCCTACGTCGCCCCCCGCCACCACGCCGCCCGTCTCCAACTCGGCCAGCGGCCCGGCGTCCTCCAGCGCCCCGGCCTCGACGTCCGGTTCCGCGAGCGCGCCGCAGAGCAGTGGTTCGGGGACGCCGAGCGGCGAGCGCCTGGTGATCTGACGGCCCCAGTGGCGCAAGAGGGCCGGATCCGGAACCCCGGACCCGGCCCTCTCGGCGTCAGGCGACGCCGGAATCAGAACAGCCGCAGCTTGTCGTCCTCGATGCCCCGCAGAGCGTCGTAGTCCAGGACGGCGCAGCCGATGCCGCGGTCCGTGGCGAGCACGCGGGCCTGGGGCTTGATCTCCTGGGCCGCGAAGATCCCGCGGACCGGCGCGAGATGCGGGTCGCGGTTCAGAAGCTCCAGGTAGCGGGTGAGCTGCTCCACCCCGTCGATCTCGCCCCGCCGCTTGATCTCGACCGCCACGGTCCCGCCCTCGGCGTCCCGGCACAGGATGTCCACCGGGCCGATCGCCGTCATGTACTCGCGGCGGATGAGCGTGTAGCCCTCGCCGAGCGTCTCGATGCGATCGGCGAGCAGCTCCTGCAGGTGCGCTTCCACGCCGTCCTTGATCAGTCCGGGGTCCACGCCGAGTTCGTGCGAGGAGTCGTGGAGGATTTCCTCCATCGTGATGATCAGTTTTTCGCCCGTCTTGTTGATGACGGTCCAGACGCCCTCCTCGTCGCCCGTCCCCTCCTTCAGCGTGCAGGGCGGCGACATCCAGTTGAGGGGCTTGTAGGCCCGGTCGTCCGCGTGGATCGAGACGCTGCCGTCCGCTTTCACCAGGATCAGGCGGGGTGCGGAGGGGAGATGGGCGGTAAGGCGGCCCGCGTAGTCGACGGAGCACCGGGCAATGACGAGACGCATGGTCGGCAACGCTACTCGACCGCACCGTCCCGACGCGATTCGTCCTCCTGGGCCGCCCCGGGCGGCAGCCCTCCGGTGTCCTCCCTTTCACCCGGGATGCCCCCGTTCGCCAATGGCTGGTTGTGTGCCTAATGGGAGACGGCTCTGCGCGCATTCTCCTGGTGCCGTCACCGTCCGTTGCTTACCGTAGTAAACGGGAGGTCGCGTGGTGTGTACGCAGCGTGTTCGAGATAGCGAACTCCCGTCCCTGTCCGTCAACCCCTGTTGTCTCGGGGTGCGAGAGGAGTACCCATGTCGCTCGACGTCTCACCGGCCCTACTGGAAAAGGCCGAGCGAGGCGAGGTCGACGAAGCCGATTTCGTCGACTGCGTCCGGACCTCCCTGCCCTATGCGTGGGAGATGATCAGCTCCCTGGTGGCCCAGCTGAAGGTGGACGGCGGCGAGTTCGCCGACAACCAGACGCCCCCGCCGGACGAGCAGGCACGTGGACAGCTGCTGCGTGCGCTTGCGAGTGACGCGATACGCGGCGCCCTGCAGCGGCACTTCGGAGTGCGCCTGGCCTTCCAGAACTGCCATCGGGTGGCCGTGTTCCCGCTGGACTCCTCGGTGGACGACACATTGGCCCGCTTCACCTCGGTCCGCAATCAACTGCTCAACCAGTCGCCGGAACTGCGCGACTGCTGAGACACCCGAAGCCGTACGCTTGCCGCTCTGTACACGGGAGGTGCATCTGTACCGGAGCGGCAAGCTCCCGCCGGGCCCGGGGCCCGGCCCGGCGGGCTCATCGGAGCTGGGGGAGCACCTCGGCACCCAGCCTGCGCACGTTCTCCTCCGTCGCCGCGAGGTCCCCGGAGCCCTCGACGAGCAGAGCGAAGCGGTTGATGCCCGTCCGCTCGGAGGTCGCGGTGAGCCGGTCGGCGCACAGCCGTGGGGTGCCCACCGGGTGCAGCCCGCAGAGCAGTTCGGTGTACGCCAGCGGGTCCCGCATCGTCCGGGCCCGGCCGTCGACCGTCACATGCGCGTCGAGTCCCTGCTTCAGCCAGCCCGGCATCGCCTTCGTCAGGGTCTCCACCGCGTCGGTGCGGCGGTCGGCGATCTGGCAGACGCCGGCCGAGACATGAGCGGCGCGGGCGACCACGTCCCCGTCGATCCCGGCCGCGTGCGCGCAACTCCGCCACAGCGCGACCATGTCCGCCTTCTCCTCGTCCCCGACATGCATGCCGAGGAGCATCGGCAGACCCCGCTCCGCCGCCAGCCGTACGCTCGCGGGTGAGGTGCAGGCGACGACGACCTCGGGGCCCTCGGTGTCGGTGAGCGACTCGGACGGGCGGGGCACGACCGGGACTTCACGGAAGGTGAATCGTTCCCCCTGAGCGGCGACGGACGGTTCGCGCAGCCAGCGCACCAGCAGATCGAGTGATTCGGGGAAGTCCGTCTCGTACGCCCGAAGGCCCGGGCCGAAGACCTCCAGGTCGACCCAGGGGCCGCCGCGCCCCACCCCCAGGGAGAAGCGCCCGCCCGTGGTGAGGTGCAACAGAGCGGCCTGCTCGCCGAGCGCCACGGGGTGGGAGGTGGGCAGGACGCTCACCGCCGTGCCGACCCGGATCCGGTGGGTACGGCCCAGCAGGAGGGCCGCCAGAGTGATCGCGGACGGACACGTCCCGTACGGCACGAAGTGGTGCTCGGCCAGCCACACCGTGTCCAGGCCCGCCTCCTCGGCGACCTCGGCCGACCGCACCGCGCGGTGCAGCGCCTCCCCTTGGCCCTGGCCCGGAAACTGGGCCGCCAGTACAAAACTTCCTACCTGCATGGCACTTCCTGCTTTCCTGGCTCCGACGCGGAGCTCCCCCACCCGGCATAACTGCCTGACATGTGCCCAAGTCACGGCCTCGAGGAGAGATTTGCGGATTGTCTGCAGAATCAGTCGGTGGGAGGGGGTTCTGTCAGGGTTGGGGACGTACGCGTACCCCGACCCGCGCCGCGTAGGCTGGATACGGCCCCTGCTCCCTGTATAGCCCGTGAGGTGATCCGTGTCCCCGCGTCGCAACCGCCCCAAGGGCTCAGGCTCGTCCGGTCGGAGCGCGGAGGAGGACGACAGGTCCCGCTACGGCGGTCGGCAGACCACCGAGAGCTGGGGCGGCGAGGAGTGGAGCGTGCGCCATGTCGCGGGCGCCGCGGCCGAGGGCAAGACCTACCGCTGCCCAGGTTGCGACCAGGTGATCCCCTCCGGCGTCCCGCATGTGGTGGCCTGGCCCGAGTACGCGGGCGTGGACGACCGACGGCACTGGCACAGGGCGTGCTGGAACGCGAAGGACCGCCGCACCACGCGGGTGCAGCGGTCCCGTAACGCGCCGAGGCACTGAGGCCGGGGCGGGCGGCCTACACGTCCCGCCGCTCCAGCAGCAGCCAGGCTCCGGCGAAGACGACGGCGGTCACCCCCGCCATGATCCACAGCGGGTCCCAGCCGGACGGGCCCGACCGGGTCAGGGAGTTGGAGTAGAAGACGCTGAGCTGGTTCGGGATCGAGTACTCGAACAGGGCCGTGCGCACGCGGTCGAGCGACTCCGAGAACATGAACAGCGCGATGACCAGCGGGGCCAGTACAAGGCCGATCATGATGGTGATGGCGCCGGCCGAATGCCGGATGACCGAGCCGACGGCGAGCGACAGCAGCCCGAGCAGCGCGAGGTAGAGCGAGATACCGAACGTGCCCTTCAGCCACTCCATGCCCGAGGGCTGCCGGGCCCCGTCGAGCAGGGCCGCGTCGGCGAAGGCCACGAGGCCGACGGAGAGCAGGCTCACCGTGAACGCGACCGCGAAGAACACCACCGCCTTCGCCGCCAGCACCCGGCCGCGGGAGGGGCACGCGACCATCGTGGTCCGGATCATGCCGGTGCCGTACTCGGAGGCGGTGGTCAGCACCCCGAGCGTGATGAGGCAGATGCTGCCGAGCAGCAGCCCGAACACGCCGAACGACAGCGGGTTCTCGCCGGACAGGTCCGCGTCCCCGGACTTCGCGGCCACCAGCAGGGCGACCAGCAGACCGATGCCGACGACGAGGAGAAGGAATACGCCCAGCGTCCACATCGTGGAGCGCACCGACCTGATCTTCGTCCACTCCGAGGAGATGGCGTGCCCGAGGTGCGTGCGCACCACGGGGATCGGCGAGGTGTAGGTGGGGTACGCGGAGCCGGGGGCCGCCTGCCAGGCGGGCGCGGCCTGCGGCATCGGGGGCTGGGGCGTGCTCATCGGGCGTCCTCGGACTTGGTCAGGTCGGCAGCAGGGGCAGGGGCAGGGGCGGGTGTGGGGGCAGGGGCAGGCGCGGGGGCGGCGGGAGCGGCCGGCGCCTGCGGGGCGGCCGCGGGGCCGGGCGAGGTGGCCGGAGCCGGCGCCTGCGGGGCCGGCTGCGCGTAGGGGTTCGGCCCACCGTTCGTGCCGGGCGCGCCCGGGCCGCCGTAGGGGCCCGCGGGCGGCTGTCCGGGCAGCGCGAACGGCTGACCGCCCTGCTGGGGCGGCGGCGGGGCGTACCAGCCCGGCTGGCCCTGCCCCGGCACCGGCACCGGAGGCTGGACTCCGGGCGGCAGCGGCTGCATCAGCCCGGCCTTCTGGTCGATGGTCGAGCGGTAGTCGACCGCGGCCTGCGTCATCCGCATGTACGCCTCCTCCAGCGACGCCTGGTGCGGAGACAGCTCCCACAGACGTACGTCGGCTTCGTGCGCGATGTCGCTGATGCGCGGCAGCGGCAGCCCGGTGACGCGCAGGGCGCCGTCCTGCTCGGGCAGCACATGCCCGCCCGCCTCGGTCAGCGCGGAGGTGAGCTTCTCGCGCTGCTGCGACTCGGTGTCGGGCGTGCGCACCCGCGCGAAGTCGGCGGAGTTCGCCGAGATGAAGTCCTTGACGCTCATGTCGGCCAGCAGCTGCCCGCGCCCGATCACGATCAAGTGGTCCGCGGTGAGCGCCATCTCGCTCATCAGGTGGGAGGAGACGAAGACCGTTCGGCCCTCGGCCGCGAGCGCCTTCATCAGGTTGCGCACCCAGAGGATGCCCTCGGGGTCGAGGCCGTTGACCGGTTCGTCGAACAGCAGCACCTGGGGGTCGCCGAGGAGCGCGGCGGCGATGCCGAGGCGCTGGCCCATACCGAGGGAGAAGCCCTTGGACCGCTTCTTGGCCACGTCCTGGAGCCCGACGACGCCGAGCACCTCGTCGACCCGGCGGGCCGGGATGCCCGACAGCTGCGCCAGGCACAGCAGATGGTTGCGGGCGGACCGGCCGCCGTGCACGGCCTTGGCGTCGAGCAGGGCGCCGACCTGGCGGGGGGCGTTCGGCAGCTTGCGGTACGGGTAACCGCCGATGGTCACCTGCCCGGCGGTGGGGTTGTCCAGGCCGAGGATCATCCGCATGGTCGTCGACTTGCCCGAGCCGTTCGGCCCGAGGAAGCCGGTGACGGCACCCGGCCGCACCTGGAAGGAAAGGTTGTACACGGCCGTCTTGTCGCCGTAGCGCTTCGTCAGGCCGACTGCCTCGATCATGCTCCGCACCCATCGAAAGGTTCAGGACGTCGGGGCCCACACTGCCCCCGTAAGGGTTAGGAGGATATCCGGGCGCTGACGGTTCCACTCAAGAGAACGTAAAGCCCCGCAGGTCACAACCGGACGCTCAGGCGTCCCGTCGCCTCAGCAGGACATACCCCCCGGCCAGCGCCGCGGCCACCCACAGCACCATGATCCCGAGCCCGCCCCAGGGGCCGTACGGGGTGTCGTCGCCGAAGCTCGGCACGACCTGCAGGATCCTGCTTCCGGCCTGGTCGGGGAGGAAGCGGCCGACCTTCTTCGTCGCCGAGACGCTCCCCAGGACGGTGGAGATCAGGAAGAAGAACGGCATCAGGATGCCGAGCGACAGCATCGGCGAGCGCAGCATCGCGGCGATGCCCATGGAGAACACCGCGATGAGCGTCATGTAGAGCCCGCCGCCGAAGACCGCGCGCAGAACGCCGGGATCGCCGAGCGACGCCCGGTAGGGCCCGAGCATCGCCTGCCCGAGGAAGAAGGCGACGAAGCTGGTGACCACGGACACGACCAGGGCGAGCGCGGCCGCCACGGCGATCTTGCCGAACAGGAACGTGCCGCGTCGGGGGACCGCTGCCAGCGAGGTGCGGATCATGCCCGTGCTGTACTCGTTCGACACCACGAGCACCCCGAACACGATCATCGCGAGCTGACCGAGGCTCATCCCGGCGAAGCTGACGTAGGTCGGGTCGAAGAACAGCCGGTCGGCCGGGTTCGCCCGGTCGAACTCGTTCCGGGTCAGGGCCGAGATCAGCACGCCGAGGACCACGGTGACGACCAGGGCCAGGGACAGCGTCCACAGCGTGGACGCCACCGACCGGATCTTCGTCCACTCCGAGCGCAGGACCTGGGTCACCGCCGTCACGGCTCAGGCCCCCTTCCGCCGGCCGGCGCCCCACCCGGTGCCCCACCCGGCGCGCGAGGCCTGCCGCGGCCAGGAGCCGCCGGGGACATCGGAGTGCGCGTGGTACTCCACCGCCTGCGCCGTCAACCGCATGAATGCCTCCTCCAGCGAGGCATGCCGGGGACTCAGTTCGTGCAGCACGATCCGGTGGCGGGCGGCCAGCTCGCCGATCAGCTCCGCCTTGCCGTCGTCCACCTCCAGCGCGCCGCCGCCGCACTCGACGACCGTGATGCCCGCCTCGTGCAGCACGTGGAGCAGCCGCTCGCGCTGCGGGGAGCGGATCCGGACATACGACCGGGAGTTCTGCCGGATGAAGTCGGCCATGGAGGTGTCGGCGAGCAGCCGGCCCTGACCGATGACCACGAGATGGTCGGCGGTCAGCGCCATCTCGCTCATGACATGGCTGGAGACGAACACGGTCCGCCCCTGCGCGGCGAGGGACTTCATCAGGGTGCGGATCCAGTGGATGCCCTCGGGGTCGAGTCCGTTGGCCGGCTCGTCGAACATCAGGATGCGCGGATCGCCGAGAAGCGCGGCGGCGATGCCGAGGCGCTGGCTCATGCCGAGCGAGAAACCCTTGGCCTTCTTGTGCGCGACGGACGTCAGGCCGACGGTGTCCAGCACCTCGTGCACGCGGGTGAGGGGGATGCCGTTGCTCTGCGCGAGGCACAGCAGATGGTTGAAGGCGCTGCGCCCGCCGTGCACGTCCCCCGCGTCGAGCACGGCCCCGACACACGTCAGCGGATCTTTCAGCTCGTCGTAGTGCCTGCCGTCGATGCGGACGTCACCGGCGGTGGGGTGGTCGAGTCCGAGCACCATCCGCATGGTGGTGGACTTCCCGGCGCCGTTCGGCCCGAGGAAGCCGGTGACGAGGCCCGGTCTGACGGTGAACGTGAGGCCGTCGACCGCCAGTTTCCCGCCGTACCGCTTGGTCAGCCCCTCGAGCTCGATCATGTGGTCACGCTAGAACGGCACAAAGCCCCCCGCCACCGGAGTGGCAGGGGGCTTCCCGGACGTCGGGACGCCGGACGTTACCGGGACTGCTGCGCCGGAACCCCGCGGGAGATCGGCTCGTCCTCGGCGGGCGAACCCGCCGCGGCCACAGCCGCGCCCGTGAGCGTCGCGAGCATCTCGCGCACGTTCGTGAGCTGGGCGTTGATGGAGTCGCGACGGTTCGTCAGCGCCGCCAGCTCGCGCTCGGATTCCGAGCGGATGCGGTCGGCCTTGGCGTTCGCGTCGGCCACGATGTCCTCGGCCTGGCGCTGGGCCGTCTCCACCGTCTGGCGGGCGCGGCGCTCGGCGTCCGTGCGCAGCTTCTCCGCCTCCAGGCGCAGCTGCTCGGCACGGTGCTCGATCTCCGCCAGGCGCTTCTCGGCCTTCGCCTGACGGGAGGCCAGGTCGCGCTCGGACTGCTCGCGCCGCTTGGCGAGGTTGGTCTCGAAGTCCGCGGCGGCCTGCGCGGCCTTGGCGCGGGTCTCCTCGAAGAGGGCGTCCGCCTCCTCGCGCTTGGACTGCGCGTCCTTCTGCGCCTCGGAACGCAGCTGCGAGGCGTCGCTCTTGGCCTTCTCGACGATGCGGACGCCCTCGTCCTCGGCCTTGGCCTTGCGGTCCGCAGCGAACGATTCCGCGTCGTTGCGCACCTGCTGGGCCGCCGACTCGGCCAGCTCACGGTGCTGCTCGGCGGCGCGGCGGGCCTCCTCGCGCAGGTCCTTGGCCTCTTCCTCGGCGAGTCGGAGGATCTTCTCGACGCGCGCGCCGAGACCCGCGTACGACGGCTCCGCGTCGCTTACCTGGGCCTGGGCGTTCTGCGTCTCGAGGTGGAGCTCCTCGATGCGCTTTTCCAGAGCGGTGATGCGGGCTAGAGCACTGTCACGGTCGGAGACGAGCTTGGAGATCCGTTCGTCCACCTGAGCGCGGTCGTACCCACGCCGCACAAGCTCGAAGCCGTAGGGGGAAGTGTCGCTCATGGGGTTCCTGTCGAATGAGACCGGTGAGGTGATAGGGGAATCCTAGGGGCCGAAGCGGTGTGTCATCGAGCGGATGCGTGTTTGATCTGGAGAATGACACTCCTTTCGGGTGGCTAACTGTCTGAGGGCTTGCCAGGACCTGCGTGAAACGCCCGACAAGCACAGAATCCTCACTACTTGCTAGCCGTCCGAGCCCTTGCCACTCGAACGGGGCGCCCCCACGGCCGCGCCCGCCTTGACACCTCCGTCCTTCCCGCCGGACGGGGCCTCGAAGGACTCCAGCGCCTCCAGGACGTCCTGGACCCGGGAGATCTCCGCGTTGATGTCCTCGCGCCGGCGCACCAGGATCTCCAGCTCCCGCTTGCCCTCCTCGACCGCCTTGCGGGCCTCGCGGATGGCCTCGGCCTTGATCTGCTCGGCCTCGGAGACCAGCGTCGCCTTCTTCTGCTCGGCCTCCTTCAGCAGGCCCTCGGCCTTCTTGACCGCGGCGATACGGACCTTGCCCGCCTCGGAATTGGCCTCCGAGATGGTCTCCTTGGCCTGTGCCCTGGCCTTCTCCAGCTGTTCCTCGGCGGCCTTGACCAGCGCGTCGCACCGCTCGCCCGTCGACTTCATCGCCTCGGCGGACTCGCGCCGGGCCCGCTCGTGCAGCTCCTCGATCTCCGCCGTGATCCGCCGGCGCAGCTCCTCCGCGCGCTCCCGGATCGCGGTCGCGTCCCGCCGAGCGCCGACGAGGAGTTCGTCCGCGTCCGACCGGGCCCGCTCCACCAGCGAGTTGCCCTCGACCGTCGCCTCGGCGACCAGGCGCTCGGCCTCCTGGCGCGCGGCCCCCACCATCGTGTCGGCCTGCGCCTCGGCGTCCGCCGTCGTCTTGTGCGCGGTCTGCTGGGACTCCGTGAGCAGCTTGTCGGCCTCGGCCGCGGTCTCCGAGATGAGCTTGTCCACCTGCTCGGCAGCCTCGGAACGCCGCTTGTTGGCCTCCTTGCGGGCCTCGTCCAGGGTGCGCTCGGCCTCCTCGCGCGCGGCCGTGGTGACCCGCTCGGCCTCCGCCTCCGCGTCGGCCTTGAGCCGCTCGGACTCGCTGCGGATGCGCTCGGCGTGCGCCTGCGCGGATCCGACCGTCTCGGCGGCCTCGGCGCGCAGCCGCTCCGCCTCGTCGGTGGCCTCCGAGAGCAGCGCGTCGGCCTTGGCCACGGACTCGGCCCGGACCCGCTCGGCCTCGGCGGCGGTCTCGGCGGCCAGCCGTTCGGCCTCCGCCGTCGCCTCGTTGACGAGGGTGTCCGCCTGCGCGGCCGCGTCCGAACGGATCCGGTTCGCGTCCTCGCGCGCCTCCGCACGCGTGCGTGCCGCGTCCTGATCCGCGGTCGCGATGGTGTCCGAGGCCTCCGTCCGCACGCGCTGGGCGTGTTCGGCGGCGTCGGAACGGACCCGCTCGGCTTCGGCGATCGCCTCCGTGACCGTCCGCTCGGCCAGCGCCTTGGCGGCCTCGGTCTCCTCGGCGGCCTCCCGGCGGATGCGGCTCGCGTCCTCGGAGGCCCGCTCCCGCTCCGCGTAGGCGTCGGCGCGGACCCGGTCGGCCTCCTCCTGCGCCTCGGTGCGCGTACGCTCCGCCGCGTGCTCGGCGGCCGAGCGCAGCCCGGTGATCTCCTCCTGGGCCTGCTCGTGCAGCCCGGCCACGGAGTCCCGCACCTGCTGGGCGTGGAGCTCGGCGGCCGACACCATCTCGGTGGCGCGCCGGTCCGCCTCCTCCACCAGGCGTACGGCCTCGGCCTGGGCCTCCTCGACCCGGGAGCGTGCCACGGCGAGCAGTTCCTCGCTCTGCTCACGGGCCCGCTCGCGCTCCTGGTCGGCCTCCTGGCGCGCGGAGCCGAGCAGCTCCTCGGCCTCGCGCCGGCGCCGGACGGCCTCCTCCTGTGCGGCGGCGAGCGTCTCCGTGGCCTCGACGGCCAGCCGCTCGGCGGCGGCCTGGGCCTCGGCCCGCACCCGGTCGGCGGTGTCCTGCGCCTCCGACTTCAGCCGCTCGGCCTCGGCCGCGGCGTCCGTGCGCAGCCGGACGGCGATGGCCTCGCCCTCCGCGCGGGAGGCGGACGCGTCGGCGGCGGCCTCCGTGCGCAGCCGGTCGGCCTCGGCCTCGGCCTGCGTCTGGAGCGTACGAATGCGCTCGGCGGCCTCCGTGCGCAGCCGGTCGGCCTCCTCGACCGACTCGCGGCGGATCCGCTCGGCCTCCGCCCGTGCGTCGGCGAGCGCCTGCTCGGCGGAGACGAGCCGCTGCTCGGCCTCGGCCTGCAGACGGGTCAGCTCCTCGGCGGCCTCCGTCCGGCGGGCCTCGACGGCCCGTTCGGCCTCCTCGCGCAGGGCGCGGGCCGCCCGCTCGGCCTCCTCCTTGATCGCGTCCGCCAGCTCGACGGCCTCGGCGCGCTGGGTCTCGGCCTCCTTGCGGGTGCGCTCCAGGGTCTCCTCGGCCTGGCGGCGCAGCGTCGAGGCGCGCTCGATGGCCTCGGTGCGCACCTTCTCGCTGTCGCTGGTGGCGGTCTGGCGCAGCTCGTCCGCGTCGGCCTTCGCCTTGGCGAGCAGCTCCTCGGCGGTCTTGGCCGCCTCCTCGATCTGCTGGACGGCCTCCCGCCGGGCCTCGGCGCGGATCCGCTCGCCCTCGGCGACCGCCTCGGAGCGCAGCTGCTCGGCCTCGCCGCGCAACCGCCGGGCCTCCTCCTGAAGCTCGACGGTCTTGGCCCGGTACTCCTTGGTGTCGTCCTTCGCCGCGCCCTTGAGCTGCTCGGCGATGTCGTGCGCCTCGGCGCGCAGCCGGTCCGCCTCGGTCTCGGCCTCCCGGCGGATCCGCTCGGCCTCCTCGGTGGCGGCCTTGGTGGTCGCCTTGGCGTCCTCCGACGCCTTGGTGAGGACGTCCTCGGCCGTGCGGGCGGTCTTGGCGAGCTGGGAGGCGGTCTCCTCGGCGGTGATGCTGCGGGCCTTCTCGGCGGCCTCGGCGACGATCTTCTCGGCCTCGGCGCGCGCGTCGGCGACCACCTGCTCGGCCTCGGCCTTGGTGGACTCCGCCTCCTTGGTGGCCTCGCCGACCAGGCGGGCGACCTGTTCCTTGGCGGTGCGGGTGCGCTGCTCGTTGGCCGACTCGGCGTTGGCGAGCGCCTTGGCGGCGGCCTCCCTCGCCTCGGCGACGACCTTGTCGGCCTCGGCGCGCGCCTCGCGCAGCGCCGCCTCGGCCTCGGCCATCCGCTGCTCGGCGGCCCGGCTCAGCTCCGACGCCTGACGACGGGCGGCGTCGGACTCGCTCGCGGTGGAGGAGCGCAGCTGCTCGGCGTGGTCGGTGGCCTCCTGGGCCTGGGTCGACGCGGCGTTCAGCAGCCGCTCGGCGTCCGCGCGGGCCCGGCGCAGGAGCTGGTCGGCCTCGGCGCGGGCGGCCTCGGCGTCGCTCTGGAGGCGCTGCCGGGCCTCGGCGGTGAGCCGCTCGGCCTCCGCGCGGGCGGCGGCGAGCGCCTGTTCGGCCTCGGCGCGGGACTCCTCGACCAGCCGGCGGGCCTGCGACTCGGAGCGGGCGCGCAGCTGCTCGGCCCAGGCGACGTTCTCGTTGACGTGCGACTCGACGGTGGCCCGGCGCTCGGCGAGCTCCTGGTCCAGCTGCTGGCGGCGGGCGACGGCCTCCGCGTGCAGCTCGGCCTGGAGGCGGGCGGCCTGCTCGGCGTGCTCCTGGAGGATGCGCTGGGTCTGCGCGCGGGCCTGGCTCAGCTCCCGCTCGGCGTCCGCGCGCAGCTGGTCCGCCTGCATCTGCGCCGTACGGAGCATCTGCTCGGCCTGGTAGCCGATGTCGGCCCCGTCGTAGGCGGGACGGGTCATGAGCGTGCGCCGCGCCTCGTGCAGCTTGGCGCGCAGCACCTCGACCTGGTAGCCGAGGTCCTCGGCGTGCTGGATCGCCTTTTCCCGCTCGGTCTTCAGCCGCTCCATCTCGGCCTCGAACCGAGAGAGGTGGTCGACGTCAGCCGCCGGCTCTCGCTCCTGGCGTTCGTAGCCCCGCACTGCGCGGTCCCATCCGTCCCCTGGTCGCAAGTCTCTCCAAACGAGCTCCGTCCATCCGCCGAACGGGGCCCCCGGGGAATGGTGTCAGATCAACGGCGGAGCATGGGCTGCTGCCCCGACGCTCGTCCCCCGAAACCCGGACCCCGGTCACGTGTCCCGCCGCTCACGGAGGGACACGGTCGCCCTGGTGGAGCGGCGACCGCCCCCAACCCTACCGGCCCTTATGTACGGGAGTCAGTGCTCAGGTGACTCAACAGCCGCCGATGTGACGAGTTCTGTCAGCACACCATGGCAGTCCTTGGGGTGCAGGAAGGTGATCCGCGACCCCATGGAACCACGGCGCGGCTCCTCGTACAGAACGCGTACGCCCTTGTCCCTGATGGCCTCGGAGTCCCCGTCGACATCCGCCGTACCGAAGGCGATGTGGTGCACGCCCTCGCCGTTCTTGGCCAGCCACTTCGCCACGGTGGAGTCCTCGCGGACGGGTTCCAGCAGCTGGAGGTAGGAGGCGCCGCCGTCGTCCGTGTTGTTGATCTTGAGCATGGCCTCACGCACGCCCTGCTCTTCGTTGACCTCGGTGTGGAACACGGTGAAGCCGTACGTCGAGGTGTAGAACTCGACGGTCTTCTCCAGGTCGAAACAGGCGATCCCGATGTGGTCGATTCGCGTCAGCATGGAATCAGTGCAGCGCTCCGGGCGTGGTTACGCAACGTGCGCGCGATCACACTGACGGCCCGATGACGGGGTGCACTACCCCTCAGTACATTCGAAGTAAACCCTCGTTCACTCCTCGGCCTGTGCAGGCCGGAAGGGGATCGCCGCTCATGTCTGGAACCAACAGCACGACCTCCGTCATCGTCGCGGGTGCCCGCACCCCGATGGGGCGGCTGCTCGGCTCGCTGAAGTCCTTCTCCGGAGCCGACCTCGGCGGCTTCGCCATCAAGGCCGCCCTCGACCGTGCGGGGATCGGCGGCGACCAGGTGCAGTACGTGATCATGGGGCAGGTGCTCCAGGCCGGGGCGGGGCAGATCCCGGCGCGTCAGGCCGCGGTCAAGGCGGGCATCCCGATGAACGTCCCGGCCCTGACGATCAACAAGGTGTGCCTGTCGGGTCTGGACGCGATCGCGCTCGCCGACCAGCTGATCCGCGCGGGTGAGTTCGACGTGATCGTCGCGGGCGGCCAGGAGTCCATGACCAACGCCCCCCATCTGCTGCCGAACTCCCGCGAGGGTTTCAAGTACGGCGCCGTCCAGATGCTCGACGCCATGGCCCACGACGGCCTGACCGACTCCTTCGAGGGCGTCGCCATGGGCGAGTCCACCGAGCGTCACAACACCCGTCTGGGCATCGGCCGCAAGGAGCAGGACGAGATCGCCGCCCTGTCCCACCAGCGGGCCGCGGCCGCCCAGAAGAACGGCATCTTCGAGGCCGAGATCACCCCGGTGGAGGTGCCGCAGCGCAAGGGCGAGCCCGTCGTCTTCAGCAAGGACGAGGGCATCCGCGGCGAAACGACGGCGGAGACGCTGGCGAAGCTGCGCCCGGCCTTCAGCAAGGACGGCACCATCACGGCCGGCTCCTCCTCGCAGATCTCGGACGGCGCGGCGGCCGTGGTCGTGATGAGCAAGGCCAAGGCGCAGGAGCTGGGCCTGGAGTGGATCGCCGAGATCGGCGCCCACGGCAATGTGGCGGGCCCGGACAACTCGCTCCAGTCGCAGCCGTCGAACGCGATCATGCACGCGCTGAAGAAGGAGGGGCTGGAGGTCTCGGACCTCGACCTGATCGAGATCAACGAGGCGTTCGCGGCGGTTGCCGTGCAGTCAATGAAGGACCTGGGAGTTTCCGCCGAAAAGGTGAACGTCCATGGCGGTGCCATTGCCCTGGGTCACCCGATCGGCATGTCCGGCGCCCGGATCGTCCTCCACCTCGCCCTGGAGCTGAAGCGCCGCGGCGGAGGCGTCGGCGCCGCCGCGCTGTGCGGTGGCGGCGGTCAGGGTGACGCGCTGATCGTGCGGGTACCCAAGGCCTGAGCGCACTCGATCCGACCTCTTTACGCGAGCACGTGAACGGAGCTGTGATGCAGGACGTCTCCTCGCTGGTGGCCCAGGCCAGGGAAGGCCGGCCGCGCGCCGTGGCCCGGCTGATCTCCCTGGTGGAGGGGGCGTCCCCGCAGCTCAGGGAGGTCATGGCGACACTGGCCCCGCTGACGGGCAACGCCTATGTCGTGGGTCTCACCGGCTCCCCGGGCGTCGGCAAGTCCACGTCCACGTCGGCGCTCGTGACGGCGTACCGCAAGCAGGGCAAGCGGGTCGGCGTGCTCGCCGTGGACCCGTCCTCGCCCTTCTCGGGCGGCGCGCTGCTCGGCGACCGGGTCCGGATGTCGGAGCACGCCTCCGACCCCGGCGTGTACATCCGGTCCATGGCCACGCGCGGCCACCTGGGGGGCCTCGCCTGGGCGGCCCCGCAGGCGATCCGGGTGCTGGACGCGGCGGGCTGCGACGTGATCCTGGTGGAGACGGTGGGCGTGGGCCAGTCGGAGGTGGAGATCGCCTCCCAGGCGGACACCTCGGTCGTGCTGCTCGCCCCCGGGATGGGCGACGGCATCCAGGCCGCGAAGGCGGGCATCCTGGAGATCGGTGATGTCTACGTGGTCAACAAGGCCGACCGCGACGGCGCGGACGCGACCGCGCGCGAGCTGAACCACATGCTGGGGCTCGGGGAGGCGCGGGCTCCGGGCGACTGGCGCCCACCGATCGTGAAGACGGTCGCGGCGCGCGGCGAGGGCGTCGACGAGGTCGTGGAGGCGCTGGAGAAGCACCGGGCGTGGATGGAGGAGCGGGGCGTGCTGGCGGAGCGCCGGCTGGCCCGCGCCGCCCACGAGGTCGAGACGATCGCGGTGACGGCCCTGCGGGAGCGGATCGGCGATCTCCACGGCGACCGCCGGCTGAGCGCGCTGGCCGAGCGCATCGTGGCGGGCGAGCTCGACCCCTACCGGGCCTCGGACGAACTGGTGGCGGGGCTGACGAACGGCTGACGGCCCCGCGCCCGTACCGGGACCCGCACGGGCCGTGCCCGTGCGGTGGGCTCGTGCGGGTCGCGTCCGTGCCGTGGGCTCGTGCGGGTCGTGCCCGTGCCGGGACCCGCACGGGCCGCGCCCGTATCGCAAACCCGTACGGGCCGCGCCCGTGCCGGGGTCCCGGGGGCCGGAAATCCCGTGGCCCGCTCCGGCACCCGCTGATACCTTGATCCACGTGTTCCTCCTCTTGGCATAGGACCCGCCCCGGCCCGCGATCGGCGTACGGCAGTCGGCCGTGACGCGTCGCGGCACTCAGGCGTCCCGTCCATGCCTCATGCCGAGGAATTCCTGTGTCTGCGCCCTCTTCCGCGCGGCCTTCCTATGCCGCCGTTCTGCGTGTCCTGTATGCCCGCCGCACTTTCGCCGCCGCACTGGCCGGCCGGCTGTCGTACGGGACGGTGCCCCTGGCCGTCATGCTGTCGCTGGCCCGGGCGACCGGGTCCTACGCCCTGGCCGGTACCGTCATGGCGCTCTTCGGGGCCATGACGGTCCTCCTTTCGCCGCCACGGGCGGCTCTCGTCGACCGCTACGGACCGCGGCGGGCCCTGGTACCGATGGCGCTGATCCATTCGGGGCTGCTGGCGGCGTTCGCCGCCGCGAGTCTGCGGCCCGGCGCGCCGCCGCTGCTGCTGGGTGGCCTCGCGGTCGCCGCCGGCGCCTTCCCGCCTCCTCTGGGCCCCACCATGCGGGCCGTGTGGAGCGAACTCGTCGACGACCCGCGGCTGCTGAGGCGTGCGTACGGCCTTGACGGGGTGGCCGAGGAGCTGCTGTTCGTGTCCGGACCGCTGCTGGTGGGCGCGGTGGTGCGCTGGGCTCCGCCGGCGGCTGCGGTGGCGCTCGGCGCGCTGCTGCAGGCGGCCGGGACCGTCGCCTTCGTCTCGTCCCCGGCGGTGGGCGGCGCGCACCCCGACGCCGGGGAGCCGGAACGTCCCACGGGAGGGCCGCGGCCGGGGCGGGTGCCGGCGGCGCCGGTGCTCGTGGCCGCCGGAGTGGGACTCGCGGTCGGCGCCCTCGAGCTGCTGGTCCTGGCCTTCGCCGAGGAGCGGCGCTACGGCGACGACGCCGCGGCCTGGGTGCTGGCGGCGCTGTCCGCGGGCAGCGCCCTCGGCGGGCTGGTGAACGGGGCGGTGGACTGGCGCACGAGCGCCCGCGTCCGGCTGCCGCTGCTCGCCATGGCCCCCGGGCTGGCGCTGGCCGTGGCGGGACTGGCCTCCGGCCTGGCCTTCCTGACCGTGACCGTGGTCTGCGCGGGCCTGTTCATCGCCCCGGTGCTGACGACGGCGTATCTGCTCGCGGACGAGTCGGTACCGCCGGGCATGCGCACCCGGGCCGGAGCCTGGGTCAACATGGCGGTCAACGCGGGCGGTTCGGCCGGTTCGGCGGCGGTGGGGGCCCTGGTGGGCCGGCTGCCGCTGGGGCTCTGCTTCGTGGTGTCCGGGGCGGTGACCTGTGCGGCGGCACTGGCCGCCGTGCCCTTCGGGCGCCGCCGGAGGCGGCCGGCGATGCCGCAGCAGTCGCCGGCCGCCCCCGCGGCACCGTGAGGCCAGGCGTGCGCCGGGGCAGCCCTACGGCTTGCCCCGCTGCCCTCTGAGGTGCTCCGCGATCGGGCGCAGAGACTTGTGCAGCTGCTCCAGCTCGTCCGGGGAGAGCAGATCCATGAAGTGTCTGCGCACCGACGCCACATGGTGGGGCGCGACCTTCTTCATCGTTTCCAGGCCGTGGTCCGTCAGCACGGCGAACAGGCCCCGTCGGTCGGACTCGCAGTTCTCGCGGCGTACCAGATTCGCGTTCTCCATGCGGGTGATCTGATGCGAGAGGCGGCTCTTGGACTGGAGGGTGGCGGCCGCGAGGTCGCTCATGCGCATGCGCATGCCCTCCGACTCCGAGAGGTTCACCAGAATCTCGTAGTCGTTCATCGTCAGGCCGAACGGCTGCAGATCCCTTTCGAGTTGGTACGTCAACAGCCTGTTGACCTCCAGGTGGGTGCGCCAGGCGCACTGCTCCGCATCGGTCAGCCAGCGCGTGGCCGTCTCGGTCTCCATGAATGAAGTCTACCTAAAAGGTTGAAAGGCGAACTAGTGAGGGTGGTGTGACAGTGCGCACGCGTTCGACGTCACACTCCGCAGACTACCGCTCACAGCCCGAAGCGACGCTGGAGGTCTCCCAGCTGTCCGGGAAGGCGCGGTGTCCCCGGCTGTCCCTGATGACCGGGTACCCCTCCGCCGCCCGGTACGCCGGGCTCGTGTGGAACCGCTCCCGTCGCCTGCTCCGCCATAAGTGTCTCCGACGACTGGAGCAGGACCGTGCCCGCCCCGACGAACTCGAACTGGTGCTCCTCCCCGGAGGCCCCGCCCAGGCCCGTCATCGCACGTAGACCGCCCCATACGCCCGTCAGATACCCATGGTCGTAATGGTGGCAGGGGGACGGGCAGTCGGCCCAGCCGACCAGGGCCTGCGGGTCCACCCGGATCGGGGGTTCCATGAACACCACCGGACCGTTGGACGCGGCCACGAACTTGCCGGTTCCGATCAGCGTGAGGAAACCCGGAATGATCGACTGCTTGAGTGCGAGACTTGGCTGAAAAGCGAGCAGGTTGCCCGAGCGAATGGTCAGATTGCCGTCGTCCAGGTCGTAGGAATTCACATCGAAGGCCCGGTCGGCGAGGAGCATCTTGCCGGAGCCGTCCGCCACCACCCAGTCGCTCGCGTGCAGTGGCGAATGGAACGACGTACGGACCAGACGGTCGAGTCGGCCGTTCCCGATGCCGTTGAACTCGATCGAGCCGTAGTAGGCGATCATCTTCCCCTTCTGCAGGAACCACTGGCTCCCCTTGAGCTCCACGCAGAAGGTGTACTTGTCGACGTTGTCGTCGGCCGGCAGCGTCATCGGGTCGTGCACGACGGGGCCGGCGCCCGGGTAGGTGGTCACAGTTTCTCCTCCGACGCCTGCACGTACACCGCACCACTGCCGCTCAGCTCCAGCTGGAACGCCTCGCCGGAGCCGCGGCCCACCATGTCGCGCCAGCCGAGCGCCGTGGACAGCTTGTTGCGCACGTCACCGTGGTGCGCGACGTACGCCTGAGGGTCGACGTGGACCGGGCGCTGCGGGGTGATCGGCACCTCGAAGACGCCGCCGTGCGCCATCACGGCGACCGCGCCGTGCCCCGTGAGAGTGGTGGTGAACAGGCCCTGGCCCGTGACCTGGCCGCGCACCAGTCCCATGACGCCGCCCTGCGCGCCCAGGAACACGGTGCCCTGCTGGAGGGTGCCCTCGAAGGCGAGCAGCCGGTCCGCCTCGACGTAGAGCGTGTCTCCCGTGAGGTTGATCACCTGGATGTGGTGGCCGCCGTGCCCGAAGAGCACCGTGCCGCTGCCCTCGACCGTCATCAGGGGGGTCGCCTCGTTCGCGATGCGGCGGCCGATCATCGACATGACGCCGCCCTGGCCGCCCTGGATGTTCGGGGTGAAGGAGACCTCGCCCTTGTAGGCGAGCATCGCGCCCCGCTGGCTGTACAACCGCTGTCCCGGCGTGACCGTCGCCTCGATCACCTTGGAGTTCACCTCGCGGAAGCCCATGTCAGAGGTCCCCCGCGATCGTGTTGCGCTCGCTGGGCTGGACATAGACCAGTCCGTCCCCCTCGAAGCGGATCTGGAAGGCCTCGCCGCCGCCCTCGCCGAGGAACGTGCGGAACGTCACGCCCGACTGGAACGACTGCCGCAGATTCCCCTGGTGCGCCACATACGCGCCCGGGTCGACGGTCAGCGGGTACTGCGCGCTCACCCGCAGCACCACCGCCGGGCCGTCTGACATGATCGCGGCCTGGCCGTGGCCCTCGACGGTCGTGGTGAACAGGCCGTTGCCCTGGGAGGCGCCGCGCAGGCCGGTGAACGACGTGCCCGTGCGCAGCCCGGCGTCCGTCGCGAGGAGATTGCTCGACTCGACGTACAGCTTGTCCCCCTGGAGATTCACGAGGTTGATCTCGGAGGCCCGGTCCGCGAACCAGCAGGTTCCGTGTCCCTTCACCTCCATCACGGTCATCTGCTCGCCGGTGAGCCTGCGGGTCACCATCCCCCGGATACCCTCGCCGCCGCCGGTGAGCTTCTTGAAGGCCATCTGTCCGTCGTACGCGACCATCGAGCCGTTCTTCGCCTTCACGGCGTCCCCGGTCATGTCGACGGCCAGCACCTTGCTGCCTTGGAGTCGGAACATCGCCACGATGCGACGGTAGCGGCCGGGCGGGTGGAGCGGACAGAGCCTGGAGGTGGACTGGAACCCTGACCGGGCCCCTAGGGGACCCGGTGCGGGGTCCGTCGCCGACACCCCCGCCCCCGCTCCCGGCCCACCGCGTCCCTGATGTCACAATGGGGGCGCTTGTGCATGCGTTCACAAAGCACCGCGTCGTCAGTGAATCTCCCACCGAAGGTGACCCGTGGACATAAAGACCGCCACCGCCCTCCGCCGGCTCCGACTGGTCTCGGCCCCCGAGGCCGTCTCCTTCCTGCTGCTCCTCGTCTGCTCGGTACTGAAGCGCACCACGGACTTCGACGCGGTGCCCGTCATGGGCTCGATCCACGGCGTGCTCTTCATCCTGTACGTGATCTTCTGGGCGGACGCCTGGAACCGCGCCAAGTGGTCCGTGCGGACCGCCGCCGTCTACTTCGTCCTCTCCGTGCTGCCGACCGGCGGCTTCTTCGCCGAACGCAGGCTTCGCCGTGAGGCCGAGGACGCCGTGATCGCCGCCCGCGCCCGCAAGGAAGGGATCGTGAACGCGTGATCGTCGCCTTCTCCGTGACGCCCCTGGGTGTAGGCGAGGACGTGGGGGAGTACGTCGCCGACGCCGTGCGCGTGGTGCGGGAGTCGGGTCTGCCGAACCGCACCGACGCGATGTTCACCTCCGTCGAGGGCGAATGGGACGCGGTGATGGAGGTCGTGAAGCGCGCCGTGGCGGCGGTCGAGGAGCGCGCTCCGCGTGTCTCCCTGGTGCTGAAGGCGGACATCCGCCCGGGTGTGACGGACGGCCTGACCGCGAAGGTGGAGACGGTGGAGCGGCACCTCTCCGCGGGGTGAGGAGCCCCCAGGCGACCGTGAACCCCGGCCCGGGCGGCCGGGGTTCTCTCGTCCCGGCCGTTTGAGCGATCGCTCAAACAGCGGTACCGTCAGGGCAGTTGGTTTGAGCAGTCGCTCAAGCAGGGCCGTTGACATGGGGGATCGGCGATGGGGCTCTACGTAGAGGCGCACATACGGGGCGACCTCGACGAACTGTGGGCACGCACCCAGGACCCCGCGCAGCACCAGCGCTGGGACGTCCGCTTCACCGAGATCGACTTTCTGCCGTACGCGGAGGGCGAACCGCGCCGCTTCCGGTACACCACTCGGCTCCTGCCGTTCCTGACGGTCTCCGGAACCGGGGTGTCGGCCGGGGAGAAGACGCGTCCGGACGGCACGCGCACCTCCGCACTGCGGTTCTCCTCGCCGCATCCGCTGTCACTGATCGCCGAGGGCAGCGGCTACTGGCGGTACGTGCCCGACGGCGACGGCGTCCGCTTCCTCACCGGGTACGACTACCGGCCGCGCTGGGGGGCCTTCGGCTGCTTCGCCGACCGGCTGGTCTTCCGGCCCCTCATGGGCTGGGCGACGGCCTGGTCCTTCGACCGCCTCCGCCTGTGGGTGGAGCGGGGGGTGGCACCGGAGCGCGCACTGGCGAACTGGTGCGCGGAGCTGGTCGTCCGCGGACTCGTCCTCACCGTCGCCTGCACCGGTCTGGGACTCGGCTCCTCCCTCCGCCTGCTCGGCCCCCTCGCGGCGACGACGGCGTATCTGTGCCCGCTGCTGCTGGCCCTCGCCATCTGCCTGGCCCTGCTCAAGGCGCCCCTCGCCTGCACCCCGGCGGCGCGCCGCTGTCTGCGCACCCCGCCCACGCGGGTGCGCGCGCCGCGCCTCCTCGCAGCCCTGGAGCGACTGTCATGACCTCGATCTTCCGCACCGTGATGGGCGCCGACTTCGAGCGGCTCCACCCCCGGCTCCAGCGCCGCTTCTCCGTGGGGACGGCGAGCGGTCGGGCGTGCACGGGGCGCGGGGTGATGGACCGCGTCTGGCACGGCAGGAGCTTTGCGAAGCCGTTCCTCGCGCTCGGCGGCACCCGCAACATCCTCGTCCCCCGCCAGGGGCGCGACGTTCCCTTCGTCATCGAGAACGTGCCCTACACCGACACGTTCGGCCGCGAGACGGTGTCGTTCGTGCGCACCTTCCGCTTTCCCTCCCGGGCGTGCCGCTTCGACGCCCAGATGGTGCTGAGCCCCAAGGGCGACCGCGTCCTGGACTACCTCGGAACCCATCAGCACCTGGCGAGCGAGCTGCACTTCCGTGCGGAGCCGGACGGGTCGCTGCTGATCCGTTCCGGAGAACACCGCTTCCGGGAGGGGCCGGTGGATGCACGGGTGCCCGAACTGCTGGGCGCCGAGGCGGAGGTGCGGGAGTCGTTCGACGAGTCGACCGGAGGCTTCCGGATCCGGGTGCGCGTGGTGAACCGGTACCTCGGGCCCCTGTTCGGCTACGAGGGACGGTTCACCGTGACCTACGCGGACGTCGGTGTGTGCGGGGTGCGGCCCGGGCTGCGGCCCGTCCGGGAGGAGGTGCGGGCGTGAGCGAGGCGACGAAGACGAAGCTGCTGGAAGGGGCCTTGCGGACGCTCACCGAGCAGGGGATCGCCAAGACCTCGGCGCGCACCATCGCGGCGACGGCGGGCGTCAACCAGGCGCTGGTCTTCTACCACTTCGGCTCGGTGGACGAGCTGCTGGCGGCCGCGTGCCGGTACGGCGCGGAGCAGCGGGTGGCGCGGTACCGGGAGCGGCTCGACGGGGTCGGCACGCTCGGCGAACTCCTCGCCTTCGGCCGGGAGATGCACGAGGAGGAGAAGGCGGCGGGGCATGTGGCGGTGCTGGGCCAGCTGCTGGCCGGTGCCCAGGCACATCCCCGGCTCGCGTCGGCCACGGCGGCGGGGCTCGACCTGTGGATCGCGGAGATCGAGCGCGTGCTGGTACGGGTGCTGGCGGTGACACCGGTCGGCGAGTTCGCGGACCCGGCCGGCCTCGCCCGCGCGGTGTCCGCGTCCTTCGTCGGTATCGAGCTGTACGAGGGCGTGGACGCGGCGGGGGCACGCGCGGCCCTGGCCTCCCTGGACCAGCTGGCATCCCTGGTGGCAGCAGTGGGCGACCTCGGCCCGGTGGGGCAGCGGGCGGTACGCCATGCACTGCGGCGGGCCTCGCGCGGCTAGGTGCGGCGTCTGGGCGGTGGCGCGGCTTCCGGGGGCGCGGGCGTGCGCGCCGCGCACCGGCCGCGCCTGCTGTGCCTGCCGCGCCTGGGTCGGCAACGCCTGACGCCCGCGGGGTTGCGTGGCCCCTGCCTGCCCCGCTCCGGGCCGGCGCCCGCCGGGGGAGAGCCCGGCACGGCGGGCGTGGGGCGGCTGCTCCTCGTAGAGCGTGTCTCTCGGTCTCCGGCAGGGTTTTCCGCGCGAGGGGGCGTGCCGGTGGCGCGGGGTGTTGCCTGTCCGGCGTCGGCGGCCCTGTTGCGTGTGGGTGGGGGCCGTGCCTGCCGTGCTGTGGTGCGCCGCGTGGCCGTAGGGCTTGTCGTGCGCGGGTGCGGCAGTGTCCCGCGCCCGGTGGGGCCCTGCCTACGGACGCCGGGCAGCGTGCCCGTTAGGCGCGGGGCGAGCCTGGCCGGGTGCAGGGCGCCGTGGGGTCGCGTGTGCGGTCGTGTGTCCCGGGCCGTGGCGTGCCCCGTGCCCGGTGGGTGTGCTGTCGATCGGGAGGCTGCCCGTGTGCCGGGGCAGCCTCCCGGGGCTCAGCGTTGCTGTTCCAGGTACTCCTTGAAGTGCTCCAGGTCGCCGCGGACCTGGCGTTCGATCGCGTTGGCCTGGGCGAAGCCCTTCGGCCCGCCGAAGGCTTCCCTGACGGTGCCGGGGTCGTACTCCAGTCGCGCCTGGAGGCGGGTGTGACCCTGGTCGATCGGCTGGAGCGAGAACGACCCCGCCAGCCGGGGATCGCCCGTGGTGCGCCACTCCATCACGCGCCGGTCGTCGTGGTCGGAGACCTCGGCCTCGAACGACCGGGACCGGCCGCCCGCCTCGACGTCCAGGTGTGCCCGGCCGCCCGTCTCCGTACGGGCGTCGCGCACCCCGTCCAGGAAGCGCGGATAGTGCTCCGCGTGGTGCAGGCTCTCCCAGGCCGCGTCGATCGGGACCGCGATGTCGACGTGTTCCTCGAGGGTGCTCATGGCTCACCTCCACGTTCGGCCCGTGCACGGGGCCTCTGTCTCCAGTGTGCGCCCGGTGCCCAAGCGCCGACCGAAGGGCGAGACGGGGCTGACCACCATGTGACCGGCCGGTAAGGTCGGTGGCGTGCCGAAGCCGCTCAGTCTGTCCTTCGATCCCATCGCCCGCGCCGACGCACTCTGGAAGCAGCGGTGGGGAAACGTGCCGTCCATGGCCGCCATCACCTCGATCATGCGGGCGCAGCAGATTCTGCTCGCCGAGCTGGACGCGGTCGTGAAACCGTACGGACTGACCTTCGCGCGGTACGAGGCGCTGGTGCTGCTGACCTTCTCCAAGGCCGGTGAGCTGCCCATGTCCAAGATCGGCGAGCGGCTCATGGTCCACCCCACGTCCGTCACCAACACCGTCGACCGTCTGGTGCGGTCCGGCCTGGTCGCCAAGCGGCCGAACCCCAACGACGGCCGCGGCACTCTCGCCTCCATCACCGACAAGGGCCGCGAGGTCTGCGACGCCGCCACCCGTGATCTGATGGCGATGGACTTCGGGCTCGGCACGTACGACGCCGAGGAGTGCGCCGAGATCTTCGCGATGCTGCGCCCGCTGCGCGTCGCCGCGGGCGACTTCACCGGCGAGTAGGGGGCGGCCGGGCGTCCCGGGGGCACCCGAAGATCGCCCGATACGTGCCGTTACGCTCGTAGCCATGAAAAAGAGCGTGCTGACCCGCTACCGCGTCATGGCCTACGTCACCGGCGTGCTGCTGGTCCTGCTGACCCTCGGTGTCATCGCCAAGTACGTGCTCGATGTGAACGGTGCCGCGGACTTCACCCGTGTCGTCGGCATCGCCCACGGCTGGCTGTACGTGATCTACCTGGTCTTCGCCTTCGACCTGGGCTCCAAGGCCAAGTGGCCGGTCGGCAAGCAGCTGTGGGTGCTGCTGGCGGGAACCATCCCCACCGCCGCCTTCTTCGTGGAGCGCAAGGTCACGCACGAGCTCGAGGCACGGATCGCGGAGGACGCCCCCGCGGTCGCCGAGGCGTAGCGGACACCGCCGTACGGAAGCCGTACGGCGGTCTGCCATCGACATTTACTTGGACGTCCTAGTAAATTTGAAGGTATGGACGCTGACGCCATCGAGGAGGGCCGCCGACGCTGGCAGGCCCGCTACGACGCTTCACGCACGCGTGAGGCCGACTTCACCACGCTCTCCGGCGACCCCGTTGAGCCGGTGTACGGGCCGCGGGCCCACGACAGGTACGAGGGCTTCGAGCGGATCGGCTGGCCCGGTGAGTACCCCTTCACCCGCGGTCTGTACCCCACCGGCTACCGGGGGCGCACCTGGACCATCCGGCAGTTCGCCGGGTTCGGCAACGCCGAGCAGACCAACGAGCGCTACAAGATGATCCTGGACGCCGGCGGCGGCGGCCTGAGCGTCGCCTTCGACATGCCCACCCTCATGGGCCGCGACTCCGACGACCCCCGCTCGATCGGCGAGGTCGGGCACTGCGGGGTCGCGATCGACTCGGCCGCGGACATGGAGGTCCTGTTCAAGGACATCCCGCTGGGCGATGTCACGACCTCGATGACGATCAGCGGTCCGGCCGTCCCCGTCTTCTGCATGTACCTCGTGGCAGCCGAGCGGCAGGGCGTCGACCCCGCCGTGCTGAACGGGACGCTCCAGACCGACATCTTCAAGGAGTACATCGCGCAGAAGGAGTGGCTCTTCCAGCCCGAGCCGCACCTGCGCCTCATCGGCGACCTGATGGAGTACTGCGCGGCCGGCATTCCCGCCTACAAGCCGCTGTCCGTCTCCGGCTACCACATCCGTGAGGCGGGCGCGACGGCCGCGCAGGAGCTGGCGTACACGCTGGCGGACGGGTTCGGCTATGTGGAGCTCGGTCTCAGCCGCGGCCTCGACGTCGACGTCTTCGCCCCCGGTCTGTCCTTCTTCTTCGACGCGCACGTCGATTTCTTCGAGGAGATCGCAAAGTTCCGGGCGGCGCGCCGCATCTGGGCGCGGTGGATGCGGGACGTGTACGGGGCGAAGACCGCCAAGGCGCAGTGGCTGCGCTTCCACACCCAGACGGCCGGGGTCTCGCTGACCGCGCAGCAGCCCTACAACAACGTCGTCCGTACGGCGGTGGAGGCGCTGGCGGCGGTGCTGGGCGGGACCAACTCGCTGCACACCAACGCGCTGGACGAGACGCTGGCGCTGCCCAGCGAGCAGGCCGCGGAGATCGCGCTGCGCACCCAGCAGGTGCTCATGGAGGAGACCGGCGTCGGCAACGTCGCCGATCCGCTGGGCGGTTCCTGGTACGTCGAGCAGCTGACGGACCGGATCGAGGCGGACGCCGAGAAGATCTTCGAGCAGATCAAGGAGCGAGGGCTGCGGGCGCACCCCGACGGGCAGCACCCCATCGGCCCGATGACCTCCGGCATCCTGCGGGGCATCGAGGACGGCTGGTTCACGGGTGAGATCGCCGAGTCCGCGTTCCGCTACCAGCAGGCGCTGGAGAAGGGCGACAAGAAGGTGGTGGGCGTGAACGTCCACACCGGATCGGTCACCGGGGACCTGGAGATCCTGCGGGTCAGCCACGAGGTGGAGCGCGAGCAGGTGCGGGTGCTGGGCGAGCGGAAGGCCGGGCGGGACGACGCGGCGGTGCGCTCGGCGCTGGACGCGATGCTGGCCGCCGCGCGCGACGGCTCGAACATGATCGATCCGATGCTGAACGCCGTACGCGCGGAGGCGACGCTCGGCGAGATCTGCGGGGCGCTGCGCGACGAGTGGGGGATCTACACCGAGCCCCCGGGGTTCTGACCCGGGCGTTCGAGGACGATGACCTCGTAGCCGGATCCGACCACCAGCTCGTCCGCCGGGCCGAAGGCCACCGCATTGGCGGGGTGCGGCAGGACGTGCTGGTGGAGCAGCCGGGTCGTGGTCAGATCCCAGAGACGCAGGAGGTTGCCACCGACGGCGGCGGCCGTCGGCACGCCGTCCAGCACCGCGCACGCGAGGTCGTGGGCCCACGCACGCCCCATATCCAGGGTGCAGCGCAGGGAGAACGTCGCCATGTCCCAGACCTGGACTCCCTCTTGGTTCGTGGCCAGCAACGCGACCGGAACGCCTCCGACGCTCGTGCAGGCGATCGCGACCACGTGGTCACTGCATCCTTCGAACGACCCCAGACGGCTCATGGTGGTGAGGTCCCACACCTGGACGCGGGGCTTCGCCGCACGGTCGGTATTCCGGAGTTCGTCGTCTCTGCCGGCGATCACCACGGTGGGCCGGCTCCCCACCGTCGTACACGCGAGAGCCGTGACCGTGGGGAAGGCCGCCGTCAGCGGGCCACTGCCGTCGAGGGCTTCGAGCGAGGAGGCATCGCGGACCACCAGGCCGCCGGGTGTCGACGAGCGATAGGTGAACTCGGAACCGATGAGTACCGCGGGCACTCCCTCGATCCTGGTGGTGTCGACATGGTTCCACTCCCGGCGCAGGTCCGGTGCGGTCGAGACCTCCTCGCACCGGGGGAGGGACCACAGCCGCACCGAGTCGTCGTGGCCGCTCGTGACCGCGACGGGGACCCCGTCCAGGACGGTGTGGGCGACGGACATGATGCGCTCGCTGTGACCTGTGCCGGTGCCCAGCGCCACGCCGGTGCCCAGATGCCAGGCCCGGACCGACAGGTCTCCGCCACTCACGGCGATCGGCATGCCGTCCGCGACCAGGCACGTCAGTGCGTGGACCTGGCTCGTGTGGCCGGTCGTAGGGGAGACGGTCTCCTCGGGCAGGTCCCACAGCCGCAGCGTGCCGTCGCTGCTGGACGAGACGATCACAGGTGATCCCTCCACGACCGTGGTCGACAGGGCGTGCACCCACTGGTCGTGGCCGCTCAGTCTGCCGAGAAGGGAACCGCTCCGCGCGTCACAGAGATGGATCATCCCGTCCGCGTGGCCTACGACGACGACATCGCCGGTCCGGCGGGGGACGACCGCGACGGCGGTCACCCAGCTGCTGTGGGCGGGGAAGAGGCTGCGCACCTTTCCCGTGGCGGGATCCCAGTGGAGCAAGCCGTCCTGCCGCTCACCCAGAAATCCGGTGAGTTGCCCGTTCACCGTGCCGGTCCAGTTGACCTCGACATCCGCGGTATCCCGATCGTGGATCCTGCTCAGATCGCCGGTCAGCAGATTCCAGGCCAGAGCCGGCCGGTCTCCACTGGTCACGATGGCGTGGGCGGTTCCGCCCAGCTCCGTGCAGCCGATCATGGAGTCGACCCTGAGCGTCGACGGCGCGGTGTCCACCTGCCGTATCAGGTCACCCGTACGCAGATTCCACAGCCAGGCCGTGCCGTTGAAGCCGTAGCCGGCCACCGCCGGTACGCCGTCCAGGACGGTCGGGGCCAGTGAGACGACGTAGTCGGGATCGGCCTTGTCCTCGGCCGAGGTGGTGATGACCCGTCCTCCGCCGGAGCGGCGTCGCTTCCGTTTCCCGGCGGGCTGCGGCACGCTGAACCGGAGCCTGATCGTGCCCTCGGCGATGTCCCAGACCCGGAGCTCGCCTTCCATGTCGGCCGTCACCACGATCGGGTCGCCGTCCACTTCGGCGCAGCACAGTGCGGACAAGTCCGCCCGATGCCCGTCCCAGGAGGAGTGGAGGGACTCGGTCCGCAGGTCCCACAGCCATACGGCCTGCGCGGGGCCGGAGGTCACGAGGAGCGGAACTCCCTCCACCGTCAGGCAGTCCATGACGGAGAAGCTGCCGCTGTAACTGTCCAACGTGGCCCGCAGCGCATTGCTGGTCTGAGCCTTGGTCGCCCAGCGCGGCGACCAGCCCTGGCCCCGTCTCAGAGCCCGCCGGTGCCCCTCTTCGCCGAACCGTGAGGCGTCGATCGCGAGGAGCTGCGCCCGCTGCTCGCCGGAGAAGGCCTTGTGCAGATGGGCCGAGGCCCGGTACATGGCGCGGGTTCGCCTGACCGCCGGATCGGCGCTTCCGTCCATGGCGGAGAGCAGGGCGTCCGGCTCGGCGTGCGTGAGGAAGAAGGAATCCTCCAGCACCCTTGCCAGTTCGCCGGCCGCCGCCGCGTGTCCCGCGAGGTGCCGCAGGACGTACGGGTGCGCACGCGCCCAGTCGCGCTCCCCGCCCCGGTGGTGCGGGACCGCCCCCAGCAGGGTCTCCGTGAGGCGCCGCTGGTTCTCGGTGTCCCGGCGCGGGTTGCGCAGGTGCTCCGCCAGGGCCTCGTGGTACAGCCGGAAGACCGACCGCTCGTCACCGGAGGGCACCTCCACGACGTAGGCCCCGGCATACCGGAACAGCCACTCGATGTCGTCGTCGGAGCACGGCACCCCCGACAGCGCCGTGGCCAGCGACGCCCACAGCGAGTCCCAGGGCAGCCCGTCCCCCTCCGCGTACGCGAGCGGGGTGAGAAGACGCCTGACCTTGGCCTCGTCCGTGCCGTAGCGCGCCAGGTACGCGTCGAAGGCCTGCCCGGCCTCCGTCGGCAGCCGTTTCCGCCAGTCCGGGTCGGTGAGGTCGACCGTCAGATCGCCGTGCGCCACCGCCCGCACGGTCATCCTGGCGACCAGGAAGGACTGCCCGGCCCGCGCGGCCACGGCGGCCGCGATCGTTCTCAGGGCGTCAGCCGTGTGCCCGCGCCCGGACAGACCCGATGTCCGCAGAATGCCGTACGCGTACTCCTCGACGTCCGCCTGCCGGGAGTAGCCCTCGGTGTCCAGGTCGATGACCTCCACCGCGCTGCCCAGCGCGGGGAGGGCCTCCCGGCGGGTGCCCACGATCAGCCGCAGGCGGGGCAACGTGGTGAGTGGGCGCAGCAGTTCACGGGCGATGCGCAGCGGCTCGGTGCCGCTCACACCGGTGCCGGCCTCGTCCAGGGCGTCGATGAGGACCGTGTGCGGGGTCGTGCGGTCGGCGAGCTCGGCGAGCAGTTGGTGCGGCGTGTCCGCGTCGATGTCCACAGCCGCGGCCAGCCGGCTCGTGAGCGATTCGAGGTTCGTGCCGCGTGCGTGGACCGCGGTGGTGACGCACCCGGCCGGCGGCACCATGTACTCCGGAGTGGCGGAGCGTGCCGTCGCGTCCGGATCGGACAGTGTCAGCAGGCGGCCCAGTAACGCGGACTTGCCGGACCCGGGACTTCCCGTGACCACGCGGGCCCGGCCGTCGTGCTGCGGTTCGCGCAGCCATCCGGCCAGGGTGGCCAGGGCCTGGTGCCGGCCCGTGAAGAAGTCTCCCTTTTCGCTGGCGTATTCGACGCCGCGGCTTCGCGGATCGAAGTGCGCGGTCCACTCGCGAGCGGTCTGCACGTCCACCAGGGACGGGGACAAGTCCGGCCGGTGGTCGGGGTTCGGGAAGAACGGCGGCGGCGTGCGCACCTCCGCGGCATGGCAGCGGGCGCTCTGATGGGGGTGGTGCTCGTGCAGATAGGCGTCGATGCGGTTGGTGATGTCCAGGAAGTCCAGATGGGGCTGGCGCATTCCGGCCCGGCTGTGGCGGACGGCTTCCTCCAGGGCCGAGACGAAGGCGTGGTCCACGGCCTCCTCCCGGGCCCGCGCCGAGGCGAGAAGCCACAGCCCCTCACTGTCGTCCCCGCGCAACGCGGTCAAGTCCAGTGCGGCCGCGCCCATTTCGGCCGTACCGGCACCGGCATGACAGGTGTCGAGGATCAGCAGGGCGTGGCCGACGGGGGACGCGGTGACGATACCGGCGAGGTCGCTCGACCGGATCGCCGTGCCCTGAGGACGCTCGACGCGGCTGCCCCCGCACATGAGGTAGTGGTCGTGCCGCCGAGGGGGCCTCATGCCGTGCCCCGCGTAATAGACGACGAGCACGTCCCGGTCGCAGCGTTCCGGATGCCCCAGCCAGTCCTCCAACTCGCCGAGCAGTTGCTGTGAGCGGGGCGCGCTGCTCAGATGCGGCAGGATCCGTGTGTAGCCGAAGCCCTCGAACAGGGCCGCGACACGTTCGACGTCCTCGTCGACGCCCGGCAGTTCCATCAGATGGGGGTCGTCGGGGTAGTGCCGGGTGCCCGCCACGAGGATGTGGCGGCGGAACCCCGGTTCGCGGTGCGCCGCCTCGCCGGTGCCGTTCACCGCGCCAGGCCGCCCGCGATCGCCGACCCCGTCTCCACCGCGGTCAGGTACGCCGTCATCTCGTGCATCGTCGTCCCGTTGTGCACCAGGTGATCCGTGACCCGGGGACCGAAGCGCGGGGCGAGTTCATGGACGAGGGCGACGATGTCGGAGGCGTCGGCGACGTTGTGCCAGTGCCCCACCGCCCTCGGCCAGACACCCGTGCCGTCGGCGGGTGCCGGGTCGAGTCGGTCGAAGGCGAGATGGCGGATGCCCAGCGGGGAACCGAGCGTCACCAGTGTCAGCGGCCGCGGCGCGGTCAGGGAGCACAGGGCCTCGTAGGCGACCACCGAGCCCAGCGAGTGGGCGACCACGACACGGGTGTCCGGGGCGATGAGCTCGAGGATTCGTGAGCGCGCCGCCTTTCGGAGGGCGGGCTCCTCGAAGTACCGACGGAACTGCTTGAGCGCGGCGATCAGGAACGCGTCCGAGACCGACTTGAAGAAGCGGGTACGGGTCAGCGCGTCCAGCGCCCGCCGAACGGCGGCGATCCGTAAAGGCCGGGAGGCCGCGTAGCCGAGCACGCCGCGTCCGGAGTCCTGCGGGCCGAGGACCGCGGGGTCACGGCGCGAAGCCTCCTGCCACCAGGCGAGGAGCAGATCGGTCTCCAGCCCCTCGGCGACGTCCTCCGCCTCGTACTGGAGTGCTCCGCCACGGGCGCCGGGCCGCCGGAACAGGTCGCCGTAGCCCGCGCAGAGGATGTCGTCCGGCGTCAGGGGGTTGATGTGCGCCGCGAGTTCACCGTCTCCCCGCAGGGCGAGATTCACCCCGCCTTCGAGGGCCGGAGCCAGTGAGGTGTGCAGCGTCTCCCCGGTTTCCAGGTGCTTGCCGACCCCGTGCACCACCACGACACGTGCCACTCTCGCCCCCCAACTCCTCGACGAACCGCGCGATCACCTTAGATCCAGGGCGCCACGGTCGTGGCGGGATTCACCGGACCGAGGACGGCCCGCGTCTGTTCCGGCGCGGGTGACGGGTCGCGTGGGGTCAGGTGCCGGTCGCCGCGAGGCCGCCGAACAGCATCGCGGCGAAGCGCCGCGCCCAGTCCTCGTCGACGGGCTCGGCGCTGACCAGGGTGCGATGGACCACCGCCCCCGCGACCACGTCGAAGATCAGATCGGCCGTGCGCGAGGCGGCCTCGGGGTCCGTCTCGGGGGGCAGCTCCCCGCGTTGCGCGGCGCGTGCCCGGCCCTCGACGACCAGACGCTTCTGGCGGTCGACGATCGAGGCGCGGATGCGTTCGCGCAACGCCTCGTCCCGTGTCGCCTCCGCCACCACCGCCATCAGGCCGCTCTTCGCCTCCGGGCGGTCCAGGATCGCCGCGAACTGCAGCACCACGCCCTCGATGTCCGCGGCGAGGCTGCCCCGGTCGGGCAGCTCCAGCTCGTCGAACAGGGCCGCCACCGCGTCCACCACCAGCTCGTTCTTGCCCGCCCAGCGCCGGTACACGGTCGTCTTCGCGACTCCCGCGCGGGTCGCCACGTCCCCCAGGGTGAGCTTCGACCAGCCGAGCTCGACGAGCGCCTCCCGGGTCGCCGCCAGGATCGCCGCGTCCGCGGCGACGCTGCGAGGGCGCCCCGTACGGGCGGCGGACGTGCGGCTCTCCATGGCAGTGACCCTATCCGGCGCTGTGTTCCCGCCATATCCGTGCGTTGTGTGAAGTCGTGAGGGAGATCACCGGTGTACTGGTCACAGCGACCCCCGCGGGCAGTTACGCTACGACTCGTAGCGAAAGCGCGTCCATGCGGCGCGCCCAAGAGCGACGACCACATGCGCCAGGTGGGGACCCGGCGCGGATCACGACCGGCCCGGCACGGCTTTCACAGCGCTTTTCACAGCGGCGTTTCGGAGGGGGGAGGATGTACTCATGCAGCCACGGAACATGTCCATGAGCGGAGTCGTCGACCTTGCCGCGGTGAAGGCCGCCCAGGAGGCCAAGGTGAAGGCGGAGCAGGCGCGCGCCGAAGCGGCCCGGCAGGGCGGGGGAGGGGCGGTCTCCCCGGCCGACCTCGTCATCGACGTCGACGAGGCGGGGTTCGAGCGTGACGTCCTGCAGCGCTCCACCGAGGTGCCGGTCGTCATCGACTTCTGGGCCGAGTGGTGTCAGCCCTGCAAGCAGCTGAGCCCGATCCTGGAGCGGCTGGCCCTCGAGTACAACGGCCGCTTCGTCCTCGCCAAGATCGACGTCGACGCCAACCAGATGCTGATGCAGCAGTTCGGCGTCCAGGGGATCCCGGCGGTCTTCGCCGTCGTCGCCGGTCAGGCGCTCCCCCTCTTCCAGGGAGCCGCTCCCGAGGAGCAGATCCGCGCGACCCTCGACCAGCTCGTCCAGGTCGCCGAGCAGCGCTTCGGCCTGACCGGCCTGACCGTCGACCCCGACGCCGAGCCGGGCGCGACCCCGGTGGCCGCCGAGGTGCCGGCGGGCCCCTACGACGCGCTGCTCGAAGCGGCGGTGCAGGCTCTGGACGCGGGCGATCTGGGCGGTGCGATCCAGGCGTACAAGAACGTGCTGACCGACGACCCGGGCAACACGGAGGCCAAGCTGGGGCTGGTCCAGGCCGAGTTGCTCAAGCGGGTGCGCGATCTTGACCCGCAGCAGGTGCGCAAGGAGGCCGCGGAGAAGCCCGGTGACGTGCCGGTGCAGATCGCCGCGGCGGACCTGGACCTCGTGGGCGGACATGTGGAGGACGCGTTCGGGCGGCTCATCGACACGGTGCGCCGCACCGCGGGGGAGGACCGGGACGCCGCGCGGCTGCGGCTGCTGGAGCTCTTCGAGGTGGTCGGTGCCGAGGACCCACGTGTGACCGCCGCGCGGCGGGCGCTCGCGAGGGCCTTGTTCTGACCAGTCGTTAAACACCCGGGCATGTGATGCCCGGGTGAAAGATTCGCCCACAGAGGCGCACAGCGGTCGCGCTTTACCAAATCTTGGTAATCGCGGCCGCTGTTACTTGGAGTAAGCCGGACCCCTTGTTCTGTCGGGTTCTGTCCGCACTTCAACCGTTTCGTCATCTCCTTTTGTGCCACTGAGAGTCGCCGGACGAGACCGGCAGGCCGTTGTTCGGTTATCCGGCCGTTACTAGTGAGTAACGAACCCCCTTGCGGGGGCGGCGAGAATGCACCACGATCGGCCACGCTCGGTCCATCGCCGTACCCGACAGCCAGCCGGGGCAACGGGTTTCTCGTGGGTCCCCACCGAGCAGGAGCCGGCGGCAGTGGCGTCGGCTCCTGGACAGGGGGGTCTCCGCCTCGGCGGAGCCTGTCCGGCAGGTTGTGCGTGATGCGTGTCAGGCGCGACCAGTGGTTGTCGCTCGGGGGTGATCGCCGGTGATTCGGGCGCAGTTCGCGCCGCCGAGCGCGGGCGCTCTCCTTCCCGAGGACGTAGCACTTCTCCCATCCCTGCCCGGTCGAGCCGCCGAGAGGTAGCGAGCTGGGGCCAGGAGATGTACGTCCGAGAAGGAGGAAATATGGAGTCCCAGGTGCGTGGCGGGACCAGATGGAAGCGGTTCGCTGTGGTCATGGTGCCCAGCGTTGCCGCGACGGCAGCGATAGGTGTGGCCCTGGCACAGGGCGCTCTGGCCGCTTCGTTCAGCGTGTCGGGCCAGCAGTTCAAGGTGACCGCCGACCAGCTCGAGGGCTGGGGCTTCGAGCAGTACGGGGCGGTCGACAGCGGCTACACGCTCGACGGCAAGCAGACGGCTCACCCCGTCGCCGTCTCGGCGTTCAAGGACGCCAAGATCACCAACCTGTGCCAGTCCGTGGTCACTCCGATCCCGGTGATCGGTGACGTCACGCTGACGCTGAGGGCCGGCGGGGCGGGTCAGCCCAAGGTCGAGGCCCACAACATCTACATCGATGTTAACGACCTCAAGGCCGACGCGACGTTCGACGACATCGACATCGGCGTGGCCGCCGGCCAGACGGGCCCCAACCAGGGTGGCAAGGGCCCGGGCATGAAGGGGGGCGGCGAGCAGGCCAACCCCTACGGATTCGCGCAGCAGGCGAAGCACGCGGTGCTGAGCGACGTCGACCAGCACGCCTGGGCGACCACGGCGGGCACCTTCACGCTGAGCGGGCTCAACATGAGCCTGTCGAAGGGCGCCAACGAGTGCCAGGTCAAGCACTGAGCACTCGGTGACGGGCGGGGGAGCCGACGGCGCCCCCGCCCGTTCCACCTTCAACCGCTCCTTCACACACCCCCCACACCCCTCGCACCACCACCCACAGCAACGCTGCACCAGGGAGCTGTTTTCCATGAGCGCCGAGACTTCTGCTGCCGAGCCCGGTCAGTTCACCCGCCGGAGGCTGCAGTTCCGCGCCTGGCGGGGCACGAGGCCGTTCTGGGCCGGACTGCTGGTCCTGCTCGGTGGCTTCCCGATCCTCTACTTCCCGTACGCGCACCTGCAGCTCGGTCACCTGACGCTGGCCATGGCCACCACCGGGGGCGCCGGTTCCCTGATCATCGGTGTGCTGCTGATAGTCCTCGGCATCAGCCTCTGGTTCCAGAAGCACGTCCGCACGTTCGCGGGTGTCGCGGCGATCCTGCTGGCGCTGGTCTCCCTCCCGGTGTCCAACTTCGGCGGCTTCGTCGTGGGCTTCCTGCTCTCCCTGGTCGGCGGCGCGATGGCCGTGTCCTGGGCGCCGGGCGTCCCGCCCGCGGAGCAGCCGGCGCAGGCGGCGGATGACGGCGATGCCGCCGAGGCGGTCCCGGGCGGGGTGAACGAGCCGCAGGACCTGACCAAGACGACCCCGGTCAACGGGACGAACGGGAGGCACAGTGCCGGCTGACGAGGTGACCCACGGGACGGACGTGGACACGTCCCGTGCGAGAACCGGGCCGCGCCACGCGGCCCCCAGGAAGCCGCTTTTCACCAGGTTCCACGTGCCGGCGGGCAAGGCGATAGCCCTGGCGGCGATGCCGACGGTCCTCATGGGAATGGGGCTGACGCCGACGCTCGCCCGCGCCGACGACCACCCGTCGTCGAAGACGCTGACGGCCGACGAGTACCAGAAGTGTGTCGAGGTCCTGGACAAGTCCAAGGATTCGAAGGACTCCAAGGACGCGTCGGCCACGCCGTCGCCGTCCGCCTCGGCGAGCGCGTCGAAGTCCGCCGACACGGCGGAGCCGCAGCCCTCGGCCTCCTCGGACAAGGCGTCGGACAAGACGTCCGACAGCACGTCGGGCACGTCCTCTTCGTCGGATTCAGGTTCCGACGACAAGGCCGCGCCCGCGCCGTCCTCCGCCAGCGGCTCCGGCACGTCGTCGGGCGGCGGATCCACGCCAAGCCCGTCGGCCTCCGCGAGCCACGGGGGTGTGCTGGACGACATCGGCAGCGCGCTCAAGAACGTCCTCACGCCCGGCGGCACCTCGTCGGGAAGCGGGGATGCGAGCTCCACGCCGTCGCCGTCCGCCTCTCCGTCCGCCTCGGCGTCCGCGAACCAGGGCACCAAGGACACCGGCGGCACGTCCGCGTCGTCCTCCGTCACCAAGACGACCGAGAAGGTCACCGACACGGTCAAGGACACCGTGAAGGACACGACGGACACGGCGACGAAGGCGGTGTCCGAGGCCACCAAGGCGGCCGACGACGCGGTGAAGGCGGCGGAGTCCGCGACCCCGAGCCCGTCCGCGAGTTCCAGTCCCCCCGCGGACTGCGTCGCGGCCACGGATGACGAGGGCGGCGTCGAGAAGATCGTGGCGCTGCCCGACCGGCCCTGGCACCTCGAGGCCAGCTCGCTGACCCTCAACGGCGCCGACTACCAGGGCGTCGTCAAGGTGCGCACCGCCAACGGCACGGTCAAGAGGGTCCTGAAGTACGTCATCTCCAACGGCACCGACATCGGGGACCTGCACCAGCTCGTCGACGGCCAGAAGGGCGAGACGTACCACGTCCAGGCCGCCAAGGGCTCCACGTCGACCATCACCGGGGGCAAGACGGTGATGTACACCGAGAGCATCTCCGGCAACCTGCTGGGGCTGATCCCGGTCACGTTCAGCCCGGACAGCCCGCCGCCGCTGAACATCCCGTGGATCTACTTCACCCATGTGAAGGTCACCCAGGCCGGCCAGTTCGGCGGCACGCTGACCATCCCGGGCATGCATCAGTACATCACCGGCGGGAGCTGAGCATCTCTCAAGGCCTTTCCGGGAGCCGCAACAGATGAGGGCGCCCCCTGTCACAGGGGGCGCCCTCATCGCCGTCATGCCGTCGGCGCGGCGTCAGCGGCGGCCGTCCTCGCCCAGGTGGTGGACGCGGACCATGTTCGTGGTGCCGGGGATGCCGGGCGGGGAGCCCGCGGTGATGACCACGATGTCGCCGTCGTTGAACCGCTTGAGCCGCACCAGGTGATGGTCGACCAGGTCCACCATCTCGTCGGTGCTGTTGACGAACGGAACGACGTGCGACTCCACGCCCCAGCTCAGCGTCAGCTGGTTGCGGGTGGACTCGTCCGTGGTGAACGCCAGGATCGGCTGGCAGGCCCGGTAGCGGGACAGCCGGCGGGCGGTGTCACCGGACTTGGTGAAGGCGATCAGGCCCTTGCCGCCCAGGAAGTCGGCGATCTCGGCCGCCGCACGCGCCACCGAACCGCCCTGCGTCCGCGGCTTCTTGCCGGGGACCAGCGGCTGGAGGCCCTTGGCGAGCAGCTCCTCCTCGGCGGCCTGGACGATCTTCGACATCGTCTTGACCGTCTCGACCGGGTACGCGCCGACGCTGGACTCGGCCGACAGCATGACCGCGTCGGTGCCGTCGAGGATGGCGTTGGCCACGTCGGAGGCCTCGGCGCGGGTCGGACGGGAGTTGGTGATCATCGACTCCATCATCTGGGTCGCCACGATCACCGGCTTGGCGTTGCGGCGGCACAGCTCGATGAGCCGCTTCTGCACCATCGGGACCTTCTCGAGCGGGTATTCGACGGCCAGGTCGCCGCGGGCGACCATCACCCCGTCGAACGCCATCACGACGTCCTCCATGTTCGCCACCGCCTGCGGCTTCTCCACCTTGGCGATGACGGGGACCCGGCGTCCCTCCTCGTCCATGACGCGGTGGACGTCCTTGACGTCGTCGGCGTCCCGCACGAAGGAGAGCGCGACCATGTCGCAGCCCATCCGCAGCGCGAATCGCAGGTCGTCGACGTCCTTCTCGGACAGGGCCGGAACGTTCACCGCCGCGCCGGGCAGGTTGATGCCCTTGTGGTCGGAGATGACGCCGCCCTCGATGACGATCGTCTTGACCCGGGGGCCCTCGACGTCCACGACCCGCAGCTCGACGTTGCCGTCGTTGATCAGGACCTGGTCGCCCATGGAGACGTCGCCCGGCAGGCCCTTGTACGTGGTGCCGCAGATCGACTTGTCGCCCGGCACGTCCTCCGTGGTGATGGTGAACTCGTCACCGCGCACCAGCTCGACCGGACCCTCCGCGAAGGTCTCCAGACGGATCTTGGGACCCTGCAGGTCGGCGAGGACGCCGATGGCCTTGCCGGTCTCGGCGGACGCGGCACGGACGCGGTCGTACCGCCCCTGGTGCTCTGCGTGGGTGCCGTGGCTGAAGTTGAAGCGGGCCACGTTCATGCCGGCTTCGATCAGAGCGACGAGCATCTCGTGGGAGTCGACCGCGGGGCCGAGAGTACAGACGATTTTCGAACGGCGCATGGGGCGATCCTATCGGTTTGTTTCGGCGCGGAATATTCCGTCTGGCGGAAAATACAAATGGGCGGGCCGGCGCTCAGTCGAGACCGCTCGAATTGCTAGTCGTCCTTTCCGACCAGTGCGTAGGTCTGCGTGGCGATCTCCAGTTCCTCGTCGGTCGGCACCACCGCGACCGCCACCCGCGCGGACGCGGGCGAGATCAGCCGGGGTGCGTCGCCGCGTACGGCGTTCAGGCCGTCGTCCACCGCCAGGCCCAGCTCCTCCAGGCCCGCCACGGCGGCCGCGCGCACCGCGGCCGCGTTCTCTCCCACGCCCGCCGTGAAGGCGACCGCGTCCACCCGGCCGAGTACCGCGTAGTACGCGCCGATGTACTTCTTCAGCCGATGGATGTAGATGTCGAAGGCGAGCCGTGCCTCCCGGTCGCCCTCGTCGATCCGGCGCTGAATCTCCCGCATGTCGTTGTCGCCGCACAGGCCGAACAGACCGCTCCTTTTGTTGAGAAGAGTGTCGATCTCGTCCATGGACATTCCGCCAACACGCTCCAAATGGAAGATGACGGCGGGGTCCAGATCGCCCGAGCGTGTCCCCATCACCAGCCCCTCCAGGGGGGTGAGCCCCATGGAGGTGTCCACGCACCGTCCGCCCCGGACCGCCGAGGCGGACGCCCCGTTGCCCAGGTGCAGCACGATGACGTTGAGCTCCTGCGGCGCCTTTCCGAGCAGCCCGGCGGTCGCCCGGGACACATACGCGTGCGAGGTGCCGTGGAAGCCGTACCGCCGGATGCGGAGCCGGTCGGCGATCTTCGGGTCGATCGCGTAGCGGGCCGCCGACTCCGGCATCGTCGTGTGGAACGCGGTGTCGAAGACGGCGACCTGCGGCAGGTCGGGCCGCAGCGCCATGGCCGTACGGATGCCGGTCAGATTGGCCGGGTTGTGCAGCGGCGCCACCGGGATCAGCCGCTCGATCTCGGTGAGCACGGCGTCGTCGATGACGGTGGGCTCGGTGAAGAACATCCCGCCGTGCACCACCCGGTGGCCGATGGCGGCCAGCTCGGTGGACTCGAGACCCAGCCCGTCCCTGGCCAGCTCCTCGGCGACCGCCTTCAGTGCGGCCTGGTGGTCGGCGATCGGCCCGTTGTACTCGCGGGTGTCGCCCGTGGTGAGCGCCGTGTGCTTGAGCCGGGATGTCTGCTCGCCGATGCGCTCGACGAGGCCCGTGGCCAGCCGGCTGTGGTCTCGCATGTCCAGCAGCTGGTACTTCACCGACGACGAGCCGGAGTTGAGGACGAGGACGCGGGAGGGGCTCACTGGGTGGTTGCCTTCTCGTGCGGGGTCTGGGCCTGGATCGCGGTGATCGCCACCGTGTTGACGATGTCCTGGACGAGGGCGCCGCGGGACAGGTCGTTGACGGGCTTGCGCAGGCCCTGCAGGACCGGGCCGACGGCGATCGCGCCGGCCGAACGCTGCACGGCCTTGTACGTGTTGTTGCCGGTGTTGAGGTCCGGGAAGATCAGCACGGACGCCTGCCCGGCGACCTCCGAGTCCGGCAGCTTGGTCGCCGCGACGGAGGGCTCGACCGCGGCGTCGTACTGGATCGGGCCCTCGGTCTTCAGATCGCCGCGGCGCAGCCGCACCAGCTCGGTGGCCTTGCGGACCTTGTCGACGTCGGCGCCGGAGCCGGAGGTCCCGGTGGAGTACGACAGCATCGCGATCCGCGGCTCCACCCCGAACTGCTCGGCGGTCGCGGCCGACTGGATGGCGATGTCGGCGAGCTGCTCGGCGTCGGGGTCGGGGTTCACCGCGCAGTCGCCGTAGACGAGCACCTTGTCGGCGAGGCACATGAAGAACACCGAGCTGACGATCTTCGTATCGGGATTGGTCTTGATGATCTCGAACGCGGGCCGGATGGTGGCGGCCGTGGAGTGCACGGATCCGGAGACCATGCCGTCGGCGAGGCCCTGCTCGACCATGAGGGTGCCGAAGTAGTTCACGTCGGCGACGACGTCGTACGCCAGCTCCACCGTCACGCCCCTGTGGGCGCGCAGCTTCGCGTACTGCTCGGCGAAGGCGTCACGCAGCTCCGAGGTGGCCGGGTCGATCAGCTGTGAGTCGCCGAGGTCGATGCCGAGGTCGGCGGCCTTCTTGCGGATCCGGTCGACCGGCCCGAGCAGCGTCAGGTCGCACACGCCGCGGCGCAGCAGCACCTCGGCGGCGTGCAGCACACGCTCCTCGGTGCCCTCGGGGAGGACGACCCTGCGCTTGTCGGCGCGGGCCCGTTCGAGCAGCTTGTGCTCGAACATCATCGGCGTGACCCGGTCGCTGCTCGGCGCGGACACCCGGGTCAGGAGGCCGGCGGTGTCGACGTACCGCTCGAAGAGCCCGAGCGCCCGCTCCGCCTTGCGCGGGGTGGCCGCGTTCAGCTTGCCCTCCAGGGAGAAGAGCCGGGCGGCGGTGGGGAAGCTGTTGCCGGACACCGCGATCACCGGGGTGCCCGGCGCGAGGCGGGCGGCGAGGGTGAGGATCTCGTCGCTGGGCACCTCGTCCAGGGTGAGCAGCACACCGGCGATGGGTGGAGTGCCGGCACTGTGGGCGGCGAGCGAGCCGATGACGAGGTCGGCGCGGTCGCCCGGGGTCACCACCAGACAGCCCGGGGTCAGGGCGCTCAGGAAGTGCGGCAGCATGGCGCCGCCGAAGACGAAGTCGAGGGCGTCGCGGGCCAGCCCCGACTCGTCGCCGAGCAGCACCCTCGCGCCGAGCGCGTGGGTGATCTGGGCGACCGTCGGCGCCGAGAGCGCGGGCTCGTCGGGAAGGACGTAACAGGGCACCGGCAGGCGGGAGTCGAGCCGCTCGGCTATCTCGTCCCGGTCCTCGCGGGCGACCCGGTTGGCGACCATCGCGAGCACGTCGCAGCCCCGTCCGTCGTAGGCGCGGTAGGCGTTGCGCACCTCGGCCCGCACCGACTCGGGGGTCTGCTTCCGCCCGCCCACGACGGGGATCACCGACGCGCCGAACTCGTTGGCGAGCCGGGCGTTGAGGGACAGCTCGTCAGGGAGCTGGGTGTCGGCGAAGTCGGTGCCGAGCACGAGGACGACGTCGTAGTCGCGCGCCACCGCGTGGAAACGCTCGACGAGGGTCGCCACCAGCTCGTCCGTGCCGCGTTCGGCCTGGAGCGCGGACGCCTCGGCGTAGTCCAGGCCGTACACGGTCGCCGGGGCCTGGGACAGCCGGTACCGGGCGCGCAGCAGCTCGAAGAGGCGGTCGGGGCCGTCGTGGACGAGCGGGCGGAAGACACCCACCCGGTCGACCTGCCGGGTCAGGAGCTCCATCACCCCCAGCTCGACGACCTGGCGGCCGTCGCCGCGGTCGATCCCGGTCACGTACACGCTGCGCGTCACGTGGGCTCTCCGTTTCGTCTCTCGGGTGGGGGTTCTTGACCGTTCCTGCGTTGATTTGTGGGGTTCTGCGAGCCGCAGAAAAATCCTCCGCGGGGGTGAGCAGAACCCTCTTGACAATACCTCTGTGCCTGGATAAGGCGCCCGTCAGGCTCGGGGATCGACGGCTAGGTCGAGGCGGGCGGAGTGAGCGCGGCACCGGCCTGTGAGCCGTGAAACAATCGGATTGGCTCACCGGTATCGACAGCAAGCAGGAGACACAGCACGATGCGCATCGGAGTCCTCACCGCGGGCGGCGACTGTCCCGGCCTGAACGCAGTGATCCGGTCGGTCGTCCATCGAGCGGTGGCCCAGTACGGCGACGAGGTCATCGGCTTCGAGGACGGCTACCGCGGCCTGCTCGAGGGTCACTACCGCACCCTCGACCTCGACGCCGTCAGCGGCATCCTGGCGCGCGGCGGCACCATTCTCGGCTCTTCCCGCCTGGAGCGGGACCGTCTGCGCGAGGCGTGCGGGAACGCCTCCGACATGATCCGTGACTTCGGTATCGACGCCCTCATCCCGATCGGCGGCGAGGGCACGCTCACCGCGGCCCGGATGCTCTCGGACGCGGGTCTGCCGGTGGTCGGCGTGCCGAAGACCATCGACAACGACATCTCGTCCACGGACCGTACCTTCGGCTTCGACACCGCCGTGACCGTGGCCGCCGAGGCCATGGACCGCCTGAAGACGACGGCCGAGTCCCACCAGCGGGTGATGGTCGTGGAGGTGATGGGCCGCCACGCCGGGTGGATCGCGCTGGAGTCGGGCATGTCGGCCGGCGCGCACGGCATATGTCTGCCCGAGCGTCCCTTCGACCCCGCCGACCTGGTCAAGATGGTCGAGGAGCGCTTCGCCCGCGGCAAGAAGTTCGCGGTGATCTGCGTCGCCGAGGGCGCGCACCCCGCCGACGGCACCATGGACTACGGCAAGGGCGAGATCGACCAGTACGGCCACGAGCGCTTCCTGGGCATCGGCACGGCGCTGGCGTACGAGCTGGAGAGGCGGCTCGGCAAGGAGGCCAAGCCGGTCATCCTCGGCCACGTCCAGCGCGGCGGCACGCCGACCGCCTACGACCGGGTGCTCGCGACCCGCTTCGGCTGGCACGCCGTCGAGGCGGCGCACCGCGGCGAGTTCGGCATGATGACGGCGCTGCGCGGCACGGATGTGGTGATGGTGCCGCTGGCCGAGGCGGTGACCGAGCTGAAGACGGTGCCCAAGGACCGGATGGACGAGGCGGAGTCGGTGTTCTAGCCGCTCGGCGGCGTCAGGAGGTGTTCCTCTCGACCGTGGACCAGAAGGTCCCGACGATGTGGTCGAGGTAGTCCCGGCCGGCCTCGCCGGAGTCCGTCGCGGCCGCCGTGGCACCCCAGTTGAGTGTGGCGACCATCTGCCCCTGGTAGTCGGCGTGCATCTCCTCGAGGACGTCCTCCAGCAGGTGCCGGCCCAGGGAGAGCAGCTTGCCGAGCGGGCGGACGTACGCCTGCCAGCGGGTGGTGACCGCGCTGCGCAGCAGTTCGGCGAGCCGGCCGTCGCGTCCGGTGACGGTGATGAAGTCGGGCAGGGTCAGTTCCAGCACGTCGGCGAGGGCGGCGGACTGCCGGTCGTTGCCGCGCCACTCGCCCGCCTCCTCCATCCTCACGTAGGCGAGGAGTTCGATCCCCACGGCGCGCGCGACGTCCTCGGGGGCGAGCCCGCGCGCGACACGGTGCTCGCGCAGGGTGCGTGGCGCGCCGATGAGTTCAGCGGGTGAGCACCACAACATGCCTGCCAGCGCGGTGAGTTCGGGGACGCTCGGGGCGGTGATCCCGCGCTCCCAGGCGATCACGAGGTCGACGGTCACATAGGGGAGCCCGTACGAGGAGCGCATGCCGTAGGCGACGTGCTCGGGGCTCATTCCGAGCGCCGCCCGCAGTCTCCGGGCGGCCAGGGCGTTGAACGGGGGAGTGGGGGGAGTGGGCTGCTGAGCCTGCGGTCGGTGCACGCGGCACAACGTAGGGCCGCGGGGCTGCGATGACTACGGTCTGTTCGGCCACACTCACGGATTGTAGGAACATACGGTTTCGGTCGTCGGGGGTTTGGCGGCCGCAGCTCGTCGTCGGCGCGAGGCGCGAAGGCCGGGAGGGCGGAGCGATCCGGGCCGGGCTGCACTTCCGTGGGCGGCGCGGAGGACGTCGGGCATGGTGACGGGGCATATGCTCACGCGGCGCGGCGATGACCGGCGGCCCGCACCGCTCGTGCCCGGTGATGGCGGGACCGGACGGGACGGCCCGGGGAGGCGGGGTTTGGGTGGGGTTGGGTGGACACGGGGAGCCCGTACGTCAGGCCGGAGGCGGGGGACGAGGGGCGCGGGCGAGCGGCGCGGGCGGCGCGAACCCGTCGGTGCCGCGCCGTGCCGGGCTGCGGGACCGCCTCGATACCGCCGCCACGTGGTGACTGGCTCAGCGCGGTCTCCGCTGACCCGCTCGGTGAAGAGCGGCCGGGGCAGCTGACCCCCACCCCGCCCTCGCCACCGTAAGGCCGGACGGCGTGCATGACGCCCTCCCATGGACGCCCTTACCCTTCCCCCGGCTTCCCCGGCTCTCCCGGCTTGTGCGGCGAGTCGGGTCGCACGGCACCCCGGGCGTTCGCCGTCCCGCTCACCGCGTCGCGCCCGCCGCCCGGACCCAGCGGTACACCAGCTCCGGTCGCCCCACCTGCCCGTACAGCGGACTGCGCCCCGCCCGGCCCGCCTCCACCAGATGCTCCAGGTAGCGGCGGGCGGTGATCCGGGAGATGCCGACGGCCTCGGCGACCCCCGCGGCGGTGAGCCCCTCCTCGCAGTCCCGCAGCGCACCGGTCACCCGCTCCAGCGTCGGGGCGCTCAGTCCTTTGGGCAGCGCAGCCGGTCCCGGTGCCCGCAGGGTGGCCAGCGCCCGGTCAACCTCCTCCTGGCCGCTCGCCTCACCCGCCGCGCCCCGGAACTCCGCGTACCGCACCAGCCGGTCCCGCAGCGTCGCGAAGGTGAACGGCTTCAGCACGTACTGGACCACTCCCAGCGACACCCCCTCCCGCACCACCGCCAGATCCCGCGCCGACGTCACCGCGATCACGTCCGCGTGGTACCCGGCGGCCCGCAGGGAGCGCGCCAGCTGAAGGCCGTGCACATCCGGCAGATGCAGATCCAGCAGGAGCAGGTCCACGGGCGTCCGGTCCAGCAGGCGCCGCGCCTCCGCGCCCGTGCGCGCCTTGCCCACCGCGGTGAAGCCCGGCACCCGGCCCACGTACATCACATGGGCGTCGGCGGCGACCGGGTCGTCCTCCACGACGAGGACGCGGATGGGCGCGGTCATGTGTCACCTCCGGGCACAGCGGGTTCGGCGGAAGCCCCGGGAACCTCCTCGGTCCTCCCCGAGGCCGCCCCCACGGTAGGCAACGGGATCCGCACCTCGAACTCGGCCCCGCCTCCCGCGGCCCCGGACACGGTCAGCGCGCCCTCGTGGCGGCGTACCGTCTGGCGGACCAGTGCCAGGCCGAGGCCCCGGCCGCCGGATGCGGTCGCCGGCTTGGTGGACCAGCCGCGCCGGAACACCGCCTCCGCGTGCGCGGGATCGACTCCGGCGCCCGTGTCCGACACCCGCAGGACCAGCTCCGCCTCCCCCGCGCAGGCGGTCACCGTGACCCGTGCTCTCCCGGAGCCCTGCGCCGCGTCCACCGCGTTGTCGATCAGGTTGCCGAGGATCGTGACCAGGTCCCGGGCCGGGAGCGACGGAGGCAGCAGCCCGTCGTCGATGCGGCTGTCCCGCGATATCACCAGCTCCACGCCCCGCTCGTTGGCCTGCGCCGCCTTGCCGAGCAACAGGGCCGCGAGCACCGGCTCGTTCACGGCGGCGACCACCTGGTCCGTGAGCGCCTGCGCCAGTTCCAGTTCGGCCGTGGCGAAGTCGACGGCCTCCTGCGCGCGGCCCAGCTCGATCAGCGAGACGACCGTGTGCAGACGGTTGGCCGCCTCGTGTGCCTGGGAGCGCAGCGCCTGGGTGAAGCCGCGCTCCGAGTCCAGCTCGCCCGTCAGCGACTGGAGCTCGGTCACATCGCGCAGGGTGACCACGGTGCCCCGGCGTTCGCCGCCGGAGACCGGGGAGGTGTTGACGACCAGAACGCGGGTCGCCGTCAGATGGACCTCGTCGACCCGGGGCTCGGAGGACAGTAGCGCGCCCGTCAGCGGTGCCGGCAGGCCCAGGTCGGCCACCGAGCGGCCGACCACCTCGCCGGTCACCCCGAGCAGCTCCCGGCCGCCGTCGTTGATCAGCGCCACCCGGAACCGGCCGTCCAGCATCAGCAGGCCCTCGCGCACGGCGTGCAGCGCGGCCTGGTGGTAGTCGTGCATACGGCTCAGCTCGGTGGCGTTCATGCCGTGCGTGGAGCGGCGCAGCCGGGCGTTGATCACATAGGTGCCGACGGCGCCCAGAGCCAGCGCTCCGCCCGCCACCGAGACCAGGGTCGTCACCTGTTGCCGGACCCGGGCCGAGACGGTCTCGACCTTGATGCCCGCGCTCACCAGGCCGACGATCCGGCCGCCGTCGCGGATGGGTGTGACCGCGCGCACCGACGGGCCCAGGGTGCCGGTGTAGGTCTCGGTGAACGACTCGCCCTTCAGTGCGCGGGCGGTGTGGCCGAGGAAGCGCTCGCCGATCAGTGCCGGGTGGGGGTGGGTCCAGCGGATGCCCCTCGGGTTCATGATCGTGACGAAGTCGACGCCCGTGTGCCGCTGCACCTGGGACGCGTACGGCTGGAGCGTCCGCGTCGGGTCCGGGGTGCGGATCGCCGTCCGCACGGAGGGCGCGTCCGCGACCGAGCGGGCCACGGCCATCGCCTGCCGGCCGGCCGCGTCCCGGGCCTGGCCGCGGTCGCTGACGTAGGAGAAGAGGGCGTACCCGGCGACCAGCACCGCGATCAGCACGGCCTGCATCGCGAAGAGCTGACCGGCCAGGCTGCGGGGTCTCGGAAGTCTGGGCAGGCGCATGCGTTCAGTCTGCCTCGCGGTCCCGGATCGCCGTATCGCCGTACACCCGTCCCGCTCGCCGTATAAGCGTGAACTAAATGAACGGAAGGGTGACCGCCCTCACAGGGCGGGAGATAGTCACACCGCATCCCCCGGGGGCGTGCCGCCTCCCGGTCACCGGGAGCACACCCCCGGTTTTCCCCGGACGTGAGCCGCACGCCGGATCGATCCGACAACGTCGTCGAGGAGGGGCAGCCGTGGCCAGCACAGCCCGAACGGCACCTGCCGAGCCCGCCGCCAGGCGGGACCGCACCCACTATCTCTATCTCGCGGTGATCGCCGCGGTGCTCCTCGGCATCGCCGTGGGGTTCGCCGCGCCCGATGCCGCCAAGGAGCTGAAGCCGCTCGGCACGGGCTTCGTGAACCTGATCAAGATGATGATCTCGCCGATCGTCTTCTGCACGATCGTCCTCGGCGTCGGCTCCGTCCGGAAGGCCGCCAAGGTCGGCAAGGTGGGCGGGCTCGCCCTCGGCTACTTCCTCGCGATGTCCGTCGTCGCGCTCGCCATCGGGCTCGTCGTCGGCAACGTCATCCACCCCGGCAGCGGGATGCATCTGACCGAGGCCGTCAAGGGCGTCGGGCACGAGCAGGCCAAGGCCGCCGCCGAGGGACCGGTGGACTTCGTGCTCGGGATCATCCCGACCACCTTCGTGTCGGCCTTCACCGAGGGAAAGGTGCTCCAGACGCTGCTCGTCGCGCTGCTCGTGGGCTTCGCGCTGCAGGCCATGGGGCGCGCGGGCGAGCCGGTCCTGCGCGGGGTCGAGCACATACAGAAGCTGGTCTTCCGGGTGCTCGCCATGATCATGTGGGCGGCTCCGGTCGGTGCCTTCGGCGCCATGGCGGCCGTGGTGGGCGAGACCGGTGTGGACGCGCTGAAGGCGCTGGCCACGATCATGGTCGGGTTCTATGTCACCTGTCTGCTGTTCGTCGGGATCGTGCTCGGCACGCTGGTGCGCGTGGTGGCCAAGGTCAACATCTGGTATCTGCTGAAGTACCTCGGCCGTGAGTTCCTGCTGATCGTGTCCACCTCCTCCTCGGAGTCCGCGCTGCCGCGGCTCATCGCGAAGATGGAGCACCTGGGTGTCGGCCGTCCGGTCGTCGGCATCACCGTGCCGACCGGCTACTCCTTCAACCTCGACGGCACGATGATCTATCTGACGATGGCGTCCCTCTTCATCGCGGACGCGCTGGACCAGCCCATGGGGATCGGGCAGCAGATCGGCCTGCTGCTGTTCATGATGGTCGCCTCCAAGGGCGCGGCCGGTGTCTCCGGTTCCGGTGTCGCGGTCCTGGCCAGCGGTCTTCAGTCGCACAAGCCCGCCCTGGTGGACGGCGTGGGCCTGATCATCGGCATCGACCGGTTCATGAGCGAGGCCCGCGCCGTGACGAACTTCGCGGGCAACGCGGTCGCCACCCTCCTCATCGGCACCTGGACGGGTGAGGTCGACAAGGAGCGGGTGCAGCGGGTGCTCGCCGGCGAGATCCCCTTCGACGAGCGGACGCTGCTGGACGAGGACGGCCACGCCCGCACCCCGATGCCCGAGCAGGGCGGCGAGAGGGAGCCGGTCAAGGCCTGAGCCTCCCGCATCCCCCGTACCCCGGGCGGCTGGACCGTTCCCCCGTCGACCAGCCGCCCGGTCCGCGACCTCGCGGACCCCGAGCGGCCGGGCCCCCCGTGGGCCCGGCCGCTCGGTTCTCCTTGGGCCCCGGAGCAGCCGGTCACGGCGCCCGAGGGCCCGTCAGCCGGTGAGCTTCGCCACCAGTTCGGTGGCCCGGGGAGCGGGTACGCCCACCGCGGTCAGCAGGGTGACCGCGGCCGAGGGTCCCGCCTCCCGGGCCGGGAGCAGTCCGTCGTTCACCGCCTCCATCAGGGCGAACAGCATCTGCTCGTGGACGTACGCCAGCGCCTTGGGCGGCAGCGGCGAGAGGAACACGCCCTGCTCCAGGCCGTCGGCCAGGACCGCGGCACAGGCCGCGCGGACCGGCGCGAGACGCTCGCGGATTCCCTGCACGGTGACGCTGCGCTGGGCCAGCGCCACCAGGATCCGGTAGCGGTCGGCGACCTCCCACACCGCCAGCGTCGAGCGGGCCACCGCCTCCACCGGGTCCGCCAGGCCTTCGCGGCCCGCCGCGTGGGCCGCGGCGACCGCCTCCACGGCGCCGTCGACGAGCGTGCCGATGAGCGCCTCACGGCTCGGGAAGTGCCCGTAGACCGTGCGCCGCACGACACCGGCGGCCCGGGCGATCTGGTCCATGGACGCGTCGGGGTCGCGCAGCAGCTCGGTGAGCGCGACCTCGAGGATGCGGCGGCGGTTGGCATCGGCCCGGCTGGCGTTACCCGTGGTCATGGCTGCCATTCTGCACGGCCCCGAGGCGCGCCCGCGCGCCTGGACGGGGCCTTCACCTCCTTCATTTGCACAGCAGTGTGCAACGCCGTACATTGCACATGGTTGTGCAAGTTCACAACTCTGTGCAACTCATCGGCGGGTGAAGCCGCCGACCTGCGCACCCCGCTCGGCAACGGAGAAAGAGGAAGGCCCGCACCCATGCGTCTCGTCATGAACGAACCGGTCGAGAGGATGGACCGGCCCTACGCCCGGCGCTGGTGGGCGTTGGTGGTGCTCTGTCTGAGTCTGCTGATCATCGTGATGGCGAACACCGCCCTCACCGTCGCCGCGCCCGACATGACCCAGGACCTCGGCCTGTCCAGCGCTGACCTTCAGTGGGTCATCGACGGCTACACCGTCCCGTACGCGGCCCTGATGCTGCTGCTCGGCGCGATCGGCGACAAGTACAGCCGGCGCGGCGCGCTCGTCCTCGGGCTCGTCGTCTTCGGCGGGGGCGCCGTCTTCGGCTACCTCGCCGACAGCGCCGCGACGGTCATCGCGGCCCGCGCCGTGATGGGCGTCGGTGCCGCGCTGATCATGCCCGCCACCCTCTCCCTTCTCGCCGCGACCTTCCCGCGCGCCGAGCGGGCCAAGGCGATCACCCTGTGGACCGCCACCGCCGGTCTCGCCATCGCGGCGGGACCGCTGGTCGCCGGGGCGCTCCTCAAGGGCCACGGCTGGTCGTCCACGTTCCTGATCAACGTGCCGGTCGCCGCGGTGGCGCTCGTCGCCGCCTTCGTCCTCGTGCCCCCGTCCCGGGCCGCGCACCACGAGCGAATCGACTACGTCGGCGGAGCGCTGTCGGTCCTCTGGGTCGGCTCCCTCGTCTACATGATCATCGAGGGGCCGCACTTCGGCTGGGGCACCAAGGCCGTCACGGCGGCCGTCGTCGCGGGCGTCTCGCTCGTCCTGTTCGTCGCCTGGGAGCTGCGCCACCCGCGCCCGGTCCTCGACGTGCGCCGCTTCGCACACCGCCGCTTCGCCGGTTCCAACCTCGCCGTCGCCCTGTTCTTCCTCGCCGTCTTCGGTGCCTTCTACTACCTCACCCAGCACCTCCAGTTCGTGCTCGGCTACGACGCCCTCCAGACCGGGGTGCGGATGCTGCCGCTCGCCGGCGCGGTGTTCGTCGGCTCGGCGCTGACCGGCTACCTCACCCCCCGCATCGGCATGAAGATCACGGTGACCGCGGGCATGGTGGGCGGCACGGCCGCACTCGCGCTGCTCACCCGGATCGACTCCGCCTCGACCTACGGCGACTTCGTACTGCCCCTGGTGATCCTCGGTCTCGCGATCGGCCTCGCGCTCTCGCCCTGCACGGACGCGATCATGGGCGCGTTCCCGGAGTCCGAGCTGGGCGTCGGCGGCGCGGTGAACGACACCTCCCTGGAGCTCGGCGGCTCGCTCGGCATCGCCCTCCTCGGCTCGGTCCTCGCGAACGCGTACTCCTCGCATCTGACCGACGCCACGGCCGGCAGCGGGCTCCCGCCGCGCGCCCTGTCCACCGCCCAGGACTCCGTCGGTGCCGGATACGCGGTCGCGCAGGGCATCGGGGACAAGGCCAGGCAGCTCGCCGAGGAGGCCGCGCATGCCCAGAACGCCCGGCAGGCCGCACAGCTCAAGGCGCAGGCCGACCAGCTCGCCCACGGCGCACGGCAGATGGCCGACGCCGTAGGCTCCTCCTTCGCGGACGCCGTCGCCCACACCAGCCTGGTCGGCGCGGTGATCCTCGGCGTCGGGACCGTGCTGGTCGGCGTGCTGCTGCCGCGCAAGCCGGGCGCCGCCGTCGCCGAGGAGCACAATGAGGAGCCGGAGCTGGTGGACGCCGGAACCCGCTGACCTTCCGCGGAACCCCGTCCCCCGCACCGACGTCTCGTAGGACATGCACGGACGTGCCGTGCCGGACCCGACCGGCACGGCACCCTGGTTCGAAAGGCACGGGGGCATGAAGATCGACTGGGACCGGCGCACGTGTGCGCGCCGCGGGCACGTGACCTACGCGCCCGACGACCCCAGGCTGCGGGTGCGGCTGCACGCCCGGACGGCACTCGGGGACGTGTGGCGCTGTCTGCGCTGCGGCGACTTCGTGCTCGGCGAGCCGCACGGCACCGGACCGGCCGACGACGCGCCGCTCGTACCGCGCGGGAAGGTGCTGCGCGACCTGTTCATCCTGCGCTTCCTGGCGGTCGAACGGGCCGTGCGCGGTGTCTTCATCGTGCTGGTCGCGGTGGCGGTGTGGAGGTTCAGCAACAGCCAGGACGCCGTGCGGCGGCTCTTCAACGAGTACCTCGACGTGTTCCGCCCCGTCTTCCGGCACTTCCACTACGACCTCGACCACTCACCGGTCGTCGGCACCATCCAGAAGGCCTTCGGCTACCGGCACTCCACACTGCTCCTGGTGGCCGGGCTTCTCCTGGTGTACGCACTGATCGAGCTGGTCGAGGCGGTCGGGCTCTGGTACGCCAAGCGCTGGGCGGAGTACCTGACCGTCGTCGCCACCGCGGCCTTCCTTCCGCTGGAGATCTACGAACTCACCGAGCACATCAGCGCGCTGAAGATCACCACACTGGTCCTCAACATCCTCGCGGTCCTCTACATCGCCCTCGCCAAGCGGCTGTTCGGGCTGCGCGGCGGCCGCAAGGCGTTCGACGAGGAGCGGCACAGCGCCTCCCTCATCGAGGTGGAGGAGTCGGCGGGCCTCGTGGTCACCTCCTGACCCGCGCCGGCGCCGGACCCAGTGGGCCCGCGCCCTTGACCGTGCGCAGCACCGGCGCGGATTCCAGCGAGCGGATCGCGTCCAGAGCGCCCAGACGCCGGGTCAGATAGGCGTGCAGCCCCGCCGGGTCGGGGCACAGCGCCTGGGCGACCAGGTTCGTGGGGCCGGTCGTCGCAGCCACGAACGCCAGCTCGGGATGGCCTGCGAGGGCGCGCGCCACCTCGTCCAGGCGGGCGGGCGCGACCGACATCCACAGCAGCGCCTGCGCGATCGCGCCCAGCACCGTGTCGTCCAGGTCGACATCGAAGAAGAGCGCCCCGGAGGCCTGGAGCTCGGCCAGCCGGCGCGCGACCGTGGCGGGCGACCAGCCGGTGGCCGCGGCCAGCTCGGCATGGCTCGCCCGGCCGTCCCGCCCGAGCGTCTCCAGCAGGGGCAGATCGGTATCGGCGAGCGGGCGTACGGTCACCGGCCCCTCGCGGCCCGGACGCAGCAGTCGCACCTGATCCGCCGTCAGCACCGCCTCCCGGCCCCGCCAGCCCGTCGGCCCGCCCCGGTAGACGTGCAGCAGACAGTGCGCCGAGACCGCGGTGATCCCGTTCGTGCGCGGCAGGTCGTGCAGCAGCAGTGTGTGCCCGTCGTCCGCGGGGGTCTGCACCACGGCCAGGATCTCCGTGCCGCCCGAGGCGAGCCGCACCCAGGACGTGTCCGGCCGCCGGGCCAGCGCCCGCGCCAGGTCCTGCGCGGTGTGCGGGCCCGCGCCGAGCCGCAGCAGCCACTGGGTGCGCCCGGCGCGCCCCGGCTCCGCCAGCCCCACGACTCGCAGCGACGCCTCGGCCGCCAGCCGCCGGAAGCGCCGTGCCACCGTCTGCGTCGACACCCCGAGCACCGACCCGATGCGGCTGAACGGGGCCCGGCCGTCGACGTGCAGCGCGTGCACCAGTGCCCGGTCGAGCGCGTCGATCATGGATGAATCCCTCAACAGTTGTCTCTGCATGGAAGAAATCCGCAGTCTAGGCCCCCTGAATGGAATGCACAGGGCGCTCGCCCCCACGCTCGTCGGCATGCAGAACAGTCACTCCCTGCGCTGGGCGGCGCTCACCGTCCTTCTCGTCGCCGAGGCGATGAACCTCCTCGACGCCACGATCACCAACGTGGCCGCGCCCGCCGTCCACGCCGATCTCGGCGGCCCGGTCTCCGCGATCCAGTGGTACGGCGCCGCGTACACCCTGCCGTTCGCCGTGCTGCTCGTCACCGGCGGCCGCCTCGGCGACATCGCCGGCCGCCGGCGGGTCTTCCGGGCCGGGACGGCCGTTTTCGTCCTCGCGTCCCTCCTGTGCGCCTGCGCGCCCGCCACCGGAGCGCTCCTCGCCGCGCGGGCCGTGCAGGGCGCCGCCGCCGCGCTGGTGATCCCACAGACCATCGGACTGATACGCGCCCTGTTCGACGGGGACGAGCTGGCCCGTGCCATGGGCTGGATCGGCCCGGTGATGGGCCTGGCCTCGGTCTGCGGACCGGTCATCGGCGGGGTGCTCACCCATGCCGCGTCCTGGCGGGCGGCGTTTCTCGTCGATGTCCCGCTCGGCATCGGGGTGCTCCTCGCCACCCCGCTGCTGAGGGAAGACCGGTCGCTGCGGCGCCCCCGGCTGGACCCGCTCGGGACGGCCCTGGCGACCGCCGCCGCCGGGCTGGTCACCTATCCGCTGATCGAGGGCGCCGGCCCCTTGCGGTACACCGTGACCTGGACCGCGGGCCTCGCTCTGACCGCCGTCTTCGCCGTGCACCAGCGGCGCCGCAACCGCCTCGGCCGCAGCCCTCTCGTCGAGCCCGGCCTCTTCGCCGACCGAGGTTTCCCGGCCGCGCTGCTGTGCTCCGTGCTGTTCTTCGCGGTGGTGACCGGGCTGACGCTGGTCGTGGTCGTCCAGCTGCAGCTAGGACCGCACATCGGGGTGCTTCCCGCCGGTCTGACCCTGCTGCCCTGGTCGTGCGGGATGGCCGTCGCGTCCTGGACCGCGGGGGCGCGGCTGGTGCCGGCGTACGGGGCGCGGGTCCTGCACATCGGGCTCGGTGTGCTGCTCGCCGGGGTCCTGGGCGCCGTCGCCGCGTACGCCGTCGTCCCGGACGGCCGTTACCCATGGCCGCTGCTGCCCGTGCTCGCCGTGTGCGGGATGGGTCAGGGGCTGTTCGCGGTGCCGTTCTTCACCACGGCGCTGCACCGGGTGCGCCCGCACGAGACCGGTTCCGCGGCCGGGCTGCTCAACGCGGTGCAGCAGCTCGGGTCGACGCTCGGGGTCGCCCTGCTCGGCAGCGTGTTCTTCGCCCGGGGCGCCGGGGCCGCGTTCGCCGCGGCGGCCGGGCTGCTGCCGGCCGCCGGGGTGGCCGGTGCGTTGATAACGTCCGGGCCGCGCGGTCGCGCGGCTGACTGGGGTGCCTCGGCGCGGCCGCTGCCGCCGACCGGCCGACGCGTTGCCTTGACGTCGGCGTCAAGGGCTACGGTCGGGCGCATGCGAATCGGCGAGCTGGCGGCACGGGCCGGAACCACCACACGGGCCCTGCGGTACTACGAGTCGCGGGGGCTGCTGACCGCGCGGCGCACAGGCAACGGGCACCGCGCCTACGACGAGCGCGATCTGAAGCTGGTGCGGCAGATCCGCACGCTCCGGGACTTCGGGTTCGACCTGGAGGAGACGCGGCCCTTCGTGGAATGCCTGCGGGCCGGGCACCCCGAGGGCGACTCGTGCCCGGCGTCGCTCGCGGTCTACCGGCGCAAGCTGGACGAACTCGACGCGTTGATCGACGAGTTGCGGGCGGTGCGGGCGACGGTCGGGGCGCAGCTGGAGAAGGCGGAGGAGGCGCGCGACGCGCTGGCGGCCGAGGCGGGGGTTCCGGGTGGTCCGGAACCGGTGTGCGAACTGGGAGGGCGACAGCGGTGATCAGGGCGGCAGGAGTGGCCGAGGTGACGGACGCGGACTTCCGCGAGGAGGTGATCGGGGCGGAGCTGCCCGTCCTGGTGGAATTCACCGCCGACTGGTGTCCGCCGTGCCGGCAGATGGGGCCGGTGCTCAGTGCGCTGGCGGCCGAGCAGGAGGGCCGGCTCAAGGTGGTGCAGCTGGACGTGGACACCAATCCGGCGACGACGAACGCGTACAAAGTGCTGTCCATGCCGACCTTCATGGTGTTCCGCGGCGGCGAGCCGGTGAAGGCGATGGTGGGGGCCAGGCCCAGGCGACGGCTCCTTGAGGAGCTGTCCGACGTGCTCTGACCCGTCATCACGAAGAAATCCCCCGGGCAATTGCGCCCGGGGGATTTCTTTGCGTATATTCAATGATTCGCGACTTCAGCGAAATCGGGGCCGCGAAGAAGTTCAGTGAGCACAGTATATCGGGTCGGGAGCGGAATTGTCAAACACCGAATTTCCGGACGATGAATTGCGGCATGAGCAGGAATTCATCGACGGGCTGTACGCGCGCGTGGACGTGCTGCGCGGCGACACCGAGAGTTCCGTGGCGGATGCGCTCGGGCAGGGTGACAAGCCCATGCAGGCCCGGCTGGAACGGGACATCCTCGTCGCCGAACGCTCGGGGCTGCTGGCGGCGCTGAACGCCGTGGACGGTTCGCTCTGCTTCGGCCGTATCGACCTCGCCTCCGGGCCGAGCCACCACATCGGCCGCATCGGGCTGCGCGCCGACGACGCGGACCGCACGCCGATCCTCATCGACTGGCGGGCCGAGGTCGCGCGCCCCTTCTACCTGGCCACCGGCCACACCCCGTTGGGGCTGCGCAGGCGCCGGCACATCGCCACCGACGGGCGCCGTGTCACCTCCCTGCACGACGAGATCCTCGACCTCGCCGACCACGAGCGCACCGGCCACGAGGACCCGTCCGGTGACGCCGTGCTGCTGGCCGCGCTCACCTCCGCCCGCACCGGCCGGATGAGCGACATCGTGCAGACCATCCAGGCCGACCAGGACCGGATCATCCGCGCACCGCACCGGGGCGTGCTGGTCGTGGAGGGCGGCCCCGGCACCGGCAAGACCGCCGTCGCTCTGCACCGGGCGGCCTATCTGCTCTACGAACACCGGGAGTTGCTCGCCCGCCGTGCCGTGCTCATCGTCGGCCCGAATCCCGCGTTCCTCGGCTACATCGGGGAGGTGCTGCCCTCGCTGGGCGAGACCGGCGTGCTGCTGGCGACCGTCGGCGAACTGTTCCCCGGGGTCAGGGCCACCGCGGCCGACAGGCCCGAGGCGGCCGCCGTCAAGGGCCGCGCGGAGATGGCCGACGTGCTGGCCCGGGTCGTGCGCGACCGCCAGGCGCTGCCCGACCCGGTCATCGCCATCGAGCACGACCGGGACGTACTGCTGCTCGACGACGGGCTGGTGAACGTGGCCCGCGAGCGCACCCGGGCGGCGAAGCTGCCGCACAACGTGGCGCGCGAGCACTTCGAGGGCCACATCCTCAACACCCTGACGGACATGGTCGCCGAGCGGATCGGGACCGACCCGTACGACGGCTCGAACTTCCTCGACGCGAGCGACATCACCCAGATCCGCGACGAACTCGCGGAGAACCCCGAAGTCTGGTCGGCGATCGACCGCTTGTGGCCGCGGCTGACCCCGCAGCGGCTGGTCGCGGACTTCCTCGCCGACCCGGCGGGATATGTGTCCGACGAGGACGCCGCCGCCATCCGCCGCCCGGTCACGCGGGCCTGGACCGCCGCCGACGTGCCGCTGCTCGACGAGGCGGCCGAACTCCTCGGCGAGGACGACCGGGTGGCGCGCGCCCGCGCCGAACGCGAGCGCGAAGCACAGGTGTCGTACGCGCAGGGCGTGCTCGACGTGTCGTACGCCTCCCGGACCTATGAGTTCGAGGACAAGGAGGACGGCGACCCCGACGCCTCCGAGGTGCTGTCCGCACACGACATCATCGACGCGGAGCGGTTCGCGGAACGGCACGAGGAGGCGGACCACCGCAGCGCCGCCGAGCGCGCGGCGGCCGACCGCACCTGGGCGTTCGGGCACATCATCGTCGACGAGGCACAGGAGCTGTCACCGATGGCGTGGCGGCTGCTGATGCGGCGCTGCCCGACCCGCTCCATGACACTGGTCGGGGATCCGGCGCAGACGGCCGAGGCCGCCGGGGTCGGCTCCTGGTCGCGCATCCTCACCCCGTACGTCGAGGACCGCTGGGAGCACACGCGCCTCGGTGTCAACTACCGCACGCCCGCCGAGATCATGGAGGTCGCGGCGGCGGTCGTACGGGCCGAGGACCCGGACTTCGAGCCGCCCAGCTCGGTGAGGTCCACCGGGGTGCGGCCCTGGGTGCGCGCCACCGACGACCTGCCCGGCGCCGTGGCCGAGGCGGTCCGGGAGCTGACCCCCTCCGAGGGCCGGCTCGCGGTGATCGCCCCGCGCGATCTGCACCGGTCGCTCGCCGCACGGCTGGACGGGGTGACGGCGGGCGCGGAGCCCGACCTGACGCGGACCGTGGTCCTGCTCGACCCGCGCCAGTCCAAGGGGCTCGAATTCGACTCCGTCCTGGTGGTCGAGCCCGGCCGGTACGGCACGAGTGACCTCTATGTGGCCCTGACCCGGGCGACACAGCGGCTGGGCGTCCTGCACCGGGCGCCCCTGCCACGGGCCCTGGCCGAGGCGCCGACGGCATAGCGGTGGCCGCCTCCGGGGGCCGCCGCCCCCGGAGGCGACGCAGGGGCCGAGAAGTGTCAGGCGGGCCGCAGCCACACCGTCGCCAGCGGCGGCAGCGTCAGCCGGATGCTCGCCGGGCGGCCGTGCCAGGGGGTGGGTTCCGGTTTCAGCGGGTCCGGGTTGTGGACGTCGCTGCCGCCGTAGCGGGCCGCGTCGGTGTTGAGGACCTCGTGCCAGGCCGGCACGTCGTCCGGGACGCCCAGGCGGTAGTCCTGGCGGGCGACCGGCGAGAAGTGGGACACCGCCAGCAGGGGTGTGCCGCCCGCGTCGAAGCGCAGGAACGCCAGCACGTTGTCGTCGGCCGCGTCCCCCACCACCCACTGGAACCCGGACGGTTCGGTGTCACGCTGCCACAGGGCGGGAGTCCGGCGGTAGACGGTGTTCAGCTCGCGTACCAGGTCGCGCACGCCCCGGTGGTCGGCCGCGGCTCCGTAACCGGTATCCAGCAGCCACCAGTCGGGGCCGTGCGCCTCGGACCATTCGGAGCCCTGGGCGAACTCCTGTCCCATGAAGAGGAGTTGCTTGCCCGGGTGGGACCACATGAAGCCGAGATAGGCGCGGAGGTTGGCACGCTGCTGCCACCAGTCGCCGGGCATCTTCGACACCAGCGACCGCTTGCCGTGCACCACCTCGTCATGGGAGATGGGCAGCACGTAGTTCTCGCTGTAGGCGTACACCATCGAGAACGTCATCTCGTGGTGGTGGTACTTGCGGTGGACCGGCTCGTGGGTCATGTACTGGAGCGAGTCGTGCATCCAGCCCATGTTCCACTTCAGGCCGAAGCCCAGGCCCCCGAAGCCGCTCGGGCCCCGATGGTGGGTGGCGCGGGTGACGCCGTCCCAGGCGGTCGACTCCTCGGCGACGGTCATCACACCGGGATTGCGGCGGTAGACCGTGGCGTTCATCTCCTGGAGGAAGGCCACGGCGTCCAGGTTCTCCCGGCCGCCGTGCTCGTTCGGCCGCCACTGGCCGTACTCGCGTGAGTAGTCCAGGTAGAGCATGGAGGCGACCGCGTCCACGCGCAGGCCGTCGATGTGGAACTCCTCGCACCAGTACACGGCGTTGGCGACGAGGAAGTTGCGCACCTCGCGCCGTCCGTAGTCGAACTCCAGCGTCCCCCAGTCCGGGTGTGCGGCCCGCAGCGGGTCCTCGTGCTCGTACAGGGGGCGCCCGTCGAACTCGGCCAGCGCCCAGTCGTCGCGCGGGAAGTGCGCCGGTACCCAGTCCATCAGGACGCCGATGCCCGCCTGGTGCAGCGCGTCGACCAGGTACTTGAAGTCGTCGGGGGTGCCCAGGCGGGCGGTGGGCGCGTAGAAGCCGGTGACCTGGTAGCCCCAGGAGCCGCCGAAGGGGTGCTCGGCGACCGGCATCAGCTCGACATGGGTGAAGCCCAGGTCCTTCACATACGCGGGCAGCTGTTCGGC
>NZ_JAKEEB010000005.1:2500-356159 GCF_021462825.1 Streptomyces glomeratus | reverse complement strand
CGCACGGCATCCGACAACCGCTCCACCACCAGCACACCCACACCCTCGGCCCAGCCCGTCCCATCCGCCGACGCCGAGAACGCCTTGCACCGACCGTCCCCCGACAACCCCCTCTGCCGGCTGAACTCCACAAACGTGCCCGGCGTCGACATCACCGTCACCCCACCCGCCAACGCCAGCGAGCACTCACCCTGCCGCAACGCCTGAGCAGCCATGTGCAACGCCACCAACGACGAAGAACACGCCGTATCCACCGTCACCGCCGGACCCTCGAGACCCAACGTGTACGACACCCGCCCCGACAGCACGCTGGCCGCGCTGCCGGTCATCTGGTAGCCCTCGGTGCCTCCGGGTTCCGTAGCGGGATCACGGAACATGAAGGTTCCGGCGTAGACGCCGGTGCGGCTGCCGCGCAGCGTCACCGGGTCGATCCCCGCACGCTCCAGCGCCTCCCACGACACCTCCAGCAGCAACCGCTGCTGCGGATCCATCGCCAGCGCCTCACGCGGCGAGATCCCGAAGAACTCCGCGTCGAACTCCGCCGCCTCGTGCAGGAAACCACCCTCACGCGTATACGACGTCCCCGCACGCTCCCCCTCCGGGTCGTACAACCCCTCCAGATCCCACCCACGATCGACCGGGAACCCCGAAATCGCGTCCCCACCCGACACCACCAGCCGCCACAGATCCTCCGGCGACCCCACACCACCCGGATACCGGCACCCCATCCCCACGATGACGATGGGGTCGCCCTCGGCCGCGGCGGCGAAGACCTGGGGGCCGGCCTGGTCCTCCGGCTCGCCGAGGAGTGCGGAGTTCAGATGGCGGACGACCGCCTCGGTCGTGGGATGGTCGAAGACCAAGGTGGCGGGCAGGCGGATGCCGGCGGCGGCGCTGAGCCTGTCGCGCAGCTCCACACCGGTGAGGGAGTCGAAGCCGAGGTCCTTGAACGACCGGGAGGCGTCGACGGCGTCCGCGGTGGCGTATCCCATGACGGCGGCGACCTGGGTGCGGACGATCTCGTCGACCAGCCGCTCGCCGTCGTCCCTGGACAGCGCCTTCAGCCGCTGGGCGAGGCCCGTGCCCGGCGTGCCGGTCCGGTCGCTCGGCTCCGCCGCCGAGGCCCGGCGCCTCGGGGATGTGACCAGGCCGCGGAGCACGCCCGGCACCTCTTCGCCGGCGGCCCTGGCGGTCCATGCGGCGCGGTCGAAGCGGGCGGGGACCAGGACGGGTGCGTCCACCGCGCGGGCCCGGGCGAACAGGGACAGCCCTTCGTCCACGCCGAGCGGCACCAGACCGGAACGGCCGGGCCGGGCACGGTCCTTGTCGTCGAGGCCGCGGGCCGGATCGCTGTCGTGGTCCCACGGTCCCCAGGCCAGGGACAGAGCGGGCAGCCCCTCGGCCCGGCGCTTGTGGGCGAGGCCGTCGAGGAAGGCATGGGCCGCCGCGTGCGCGGCCCCGCCCACGTGACCGATCGTGCCGGCCACCGACGAGAACAGGACGAAGTCGGAGAGGTTCCGATGCCTGGTCAGCTCGTGCAGATGCAGCGCGGCTGCCACCTCGGGGCGCAGCACTCGCTCGATCCGCCCCGAGGTCTCCGTGGTGACGGGGCCGTCGTCGAGTACGGCCTCGGCGTGCACCACCGCGGTCAGCGGATGCTCGTCGGGGATGCCGGCGAGCAGGGATACCAGGGCGTCCCGGTCGGCGATGTCACAGGCCGCCGCGGTCACCTGGACGCCCGACGCCCTCAGGTCCGAGACGAGTTCCGCGGCCCCTTCCTCGCCGTCTCCGCCTCGGCCGGCCAGGAGAAGGTGCCGGACGCCCTGCTCGGCGGCCAGATGGCGGGCCACCAGGGAGCCGAGCCCACCCGTGCCGCCGGTGATCAGGACCGTCCCGCCGGACTCCCAGGCGGGGGCCGGACGCGTCGGTGGCTGTGGCCTCCGCAGCCGCGGGACCAGCACCGAACCGTTGCGCAGGGCGAGTTCCGGCTCGCCCGAGGCGACCGCCGCACGGAGCAGGCGCAGTGACCCCCGCCCGCGGCCGAGGTCCAGCAGGCCGATCCGGCCGGGGTACTCCGCGCGCACCGACCGCAGCAGCCCCCACAGCGCGGAGCCGACCAGGTCGGGCCCGTCGTCGCCGGTGCCGGTGTCGGCAGCGGCCCGGGTGACGAACACCAGCCGGGAGCCGGCGAGTCGTTCGTCCTCGTGCCAGGACCGCAGCCGGGCGAGGGTGTCCTCGGCGGCGGCGCGGACGGCCTCGGCGACCGCGTCGGCCGTCTCGGCGACCGCCGGAGTGGGGCAGGGCAGCAGGATCACCTCGGGCGGGGCGGAATCCGCCGCTGCGACCACCGCGGCCATGTCCGGGTGGACCACCACTCCCCCGTCGGCTGCGGTGAGCGCGGCGGCCAGGCCGAAGTCGTCGGTTCCCGCCACGGCCCACCGGCCGGGCGGCACGTCGCCCGGTGTGAGGGCCAGGCCCGTCCAGCCCACCTGGAAGAACGCGTCGTGTCCGGGCGTGCCGGCCGCACGGCGTACCTCTTCCGCGGACAGCGGTGCCGGGCTCACGGCGTCGACCGTGGCCAGCGGCAGTCCCGCGCCGTCGGCGACGGTGAGTGAGAAAGCGCCGGCCCGGCCGGCCGAGGACGCTTCGGCGGCCGGGGTGATCCGTACCCTCAGGACGTCCGCTCCGGCCGCGTACACCTGCACGCCCTGCCATACGGCGGGCACGGATACCGCGGCGGGATCCGTGCCGGCGGGGGGCGTGCCGTTACGGCCGAGTGTGTACACGGCGGCGTCGAGCAGACCGGGGTGCAGTACGAAGCGGGCGGCCCCTTCGCGGTGCTCGGCGCGCACGGCCACCTCGACGAAGAGCTCCTCGCCCAGGCTCCATGCCGCTGTCGGCGCCACGAACTCCGGGTCCAGAGGGGTCTCCAGGGCGTCGATGCCGACCGGCACCGCTCCGGCGGGAGGCCAGGCGCTCAGGTCGAAGCGGGCTTCGGGGCCGGCCGGGGCGAGCGTGCCGACGGCGTGCCGGGTCCAGGAGGCGTTCGGCTCGGCGTCCTCGGGCCGGGAGTGCACGAAGAGCGTGCGCCTCCCCTGGGCGTCGGGCGCTCCGAGGCCGACCTGGAACCGCACACCGCCGTCCGCCGGCAGCACCAGCGGCGACTGAAGCGTCAGTTCCTCGATCCGCGCGGTGTCGGTCTCGGCGCCTGCTTGCAGGGCCAGCTCGACGAAGACTCCGGCGGGCACCACGATCTCGTCGTGGACGCGGTGGCACGCGAGCCAGGGCTGGCCGTGCGGGGAAAGACGGCCGGTCAGCGTCAGCTCCCCGGCCTCGGGCCTGGGCACCACGGCACCCAGCAGCGGATGGTCGACCGGTGAGAGTCCGGCCGAGCCGACATCGGCGGCCGTACGGCTCGGTGCCTCCAGCCAGTAGGAGCGGCGCTGGAAGGCGTAGGTGGGCAGCCGCACACGGTGGCCGGCCCGGTCGGCGATCGCCTTCTCCCAGGCGACGGTGGTGCCGCGGACGTGCAGTTCGGCGAGCGCTCCGAGCAGTGCGGGCACCTCCGGCCGGCCACGCCGTGCCGTCGGCACGAACGCGGTGTCCCCCTCGCGCTCGGCGGACACGCACTCGCGGCCCATCGCCGCGAGCACCGCGTCGGGCCCGATCTCCAGGAAGGTCCGAACGCCCTTCTCCTCGAGCGTCCTGATGCCGTCGTGGAAGCGGACGGCCTCGCGGGCGTGGCGGACCCAGTGGTCGGGGGTGCCGATGTCCTGCGCGGCGACGAGGCGGCCGGTGAGGTTGGACACCACGGGGATGCGCGGGGGGTGGTAGGTGAGGCTGGACGCGACGGCGCGGAAGGCGTCGAGCATGGCGTCCATGTGGGGCGAGTGGAAGGCATGGCTCACACGCAGTCGCCTGGTCTTGCGGCCCTGTTCGCGCCACTGCTCGGCGACGGCGAGCACGGCGTCCTCGTCACCGGCGATCACGGTGGACAGCGGGCCGTTGACCGCCGCGACGGCGACCCGGCCCTCCCGGCCCGCGAGAGTGGGCAGCACGTCCTGTTCGGATGCCTGGACGGAGACCATCGCGCCACCGGGCGGCAGCTGCTGCATGAGCCGTCCCCGGGCCGCGACCAGGGCGCATGCGTCCGCGAGGGAGAGAACACCGGCGGCGTGCGCCGCGGACAGCTCCCCGATGGAGTGCCCGACGACGACGTGGGGGTGGATGCCCCAGTCCTCCAGCAGGCGGAACAGGGCGGTCTCGTACGCGAAGAGCGCGGCCTGGGTGTACCCCGTGAGGTCCAGCAGTCCGGCGTCGTCGGAGTCCTCCGGCAGGAACATCAGGTCCTTGACCGGGCGGTCGAGGTGTTCGTCGAGCAGGGCGCAGACCTCGTCGAGCGCGGCGGCGAACACCGGGTACGTGTCGTACAGCTCACGGCCCATGCCGGCCCGCTGGCTGCCCTGCCCGGTGAACAGGAAGGCCGGCTCGCCGGGCTGGACGGTCCCGGACACCACCTGCGGGAAGGCGTCCCCCGAGGCGAGCGAGGACAGACCGGCCAGCACCGTCTCACGGTCGTCGGCGAGCAGCACGGCACGGTGCTCGAACGGGGTCCTGGTGCAGGCCAGGGCGTGGGCGACGTCGCCGAGGTTCTGTCCGGGGTGGGCCTCGAGGTGGGCGCGCAGCGCATCGGCCTGGGCGCGCAGTGCGTCGGCGGTGCGCCCGGACACCGTGACGGGGGTGGGCACCGCGAGGCTGCGGGCGGGCGCCTCCCGTTGCGGAGTCTCCTCGTCCTGCGAGGCGGGCGTCCAGTCGGACAGGAGCAGATGGCAGTTGGTGCCGCCCATGCCGAAGGAGGAGACGCCGGCCAGCAGCGGGGCGCCGGCGGCGGGGTCAAGCGGGGTGAGGGCGTCGTTGACCCTCAGCCCGAGGTCGTCGAGGGGGATGGCCGGGTTGGCGGACCGGAAGTTGAGGCTCGGGACGAGGGTCTTCTCCCGTAGGCAGAGCACCGCCTTGATCAGGCCCGCGATTCCGGCCGCGCCTTCCAGATGCCCGATGTTGGGCTTGACGGAGCCGACGAGCAGGGGCGAGCCGGCCGGACGGCCGCTGCCGAGCACGGCGCCGACGGCGGCCGCCTCGACCGGGTCGCCGAGCGGGGTACCCGTGCCGTGCAGTTCGACGAACCGTACGTCCGCGGGGACGACGCCGGCCTGTTCGCAGGCGCGCCGCAGCACCTCCTCCTGCGCGGCCCGGCTGGGGGCGGTGAGGTTGTCGCCGCCACCGTCGTTGTTGACTGCTCCGCCGCGGATCAGGCCGTGGACGGTGTCGCCGTCGGCGAGCGCCCGGCGCAGCGTCTTGAGGACGACGCCGCCGCCGCCCTCACCCCGCACATAGCCGTTGGCGCGCTCGTCGAAGGTGTAGGTGCGGCCGTCGGGCGACAGGGCGCCGAACTTCTCGGCCACCACGAAGCCCTCGGGCACCAGGTTCAGGCTGACCCCGCCCGCCAGAGCCGTCTCGCAGTCGCCCTTGCGCAGGCTTTCGCAGGCGAGCTGGACGGCGACCAGCGAGGAGGACTGGGCCGAGTCGACGACCAGGCTTGGGCCGCGCAGACCGAGGACGTACGAGACCCGGTTCGCGATGATGCTCCGGCTGACACCGGTGATGGTGTGGTGGGTCACCGAGTCGGCCCCGTGCTGGTGCGCGAGTTTCGCGTAGTCGTCCCAGATCGCGCCGACGAACACTCCCGCCTGAGCGCCCCGGATCGTGCCCGGGACGATTCCGGCGTGCTCCAGTGCCTCCCAGGCGAGTTCGAGCATGAGCCGTTGCTGCGGGTCGATGCCCGCCGCCTCACGGGGTGTGATGCCGAAGAACTCGGGGTCGAATCCGTCGACGGCGTCGAGGAATCCGGCGGGCCTGGTCGGCACGCCGGGGGGCAGACCGGGTCGCGCGTCGGGCGACCGGTCGGACACGGCGCTCTCTCCGGCCTTCAGCAATCGCCAGTACGCCTCCGGTCCGGGCGCCCCGGGGAAACGACAGGACATGCCTACGACGGCGATGGGTTCGCCCGGTACCGTGTCAGCCGCCGGTATACCGGACCCGGGTGCACTGGCCATGGTGTGGCTCTTCCTTTCGGCGACCGCGCGCGGTGCAGCCGGCGCGCGGGTTTCAGGCTTATGTGGAGAAAACCGCGTGGCGTGGGCGATCAAAGGGCCGGCGAGAGATGACCGGGCCGCAAAAGCCGGTCGTATTCGGCCCGCTTCCGGAAGGTCTCCGCGCGACGTGCGACGTGACGTACGGCGGGGACCGCGAAGACGGAAATGCGGAATGGGTTATGGCCGCCCACGTCGGGCAGAGCTCGGGCCGATGCGTCCATGACTTTCCTCCCCGTTCGGCACGCGACGGACAGCGCACGAGCAATGCGTCCGCCACAGAGGTCACGCGCCTGCTTCTGCTTGGCCGAAGACTTCAAGACGCCGGAAAACAGCCGGCTTTCACCGCGCTTGACCACTGCCGGGAATCAACGCGGGCATGAATGACGGTACGCATGGCGCTGCGCGGCCCCTACCCTTAACCGCCCCCTAGACGGGACCCCACCGAGGCGGCGTGGAGCCCCCCGGACAGGGGCGCCGGTGTGGGTGCGTACGGGCGGTTCACCAGGGGTTGCCGGCCGGGCGGTCTCGACTCACCGGCGCGAGGAGACCGGCTGGGGAGCACGGGACGACGGCGTCGTCGCCGAACCGGTCGGCGAGGACGCTGCGGTCACCCTGCCTGGGCGGTCAGCTCGACCAGCTTGACGACGGTGTTCCAGTTCCGTGTGGTGGCGATGAGCCCCTTGGTCAGCCGGGGCCTCGAGAGGAACTCGGCCAGCTTGGACCGGCCGAGCCCGTCGGGGGCGTAGAGATAGAGGGCGCGGTCGCCCAGCCGGAACTCCTCCGGCAGATACGCGGCCGGGTCGATCTCGGCGAACCGCTCGGCGTCGACCGGTCGCGAGAAGTAGGTGACGTGCAGCTGCCTGGCCTCCAGCCGGTCCGCGGGGAACGGACAGGCGTCGCGCACGGACGTCAGGTAGGCGTGGTCGCGGACCAGCACATCGACCGGGAAGCCGAAGCGCTGCTCGATCGCCCCGGTCAGCTCGGCGGCCAGGGACTCCTCGTCACCGTGGTCGCAGGCGAAGACGGCCTGGCCGCTCTGGAGGTAGGTGCGGGCTTCGCCGTAGCCGAGCCCCTCCATGAGAGCGCGCAGATCGGCCATCGGGAGCTTTCTGCTGCCGCCCACGTTGATCCCGCGCAGCAGCGCCGCGTACTTCGTCGTCACCCGCCCACCATAGAGCGGCGACGAGGACCCCGATGCGGGGCCCTGAGAACCCGGACTAGGTGTAAGGGGTCGCTCTCCTCCCCGATGGTGAGGCGGCGGGGTCCGAGGGGAGGAGACGGAGGCTGCGCGGTTCACCGACGAGCACGACGTGGGGGTCCTTGTGCCGCCCTACCGTCGAAGCGAACGGTGGCGGCAGGGGGCCGTCACCCGCACACGAGGGGGCAAGCCCGTCATGGGGAACGGAGACACACGGGTGCGGGGCATCGCCGCGCGGGCCGGCGGCTGGAGCGCCCGGCACCGATGGGCTGCCGTCGGCATCTGGGTACTGTTCGTCGTCCTGTCCATGGCCGTCGGCTCGGCGGCCGGCCGCGTCGACGTCAAGGAAAGCGACCAGATGGGGGGCGAGACACACACCGCCGCACAGATCATCCAGGACGCGGGCATCGAGCAGCCGGCCGGTGAGACCGTCCTCATCCAGGCCAGGGACGGCCGGACCACCGCCACGGACCCGGGGTTCCGCTCGGCCGTCACCGCGGTCGTGCGGGCCGTCGAGGGCACCGGGCGGGTGACGAATGTGACGTCTCCGTACGACACCAAGACCATTTCCAGGGACGGCCGCAGCGCGCTGGTGCAGTTCGACATGCGCGGGGAGGCGGACACCGCGGGCGACCGGGTCGAGCCGGTGCTGAAGGCCGTCGCCGGGGTCCAGAAGGAGCACGGACGGCTGCGGATCGAGGAGATCGGCGGCGCCAGCATGCAGAAGACGTTCAAAGACGCCTTCGGCGACGACTTCAAGCAGGCCGAGTACTCCGCGGTTCCGGTGGCGCTCGGCATCCTGCTGATCGCGTTCGGCGCGCTGGTCGCCGCGCTGCTCCCGGTCGCGCTCGCCATCACCGCGATCATGGCGACGATGGGTCTGATGGGCGTCGTCAGCCATCTGCAGCCGATGAGCGACACCGCCAACTCCGTGATGCTGCTGGTGGGCATGGCCGTCGGCGTCGACTACTGCCTGTTCTATCTGCGGCGCGAGCGTGAGGAGCGCGCGGCCGGCCGGGATCCGCGCGCCGCGCTGCAGATCGCCGCCGCGACCAGTGGGCGCGCCGTCATCGTCTCCGGTGTCACCGTGTGCGTCGCCATGGCGGGCATGCTCTTCACGGGGATCGCCACCTTCGAGGCGATGGGTCTGGCCTCCCTGATGGTGGTGGCGGTGGCCATGGTGGGTTCGGTGACCGTGCTGCCCGCGCTGCTGTCCCTGCTCGGCAAGCGGGTGGAGAAGGGCCGTCTTCCGTTCCTGCACCCGGACAAGCGGCGCGGCAACGGCGCCCGGTCCTCCGGCGAGGGCAGCCGGGTGTGGGGTGCCGTGCTCAAGGTCGTCCTCGCCAGGCCCGCCGTCTCGCTGGTGGTCGCGGCGGGTGCGCTGCTGGCGGTCGCGGCGCCCGCGCTCGGCATGAAGACGCAGAACCTGACCATGGATCAGGAGTTCGGCGACACGCTGCCCATCGTGGCCACGTACAACCGTGTCAACGACGCCTTCCCGGGCGGCTCCGAGCCGGCCCAGGTCGTCGTCCGGGCGAAGGACATCAACGCCCCCGACGTGAAGGCGGCGCTCGCCGACTTCCGGACGCAGGCGATCAGTTCGGGCGCCTCGCGGGGTCCGGTCGACATCCGGCTGCACGACGCGCAGAACGTGGCCGTGATCTCCGTACCCCTGGTCGGCGGCTCTGACCTGGACAAGGCGGGCAGGAGCCTGGAGCTGCTGCGCGACACGGTGCGGCTGGACACCCTCGGCAAGGTCGACGGGGTGCAGGCGCCGATCACCGGGCAGGTCGCGGGCTCGCACGACTTCAACGACCAGCTCGTCGGCTCGGTGGTCCCGGTGTTCGCGTTCGTCGTGGTCTTCGCCTTCCTGCTGATGCTTCTGTCCTTCCGCTCGCTGACGATCGCGGTCACCTCGATCGCGCTCAACCTTCTGTCGGTCGGCGCGGCGTACGGCATCCTGGTCGCCGTCTTCCAGCACGGCTGGGGCGCGTCGCTGGTGGGCGCCCATGGCGTGGGCGCCATCGTCACCTGGCTGCCGCTGTTCCTCTTCGTCATCCTGTTCGGGCTGTCGATGGACTACCACGTGTTCGTGGTGTCCCGGATCCGGGAGGCACGTCTGCGGGGCCGTACGACGAAGGAGGCCATCGCGCACGGCGTGGTCACCACGGCGGGGGTCGTCACAAGCGCCGCGGTCATCATGGTCGCCGTCTTCGCGATCTTCGGCACGCTGTCGATGCAGTCCATGAAGCAGATGGGTGTGGGCCTCGCCGCGGCGGTGCTCATCGACGCGACCGTCATCCGGGGCGTGCTGCTCCCGGCGGTGATGGCCCTGCTCGGCGAGCGGAACTGGTACCTGCCGAAGTGGCTGCGCCGGCTGCCCGACCTCACGCACGACGAGTCGGCCCCGACGGCCACGCCGCCTCAGCCGCCGGCGGTGGAAGGGGAGAAGGTCGGGGTCTGATCACCTCCCCGTGAGGGCACACGTGGCCGGGGTGGCCCCACCCCGGCCACGCTGCCGTGCCCACCGGCGACCGTGGCCCGCGGAGAGACGTCGCCCTCCCGCCGGAGCCACCGGCCGCGTCCGGGCCGAGACGCCGGTGATGCGAGACTGACGGCCGGAGGGCGGGGCGGCCGGGCGGCCGGGCAGTGCGCCCCACGGGTGTGTGGTCAGCGGTCGTTCGCGAGGGCGTCAAGGACCGCGTCGAGGCACGGAGGCGAACGGATGGACGAGGCAACGGCGCGCGAGGTGCTGGCGGCGGCGGGCGTGCTGCCCCGCCCGGCCGGGGACGCGCGGCTCCTCGCCCTGGGCGAGAACGCGGTGTTCGCCGCCGGTGACCTGGTGGTCAAGGTGGGCCGCGACGCCGAACTCCTGGACCGGGCGCGGCGGGAGCTGGACATCGCCGTCTGGCTCGCCGAGAAGGGCGTCCCCGCGGTACGGGCCGCCGACCCCCGGCCGCTCCTCGTGGACGGCCACCCGGTGACGCTGTGGCACCGGCTCCCCGATCCCGTACGCCCCGCCGAGCCGCGGGACCTGGCCGGTCTGTTGCGGATCGTGCATGCGCTCCCCTCCCCCTCCTTCGATCTGCCGCCCCGCGAGCTGCTGGGCGGTGTGGAGCGCTGGCTGCGCCTGGCGGGCGACGCGATCGACCCGGAGGACGCGGCGTATCTACGCGAGCGCCGGGACGGGTTCGCCGCCGCGGCGGCGGCTCTGACGCCGCATCTGCCACCCGGCCCGATCCACGGCGACGCGCTCCCCCGCAATGTGCACGTCGGCCCGGACGGACCGGTTCTGGTGGACCTGGAGACCTTCGCCGTGGACCTGCGGGAGCACGATCTGGTGGTCATGGCCCTGACCCGTGACCGCTACGGACTGCCCGCCGAGGCGTACGACTCCTTCACCCGGACGTACGGCTGGGACGTGCGGGGGTGGGAGGGTTGCTCCGTGCTGCGCGGGGTGCGCGAGACCGCCAGCTGTGCCTGGGTCGCGCAACACGCTCCGAGCAACCCCAAAGCCCTCGCCGAGTTCGAGCGGCGGGTGGCGTCCCTGCGGGACGGGGACGAGACCGTGCGCTGGTATTCCTTCTGAGCCCGCGCGTCCCCCTCAGACCTTGTGGGCCGCCGCCTCCCGCAGCGGCCGGGCCCCGTCCACCACTGCCTCCGTGTCTCCCTTGCGGCGCAGAAACGCCTGGAAGTCCGCCTCCCAGTCCGCGTGCCACTCGATCTGGCGGCGGTGCAGCTCCGCCGGGCCCAGCGCCGCGATCTTCGGGTGGCGGCGGGGCCGCTGATCGGTTGAGCCTGCTGCGGCCCGGTATCCCGCTTGCAGAAGGTGATCTCGACGGTGATCCTCTTTGGCGGCAGGGCGAGGTGGTAATGCGCCGGCCCATCCCGCCCCACGCTCCTCGGTCACGAGGAGCGTGCATCGTCAACACCGCAGGGAGCAATGTGCCGCATTTCGTCTATCAGATCACCAAGTACGACCCCGCCGATCGCGACGAGCACGGTCACTACATCGGCGTGGAGGAGCCGACCAGCGACCACGGAGCGGTGGAGTCGGCCTACTTGCAGTCTGTCGCCGCCTTCGCAGCGGCGACCGGCATCGACCACCTGACCATTCGCGAGCCGCAGATCGCCGGCGTTGCCCACTTCGGCCTGGAACCGGCCATAGAAGGCCACGGCCTGGGCGGGCTCTTCCCACCCGATCTCAGTGGATTCCACGACGGCGCGGAGATCTCACTCTCCGTCGGCCTGGAGCTGGTGCGGGCAATGCTCCGCGACAACGGCGCCTGGTGCCGTTTGGAGGTCGAGGACGAATTCGCCGTCCACGTCGGTTGGGACCAGTACGTCTACGTCAGCAGCGACAAGCCCTGCGAGAGCGCCCATGAACGCACCCGGGCACTCGGGCTCTTCCCTGAGCGATTGCAGGCATCGCCCTACGAGGCGGAACTGGACGAGCCTGGCGTACAGCGCCCCGCCGACGAGCACTTCTGGTCCCGTTTGCGCTGGTCCATCGCGATGCGGCAAGCAGCCATATTGGAGGAGGGGTACGTCGACAACGCCTCCCGCTGGCACCGCCTCACGGAGAACACCGTCGACGCGGTACGCGCCAAGCTCACCCCACGCTCCAAGTTGACTGTCTGGCCGGACCTGTCCACCGACGTCGATGCCGTTCTCGCCGCGCTCCCCGACGAAGGCCCGGTGGAAGTCGTTTGGGAGGACGGGAACGGGGCCATCACCAGCACGATCGCCGACGAAACCGAGTATCAGGCTCTGGCAGCCCAGGTGGTGGGCTCTCGGTCTGCTGCCGCCCTGCCCCTCGACGTCGACTCACGTCACCCACTGTTCACCGCTGTTATGCCAGACAGTGACGGCGTGCTGCGGGCCCGGTGGAGGACCGAGCAGACACCCAGCGACCGGAACTGGGCCTTTCTGAAGACTCTCCGCCGCGGGCAGATCGTCACCGGCACGGTCACGGAGATCGCCGGCTTCGGCGTCACTTTCGTCGACATCGGCGGCTTCACCGCAATGATCAACATTCCAGAGCTGTCCTGGAGGCGCATCAATCACCCGTCCGACGTCGTCGCCGTCGGGCAGAAGATCTCGGCCGTGGTCCTCGATGTCGACATGGTGAGAGAGCGTGTGCCGCTGTCCTTGAAGGCACTGCAGGCGGACCCGATGCCGCAGTTCATGCAGCAGGTCGGCCAGGTTGTGACCGGTGTCGTGACCAAACTTGTGCCGTTCGGCGCCTTCGTCCGTATCGAAGACCGAGAGGATGGCCTCGAAGGACTCGTACACAACACCGAGCTGTCCGCGGAACCCGTTGCCGACCCCCAGGACGTGATACGGGTCGGCGAACCTCTCGTCGTGAAGATTCTCGCCGTCGACCCCACCCGACGGCGAATCGCTCTCTCCCACCTGCAGGCTCTCGCGCACGAAGGGCCTTGACCAGCCCGGCCTATCGGCTCCGCGGGATGACCGGCCAAGCCGACTCAACGACTGCCGTGGGGTTCGTGGTCCGCCGCAGGTATGCCTGCAGAGAAGCTGACTGCGCGGCCGCCGCACGCACCTGGAGGTCATGCAGGTCTGTCGAGGACATCGTCCCGACGGGCTGGTACTTCTCGCCCATACGTCGCACCACACGGGCGGCAGCCACCGCGTCCGCCCTCGCATTGTGCGCGTCTTCGAGCGACACGCCGTAATGCGCGCACAACGCATGCAGGGCACGCTTACCCTTCCGGTACTTGTCGACATGCTTGTCGATGACCAGGGGATCGATGACCGGCGAGGGCACGCTGCCCAGTCGCTCGCTGATCGACTCCAGCTCGTACCGCCGACACTCACGATCCAGCAACGACAAGTCGTAGCGCGCGTTCATCACGACCAGAGGTGTCCCTGAGTGCAGAACCTCGGCGACGGCCTGTGTGATCGCCTCGACTGCGGACGAAGCCGAGACCCCGTGCTCGCGGGCATGGTCCGTCGAGATGCCGTGGATCGCCGAAGCCTCTTCGGGTATGACCACCCCGGGATTGAGCAGCCAAGTCCGTTCCGCCGAGACGGCCCCATCCGGCTCCAGTCGCACGACCGCCGCGGTGACGATGCGGTCGGTCTCGACGTCCGTACCCGTGGTCTCCAGGTCGAAGGCCACCAAGGGCTCAGTTACCCAGCTCGTCACGCGACTTCCGTTCCGGCGTGGGCCGGAACCCGGCACTCTGCTACCGGATGCGACGCCTGAGACGCGACCCGGTCGGCGGGGCTGCCCTCGGCGGCCGCCCGCTCGTTGCTCATCCCGTGCACCGCCACCGCGTCCGCCGGGATCTCCACGCCCGGGTCGGCCAGCCAGTCCCGGCGGCCGAGCGGCTGCCCGCCCCTGACCTCGATCACCGCCCCCGTGACGATGCGCGCCTCATACGGATCCGTCCCGGTCGTCTCCAGGTCGAAGCCGATCAGCAGCTCTCGGTGCCAGGCCATGGCGGCCCCCCTTCTCGGTGGTGCTTTCCCCCAGTGGGCTCCACCTTCGCATGCACCACTGACAATCCGAGGACCGCGCTCCGCTCGCCTACTGCCGGCGCTCCATATGGGATGGTTCAGGACACAGGACGTGAATCCACCCAAGCCAGTTCGAACTCCTCGCGGTAGGTCGGGAAGAGACCGCTCTCGTCGACCTCCTCCGACTTGACGACCCGGTTGCCGTTGCGCAGCACCAGCACCGGCGCCTCCATGCCCCGGCTGCGGCGCAGATAGGACTGCACCACCGCGATCCCGTCGGTGCCGTCCCCGTCCACCAGGTACGCGGTGAAGCGGGGCGTCTCGTCGAAGACCTGGATCTGGAAGGCGCCGGGGTCGCGGAGCCTGGCGCGCACCCGGCGCATATGCAGGATGTTCATCTCGACGGCCCGGCTCAGTTCGCCCTTCCGGATGCCGAGTTCGCGCTCTCGCCGTTTGACCGCGCTGGAGGCGGGGTTGAGGAACAGCAGGCGCACCCGGCAGCCCGACTCCGCGAGGCGCACCAGACGGCGCCCGGAGAAGTTCTGCACGAGCAGGTTCAGGCCGATGCCGATGGCGTCGAGACGGCGGGCACCGCCGAAGATGTCCTCGGCGGGGAACTGCCGCAGCAGCCGCACCCGGTCCGGATGGACGGCGACCACGTCCGCGTACCGATCGCCCACCAGGTCCTCGACCGCGTCCACGGGCAGCCGGCGCGCGGAGGGCACGTCGCCGCCCGCACCGAGGATCTCCAGGAGCCGGGCGGAGGCGCGTTCGGCCTGGGCGAGCACCGCCTCCGACAGGGCCCGGTTGCGCGAGACCACGTTCCGGGTCACTTCGAGTTCGTCGAGGGCGAGTTCGACGTCACGGCGCTCGTCTATGTACGGCTCGAAGCACGGCCAGTGCTGCACCATCAGCTCGCGTAGCTGCGGCAGCGTCAGAAAGCTGAGGACGTTGTCATCCGCTGGGTCGAGCAAGTAGCCCTTGCGGCGGCTGACTTCGCGTACCGCCACCGCCCGCTGCACCCACTCCTGACCGGCCGGCCCGGCCGCGGCGACGACCCAGTCGTCGCCGTGGACGGGTTCGTAGATGGGCCGGAGAACAGCGGCCACGACCGCGCGCAGCCGCTGTTCGACCAGATTCAGCCAGATATAGGCGCGCCCCGCCCGCTGGGCGCGGGTCCGCACCTCGCGCCATGCCTCGGCGTTCCAGTCCAGTTCCGGTCCGATGGATCCCATTTCCATCGGCCGTGCCAGGGACACCGCCGCGGGCGGGACCTCCGCGGAGTTCCCCTCATGACCCTCGTCACCAGGGGGCAGCTCCAGCCCTCCCGAGCCCACCCGCGCACCGCCTTCCGCTCCCCCGAGCCTCCTCAGGGGCCAGGCCCCAGCCAACGATCAAGGAAGACTACTCCGGGAGAGCGGCGGGATGCAGCCGGATGGACAGGGTCGTTTCTCAACTACCGGATCGCGCACGCCCGTTCTGGCCCGCCAGAGCCGGCGGAGTGAGGGGATTCATAGCCGTGACGTCGCGCGGAGCGATCGAGAAGCCCTGCCAGTGGACCGGCATGGGCTGCTGGTCCTCGTCGCGCGCGATGTGATGGAAGCCGACGTTCACCCACACCACCGGGTGAGTGAGCGTCTGTCCGTTGACCCATGTGTCGACCGACTTGCCCGCCCCGCGGCCGCAGCCGCCCAGGTTGTCGCTGGCGAACTGCTCACACCTGTTGTACTCGGTGAAGTACACGTCGTGGCGGGTGAAGTCGTGCCCGAGGTACTTGCTGCTGGCGCCGGGGACGAGTTCGTACGAGCGCGCGTGGCCGTCCTTGTTCTTGCCGGTGTCGCTGACGACCCGCCACCAGCGCATGTTCTGGGCATCGCCGGCGAGTTCCTTGGTGATCTCCGTGCGGGTGGTCTTGTTGCTCGGCGCCTGGGCGCCGCGGGCCGGCGGGCTGACCCGGGAGTCGTACTGCTCGACGCGGTTCCCGGAGGAGCCGTCCAGGCCGAAGTCGAGCCGCCAGAAGACGTTGTGGCTGTGGCTGGTGGCGTAACCCCTGGCCCCCTTGCCGATCGGCCAGCCACGGCCGTCGCCGGCGTCGTAGTCGAACGGCGAGAGGCTGCCGGTCGCGCCGATGCTCATGTTGACCGTGCCGTCGTCCTGGAAGCGCCACTCGGTGATGTACTCGTACCAGCCGACCTTGTTGACGGTGTAGATCAACAGGTCCTTGCCCTGGGCCTGGTAGACCTTGTTTCCGGTGTCGCTCTGCATACGGTAGGCGTGGCCGCGCGAACGGGTCGTCGTGCACAGGCCGTTGACGTTGGGGTGCCGCGGGTCCGGAGCGTTCGGCACCTTGACCGCCTTGATGGTGCCGCCGGGGCACTCGGCGGGCGTCATCGCGGACAGTCCCTGCGCGAAGCCCGCGCCGGTCAGGTCGCTGTACTCGACCGATCCGTCGTCGTAGGGCACGTCGATCTGGGCGAGCCGCGCGCTGTTGAGGACCTTGATCGGGCGGGTCTCACCGGGCGGCTGATAGGAGACACGCTCCAGGACGAGACCGGCGTGGGTGTCGTAGCGCCAGCACATCCGCCAGGTGGTGCCGGTGGAGAGCCTCTGCTCGATCCGGTACGCCGCACTGCACTCGGCGGCCGGCTGGGCCGCGGCCCGGGGCAGGGCGACGGCCGGTGCGGCCGCCGTGCCGCCGAAGGCCAGCCCGGCCGCCAGGAGGCCGGTCAGGGCGCGCCCGCGGGCACGGCCGATTCTGTTCACGCGCATGACGAAGAGACTCCTCCTGCACAAAGCGAGAAAGACGAAGCGAGAAAGAGGAAGCGAGAAGGTGAGCGGTGAGGAAGCTCGGACGGCACGCACGGCCCGGGGTGAGGTTCCGTCCGGCCGGCGGCGCGCGTGGCTCAGGAGAGCCTGCCGACCTTCCGGGCGCTCAGGTCGATCACGAAGGAGCGGCTGTCGATCCAGGAGCCGTTCGGGACCTTCGGGAAGAGCCGCACGCAGCGGTGCTGCCCGCACCGGTCGAGCACGGCCGGCTGGGCTCCGGGGGACGCCCGGTAGACGATGCTCGTGAGCATCAGCTGGCCGGGGGAGGTCAGGTCCTTGCCGGTGGCGTCCTTGTAGTCGGCCTTCAGGCCCGCGCCGAGCGGGTCCGCGATCAGCAGCCTGGCCGCCTCGGCGTTCTCGTCGGGGACGAGGGGCGGCTGCACTCCGTGCTGGGTGGCGGTCCGCTCGACCTTCCCGGTCTCCAGATCGACGGTCCTGGTGACGAGGGCGTCGTCCTTGTAGTCGTAGAACGTCACGTCCGCGCGGCGCGGCGCGTGCGGGTCGTCCAGGTGGTCCGGGTCCGGCTCGGCGAGGTCGACGGTCAGCCGCTGCGGGCGCTTCCTGCCCTCGACGTCCTCGCCGGCGGCGAACTGCGGCCGGGTCAGCGCGATGCGCTCGGCTCGCTTGATCTCGTCGTCGGTCAGCGGATCGCCGCCCTTGCCCTTCGCCCCCTCGGCGGGGGCCCGTTCGACGACACCCGGCGCCACCGCCTCCTACCCCCGGCCCTCGGCCTGCCGGGCGGCGAGTCCGCCGCCCCGGGCTCCGGATTCCTCGGCCGACACCGAGTCCGGAAGCGTGATCCCGACCATCACGGCGGTCCCCGTCACCGCGATGGCCGCACCCGCCACTACCTTGCCCAGGTGGCGGCGCACTGTTCTGCGCACATTTCCCCCTACTCCCCCTGTGTCACTGGGAGTGGCTTGAGCCCCACTGGTTCGGCATACGCGGTCGCCCGGTTGGCTGCGCAATACCCCGTATGCGCTGGTCGGCTGTTAAGAGGGATGCAAGTCATAGGAGGTTCCCCCGCTTTCGGGGAAGACTCGGCTTCAGGGCGCCCCACGGGGCCAGGACAACCGGGAGAGTCGTGTCCATGCAGGTCTGGCCTGGAGAGGCATATCCGCTCGGCGCCACCTACGACGGCGCAGGGACCAACTTCGCGGTCTTCTCGGAGACCGCCGACCGGATCGAGCTGTGTCTGCTGCACGACGACGGCTCGGAGACCGCGGTGGAGCTGCGGGAGACCGACGCGTTCGTCCGTCACGCGTATCTGCCCGGGGTGATGCCCGGCCAGCGGTACGGATTCAGGGTGCACGGCCCGTACGCCCCCGACCGCGGGCTGCGCTGCAACTCGGCGAAGCTGCTGCTCGACCCGTATGCGCGCGCCGTCAGCGGCACCGTGCGGTGGGGCGAGGAGGTGTACGGCTATCCCTTCGGCTCCCCCGACAAGCGCAACGACCTCGACTCGGCGCCCCACACCATGGCGTCCGTGGTGATCAACCCCTACTTCGACTGGGGCGACGACCGCCGGCCGCACACCGAGTACCACCGCACGGTGATCTACGAGGCCCATGTGAAGGGCCTGACGATGCGCCACCCGGCGCTCCCCGACGAGCTGCGCGGTACCTACGCGGCGCTCGCCCACCCGGCCATCATCGAACACTTGACCGAGCTTGGCGTCACGGCGCTGGAGCTGATGCCCGTACACCAGTTCGTCAACGACCACCGTCTGGTGGACATGGGCCTGGCCAACTACTGGGGCTACAACACCATCGGCTTCTTCGCCCCGCACAACGCCTACGCCTCCTGGGGCGACCGCGGCCAGCAGGTCCTGGAGTTCAAGTCGGCCGTCCGCGCGCTGCACGAGGCCGGCATCGAGGTCATCCTGGACGTCGTCTACAACCACACCGCCGAGGGCAACCACCTGGGCCCGACGCTCTCCTTCCGGGGCATCGACAACCCCTCGTACTACCGGCTGACGGACGACCCGCGCTACTACATGGACACGACCGGCACCGGCAACTCCCTGCTGATGCGCTCCCCGCACGTACTCCAACTGATCATGGACTCGCTGCGCTACTGGGTCACCGACATGCACGTGGACGGCTTCCGCTTCGACCTCGCGGCGACGCTGGCCCGGCAGTTCCACGAGGTCGACCGGCTGTCGTCGTTCTTCGACCTGGTCCAGCAGGACCCCGTGGTCTCCCAGGTGAAGCTGATCGCCGAGCCATGGGACGTGGGCGAGGGCGGCTACCAGGTGGGCAACTTCCCGCCTCTGTGGACCGAGTGGAACGGCAAGTACCGCGACACCGTACGGGACCTGTGGCGCGGCGAGCCCCGCACGCTCGCGGAGTTCGCCTCCCGGCTGACCGGCTCCTCGGACCTCTACCAGGACGACGGCCGCCGGCCGCTGGCCTCGATCAACTTCGTGACCTGCCACGACGGATTCACGCTGCACGACCTCGTCGCGTACAACGACAAGCACAACGAGTCCAACGGCGAGGACAACCGCGACGGGGAGAACTACAACCGGTCCTGGAACTGCGGGGCCGAAGGCGACACCGACGACCCGGCGGTGCTCGAGCTGCGCGGCCGGCAGATGCGGAACTTCGTCGCCACGCTGATGCTCTCCCAGGGCGTGCCGATGCTCAGCCACGGCGACGAGTTCGCGCGGACCCAGCAGGGCAACAACAACGCGTACTGCCAGGACAACGAGCTGTCCTGGGTGGAGTGGCCCGAGGACGGCAGCGAACTGCTGGAGTTCACGCGCGCGATGGTGTGGCTGCGCCGGGACCACCCGGTCTTCCGCCGGCGCCGCTTCTTCCACGGCCGCCCGGTACAGGGCACGCACGACGAGCTGTCCGACATCGCCTGGTTCACCCCGCAGGGCCAGGAGATGACCCAGCGGGACTGGACATCGGCGCAGGCGAGCGCGCTGACCGTGTTCCTCAACGGCAACGCGATCTCCGAGCCCGGCCCGCGCGGGGAGCGCATCACCGACGACTCCTTCCTGCTGATGTTCAACGCCTCGCCGAAGGCGCTGGACTTCGTGGTGCCGGTCGACCACGGGCGTCAGTGGCAGGTCGTCGTCGACACCTCCGTCCCGGAGGGGCTGGCACCGGGCACCGGCGACAAGATCGCGGCGGGGGGCCGGCTGACACTGGTGGACCGGAGCCTGGTGGTGTTGCAGCGGCCCGCCTAGGCGAGGCCGGACGCGCCCGGCGGCGCGTCCCCGGCACGAAAGCCGGCGCGGCGGGTACGTAGCTTTCCATGACACCTGAGCCTCCCGCCCCGCCGGTGCCCACGGCCACCTACCGGCTTCAGCTTCAGCCGGAGTTCCCGTTCGGTGCGGCCGAGGCGGCCGTGCCGTACCTGGCCCGACTCGGCGTCTCGCATCTGCATCTGTCCCCCGTCCTGGAGGCCGTCCCCGGGTCGGCGCACGGCTACGACGTCGTCGACCACGCGCGCGTACGGGAGGAACTCGGCGGTGAGGCGGGTCTGCGCGCCCTGTCCCGCACCGCCCGGGAGCACGGTCTGGGCCTGGTCGTGGACATCGTGCCCAACCACATGGCCGCCTCCCCGCGCCACAACCGCCCCCTGTGGGAGGTGTTGCGCGAGGGGCCCGAGTCGCCGTACGCACGCTGGTTCGACATCGACTGGGAGGCGGGGGGCGGCCAGGTGCTGCTGCCCGTGCTCGGGCGCCGGCTCGGCGAGGAGAGCGGGCAGCTGAAGGTCGACGGGGACGTGCTGCGCTACCACGACCATGTGTTCCCGCTGCGCGAGGACACCTCGACGCTGCCGCTGCCGCAGCTGCTCGACGCCCAGTGGTACCGCCCGGTGTGGTGGCGGCTGGCCCGTACGGAACTGAACTACCGGCGGTTCTTCACCATCTCCGAGCTCATCGGGGTGCGCGTGGAGGACCCGGAGGTCTTCACGGCGACCCACGCGACACTCCTGCGGCTGCTCGGCGAGGGAGTGATCGACGGTCTGCGCGTGGACCACCCGGACGGGCTGGCCGACCCGGAAGGGTATCTGCGCCGCCTGCACGAGGCCACCGGGGGGCGGTGGACCGTGGTGGAGAAGATCCTCGCGGCGGACGAGCATCTGCCTTCCGCCTGGCCGGTCGCGGGCACCACCGGATACGACGCCTTGCGCCGGGTGGACGGGCTGTTCACGGACCCCGTGGGCGCCGGGGACCTGCTCGGCCACTACCGGCGTTTCGCGGGCCCCTTGGGCGAGGGCGGCGGGCACTGGGCCTCCACCGTGCGGCGCGCCGCGCACCGGGTGGTCACCCACGAGCTGGCGGCCGAGGTGGACCGCCTCACGCGCGTGGCGAGCCGCCTGTGCGGGACGTCCCCGGACGCCGCGCTGCGCGACCACGCACCCTGGGCGCTGCGCACCGCGCTGCGCGAACTCCTCGTCCGCCTGGAGGTGTACCGGCCGTACTCCTCGCAGGACGCCGCCGCGGTCGTCACCGAGGAGGCCGCCACCGAGGCCCGCGCGGCCTTCACCGTGCCCGAGGAGGCCCACGCGGTGACCGCGGTACGGGACCTGGTGCTGGGGCGGGCCGGGGACGGGCCCGGGCACGCCGAGTTCCGGGCCCGGTTCGCGCAGACGGCGTCGGCTCTGCGTGCCAAGTCCGTGGAGGACATGGCGTTCTACCGCTATGTGCCGCTGCTGTCCGCGAACGAGGTGGGCGGCGATCCCGGCGCCCCGGCCGTCGCCCCGGAGGACTTCCACGCGTACTGCGGGCGCGTACAGCGCGACTGGCCCGTCGGCGGGACCGTGCTGTCCACGCACGACACCAAGCGCAGCGCGGATGTGCGGGCCGCGGTCGCGGTGCTCTCCCAGTGCCCGGAGCGCTGGGCCGACGTGCTGGCCGAGGTGACCCGCGCGGGCGGCACCGGGCCCGACCCGCATCTGGCGTGGGCCGCCTGGCAGACGCTTTTCGGGCTCGGCCGGGCCGACCGCGAGCGACTGTGCGGGGCACTGCTCAAGCATGTGCGGGAGGCGGGGCTGCACACCACGTGGACCGAGCAGGAACCGGCCTACGAGCAGGCGGTGACGGCGTTCGTCGCCCAGGGGCCGTGCGGTGCCCCCGGGGAGTCCGTCATGGAGTTCCGGGACGCGCTCGCGCCGCATATCCGGGCGAACGTCCTCGGGGCCGCGCTGGTCCAGCTGACGATGCCGGGAGTGCCGGACGTCTACCAGGGCACGGAAGACGAGTACCGGGCACTGGTCGACCCGGACAACCGGCAGCCGTTCGAGCCCCGGGAGCCGTCCTCGGACAAGGCGGAACTCACCCGGGCCGCGCTGCGGCTGCGCCGGCGGCGCCCGGAGCTCTTCGGCTCGCGGGCGACGTACACACCGCTCCGGGCCGAGGGTCCGGCCGCCGCGCACTGCGTGGCCTTCGTACGGTCACAGGAGGTGCTCACGGCGGTCACCCGGCTGTCGCTGCGGCTCGCGGAGGCGGGAGGCTGGCGCGACACGTCCCTGACCCTGCCGCCCGGCCCGTGGAGGGATGTGCTCTCCCCCGAGCGCCGGTTCGAGGGGCACACGCGCGTGGCGGACCTTTTCGGGAGGCTGCCGGTTGCGCTGCTGGAGCGAGTCGCCGGGCAGTGAGGCACGGCGTACCGCGGACCGGGTCCGGGCACCCCCGCGCGCGTGCCGTGACCGGCACCGGACACGCGCGCGGGGCGTGGCTCACTGCCGTACGCCCGGAACCATCGGATGCCGTACGCCGGGTACGACCGGGTGCCGTACGCCCGGAACCGCTCGGTCCGTGAGGGCGAACACCGCCCCGGTTCTCGCCTGGAGCTCGCAGCTGTTGGCGAAGGTGTGGCTGTACTCGACCGGACGGCCGTCCCACTCGCCGCGCGCGGACACGGTCACGGGGGCGTAGAGCATCGGACAGAGCGAGTGACCGGCCGGGATGCGGCCGATGTCCCCCTGCGCCGCCTCGAGTTCCGCACAGGCCCGGGCGGCCTGGGAGTGGCCCCGCGGCGGGTCGCACAGCAGCAGCGTGCCGTTGATGTCCCGGGAGCGGTCGTCTCCGTTGGTGACGGTCAGATAGAGCCAGTTGCCGGTGACGGCCGGCCGGGGTGCGGCCTGGGCCGGCACCACGGGAAGCAGGGCTGCCGCGGCGATCAGGGCGCCGCGCAGGGCGCGGGTGGTCTTCGTCGTCATTCCGTATGCATCGGCACCGCGGCCTCCGGACCCCAGCCGCCCTCACCCGAACGGGAGCGCACCGGCGTGTACCGCCGAGCGAGTTCGACCGCGGCGAGCACCACACGCGCCTGGTACTCGGCCTGGCGCGCGACCGGGATCCAGCGCGCCCGGTAACCGTCGACGTAGTCGGCGCACCAGTCGTCGATGAGCCCGTCGAGTTCCGACAGCACCCCGGCCGCCGCGGGCCCGGCGGCCCGGGCGAGCTGGTGGAGCAGTCCGGCGGTGCGCAGTGCGACGCGGCGCCCGGAGATCCCGAGTGCGGTCAGCCGGGCGGTGTCCAGCGACGGCAGGGGCCGCTGTCCGGCGCCGTAGACGTCGGGGTCCCAGGAGTCGGCGAGTCCGGGGCCGACCAGTAAGTAGTCGTCCACCGGGGCGAGCAGCCGGTCGGCGTCCGGGACGGTGGCCAGATGGGGGCGGATACGGTCCAGCAATCCCGCCAGCCGCCGGGTGTCGCGGCGCAGCGTCCCGCTGACGGCCCGGAGCACCGCCTCCGGGTCCGGAAGGGGGGAGGCGTCCTCCACGGCGGTCACACCCCACATGGGCGCCTCCACCACCGCCGTGACGGTGCCGTAGCGGTGCGGGTGGAACCAGGTCGACTCGACCGCGGCCTCCGTGATCGCCGCGGCCAGGTCTCCCCGACGGGGCGGCGGGATGCGGTACACGGCCGGCCCGAGGGTCGGCCAGTAGAGGGTGTCGTAGGGGCCGAGTTCCCGCGGGATGCCGAGCCGGGCGGCGGCCTGGGCGAGTCGCTGGGCGATGCCCGGCAGGTCACGGGTCAGCTCCACGAATCCGCCGCCGACGTCGACTCCGTGCAGGGAGCACTGGAAGAAGGGCCGCAGCTCGTCCTGGAGGTCGAGCAGGGCGCGGGTCTCCGGCAGGGCGGCGCGCTCCGCGCCGTCGGGCAGCCACTCGGGCTGCTCCAGGAAGCCGGGCCGGAAGAAGTGCCGGAAGTACCGGCCGAGGGTGTACGGGCCCGACAGCCAGCCCTCGTTGCGGCGCGCGCCGTCGGGGTCGAGGCAGAGCAGCAGGTTCCAGGTGGTGTCGGTGCCGTCGCCCAGGCGGGGGTCGGAGAGCACCCGTTCGGCCAGGCGCAGGACGGTGGCTCCGCCGACGGGCTCGTTGGCGTGGGGACCGGCGACGACGAGGGCGTGGCGGCCGCCGTGGCCGACGGAGAGCAGCCACAGGGGCGTGTCGCCCCGGGACGTGCCCACGCGGCGCAGTCTGGCGTCACCGGGCCGGCGGGCGACGAGCGCGGCCGCGTGCGCGCCGAGCTCGTCCACGGTCGGGTAGCGGAGGAGTGGCGACAGGGCACACCTCCACTATGTGGTGCCGTCGGTTCACCTGGTGTACACGGTGTACGCACAGTCAGTCACGGCCCGGGAGGCTACGTCAACACCGCGGGGGCACGCGGGACGGGGTGGAGTGGGGACGGCACCCGGACGGCGGAGCGGGGCGCGGTGGCGGAACGGGGCGCGGTGCGGCAGGGCGGGCCCGGTGGCCCGCTGCGGCCCGGCACGGTGGCCGGGCTACTCCGTCGCGAGCCGGAAGGTCATCGTCCCGAAGGCGACCTGGTCGCCGTCGCGGACGACCGCGGCGCCGATCACCCGGCGGCCGTTGACGGTGGTGCCGTTGGTCGAGCCGAGATCGCGCAGCACCCACAGGCCGCCCTGGTGCCGGAGTTCGGCGTGCACGCGGGAGACCGTCTCATGGCTGAGCCTGAGGCCGCTCGCGGGGTCGCGGCCGATCCGCAGCGGATAGGGGTTGCCCGGGCTCGGCAGCAGCAGCTTGGGCAGCCGCTCGGCCTGCCAGGCGCGGCGCAGCCGCACGGTGAAACCGGAGACGGCCTCGACGGTTCCGAAGACAAGGCGCGCCCAGCGCTTTTCGGTGGTGAGGTCGGCGGTGAGCGCGGCCAGCTCGTGCGGCTGCCGGGCGACCAGTGCCAGCTCCATGCGCCGCAGGAACGTGTCGTGCGACAGACGCCCCAGGGCGACACCGTCGCTGAGCACCTTCAGCGCCCTGTCGCGTTCGGCGTCCGAGAGCCGCGCGGGGTACGTATGGAACTCGAAAGACGACGTCACGGAGGTGATTGTCGGTCAGTCGGCTTTCGCTGTCCAGGAAACGACAAAACGACCGGCGGCGCCGTCGGGAGCCTTCGCGCGTGTCAAAAGGGTGGATCCGGCGGCCTTTTGATCTGCGATGAAGCACCATGGACGCGCTACATCACGATGAGCAGACGAGGGGGAACCGTCCGTGCAGTTCGAGGTGTGGGCACCGCAGGCGACCCGGGTGACGCTCCACTGCGACGGCGTCACGCGCGCGCTGGTGCGCGATCCGGAGCGGCCGGAGTGGTGGACCGGTGAGGCGGAGGCCGGGGACGGAACCCGGTACGGGTTCGCCGTGGACGACGGCCCGGTGCTGCCCGATCCCCGGTCGCGCCGCCAGCCGGACGGTCCGGACGGCCTGAGCGCGGTCGTCGACCAGGGGCGGTACTCGTGGCGTGCCGAGTGGGCGGGGCGCGGGCTGCCCGGCGCGGTGCTGTACGAGTTGCATGTGGGGACGTACACCCGCGAGGGCACGCTGGACGCGGCGGCGCAGCGGCTCGAGCACCTTGCGGAACTGGGGGTCAGCCATGTGGAGTTGATGCCGCTGTGCCCGTTCCCCGGTCGGCACGGCTGGGGCTACGAGGGCGTCAGCCTGTGGGCGGTGCACGAGCCGTACGGCGGACCCGAGGCGCTGAAACGGTTCGTCGACCGCGCCCACGAACTCGGTCTCGGGGTCGTGCTGGACGTGGTCCACAACCATCTCGGCCCCTCCGGCAACCATCTGCCTGCCTTCGGCCCGTACTTCACCGAGACACATCACACCCCCTGGGGCGCCGCGGTGAACCTGGACGCGCCGGGCTCGGACGAGGTGCGCGCATATCTGATCGGCAGCGCGCTGGCCTGGCTGCGCGACTACCGGCTCGACGGGTTGCGCCTGGACGCGGTGCACGCGCTCCACGACACGCGCTCGCTGCACTTCCTGGAGGAGCTGTCGTCGGCGGTGGACGCGCTGGCCGCCGAGGTCGGCCGGCCGCTCTTCCTGATCGCCGAGTCGGACCTGGGCGATCCCCGGGTCGTCACTGCGCGCGCGGAGCACGGACTCGGTGTGCACGCCCAGTGGAACGACGACTTCCATCACGCGCTGCACACGGCGCTGACCGGCGAATCGCAGGGCTACTACGAGGACTTCGCCCGGGCGCCCCTCGCGGCCCTCGCCAAGACACTGACGGGCGGCTTCTTCCACGACGGCACATACTCGACGTTCCGTGGCCGGCGGCACGGGCGCCCGCTGGACCGCACACGCTTCTCCGCACACCGCCTGCTCGGCTATGCCCAGACCCACGACCAGGTCGGCAACCGGGCCCTCGGCGACCGGCTGTCGGCGTCCCTCTCCCCCGGGCTGCTGGCGTGCGCGGCGGCGCTGGTGCTCGCCGCACCGTTCACGCCGATGCTGTTCATGGGCGAGGAGTGGGCCGCGGGGACGCCCTGGCAGTTCTTCACCGACCACACCGATCCCCGACTGGCCGAGGCCGTACGGCGGGGAAGACGCCGGGAGTTCGCCGCCCACGGCTGGGCGGAGGAGGACGTGCCGGACCCACAGGACCCGGCCACCCGCGACCGCTCCTGCCTCGACTGGTCCGAGCCGGAGAGCGAGCCCCACGCGCGCGTGCTCGCCTGGTACCGCGAGCTGATCGCCCTGCGCCGCGACCAGCCCGACCTCACCGACCCCGACCTCGAGGACGTGAAGGTCGCCTACGACGAGGACGCCCGCTGGCTCGCCTTCCGCCGCGGCGACGTCCGGGTCGCCGTGAACCTCGGCAAGGAAGCCGCGCGGATCCCCCTCGGCCTCCCGCACGCGCGTGTGCTGGCGGCATGGGAGCCCGTACAGCCGCCGGACGAGGCGGGGGTGCTGCACCTGCCGGGTGAGTCGTGCGTGGTGCTGACACAGGGATGACGAGGCCGGGACCCGGGTGACGGGGCCGCGGGTGCCGGACGGACGGCTCACGCGGTGCGGGCGCCTACGGCGTCTCGTCGTGCTCCGGGGTCTCGTCGTGCCTCCGGGGTCTCGTCGTGCCTACGGCGTCTCGTCGTCCGGAAGTTCCGTGACCCGCTCCAGCATGATCGCCTCCCATGCGCGCCGCAGCCGTGCGCGCAGGACGGGCGGCGGGGTGGGGTCGCGGCCGTCGAGCCCGTCGGCGAGGCGGGTGAGCGTGTCGCAGCGGGCGAGCCACAGGCCGCGCAGACAGGGGCGGGCACCGTAGCCCGCGAGCGTCGCGGCGCGCACCGCCGTGGGGGCGCCGACGGCGACCGCGAGGGAGGCGATGTCCTCGGCCGGGTCGCCGATGACCGCGTCTGTCCAGCCGAGGACGCCGCGCACCCGCCCGTCGCCGCTCACCAGGAGGTGGTCGCCGCCGAGGTTGTGGTGGACCAGGATGGCGGCGCCGGGCTGCGGGACCAGCTGGCGGGCGGCGGGCGCGGTGAGCTGGGCAAGGCGCGCGGGGTCGAACTCGTCGGCCTCGGCGAGGCGGGCGGCGGCGCTCGCGGCGGCGGCCCGGAGCGCCTCCAGGGGGCGGGGCGGGAGACGGGGCACGCCGAGCGCCTCGATCTGACGCACGGGTACCTCGCGCAGCCCGGTGAGCAGCGCCGCGAGGTCCGCCTCGCCGACCGCGGAGATGTCCGGTTCCTCGACGGTGGTGCCGGGCAGCCGGGTGTCCAGGGTGTAGGCGAGGCCGGCGGCCCACTCCCCCTGCGCGACGCTCGTCGGCACCGCGACACCGGTGTGCGGCCGTACCAGGGCGCGCAGCCGCAGTTCGCGCCGCTGGCGGGCGGAGGCGTCGCGGTCGGTGGCCAGCCGCAGCACATGGCGTGTGCCGACCCACCAGGTGGAGTGCCCCGGGCCCTCGGCGGCGGGCGCCACATCCGGTCCGGCCTCTTCGGGGAGCAGGGAGCGGGCCAGTCGGCGTACGGTCTCCGCCGTCGGTGTCGGTGCCTGGGTCATGATCGCGCCGTTGTCGTCTCGGGGGTGTGCTGGGGCTGCTGGTGCCGGGGCGGCCGGCCGTCTCCGCTTCGCGGTCGCGGCGCGGCCGGCCCGTGCCCTCTCAGTCCACCACCGCCAGCTCGCGGGGGGTGTTGTTGAGGCGGCGCCCGCCGTCCCCGGTCACCGTCACGATGTCCTCGATCCGGACACCGAAGCGGCCGGGCAGATAGACCCCGGGCTCCACGGAGAAGCACATACCGGGAACGAGGGGCTGCTCCTCCCCCTCGATCATGTACGGCGGTTCGTGTGTGGTGACGCCGATGCCGTGTCCGGTGCGGTGGATGAAGTACTCGCCGTACCCGGCATCGGCGATGACCGCGCGGGCCGCACGGTCCACGTCCTGGCAGGCGGCACCGGGCCGGACGGCGCGAAAGCCCGCCTCCTGGGCCGCACGTACCAGGTCGTGCACCGTGCGCTCCTCGTCGGTCGGTTCGCCGACGTGGACGGTGCGGGAGGTGTCCGAGCCGTAGCCGTGTTTGAGGCCGCCGAAGTCGAGGACGACCATGTCGCCGCGCTCGATGACGCGTTCACCGGCCTCATGGTGCGGATTGGCGCCGTTGGGGCCGGAGGCCACGATGGTGAAGTCGACCTGCGTGTGCCCGAACTGCCGCAGCAGACCGGCGAGATCCGCGGCGACCTCCCGCTCCCGGCGGCCTGCGAAGCGGACCTTTCTGATCTCCTCGTAGGTCGCGTCCGCGGCCGCTCCGGCGGCCGTCAGCCGGTCGAGTTCCGCGGCGTCCTTGACGGCCCGCAGCATCGGCAGGGCGCGGGTGAGGGCGACGTGCCCGGCGTCCGGGAGCCGCTCGCGCAGGCCGAGCAGGTGCAGGGCCCAGGCGTTGTCGCTGATGCCGTAGCGGCCGTCGGGCCGCAGCACGGAGGCGGCGGCCTCGTACGGGTCCTTGCCGTCGGTCCAGTCGCGCAGCGTCAGGGCGGGCGCTCCGGCCGCCTTCGCCGCGTCGGGCGCCTCCAGGGTGGGCACGACGAGGACGGGGTCGTGTCCGGCGCGCAGCACCAGCAGGGTGAGGCGTTCGGTCTCCACCGGCCGGTACCCCGTCAGCCACACCAGGTCCGGCCCGGGGGCGATCAGCAGCCCGGCGAGCCCGGCCGCGTCGGCGGCTTCCGCGGCACGCCGCATACGGACCGCGTAGTCCTCGGCGGTGAAGGGTGCGGGGCCGCCTCTGCCGGGCGGGACGGGCGTGCCGGTCATCCATAACCTCCGCGGGTGCGGGTCCTCCCAGGGTCTACGGGCAGCATCCTGCCCTTCCGCCGGGACGGACGCGAGCCCATCGCGACCATGACGGCGCGCGGCGCCCCCGGGGAGTTGCGCACGAGCGGCGGCGAGGCTCAGGTGAGGACACCGGGAGTCGCGGTCAGGCGCAGGCGGGCGCCGTTCGCGTGGCGCACGGCGAGGGTGACGGTGGTGCCGGGGCGGACGGCGGCGAACGCCCGCGCGAGGTCGGCGGCCGAGCCGAGGCGTGTCGCGTCGACGGCGAGCACGACATCGCCTCGCACGAGACCGGCCGTGTGGCCCGGTCCCGGGACGCGTACGCCGACCAGGAGCGCGCCGCCGCAGGCGCAGTCCACGGCCTCGACACCGAGCGTGGCCCGCGGGGGCGACAGGGCCGCGCCGCGCGCGCTGTCGTAGGGCGCCGTGGTGGGGGTGGTGCGCATCGGCGTGCCCGCGGCGGCCCGCGACCGGCCGGCGGCCCCGGACACGGACGGCCCGTGTGCCGCCGCGCGGCGCTTCAGGTCTCCGAGCCTGTTCATGCCGACCACCGTGGCGCCCACCGTGCCGAGTCCCGCCCCCGACACCACCACGAACACCCCCACGACCAGGGCGCACAGCAGGATCGTCAGGCGCCTGCCCCGTTCCATGACTCACCTCCCCTTCGCTCCGGCAGAGCCCTACCCCTCGCGTCGCCCCCTCACGATCCTCGAACGAGTGAGACGGTGGCGCGGGCGACGGGCTTTTTCCGCCAGGGTCGCCGCAGCCTCCCGTGGCGTCCCGGTGTGCAGCACAGTTCCGTGCGGTGGACGACGCGCGGTGCCGTGAGCGGGACCGAGACCGTGCCGGTACCCCGGTGGCCGCTGAGCGGGGCACCAGGGCCAGGCCGTGGCCGGTGGCCGCCCGCGCGAGGAGGGTCCGCAGAACGGCGCCCCCGTGCCGCAGGGCCGGCCGGAAGCCCGCGCTGCCGGCGGCGGCACTGAGCCGGGCGAGTGGCAGACCCGCGTCCCGTGCGTCCAGCCGGCGCGCGTCGGCCGGGGGTCACCGAGCCGCAGCCCGGCGAGCCCGGCGAGCGGATGGGTCCGCGGCGGGACGACGCACACGGGCTCCTCCCCGGCGCCTCGGTGGTCGACGGCGCCACTCCGGCAGCCGCAGCGGATCGCCGGGGGCGGCGGGCAGCGCGGCCAGGACATGCGGCGTGAACACGGTCGGCGTGGCCGCGAGGGTGACTCCGGACGGGGGCGCGGCCACCGTCCGGACGATGTCGGCACGGGCGGCGTCCAGCCGCACCAGCAGCGGCCCGGCGTCTTCCAGGAGCCGTTCGCCCGCTGTGGTGGGGGCCACCGGACGCCGGTCGCGCTCGCCGGAAACGACCCGGACGCCGACGACCTCCTCATCTGGCCCCTCGCCTGTTCGCCGGTGGGCCACGAGGCGTGGTCCTCATCCGGCCGGGCCGCCGGCCCGGTCGGTGATCGGCGCCGAGCGGACCGTGAAGCGGTACCTCTGCGCATACGGGCCCTCGCGGCACCTCGACACGCTGCGCGCCCACGAACTGCGGTTCGGCGGACACTACGGGGACGGCCGGGTACGGATCGCCGAAGTCCCGGGCCGTCCCCTCTCCTTCGCCACGCTCTTCCGGCCGGAACCGGCGGGTGACGGGTCGCGCCGAGGTGCGCGGGACGCCGCGGAAACCCTCGTGGTGTTCGCCGCGGCGGTCCGGGTGCGGTCAGTGGGACACCGGCGCCGGCCGGCGTCCGACGGCCGGCGCCAGGTCCGGGACGAAGCCGTGGGCACGCCGGGCCAGGTCGGCCGCGCCGTAGCGATGGCAGCCGCGGTGCCAGTTCAGAATGCCGGACATGTAGTTCTGGAGTTCCACGACATACCCGTCCATGACGGCCCGGGCCTCGCGGGAGAGGGCGAAGTCCTCGTACAGCACGGGCAGTTCACGGGCGGCGACATGCTGGAACTGCCGCATGCGCTGGTTCATCAGGTCGCCCACGATCCGTACGGCCGTCGGGTAGTCACAGCCGAAGAAGTTCTGCACGACGAGGACGGCGTTGTGGATCTCCCCCTCGTACTGGATCTCCTTCTGGTACGAGAAGACGTCGTTGGTCAGCATCGCGTAGTCGATGGCCGCGTTCTCCAGGGCACGAACCGTGCCGCTGTGGTACACCTCGGGCGGCACCTGGGGGCCGTGTCCCATGCGGCACAGGTTCTTGGTGAGGTCGGCGCCGAAGGTGGCGCGGCGCATCTCCAGGTAGTCGACGGGGTCCGGGATGCGGTTCTGCAGCTGGTTGGACAGCTCCCACAGCCAGCTCTCGGTCATCGTGTCCACGGCGGCGCGCAGCGCGCGCCGCTGGTCGGGCGTCATGCCGGCGGTGGTGCGCACCCACAGGCCGATCAGCGCGCGCTCCAATCCGTTGGCCGGGACCGGGAGTTCCTCGCCGTCGAGCGGCATGCACGAGGACAGCCGCCCGGTGCACAGTCTCGCCGCCGCGAGGTCGCGCCGGTGCCCGAAGACGAGCGGATAGTAGTCGTCGCCGTATGTGCCCCAGGCGAGCCACTGGGAGCTGAGATCCAGCCCATCGGGGGTCGCGTCCGGGTCTAGACCTGCCGCGCAGAGCGGGAAGTCGTAGGCGAGCAGCTTGTCCTCGTCCCAGACGCCCTCCGCGAGGATGCCCGTCCGCTGTGCCCAGGGGGTGAGCCTGCGACGGGCCCCGTCCAGGTGCGGGCTGAGTTCCAGCTCGTAGGGCATCCGCAGGTCGGGGATCAGCGAGGGCCCCACCTGCTGGAAGGGGAGGTGGGTGTAGGCGCGCAGTCGCTCGGCCCCGGCGTCGGCGAGCAGTGCGCGCACATCGGCGGCGGAGATGCCGGGCCCGGAGGGTCCGAAGCGGTGGCCGGTGCGGGCGCCCTGGTTCATGTAGCGGCTGGACCGCATGTGCCATTCGTGGCCACCGGACTGCCAGTTCTGGAGGCCCTGCGCGTACGCGCCGATCGCGGCGGCCTCGTCCGGGGTGAGGCCCTTTTCCAAGGCCAGCGCGGGGACCTCGGTGAGCGCGGTGTGCTCGAACTGGTGCAGCCGCGAGGTGAGGATGTCGTTGACGGTCTCCGCCGCCTCCTGGGTGGTGCAGCCGAAGAAGGTCTCCAGCACCAGGACGCCGTTGCTGAGTTCGCCCTCCTCCTCGACCTCGCGCTGGTAGGAGAACAGGTCGTTGCGCAGGTGGACGCCGTCGGAGAACGTCTCCATGAGCACCCGCAGCGGCCGCGACCCGGCCACGGCGGGAGGCACTTCGGCGGTCGCGTACTCGACCAGACCGGCGGACCAGGGTGCGCCGCCGACCTTGCGGCGCATCTCGATGTACTCGACGGGGTTGGCGATCCGTCCTTCGTTGATGTTGGACAGCTCCCACAGCGACTCGTTGAGCAGGTGCTCGGTCGCGACGGCGAACCGGCGCCGCCAGTGCGGGGACATCGACGGCACGGTGCGTGCCCACAGGTCGGCGAGTCCCGCCTCGACGGGGTTCTCCGGGTCGGGTACGGGCGTCGCCGGGTCCAGGGGCATGAACAGCGGCAGCCGGTCCAGGTGGGCCTTGCCGCCGTCGCGGTCCTGGGTGCGTTTGAAGGCCTCCAGGAAGTGGTCGTCGAAGAAGAACACCCACACGTACCAGTCCGTGATGAGGGAGAGCGCCGGGCCGTCGCAGTCGGGATGGGTGTACGCACAGAGCAGCCCGTAGTCGTGCGCTTCGAGGTCGGACTGTTCCCAGATGCCGGAGCCCTCCAGCATGCCCATGGCGCGTGCCCACTGGGTGGAGTGGGCACGCGCCTCGTCGAGATGCGGGTTCAGCCGCGCGGGGTACGGCATGTAGAAGTGCGGGAGTTCGAACGGCTGCGTCATGGCCGGGCCCTACCCGTGGGCCCACCGGGCCATCCGTGTGACGGGATGTGATCACACCATCGCGTGAATCGGGGTCACCGGCGCCGTCACGCGGCCCGGGGCCGGGCGGCGTTCGGGCGCACGGGAGGCGTCACGCCCCCTTGCCGCTCCTCCCTCTGAGGGCCACGGTGGTCGCATGACCTCCTTCGTGCTGCCTCATGAAGTGCACGGCCATGGTGCCCACACGGTGTTCGCGGTGCACGGCTGGTTCGCCGACCGGGCCGCGTACGCGACGGTGCTGCCGGATCTCGACCGCGAAGCCTTCACCTACGCCCTGGTGGATCTACGGGGGTACGGAGCGGCGATGGACGCCTCCGGTGCGTTCGGTACCGCCGAGGCCGCCGCCGACCTCCTGGCGCTGGCCGACCGGCTGGGCTGGGACCGGTTCTCGGTGGTCGGGCACTCGATGGGCGGCGCGGTCGCGCAGCGGCTGCTGGCACTCGCCCCCGAACGCCTGCGCAGAATCGTCGGCGTCTCGCCCGTCCCGGCCTCGGGACTGCCGCTGCCCGCCGACCAGTGGGAACTGTTCGCGGGCGCCGCGCACAAGCCGGAGAACCGGCGCGTCATCCTCGATGTCACCACCGGCGGCAGGGCCCCGGCCGCCTGGCTGAACCGGATGGTCGCGCGGTCGCTGGCCCACAGCGACGCCACGGCGTTCCGGACGTGGCTGGACTCCTGGGCCCGGGAGGACTTCCACACGGAGGTCAAGGGCTCCACGGTGCCCGCGCTGGCCGTCACCGGCGCCCTCGATCCCGCACTCACGGCCGGGCTGATGCGGGAGACCTGGCTGCGCTGGTATCCCGGCGGCTCGCTGGTCGAACTGCCGTCGGCCGGCCACTATGCCATGGACGAGACACCCCTCGACCTGATCCGTACGGTGGAGGGCTTCCTGCGGGCCGAGGACACCCCTGCGTGAACCCACGGCAGGCGCCGCCCGTCCCCGACGTCTTCGACCCGCGCCGGTACGCCGACGGGGTGCCCCACGCCGCGTACCGCATCCTGCGCGACCATCACCCGGTCGCCTGGCAGGAGGAGCCGGAGGTGCTCGGCTGGCCGGCGGGGCCCGGCTTCTGGGCGGTGACCCGGCACGCCGACGTCGTGCGCGTGCTCAAGGACTCGGCGACGTACTCCTCGTACCTCGGTGCCACCCAGATCCGTGACCCCGATCCCGGGGACCTGCCCTTCATCCGGCGCATGATGCTCAATCAGGATCCGCCCGGCCAAAGACGGTTGAGGCGACTGGTGAGCCGCGCCTTCACCCCGCGGCGCATCGACCGGTTCGCGGAGGTGGCCCGGGCGCGTGCCCGGGCCCTGTTCGCCGGGGCCGTGGACCGGGCGCGGGCCGGTGACGGCACAGATGACGTCGTCGCCGCCGTCACCGACGACTACGCCGTCCTCAACCTCGCCGACCTGCTCGGTGTGCCCGGGTCCGACCGTGGTCTGCTGCTGCACTGGACGCAGCGCGTGATCGGCTACCAGGACCCGGACGAGGCCGGCGGACCGTGGCCGGACGCCGGGGGACGGCCGGTGGACCCGCGCTCGCCCGCCGCCCTGCGGGACATGTTCGGGTACGCGCAGGAACTGGCCGCCCACAAGCGGGACCACCCCGCGGACGACATCATGACCACGCTCGCCACGGACCCCGAACTCACCGGCCCCGAGCTGGAGATGTTCTTCTTCCTGCTGACGATCGCCGGGAACGACACGGTACGCTCCGCCGCACCCGGTGGACTGCTGGCCCTGGCGGGTCATCCGGGGGCGTACGACGCACTGCGCGAGCGGCCCGGCCGACTGCCGCTCGCCGTGGAGGAGTTGCTGCGCTGGCATCCGCCCGTGCTCAGCTTCCGGCGGACCGCCGCCCGCGACACCGAGCTGGCCGGGCAGCGCATCCGCGCGGGCGACAAAGTGGTCGTCTTCCACGCCTCCGCCAACCGGGACGAGCGTGTGTTCACCGCGCCGGACACACTCGACTTGTTCCGGACGCCGAATCCGCACGTCTCCTTCGGGGACGGCCCGCATGTCTGCCTCGGCGCGCACTTCGCCCGGCTGCAACTGGGTGTGCTGTACGAGGAGACGCTGCGGACCCTGCCCGCACTCCGTCTGGCCGCGCCGCCCACCAGGCTCGTCTCGAACTTCGTCAACGGCATCAAGTCGCTGCCGCTGCGGCTGACATGACGGTCAGGGCCGTACCTGGATCAGCGCGTGCGTGCCGTTCGTGCGCCACCGCTGTCCCTCGGCGGCGACCAGGGCGGCTTCGGTGGCCGCCTCCAGACCGACGATCACGTCGGACTTCAGGGTGCGCAGCGCGGCCACCGGGCCCGGGAAGCAGCCGGTGGTGTCCGCGAACGGGGTCGTCGGCGGGTAGAGCCGATCGCCCACCAGACGCCGGTAGTTGAGGTCGCCCTTGAAGATCGTCAGGTCCGCCGCGGCGAACTGGGTACGCAGGTCCTCCGGCATGTCCGCGTACGGCAGCGGGGCGCAGGAGAACGGGTGCGCCCTGACCTCGAGACGGCCGTCGGCCATGACCTCCCACAGGCGCTCCCCGGCGTCGGCGGCCGCGCCCTTGGCGGCGGTCAGCCGGCGTACGGCGTCCACGACGTCGGCCGTGGTGGCGTCGGAGATGTAGTAGGGGTACGGCTTCACATGCAGCAGCGCCCGCCGGGCCCGCCCGTGGTGGAGCAGATGGTCGAGGAGGAGCAGGTCCGGGATCAGCTCCCGGCCGGCGTTGTCCGCGACCAGGCAGACGGTGCCGACGGGCAGCAGCGACCAGAGCACGTCGCTGTCGTCGGCGACGAGCTGGGAGACGGCCGTGGTGGCGCCCGGTGCGGAGAGCCGGAAGCCGAGGTCCGCGCGATTGCCCCAGAGCGAGCCGTGGAGCAGTGCCTGTGCCTGCTCCTGCTCGGGCCGCCCCGTCAGCCGGTCGAGGGCCGCCAGTTCCTCGTCCGTCTCCGGAGCGTCGAGTTCGGCGAGCTTGAAGGGGCGGAAGGGGTCGATGCCCCGCCAGGCGCCGGGGCCGAAGTAGCCGGCGGCCTGGAGCAGATGGCGGTAGAAGTAGCTTTCGGACCACAGGAAGGGGACCTGGAACCAGGAGCGGCCCAGGTACTCGCGCGCGCCCCATGCCACCCAGCGCTCGTCGTCCTCCGTGCCGAGCGGTTCGATGACACCCTCGATGGCACTGGTCAGCAGCGCGTCGAGTGCCTGCCGCTGCCCGGGACCGTAGGGGAAGGCGTCCCGCACCGCACGGATGAGGGCCGGGTGCCGCGCGGCGAGCACACCGTGCGCGAAGGAACCCGGCTCGTCGGCGAGGATCACGGGGGCGTCAGGCATGGTCACGGCTTCCTCCAGGGCCGGCCGGGATGCCGGGCGGCAGCTCCACGTCCGTGAACCGCTCCTCGAGCTGCTTGCCGTAGCCGGCCTCGGTCCAGACCAGCTTCTTGAACTGCTCCGGCGTCAGCCGACCCTGCCACGGAGTCCCGCCGGGACAGAACACCGACGCGCATCCCGCACAGTAGTACGCCGATCGCCACAGCGCGTCGGCACGCGGCGCGCCCGCCGCCACCAGGGCCCGTTCACGGCCCTCGCCACGGACCACGACGATCGTGCCGGCGAACACCAGCACGGCGAGCAGCGAGCCGCCGACGGCGAAGAGCGGCCGGCCGCCGTCGACCCCGCCGTAGGCGAGGGCAACACCGACGCCCGCCATCAGCATGCCCTCCACGAAGTGCAGGCAGCTGTCGAACCGGGACGGCACGCCCGGTGACCGCGCCAGCCGGTCGGCCAGGCCCTCGCGCCCGGCGGCGTGGTCGGCGCAGACCTCCGGCACCGCCTGAGCCCCGTCCGACGCACAGCCCGGACATATCACCTCGACCGCCCCTCGGGCGCCCTCCGTTGTCATGGCCCTACGCTAACCGCCACCACCGCCCGGCTCCGAGCGACGGCAAGTCAGGAGCGCTCCACGACAGGCGTCCGCCGCGCTGCGACCACCGCTCTTCGCGCACCCTGGGCGCCGTGGGTGAACGCGCGTCGCCGTTCCCCCGTACTCCTCGGTACGCACCCGCCGGACCCGATGCGCCTGGAGACACCGGATGACCGCACACCGCACCATCGCCGCGGCCGCCGTCGCCGTGGCGGTCACGCTGCTGCCCGCGACCCCGGCCCTCGCCCACGGCGCGCCCACGGACCCGGTCAGCCGGGTCGTCGCCTGTTCGCCCGAGGGCGGCGGCCGGGAGCGCACCGCCGCGTGCCGGGCGGCGGTCACGGCGGACGGCGCCCCGTTCACGGCCTGGGACAACCTGCGGGTGGCGGACGTGAACGGCAGGGACCGGCAGCTCATCCCGGACGGCCGGCTGTGCAGCGGCGGGCTGCCCGCCTACCGGGGCCTCGACCTGGCGCGCGCGGACTGGCCCTCCACCCGGCTCGCGCCCGGGGCCGCGCTGACGATGACGTACAGCTCGACCATCCCGCACACGGGCACGTTCGAGCTGTTCCTGACGAAACCGGGATACGACCACACGAAGCCGTTGACCTGGTCCGACCTTCCGGCGAAGCCTTTCGCCAAGGTCACGGACCCGCCGTTGACGAAGGGCGCGTACCGGATCCGGGCGACGCTCCCGGCGGACCGTTCGGGCCACCACGTGCTCTACACGATCTGGCGGAACACGAGCACGACGGACACGTACTACTCGTGCTCCGACGTGGTCTTCCCCGCGTCGGGCGCCTCCGGTGCATCAGGCGCCTCCGGTGCGTCGGGCGCCCCCGGTGCCTCCGGCGCCGACGAGAAGAAGGGCACCCCCGCACCGTCCCCGGACGATTCGGCGCCGAGCGGTTCCACGGCGCCGAGCGCGGCGGCCGCCACCGTGGCCGGCTCTCCGGCGGCGGCCACCGTGCACGCTGGGGACGATGGTCCGTCGGTCCCGCTGCTGGCGGGCGGTGCCGCGGTGCTCGCGGTACTCGCCGGCGGTGCCGCGCTGACGCTGCGCCGCCGGCGCGGGTGAGCCGGCCGGGACGGCCGCCCCGTCCCGCTCGGTCCGGGGCGGCCTGCGCGCCGGGCCTCAGTTGACGCTGACGGCGGGGTTCCCCGGTCGGCTGGTGTCGGTGACCGGGGCGTACTTCGCGGTGAAGTAGCCGTTGGCGAAGCACAGGGAGGATCCCGAGGACTTCGTGAACTGCTGGTTGGTGAAGGTGAGGCTGCTGTCGGCGTTGTCGGCCTTGCCGGTCAGACTGGTGGCCTGGTAGACGCAGGTGATCGTGCCGAGCAGGGTGCGCAGTCTGGCCGTCGTCTGGATGGTGGAGCCGGCGGCCGGGGTGACCGTCAGCGTGCCGTCGGAGGCGACCGTCGTGGTGTAGGGCAGGTTGTCGACGGTGATGCTCGTGACGCCGAGGACACCGGTGACATTGCTGGTGCAGCTGCTGCTCGTGAAGGTGTGTCCGGTGAGCGACTCCGTGGCCGTGCCGGGCGCGGCCGGGTTGTCGGTGACGGTGGCGGTGAACGCGGAAGAGGTGCAGGAGACACCGCTGGTGCCGGTGGCACTGGAGTAGAGCGTGGCGGTGGTGCCACTGGCCACCGAGGCGTTGAGCACATCGCCGACGGCGACAGCGGTGCCCCCGGCGGCGAGCACCGCGCTGTCCGCGGAGGCGGGGGAGGCCGCGGACAAGGCGAGGGCCGCGGCGGCGCCGGTGAGAGCGAGCAGGGATCGGGGCGTACGCATGGGCATGGGGGTGCCTCTTCTCCGAAGTGGGGGCTGTGCGGGTGAGGGATACCGCTGCAGGTCCGTGACGCCTTCTCCGTCCGTGACGGGCCGGCAGCGGCCGTCGGCCGCCGGGGGCGGGCCCGCGGTAAGAGGGAGACGGCCGTGCGGGTGTCGCGGAGGGGAACCGGATCGCGGGGAAGGCGATGGGGGCCGTGCATCGCACCGCGCGGGCTCAGGTGTCGCGATGCCCCTGCCGGGTGGGGCCGGAGAGCGACGTGCGCGGTGCGACGGATCCGGCGCCACGGATCCATGGGGAACTGTCGCAGTTGTAGAGCTGATGGACCATCAACGTCAATACAAGCGGTGAAGTTGAGGTTCACACCCTCGCCACCATTCCCTCACAGCTCCCTTGACCCTGAGTGTAACCACCGGTAACTTCCTCGCACGGTCACTGCCGTGCCATGTGAAAGCCCTGGCACTCACCGGGAGGTGTGAGGAGACGTCGCACGGAGGCCGCTGTCCGCGCCAGGACACCCGCCAGTGCAGCCCTACCCGCATTCCCCATGCCCAGGAGCAGACATGGCCTCGTCCTCGGACGCCACGGCGTCCCCCGGTTCCACCCCCGCGCACCCGGAAAGCGGTTCCTCCCTCGGGACACCCCCCGCAAGATGCGGGCGGGTCCGCCTCCGCCGCGCCGCGGTGATGGCGGTGCCTGCGACCGCGATCGCCGCGGGTCTCGCGATCATGACCGCCCAGGGTGCGCTGGGCGTGCAGTTCGCGATCTCCGGCATGCCCTTCACGGTCACCGCCGCCGACCTGGACGGCACCGGCTTCGAGCAGTTCGGCGACCTCGACACGATGGCGGAGGACAGCCCGAACGCCGGCGACACCGGCGGCCAGGTGCTGGTCGTCACCTCCGTGGTGAAGAACGCGACGCTCACCAAGCTGTGCCAGAGCGTCGACCTGGGCGGGACCAACCTGTACATCACCGCGGGCGGCGGCAAGGACAAGGTGACCGCGAGCGATCTGACCACCGACTCGACCGTGATGTCCGGCGACGCCGCGTTCCACGGCATCGAGATCGGCAACGACGCGAGCACCCTGGACAAGGGCGGGGTGAAGGGCGCCGAGGGCGTCTTCAGCCAGCAGGCCGACACGGTGCACATCGGCAATCTGCGTCAGACTGACTACGCCACCACGGCCGGGGTGTTCACGCTTCCCGGCCTCAAGCTCGGCTTCAAAGACACGGGGTGCTGATGTCCGGCCGGGCGAGGTCCGCCCTCCGGCGCCGGCGGGTGAGCCGCCCCTTCTCGGGCGGGCTGCTGCTCGCGCTGGGCGGGACGGAGATCCTCCTCACGGAGAGGGCGTCGTTGAAGGTGATCGTGCACATCGGCATGCAGGGTCTGGCGGGCTATCTGCTGCCGGTGGTGATGCTGCTGTGCGGTCTGCTGATCCTCTTCAGCCCGGCGCAGCGGCTCTTCTACTCGATCGTCGGCGTCCTGGTGTCCCTGGGCACCTGGCTCACGTCCAACCTCGGCGGTTTCCTGATCGGCCTGCTGCTGGGCGTGACGGGCAGCTGTCTGGCCTTCGGCTGGCTGCCGGACCAGGAGCCACGCCGACGCCTGCTGCGCCGCCGGCGCGCGGAGTCCCCCACCGTCGACCCGGCCGCGCCCTGACCCCCGGAAAGTCACACCCCGGGGCCCCGCACAGTCGCTCCGGGCTCAGGGCTCCCGCTTGGAGGTCACCGTGAAGCGGGCGCCGTCCGGGTCGGCCAGCACCGCCTCCTCGGCCCCCTCCTCCCACTGGAGCACTTCGCCGTCATGGGTACGGGCGGCCCGTACGCAGGCGTCGACGTCCGCGACCGCGAAGTTCACCTGCCAGTGCGGGCGGACCGTGGGGTCGGGCGCCGACTCCACGGCCCCCGAGTGGATCCGCGCGACCACCACGTCCCCGCTGCGCAGGACGACCTCGTCGCCGTCGTACTGCACCTCGCAGCAGCCCTTGCGCGAGGAGGCCCAGTCGAGGACCTCGCCGTAGAAGATGGCGGCGTCGAAGGCGTTGCGGGTGTGCAGCCGTATGAAGGTGGGGGCGGCCTCGCGCCACATCTCCCAGTCCGTTATGAGCCGGCCCTCCCAGATGCCGAAGACGGCCCCGTCGCGGTCCGCGAGCAGGGCAGCCCGGCCGGGTGGCAGGGAGAGCGGTCCGACGGCCGTCGTGCCGCCGCGCTCGCGGCAGCGGGACGCGACGTCGTCGGCGCTCGGGACCGCGAAGTACACGGTCCAGGCCACGGCCATCTGCCACATCGAGGCCACGGCCGCGATCCCGGCGACGGGCACCCCGTCCACCTGCGCGACCCTGAACCGGTCGCCGAGGCTGTTCGGCCGCCACTCCCAGCCGAACACGGCCCGGTAGAACTCCTCGGTGGTCTCGACGTCGCGCGTGGTCAGACTGACCCAGCAGGGCGCGCCGAACACCGCGTCACTGGAGACTCCCCCCGTGCCGCTCGTCTCGTTCTTGGCCATGCCCACACACCGCCCGGTTTCGAGGGGGAGGCGCCGGCACCTCTCCCTTCGCTCGCTCAGGGCATCCGGTTACCCCGATCGCACCTCTGCAAGGATGCGTCACCGCGGGCCGGACGTCATCCGGAGCGTGGCCGGCCGGGGTGCCCGAGGCCCGGAATCCCCGGCGCCGAGCCCCGGCGACGGGGCACTGCCGGCCAGCCGGCGGACCAGGACGTACGGCGGGACGACAGCTGTGTACGGAGAGTAACCGGTCGGCCGGGCGGTGGAGCGGCGGCGGCCGACCGGGGGCAGGGCCCGCTCAGGAAGGGGCGGCCAGGAGCGGGACCGTCTCCGGGCGCGGCCCGGGCGCTCCTGCGGGCCGCGCCGACCGAGGCGGGAACGGCCGGGAGACCGAAGACGCCCGGCCTGAGGGCGGACGGCCCCGCGAGACGGGGGGGAGGGAGCACGGGCGGGCGGAGGCACCGCGGTTTCGCCTTTCGCCCGCCTGGTCACCGAAGCCGGCGCCCCTTCCGTCCCGCGTATGCTCCCGCGCCCCGCCAGGGGCGGGACGCGGGCGACCGTGTCCCCGGGTGGCCGGGACACTGGCTCGGGCCGGGCGTGCGGGTCAGCCCAGGCCGACCGACTTCAGCCAGGCCTTGGCGACGTCGAGCGGGTCCTTGTCGTCGAGCTGCACCTGGCCGTCCATGTCGAGCAGGGCGGCGCCGTCGAGCTTGGCCGAGACCGCGTTGAGCGCGTCGACGCCCTTCTGCGGCAGCCCCGACCTGGATACGAGCGGCTGCACGTTCTCGAACCCGAAGAGGTTCTCCGTGTCCTGCAGGACGACGAATTTCTCCTTGGCGATGGTCGGGTCCGTGGTGAAGATGTCCGCGGCCTGCACGGTGTTCTTCTGCAGCGCGGCCTGGGTCAGCGGACCGCCCGCGTCGAGCGCCTTGAAGGACTTGAACTCCAGTTTGTACACGGACTTCAGGCCCACGAGGCCCTGCTGCCGGGTCTGGAACTCCGGCGAGGCGCCGATGACCAGGTCCTTGGCGGCGTCCTTGAGGTCCGCGATGCTGGACTTGTCGGTGAGGTGGTACTTCTTCGCGGTCGCCGCGTTGAGGGTGATCGAGTCCTTGTTCTGCGCTGGCGCGGGGTCGAGCAGCGTCAGCTTGGAGTCGAGCTTGGCGTTGATCGCGGCCGTCGTGGCGGCGACCGTCTTCGGGGCCGCCTTCTTGTCGAGATAGGCCAGCAGGGCGCCGTTGTACTCCGGAAGGACCGTGACGGAGCCGTTCTTGAGCAGGCCGTAGGTGGTCTCGCGGGTGCCGATGTTGGGCTTGTAGGCGACCTTGATGCCCTTGGCCTTGAGGGCCTCGCCGTAGATGTCGGCGAGCAGGATGCTCTCGGCGAAGTTGTTGGAGCCGACGACGACGGTGTCACCGCTCGCCTTGTCGCCCGAGAGCGGGTTGTCGGACTTGTTGTCGGAGGACGAGGAACACCCCGCGAGCAGTGCCGCCGTGGCGGCGAGGGCGACGGCGGCCGCGCCGGGGAGTCTCCTGCTGGACGTGCTGGTGTTCGCGGTAGAAGTCACGATTCCCGTTCCGGGCTGAGGGCGTTGGGGCTGGACCTGGCACTTGTGTGCGGGGGTGCGAGCACCGCACTCACTGATCCAATCCAGCCGGTTCCGGGTCAGTCAAGTCCCATCTGGTCACCGATTGGCCTCGGTGCGTGGCCCGTTGACGAACGGTGGCGGTCCCGGGATCGGGACCGCGCCGTCCGTCAGGCGCTCCTGCGCACCCCCGGGGACACGGCGACACGGGTCACCGCCCAGAACACCGTGAGCGTCACCAGCGCCAGAACCGCCACCAGCGTGGCGCCGCCCACGACCTTCTCGTAGTCACGCTGGTAGAGGCCGTCCACGATGTACCGACCGAGACCGCCGAGACTGACGTACGCGGCGATGGTGGCCGTGGACACGATCTGGATGGCCGCCGACCGCAGCCCGCTCAGAATCAGCGGGAGCGCGACGGGGACCTCCACCCGCAGCAGGATCCTCGGCTCGGTCATGCCCATGCCTCGTGCAGCGTCCACCGGGGACGGGTCGACGGAGCGCACGGCCTCGTACGTGGTGACCAGGATCGGCGGTACGGCGAGGACGACCAGCGGGATCATCACGGGCAGCAGTCCGAGCCCGAGCAGCACGAACATCAGCACCAGCAGCCCGAAACTGGGCAGTGCCCGGGCGGCGGTCGCGACGAGGGCCAGCGCATTGCCACCGCGCCCGGTGTGGCCGGTGACCAGGCCCACCGGCAGTCCGATGGCGGCGGCGATGCCGAGTGCGGTGAGCGAGTACTGGACGTGTTCGAGCAGGCGGTGCGGGATACCGTCGTAGCCGTGCCAGTGGGCGCTGTCGCCGAAGAAGGCGTTGACGAAGTTCAGTACGTTCACCGGGCCGCCTCCTCCCCCGCGACGGCGGCCGGTTCGGGCCGCGCTGCTGCCTTCCGCTTCGGGCGCGCGCCGGGCGGCATCCAGGGCGTCAGTACCAACCGGACGAGCACCAGCAGGGCGTCCACGAGAATCGCCAGGACGGCCGTCGTCACCACGGAGTTCACCGCCAGCACGGGCCGGTGGTAGAACATCGCGTCGGCCAGCAGGTTGCCGAGCGCGCCCTGGTTGCCGATCAGCGCGCCCACGCTGACCAGGCTGATGCTGGAGACGGTCGCCACCCGCAGCCCGGCGAGGATGGCGGGCACGGCGATCGGCAACTGCACCTGGAGGTAACGGCGCAGCGGCCCGAAGCCCATGGCGGTGGCCGCGGCGAGGGTCTCCTGCGACACCGAGCGGACGCCGTCGACGATCGCCGGGACCAGCACGACCAGGCTGTAGACGGCCAGCGGAATCATCACCGTGAGTTCGGTCTGGCCGGTGTAGTCGATGAGGACGACGAAGAACGCCAGCGACGGGACGGCATACAGCACGGTCGTCACGCCGAGCACCGGCGGGTACAGCCAGCGGAACCGCGCGCACAGCTGGGCGATCGGCAGGGCGGCGACCAGTCCGGCCAGCACCGGCAGCAGGGCCTCCCGCAGGTGCAGTCCGATCAGGCCGAGCCAGCTGTGCTGGAGGTCGCTGGGGATGTCGAAGAACCCGGTCATCCGGCGACCTTGGCGTCGTCGCGGCCCTCGGCGTGGGCGCTGCGGATGGCCTCGCCGATGGTCTGCTGCGAGACGGCGCCGATCACCTGTCCGTCACCGTCCACGGCGACGGCCCAGCCGGTGGGCGAGAGCACGGCAGCGTCGAGTGCGGCACGCAACGAGTCCTTGCCGTGGACGAACGGCCTTCCGTACGGCAGCAGTCGCTCCGTCTCGATCTCCCCGGCGACCAGGTCCTCCGGCTCGCTCCAGCCGAGCGGCCTTCCGTCGAGGCCGGTGACGAGGAGGTACGGCGTGTCCGGGTCGGTGCGGGAGGCGATCTGTTCGGCGGTGGAGTCGACGGCGACGATCGGTGTCTTCTTCAGCTCCAGCGTCTCGGAGGTGAAGAAGGACAGGCGCCGGATGCCCCGATCGGTGCCGAGGAAGTCCTCCACGAAGGAGTCGGCCGGGGAGGAGAGCAGTTCGGCGGGCGGGGCGTACTGCGCCAGCCGGCCACCGGTGCGCAGTACGGCGACCATCGTGCCGAGCCGGATCGCCTCGTCGATGTCATGGGTGACGAAGACGATGGTCTTGCCCAACTCGTCCTGGATCCTGAGGAGTTCCTCCTGGAGACCCTTGCGTACGATCGGGTCGACGGCGGAGAACGGCTCGTCCATCAGCAGCACCGGCGGGTCCGCGGCGAGCGCCCGCGCCACGCCGACACGCTGCTGCTGACCGCCGGAGAGCTGGTACGGGTACCGCTTGGCCAGCGAGGCGTCGAGTCCGACCCGTTCCATCAACTCCCGGGCGCGTGCCCGGGCCCGGTCCTTGCTCCAGCCGAGCAGCCGGGGCACGGTCGCGATGTTGTCGACGATGGTGCGGTGCTGGAAGAGGCCGGCGTTCTGGATGACGTAACCCATCGAGCGGCGCAGCGAGTTCACCGGCTGCCGGCTGATGTCGGCACCGTCGATGGTGATCGTTCCCTCGCTCGGCTCGACCATCCGGTTGATCATGCGAAGGGTCGTGGTCTTGCCGCAGCCGGAAGGGCCCACGAGGACGGTGATCGAGCGGTCGGGTATCTCCAAGGACAGCCGGTCGACCGCCACCGTGCCGTCCGGGTACCGCTTGGTGACTGAATCTATCCGTATCAAAGTGCCGAATACCCTTCGGGTGTGGCAGGAGCGGCCCGGTCCCCGGCCGATGTCGCACGGGCAGTTGCGGGGAGAGTCTAGACGGCGGGTGTTGCCGCACTGAGCCGGTGACATCACGTGTCGGGAGCCCGCCCCCGCCGGGGCGCGTCGCCGTCAGGCCCCCGGACCGAACGTGCCGTCCACCCGTATCGCGCGGACGCCGCTGACGTACCGTGCCCCGCAGCGGTCCTGGGGCAGCACCAGTTGGGGCCCGGACCGGTCGAGCGGGGTGTCGTCGGCACCGCCCGCGAGCAGCACGGGCGCCCGACCGAAGTCCGGGTCGATCTCGGCCCAGGTCAACAGGGCGTGATGGCCGTCCGCGCCGGTCACGGCGATCAGGAAGCGCAGCCGGTCCTTGCGGCGGGCGGGGTCGAAGCCGGGCCCCGCGGCCGACAGCACGTCGTACAGCAGCGGGCCGGTGAACCGGTGGTGCCGTACGCCGCCGGTGGCGCACTCGAAACTGACCCGCACCCGGTGCTGAGGCCAGGCGCCGAGGTCCGGCACGGTCAGCCGGACCGGACGCGCGAGGTCCCCGGTCAGTGCGAGCTCCGCCGCCGGTCCGGTGCCGGCGGCCGGCCGCGTCCGGGACCGGCTCACGGGCCACCACCTCCGTGGCAACGGTACCCGCGCGGCAACCCCGCACAAACGCATCCGCCCACCCGAGCCCCGCATATCCCTGGCTCCTGCGGCACCGGACGGGATCCATCCCTCGCAGATGCGGGAAGCTCCCGCCCGGCCCCACGGGGTCGCCCGGTGTCAGCCCTCGTCCGGGAGCAGCCTCAGCGAGATGGAATTGATGCAGTACCGCTGGTCCGTCGGGGTCGGATAGCCCTCGCCCTCGAAGACATGACCGAGGTGCGATCCGCAGTGGGCGCAGCGCACTTCGGTGCGGACCATCCCGTGCGAGCGGTCCTCCACCAGTTCCACGGCGTCGCTGTCCTTCGGGTCGTAGAAGGACGGCCAGCCGCAGTGGGACTCGAACTTGGTGCCGGAGGTGAAGAGTTCTGCGCCGCAGGCGCGGCAGGAGTAGACGCCCTTGGTCTTGGTGTCGGTGTACTCGCCCGTGAAGGCGGGCTCCGTCGCGGCCTGGCGCAGGACCGCGTACTCGGCCGGAGTCAGCTCCGCGCGCCACTGCTCGTCCGGCTTCTCCACGTCGTACGCCATGCTGTGTCAGCCCCTTACTTCGACAGACGGTTCAGGATGCGCGGGCCGAGGTCCGTGACGTCGCCCGCGCCCATGGTGAGAACCAGATCCCCCGGCTTCACCATTCCCGCCACGGTCTCGGGGACCTCGGCCTTGTCGTGGACGGCCCGCACCTCCGCGCCCGCCGCCCGGGCCGCCGCGATGATCAGCTCGCTCGTCACTCCCGGGATCGGGTCCTCACGGGCCGGGTAGATGTCCAGGACCACGGAGGCGTCCGCGAGGGCCAGCGCCTGGCCCATCTCCTTGCCCAGCTCCTGGGTGCGGGAGAACAGGTGGGGCTGGAAGACGACCAGGATGCGGGAGCCGTCGGCGGCGGCCCGCATCGCCTCCAGGTCCGCGGTCATCTCCGTCGGATGGTGCGCGTACGAGTCGATGACCTGGACGCCGGCCTCCTCGCCCTTCAGCTGGAGGCGCCGCTTGACCCCTGTGTACGCGGCCAGGGCGGGGGCCAGCTCGGCCGCCGGGACGCCCAGCGCCACGCCCGCCGCCAGGGCCGCGACCGCGTTGTGCGCGTAGTGGCGGCCCGGGACGGAGACCGTGAAGGTCAGCTCGGTGCCCTCGAGGTCCACCGTCACCCGGCTCTTCAGGCCCTGCGGGACGACCGAGAGGATACGGACGTCGGCGTCCTCCGACTCGCCGTACGTCACCGTCTTCACCGAGCCGTCCAGCCGCCGCGTCAGCTCACGCGCGCCTTCCTGGTCGGCCGTGACCACCAGCGTGCCGCCGGGGACGATCCGGCCCGCGAAGGTCCGGAAGGACTCGTAGATCTCCTCGAGGGACGCGTAGTTCGCGTGGTGGTCCAGTTCGACGTTGAGGACGATGGCGACCTCGGGCGCGTACTTGTGGAAGCTGCGGTCGCTTTCGTCGGCCTCGGCGACGAAAATCTCGCCCTCGCCGTGCAGGGCGTTGGAGCCGGGGGCGTCCAGGTCGCCGCCGATCGCGTACGAGGGGGCGAGGCCCAGCTCGGTCAGGGACACCGCCAGCATCGACGTGGTGGTCGTCTTGCCGTGGGTGCCGGCGACGGCGATCGGGCGCAGGCCGTCCATCAGGCGGGCGAGCGCGTCCGAGCGGTGCACCACGGGGATGCCCAGCTCCGCCGCGCGCGCCAGCTCGGGGTTGTCCGCCCGGATCGCGGAGGAGACGACGACGCAGCTGGCGTCGTCGGCGAGGTGCTCGGCGGCGTGCCCGATGTGCACGGTCACGCCCAGCGCCCGCAGGGCCTCGGCGGTCGCCGATTCCTTGGCGTCGCTGCCCGCCACCTTGGCGCCGCGCTGCGCGAGGATCTTGGCGATGCCCGACATTCCGGCGCCGCCGATGCCGATGAAGTGCGGTCGGTCCATGGCGGTAGGAAGGCCGGGGGCCATGTGCGTCTCCCTGGAGTGGTGCGGCGAACGTCGAGCGGCACACCACCCTAGCCGTATCGTGCGCGCGACAGGCCTTCCGCGCTGCTCACGCCTTGCTGTGCGAGAACAGCTTCAGCACCGGCACGCCCACCTTGTGCCGGGCCCTGGACGCCCAGTCGCGGTGGAAGAACTCCTCCACGTAGTGGGGGTCGGTCAGCACGATCACCTCGTCCGCGTCGACCTCGTCGACCAGTGTCTTGAGCGCATCGAGCGGATGCTCCTCGATGAGGCGGCCCTCCGCCTCGCTGCCGGCCGCCCGCAGGGCGGTCAGGGACACCTCCAGGGCCTGCTTTCCGAGGGCCGCGGCGTCCTTGCCCTCCGGGGTGTCCCGTTCGTGCGCGGCCTCGTCCAGCTCGCCGAGGGCGATGTCGTCGATGGCCCGCAGCAGGCGGTCGGCCTGGTCGCCGCGCGGCTGGAGCAGGACGTGGAAGGAGACGGGCTCCTCACCGTGCAAGGTCGTCACGAACTCCACATCGGCCGATGTGAGGGCCTTCTCGATCATCAGTACGCTCGTGAACACGGCAGGCGCCCCTTCCTCCTCCGAGGGCCCCGCCGGGGGCCTCTGTCGTCCGCGGGCCGTCAAGGCCCTGCGGAAACCATCCTGCCCCGGGACCGCACGGGGTTGGCAAGATCTCACCAGTGTGCCTGCCGGAGAACGAACGGAAGGGGCCCGGCCTTGCGCCGAAGGGACCGGCGCCACCCCGTCAGGGCCGGCGGTAGCGGCTGAAGAGGAACCCCTCCTCCTCCAGCAGCGACACCAGCTCGAAGCGCCTGGGCACCGCGACCGAGGGGCCCCCGGCGATCCGCTGCGCGTCGCCCGCCGTGAGCATCGGGGAGACCGTCAGGCACAGCTCGTCCAGAACCCCCGCGGTGATCAGCTGTCCCAGCAGGCGCGGGCCGCCCTCGGTCAGCAGCCGGGTCATGCCGAGATCCGCCAGGGCGCGTACGGCGCGGTCGGGGTCCACGCCCATGCCGTCCCCCGCGATCACCACGCGGGCGCCTGCCTTCTCGGCCGCGGCCACCCGGTCCGGCGCCGCCGCCGCGCCGGTCAGCACCAGCGTGGGCACCAGGGGCGAGGTGAACAGCGGCCACGAGAAGTCCAGGTCGAGGCTCGCGCTGACCACGGCGATCGCGGGCGCGGGGGCCTGTCCGGCCGCCTCCCGCAGGCCCGCGAAGGCGGCACGCGCCCGTGCCGGGCGGTAGCCCTCGCGCCGCACCGTCTCGGCACCCACGAGCACGGCGTCCGCGAGGCCCCGGAGCGTGCCGAAGATCCGCATGTCGGCGGTGCCGGAGATGGGCTGGGAGCGCCCCTCGTGCTGTGCGGCGCCGTCGAGGGAGGAGACCATGTTGGCGCGCAGCCAGGGCTCCCGGGCGCCGGGACCTGGCTCGGGGTAGGCGTACACGGCGGCCAGCTCCTGCAGGCTCCACTCGCGGTCGGCGCTGTCTCCCGCGGGGCGTCCGCCCTCCGGGGAGGCGCCCGTGGCCTCGGCGTCCCCGAAGGGCGTGCCGGCCGGCCGGGCCGCTGTTTCGTCGGTCACAGGGAACAGGCGTCGCATGACGTGCAGTGTGGCACGGCCTTTAGCATGGGGAACCGTGTCCTCATCCTCCGCCGCCACCGGGATCGAACCGATAGCCGAAGCGGCCCCGCTGTCGCTGTGCGCCCGCGAGCCGCACGTCCCCGCCGACCGGCTCGTCGCCGAGATGGTGCCGCCACCGCGCTTCGACTCGGTCCGCTTCTCGACGTACATCCCGGACCCGAACCAGCCCAGCCAGATCGAGGCCGTACGCGTCCTCGAAGGCTTCGCCACGGGGCTCGGCGGTGCCCGGTCCGCGCCCGCCAGGCGCTCGCTGCTCGGCTTCGGCTTCGGCAAGGCGAAGGCCCCGAAGGTCCCGGCCGGTCCCCGCGGCGTCTACCTCGACGGCGGTTACGGCGTCGGCAAGACCCATCTGCTCGCCTCCCTGTGGCACGCGACCCCGGCGGAGCCCGCCCTCAAGGCCTTCGGCACCTTCGTTGAGCTGACCAACCTGGTCGGCGCGCTCGGCTTCCAGGAGACCGTCCGCACGCTCTCCGGGCACCGTCTGCTGTGCATCGACGAATTCGAACTCGACGACCCCGGCGACACCGTCCTGGTCTCCACCCTGCTCGGCAAGCTCGTGGAGGCGGGCGTCGCGCTCGCGGCGACCTCCAACACCCTGCCGGGCAAGCTCGGCGAGGGCCGGTTCGCCGCCGCCGACTTCCTGCGTGAGATCCAGGGCCTGTCCGCGCACTTCCGCACGCTGCGCATCGACGGCGAGGACTACCGGCACCGCGGCCTGCCCGAGGCCCCGGCGCCCTTCACCGACGAGCAGGTCGGCAAGACGGCGTACGCCACCGAGGGTGCCTCGCTCGACGCATTCCCGGACCTGCTGGAGCACCTCGCCCGCGTCCACCCGAGCCGCTACGGCGCGCTGACGGACGGGGTGAAGGCGGTATGCCTGACCGACGTCCAGCCGGTGCCGGACCAGTCGACGGCGCTGCGGCTGGTCGTGCTCGCGGACCGGCTCTACGACCGGGAGGTGCCGGTACTCGCCTCCGGACTGCCGTTCGACCAGCTGTTCAGCGAGGACATGCTGAGGGGCGGCTACCGCAAGAAGTACTTCCGGGCGATCTCCCGCCTCACCGCCCTCGCCCGTGACGCAAAGGGTCTTGTGAAGGCGTAACAGTCCCAAACGGTTGTGCGCCACCGGCGCGTTCCGGCCATCCTCACCTCGGTTTTTGGGCTCTCCTTTACCTGATACGCGAAGTTGACCCTGCAAACGAACCGGCCCCGGTTAATGTGTTGGTCAAGACATCCGTGACGGACGCACGTGGCGGGGAGGGGGGCGCATGGTTCGCGGCACGACGGTCCGATGGGTGCTGACGGCCCTGTCCGCCGTCCTGCTGGCCCTGCAGCTCTGTGCGCCCACCACCACCTCCTTCACCTCCGCGTCCCGGACCCATGCGACCGCCGCCGGCTCCCCGGAGCCGGTCACGAGCAAGCGCGCGGACGACGCGGACGAGGCCGTCACCTGCGGCGGGATCGGCCATCCGGCGGGTCGCACCGGCCCGCTGCGCACCCGCGACCGCCATCGCACGGCCGCGGGCCCCCTCCCGGGGGCGCCGACGCCGTCGGCGTACGACGACTCCCCGGCCGGACCGGCGGCGGCCGTCCGGCCCGCCTCGCCGCACATATCCAGACCCTCGACCGCTCACACCGAAGCGGCACTCCAGGTGTTCCGCTGCTGAGCCACCCGTCCGGTACGGACTGACACCGCCCTCCCCTCACCACGCCACGTTGGCCGAGCGCGTCGACGTGGGGCCATGTCGCCGTACCCGCATATGCCACGTTCTCGTACACCGACGCGTCGAACGAAGCGCGCCAGGAGGAACTGACAATGCAGCCCCTCATCGATCACGCCCGTGCGCACGGACAGCGCCCGGAGAAGTTCGCCCGGCTGGCCGAGGGCCAGTCCCCGCAGGTCCTGTTCATCACCTGCTCCGACTCCCGGGTCGTGCCCGCCCTGATCACCGGAGCCCGGCCCGGTGAACTGTTCGAACTGCGCACCGCGGGCAACATCGTGCCCCCGTACACCTCCGAGCTCCCCACCAGCGAGGCGGCCACCGTCGAGTACGCCGTGGAGGTGCTCGGCGTCAGGGACGTCGTCGTCTGCGGCCACTCGCACTGCGGTGCCGTCGGCGCTCTGGTGCGCGGCGACGACCTGACCGCCGTCCCGGCCGTGCGCGACTGGCTCGCGCACGCCGCGCCCGAGCCCCGGGCGGCCGACGCGGACGACCCGGCGGTCGCGGACGCCGTACAGAACCATGTGCTCGCGCAGTTGCTGCGCCTGCGGTCCTACCCGTGCGTCGAACAGCGCCTGGCGACGGGCCGACTGCGCCTGCACGGCTGGTACTACGAGGTGCACACCGGAGCCGTACGCGAACACCGCACCGCCACCGACACCTTCGAAGCCCTGTGAGCGGCCCGATGACCAAGTTCCCTTTTCTCAGGCAGGACTTCGCCGCCTCCCTCGTCGTCTTCCTGGTCGCGCTCCCGCTGTGCGTGGGCGTGGCCGTCGCCTCCGGTGTGCCGGCCGAACTCGGCCTGGTCACCGGCATCGTGGGAGGCATCGTCACCGGGATGCTGCGCGGCAGCAGCCTCCAGGTCTCCGGGCCGGCGGCCGGGCTGACCGTGCTGGTCTTGGAAGCGGTGCGGGAGTTCGGACTGCCGATGCTCGGCGTGATCGTGCTGGCCACCGGTGTGCTCCAGCTCGCCATGGGCGCGCTGAAGCTGGGGCGCTGGTTCCGCGCCATCTCGGTCTCCGTCGTGGAGGGCATGCTGGCCGGCATCGGCCTGGTGCTGATCGCCGGACAGCTCTACTCCCTGATCGGGGCGAAGGCCCCGGCCTCGGGCCTGGGCAAGATAGCCGCACTGCCCGGGGCGCTCCTCGACGCGATCTCGAGCACCCGTGCGCCGGCCTCCCTGGCAGTCGGCACGGGCACCATCGCCGTCCTCGTGCTGTGGAAGCACATGCCGCGCGCGGTGCGCACGCTGCCCGGTCCGCTCGCGGCGGTCGGCGTCGCCACCCTCGTCGCCGTGCTCCTCGGCCTGCCGGTGGCCACGGTCGAGGTGAAGGGGCTGCTGGGCTCGATCCAGCCGCCCTCCCCGAGCGCCTACGGCGAACTGGCGGACCTGGGCCTGCTCGGCACGATCGTCGCGTTCGCGCTGATCGCCTCCGCCGAGTCCCTCTTCAGCGCCGCCGCCGTGGACCGCCTCCACGACGGTCCGCGCACCGAGTACAACAAGGAGCTGATGGCGCAGGGCGCCGGCAACACCGTGTGCGGGCTGCTGGGCGCGCTGCCGATGACCGCGGTGATCGTGCGCAGCGCGGCCAATGTCCAGGCCGGCGCCCGCACCAAGGCGTCGCGGGTGCTGCACGGCGTGTGGCTGCTGCTGTTCGCCGCGCTGCTGCCGTCCGCACTGGCATACATACCGGTACCCGCGCTCGCCGGCGTCCTCGTGTACTCCGGGGCCAAGCTCGTCCCCCTGCGGGCGCTCGTGGCGCTGTGGCGCGAGCACCGGGGCGAGGCGCTGATACTGCTGGTCACCGCGGTGTCCATCGTGACGATCAGCATGTTCGAGGGCGTGCTCATCGGGCTCGCCCTGGCCGTGGTGAAGACGGCGTGGGAGGCCTCGCACGCCCGACTCGAGGTCATCGACAAGGGAGCCGGACCGGTGCAGGCGTATCTGTCGGGCAACGCGACGTTCCTGCGGCTGCCGAAGATCCTCGAGAGCCTTGAGGCACTGCCGCAGGACCGGCCGGTGGAGCTCGACCTGACCGGTCTGCACCACCTGGACCACGCCTGCCGTACGGCCCTGGAGAACTGGGCGGAACGGCACAGCGCGGCCGGGACGGAACCGGTGCGGATGACGTCCGGCGGCTGACGCTCCGGGGCCGCTCGGCCCCGGCACAAGGGCCCGCCGGCGCCGTACCGGCGGGCCCTCGCTCATGCGGCCTCGGCGGAATTATCGTGGCAAGTGCAGATGTACCGGATGTACCGGATACACCTGACCTCTCGGTGAGGAGGTCGTCATGCTCTCTGAGGTGGTGGGTGCCCTGGTGGGCCTCGGCGCCGTGGGGCTTGTGTACGTGTCCGCGGCGGCCCGGGTGGTGAAGCAGTACGAGCGTGGGGTCGTGTTCCGCTTCGGACGGCTCCTCGGCTCGCCGAGGCCACCGGGTTTCACCGTGATCGTTCCCTTCGTCGACCGGCTGCAGAAGGTCAACATGCAGATCGTGACCCTGCCGATCCCGGCGCAGGAGGGCATCACACGCGACAACGTGACGGTGCGCGTGGACGCCGTCGTCTACTTCAAGGTGATCGACGCGGCCAACGCGCTCATCCAGGTCGAGGACTACCGGTTCGCGGTCTCGCAGATGGCGCAGACCTCGCTGCGCTCGATCATCGGCAAGAGCGATCTCGACGACCTGCTGTCCAACCGGGAGAAGCTGAACCAGGGCCTGGAGCTGATGATCGACAGTCCCGCCGTGGGCTGGGGCGTGCAGATCGACCGGGTCGAGATCAAGGACGTGTCGCTGCCCGACACGATGAAGCGGTCGATGGCCCGCCAGGCGGAGGCGGACCGCGAGCGCCGGGCCCGCGTCATCAACGCGGACGCGGAGCTCCAGGCGTCGAAGAAGCTGGCGGAGGCCGCCGGGGTGATGTCCCAGCAGCCCGCCGCGCTCCAGCTGCGCCTGCTGCAGACCGTCGTGGCCGTCGCGGCGGAGAAGAACTCCACGCTGGTCCTGCCGTTCCCGGTCGAATTGCTGCGGTTCCTGGAGCGGTCGGGGCAGCCCGAGGGTGCGGCGGGACAGGGCGGGACACGGTCCGCACCGGACACGCCGGTCCCGGCGACCTCCGACGCGCCGGAGCAGTCGGCCGCGGGCACATCGGCAGCGACGGCGTGGGAGGAGGCGGCACCGGAGCTTGCCGGAGAGGCCACCGAGGCGCCTTTGCACGGGCTCGCCCAGGTCCCGGTCGGCGAGGGCGCCCATACTCCTTCGGGCGAGGCGCCTCCCGAGCTGTGGGCGGAGCCCGCGCCTGAGGACGTGCCGCCGCCGACCCGGCAGAGTGCCCCCGCCTCGGTCACCCACGACGACTGACAGTGAGGATGTGACGTGGCACCGCTTGTCGCATCGGCGGGCCGTCGGGGAACCCGGTGCGCACAGGAGGTGCCCCATGGCCCGCAGGCGAGACAGCAACCCGGTGCGCGAGCTGCTCCGGCTCCCCGTCGGCAAGCCCGTGGACCTGTCCGCGTACGACGCCGCGGCGACCCCCGGCAGCCCTCCCGGGGGCAAGGCCGCCGGCATCGCGGCGACCGCCCGGATGGGCGAGGACCTCGCCGACCTTCAGGAACGCCTCTGGGCGGCGGCGACCGCCGGGGATCGCCGTCGGCTCCTGCTGGTCCTGCAGGGCCCGGACGCCAGCGGCAAGGGCGGAACGGTCAAACACGTCATCGGCCGGTTCAATCCGGCGGGCTGCCGCATCCACGCCTTCAAGGCGCCCACACGGCAGGAGCGCCATCACGACTTTCTCTGGCGCGTCGAGAAGGCGCTGCCGCGGCCCGGCGAGATCGGGGTCTTCGACCGCTCGCACTATGAGGACGTCCTGATCGCCAAGGTGCACTCGCATGCCTCGGACGACGAGATCGATCGTCGTTACGGCCGGATCAACGCCTTCGAGGACCGCCTGAGCGACAGCGGCGTCACGCTCGTCAAGTGCTTCCTCCACCTGTCCCGCGAAGAACAATGCCGACGGCTGCTGAAGCGCCTCGACAAGCCGGACAAGCACTGGAAGTTCGACCCGGGCGACCTGGACGAACGAGCCAGGTGGCCGGCCTACCGGCAGGCGTACGAGACCGCCTTTAGCCGCTGCGCCACGTCCGCTGCTCCCTGGTACCTGATCCCCGCCGACCACAAGTGGTACCGCGACTGGGCCGTGAGCAGTCTGCTGCTCGAACACCTCCGGGAACTGGATCCCCGCTACCCGAAGGCGGGCTTCGACGTCCGGGAGTGCAGGCAGCGCCTGCTGCGCGAGGGCTGAAGGACGGCCGAACGACCGGAGGCAGGGACCGGGGCAGGGCCGGGGGCGGCCGACGTGGCGGCGGCCGGGCGGGTGACTTCACCGGTGTGCCGGCCCGGCGCACCGCCGCGATGGCCGTGGCATCGCAGGTCCGCCCATACGTTGGTGCGGTGATCTTTCTGGTACGACGCATCGCCGCCGTGTGCGTGGCCTGCGCCGTCTTCGCCGCCTGCGGAGCCCCGAACGCTCCGCGGGGCCCCGAGCAGCGCTCGGCGCGGTCCTCGGCGTCGGCCTCGGGGGAGGCGGCACTCACTCCCGGTTCCGGCGGCCTGATGCCCGTCTTCAAGAGCGCACGGACACAGAAGAAGACCATCGCCCTCACCTTCGACGCGGACATGACCGCCGACGAGGGGCCGCGGGCGGCGGACGGTGAGCGCTTCGACAATCCCGAGCTGATCGACGCGCTGCGCGAGTTGAAGGTGCCGGCCACCGTGTTCATGACGGGCCGGTGGGCCGACCAGTACCCCGAGGAAGCCCGGGGCATCGGCCAGGACCCGCTCTTCGAGGTCGCCAACCACTCCTACAGCCACTACTCCTTCACCGACGGCTGCTACGGGCTGCCGGTGCTGCCCGAGTCGCGGATGCGCTCGGACGTGGAGCGCGGCTTCACCGCGATCCGCAATGCGGGGGTCGCCCACCCGATGCCGTACTTCCGTTTCCCCGGCGGCTGCTACGACAACCGGGCCCTGCGCGCGCTCGGTCCGCTCGGTGTCACCGTGGTCCAGTGGGACGTGGTCAGCGGGGACGCGTTCGCGACGGACCCGGACGCGGTGGCGCGGCAGGTGCTGCGAGGGGTGCGGCCCGGTTCCGTGGTCGTCATGCACTGCACCCGGAGCGCGGCGCCGGTGACCGAGCCGGCGGTGCGGGCGCTGGTGCCCGAGCTGCGCAGGCAGGGCTACCGGTTGGTGAAGGTCTCCGAGCTGATGGGGGCGTCGGGCGGAGGCGGCTAGGCCCTGGTCGGCTGCGCTTACGCTGAAGGCATGAGCGACTACTCCGATACGGAGGCGGCGCCGGCAGTGACCCCGGCGCCCACGGCGGACGGCCCGCCGTTCGCCGAGTGCGTGCTGTGCCGGAAGCCGACCGAGTATCCGGAGTCGTACAAGGGGATCACGCTCTGTCCGGTCTGCACATGGCAGGAGGCACAACGCACGGCCTGCTCCGGCTGACGCCCCCGGCGACCGCGCCGATGACCCGATCTTCGGCCTGGCACACTGGGCGTCGTGAGCAGTGACCAGACCCCCGCAGCCTCGGCGGACTCCCCGCACGACGGTCAGGACAGCCCCTTCCGCTCGGAGCGCACCACACGCGACGAGGCGCCGCAGTTCGTCCTGCCGCTGGTGGTGCGCATCGAGCGGGCGGCTCCTCCGGCGCGTACGGACGCGCTGGAGACCGCGGCGCGTGCCGTGCTCATGATCCTCAGCGACGAGCGCTCGCTGGGCGAGGGAGAGTGGGCCCGGGCGATGCGCGACTGGCAGGACGCGCGGATCCGCAAGGTGGTGCGCCGGGCGCGTGGGGCGGAGTGGCGCCGGGCGGAGGCGCTGCCCGGCATCACTGTCACCGGCAAGTCTGCGGAGGTACGGGTCTTCCCGCCCGTCCCGCTGGACGGCTGGCCCAAGGACCTGGCCCGGCTCCAGGTCTCGGGCACGGACCTGGAGGACCCGGAACCGCCGCTCGACCCCGACCCGTCGACGCCGGTGCTGTGGTTGAACCCCGAGCTGGAGATGTCCGCGGGCAAGGCGATGGCCCAGGCCGGTCATGGCGCGCACCTCGCCTGGTGGGCCCTGCCGGACGACGAACGCGCGGCCTGGCGCGAGACCGGCTTCACGCTCCGGGTCCACACGGCACCCCCGCCCCTCTGGTCCGAACTGACCACGTCCGGCCTGCCACTGGTGCGGGACGCGGGCTTCACGGAGATCGCCCCGGGCAGCTGCACGGTGGTGGCGGACCACCCGGCCTTGCGCCGAGGCTGAGATCCGCTCGGCCGGGGTGGCTCCGAGACGGCACATCGGGCTCCTTGGTGACAGGATCGGCGTTATGGGCACCGAGACGGACTGGGTGTACCGGGTATTCGAGCCGCACGGCTCGGAGGGATGGCGCCCCTACGGCAACGACCCCGAACGGTGGGCGGGGGCGATCAGCGCCACCGATTCGAGCCAGGGCGCCCAGTACGCCGTCGCCCTCGTCGTCGCCGACCTGATGACCGAGTGGAAGATGCGTGGGCTTCCCCGGGCGAAGCACGTGCGGGTCTTCCTCTGGCGCGGCGAGGAGGGCGACGAGGCGGATGCGGACATCATCGTGGAGGTCCGGCCGGACATCCACGCAGCATGACGCCGGGCTCCGCGATTTCCGAAATCCCGCCCGGCCTCAGCTGCGCGGCTCTGTGTCGCCGGGGGCTTGGCTGCTGATGGCGGCTGCCGCGGACCGCAGCTCGGTGAGGACCGTCCGGACAGCCGTGCGCGCCGCGCGTTCGGGGCGATGGAGTGCGTCGATGTGACGTCGTGCGTTGACGCCGACCAGGGGCCTGAGAGCCACTCCGACGTGCGGGCGGGCGGTCCAGCGCGGCATCAGGGCGATTCCGGCGCCTGCGGCCACGACCTGGGCCACCACGGCGAACTCGTTGATGCGGTGGGCGAGGTGGAGCCGACGGTCGGCCGCGGCCGCGATGGCCTCGATGGTGGCCATCAGCGGGAAGCCGTCGTGAACGGTGATCCAGGGCTCGTCGGCCACATCCCGGGGACTCAGCCGCGGCTTGGCGGTCAGCGGGTGGCCGGCGGGCAGTGCGACGTCGAGCGGTTCGTGCAGCAGGGCGGTGACGGACACGGTCCGGGGCCAGGGCGCGGCATGGTCGAGGCGGTGGGCGAGGACGATGTCGTACTCGCGGGTCAGGGGCGGGAAGTCGTCCTGGGCGACGTCCTCGTCGGCGAACGCGAGCCGCGGGGAGCCGGGGGCGGACAGGGCGCGCACCAGATGAGGCCAGAAGGCCGCGGCGGCGCTGTGGAAGGCCGCCACCGACACCCGACCGTCCGCTCGGCCGAGGAACTCCTCAACGCTGTGGCGGGCTCGGGCCAGGGCGGTCTCGACTTCGATCGCGGCGTCGGCCAGAGCGCGTCCGGCCGGGGTGAGCACCAGCCGCCGCCCCTCGCGCTCGGTGAGCGGAACGGGGACCGAGCGCTGCAACAGCCGCAGTTGCTGGGAAATCGCCGAAGGGGTGACCCTCAGCGCCTCCGCTGCGGCCGTGACGCTGCCCAGCTCTCCCAGCTCGCGCAGGACCCGTAGCTGTCTTTCGTCCACGAGGGACATTGTAGTACTGCTACATATTCACTTCAGAAGTTGATACTTGGCTTCATTGTGCTGGTCGGGCACCGTGAGGGGCATGCCTGACACACGTCGAACCGATCTGGTGCTCCTGCTGGTTGCGATGGTCTGGGGCTCCAGCTATCTGGCGGCGAAGACGGCCACCGGCGCCGCCCCGGTCCTGGTGGTGCTGTTCCTGCGCTACCTGCTCTCCGCGGTGCTGAGCCTTCCCCTGGTCCTGGCCACCGCGCGCCGTCGGCGGGCCCCCTGGACACGGAGGGAGATCCGCATCGGGTCCGTTCTGGGCCTGACCCAGACGGCGGTCCTGGTACTGGAGATGTACGGGGTGGCGCACACCAGCGCCGCGAACGCGGGGCTGCTCATCAGCCTGACCCTGGTCATCACACCCCTGCTGGACCGCTCCGGGGGCCGCGGCAGGGTGCCGCCGCGTTTCTTCCTCGCCGCGGGCGTGTGCGTCATGGCGGTCGGCCTGCTCACCTCGGTACACGGGCTGCATGCTCCTGGGGTGGGTGACGTCCTGATGCTGGCCGCGGCCGTGGTCCGAGCCGTCCATGTGGCCCTGGTCGGGCGGCTGACCGTGGGCCGTTCGCTGCGGCCGCTGCAGCTGACCTCCCTCCAGACCGTCGTCGGGGCGGTGCTGTGCCTCGTACCGGCCACCGCGGGGGGTCTGCCGGCGGCGGCTCGTATCACCGCCGGCACGTGGTTGCAGTTGGTCTATCTCTCCCTGCTCTGCAGCGTCTTCGCCTTCCTCGCCCAGACGTGGGCCATCCAGCGCACATCCGCGAGCAGGGCCAGTCTCCTGCTGGGTACCGAACCCGTGTGGGCCGCCGCCATCGGCGTCGGCATCGGCGGCGAGCACCTGACCGTTCTCGCCGCCCTCGGCGCGGTGCTGATGGTGGCCGGGACCTACTGGGGCCAGGCCATCGAACAAGCCCACCGCGCCATGCAGGGGGCGAAGGAGAACGGCACCCGTCCGGCCACGACGCTGAGCAGGGCCTGAACCGCTCTCCTCGACCGCACCGCGACGCGGTACCGGCTCAGCGGCTGGTCCCGCCGTAGGTGTAGCAGGTAACCCAGGTCGTATCGATCTGGACCGAGGAACCTCTGGCCGCGTAGTTGCCGCCGAGGCTCGACTCGTTCTGGAGCACCCAGGCCGCGACGTCGGGGTTGTCGCCCGCGACATGGCCGATCCGGCGGCCGTCGAGGTAGAAGGTGACGCCGGACGGGGTGATCTCGTAGGTGCTGGTGTGCCAGTCGGTCCACTGGGCGGGGGCGTCCGCGTTGTACTCGGCGAAGCCGTGGACGAAGGCGCTGATCGGGTCGTAGGCGAAGTTCTCGCCTGCCTCGGGGAAGTCGATCTCACTTTCCGCGTAGCGCAGATGGGCCATCTTGTAGCCGTCCAGCGTGCCGTGGACGCGCCAGCGCTCACTGAACTTGCCGTAGCGGATGTTCATGCATCCCAGCGGCACCAGTGCGGCCACATGGTTGTCGCCGACCGGCGGCCGGTACATGCGCACGTGCAGCTGGCCGTCGCCGGTGAAGGACGGGCCGATCCAGGTGGTGTCGTCGGCGCGGTACTCGCCGCCGAAGGTGCGGGTGTTGCCGTTGGAGTGGTTCTTCGGGTTCGCCGTGTCGTACCAGCCGCGCGGGTAGGCGCCGAGCGACAGGTACACCGACCCCGGCCCGGTGCCGTACCTCCGCAGACCGGCGCACTTGTAGTCGCCGTCCCCGGCGCAGGAGGAGAAGGCCCCCAGGGGGATGTGCTGTCCGTTGAAGTTGTCGGCGAAGACCTGGTGGAAGGGACCGCAGTCACCGTGCGGCATGACGTTGTCGAGGGTGTGGCAGGCGTCCTGGGACGGCGTTGCGCCCCGCGCCTGCCACGGCATGAGGAGGGTCGCCACGAGCGCGGCGGGGACGAGGGCGAGGACACCGCGCAGGCGGTGCGCGGAGGGGCGACGGCGCATGGTGATCACGGATCTTCCTGGTGAGGCCGGGGCTGCGAGCGGCGTGGCGGCAGGCGCGGACCGAGGGCCGCCGCGCGGTGCGCATGGTCAGCAACAGCTCTTCCTGGAGATCGCGGGCGTCAGGGCCCCCATTGAGGTGAAACTGCGCTCCGGCCCGCTCCGGCTGCGGTGAGCGGCGGGCGGAACCTCAAATGTTCCTCTGAAGGCGCCCGGGGAGGGTTCGGCCCCGTCCGGCCGGGGCCATGACTCCGTCACACCGGCAGCGGCGGTTCGTCGAGGGGGACGGGCGGGCGAGGACGGGACGGGGACGGGGGGCGGCCGGTGCGGCGGAACGACCGTGGTCCGCAGGGGGCGCGACGGCGGATCTGTGGATCCGTGGCGGAGGAGGGGACGATGGAGCGACTGGGTACGGGCATCGGGTGGCGGCCGGAGATCGCCGACGCGGTGGAGCGGATGCCGGGCATCGACTGGGTCGAGGCCGTCGCCGAGAACGTCTGTCCCGGTCACCTGGACGAGTCGCTGGTACGCCTGCGCGAGCGCGGTGTCCCCGTTGTGCCGCACGGTGTCTCCCTCGGCCTCGGCGGCGCGGACCGTCCCGACGAGACACGGCTGTCCGCGCTCGCCGAGCGCGCCCAGGCCCTCGGGTCGCCGCTGGTCACCGAGCACATCGCATTCGTACGGGCGGGTGGGCCGCTGACCGCTTCGCCGGCGCTGGAGGCGGGTCATCTGCTCCCGGTCCCGCGCACCCGCGATGCGCTGGACGTCCTGTGCGAGAACATCCGCATCGCCCAGGACGCGCTGCCCGTGCCGCTCGCCGTGGAGAACATCGCGGCGCTGATCTCCTGGCCCGGCGAGGAGATGACCGAGGGGCAGTTCCTCTACGACCTGGTCGACCGCACCGGCGTACGCCTTCTGATCGACGTCGCCAACCTGCACACCAACCACGTCAACCGGGGCGAGGACCCGGCCCGGGCTCTGGACGAGCTGCCCGTCGAGGCCATCGCGTACGTCCATGTCGCGGGCGGCTTCGAACGCGACGGCGTCTGGCACGACAGCCACGCGCACCCGGTGCCGCAAGCGGTCCTCGACATCCTGGCCGACCTGGCGTCGCGCGCCACCCCGCCCGGGGTCCTGCTGGAACGCGACGAGAACTTCCCCGCACCCGGCGAACTCGAAAGGGAGTTGTCCGCCATCCGGCAGACGGTCCGCAGGACAACACCCAGGACGCACCCCGCCGCCGGCGCCGTGTCCCCGGGGCCGGTCCGGGAAGCAGGGCCGGACGAGCCGGCGGACGGAGCGGGCCCCGGCCCCGACGGTGGCGGGCCCGCGCCGCTCGTGCGGCAGCGGGTCGCGCTTGCGCAGGCCGCGCTGCTGTCCTCCCTCGTCGCCGGTACGCCCGTGCCCGAGGGATTCGACCGGGTACGGCTCGGGGTGCAGGCGCGCGCCCTCGCCGCCAAGCGGGCCGGTGTCGTCGCCAAGGTCGCGCCCGAGTTGCCGGTGATCCTCGCAGAGGCGTACCGGCCGGCCTTTCTCGACTACGCCCAGGGCCGTCCGATGACCGGCGGCTACCGGCGCGACGCCCTCGACTTCGCCGAGCACCTGCTGCTCGCGGAGCTCCCCGCGGACCCCGGGACGCGACGACGGCTGCGTGACTGGTGGCTGGAGCGCTCGGGCCCCACCCCACCGTCCCGGCACCCCGCGGCCCGGCTGGCCCGCGCCACACGCCGGGCCTTGCAGCGGCACTGAGCCCGCGGGCCCTTATCACCCGCGGGCGGCACCGGAGGCCGACTCCGCGGAATGTGCCGCGGTTAACACAGCGACCCCACGACAGGCCACAGCGGTCGTTTTGCTCTCTTTCGCTGCGGAATACCCCGCTTCAGGCGCAGGGCATTGGACGCGTCATGCCCGCTTTCCAACTGTTTCTTCTCATAGGGCAGTTGACTCGGGCTGCGCAGTAATATGCCGAACCGCACCCGAAACGCAGCAGCGTGCGGTGCCGCAAGCAGGAGGGCACCATGCGATCCAGACCCGTGAAAGGCCGAGGAATCCTCAGTGGCACCGGGATCCTCATCACCTTGCTCGCGGGGACCCTCGCCGCCCTGGTCTTCCCTGTCTGGTCCTACGCGGACCGCTCCGGCACCGGCCTGGACACCCTGAACGCCCAGACCTTCTCGACGAGCTACGGCCCGCTGTCCGCGCTGGACCGGGACTTCATCACCCGGGTCCGGCTGGCCGGGCTGTGGGAGCTGCCGGCGGGGCAGCAGGCCGAGCAGAAGGGCACCACCCAGGCCGTCCGGACCGCGGGAGAGCACCTCGTCGAGGGCCACACGTTCCTGGACGCGCGCGTCCGCGATGTCGCCGGGCGGCTCGGTCTCGCCCTGCCCAACCAGCCCAACGCGCAGCAGCGCCAGTGGCTGGAGACCCTGAACACGGCCCAGGGCGAGGAGTACGACCGCGACTTCGCCAACCTTCTGCGCCAGGCCCACGGCAAGGTCTTCACCGTCGTCGCCCAGGTCCGCGCAACCACCCGCAACTCGCTGGTGCGGGCCCTCGCCGACGACGCGAACGCCACCGTGCTCGACCACATCAAGGTCCTGGAGGCCACCGGCTACGTCGACTTCGACGCGCTGGCCCGGGACGCGGCCACCGCCGCCCCGCCGCCGCTCACCGCTTCCCCCGCTCCGCCGGGCCCCACGGAGCAGCCGGGCACACCCGTTCCGGCGACGCCGTCGGAGGCGTATCCGCTGCCGCCGGCCGCTTCCAGCCCTCCCCCCGTGACAGGCTGACGCGCCGGGCGTCCGTGGGGACGTCCGGCGCATGCGTCGCGGTCAGCGGTCAGCGGTCAGGCGAGAGAGGCGACCAGCTCGGCCACCGACTTCCGGCGGCCGGTGAAGAAGGGGACCTCCTCGCGGACGTGCATCCGGGCCTCCGAGCCACGCAGGTGGCGCATGAGGTCGACGATGCGGTGCAGCTCGTCGGCCTCGAAGGCGAGGACCCACTCGTAGTCGCCGAGCGAGAAGGAGGCGACCGTGTTGGCGCGCACGTCCGGGTAGCCGCGGGCCATCTTGCCGTGGTCCGCGAGCATGCGGCGGCGGTCCTCGTCCGGCAGCAGATACCAGTCGTACGAGCGAACGAACGGGTAGACGCTGACGTAGTTGCGCGGCGTCTCGTCGGCGAGGAACGCCGGGATGTGCGAGCGGTTGAACTCGGCCGGGCGGTGCAGCGCCATGTTCGACCAGACCGGAGTGAGGGCGCGGCCCAGCTTCGTGCGGCGGAAGAGGTTGTACGCCTCCTGCAGCTGGTCGCTGGTCTCCGCGTGCCACCAGATCATGAGGTCGGCGTCGGCGCGCAGGCCGGACAGGTCGTACGTGCCGCGGATCGTCACGTCCTTCGCGGCGAGCTGGTCGAACAGCTCCTGCACCTCGTCGGCGTAACCGGCGCGGTCCTCGGGCAGCACGTCCTTCAGCTTGAAGACGGACCACAGCGTGTAGCGGATGACCTCGTTGAGGTCCTTGGCCAGCTTGCCCTTGTTCGGGATCCTGCCGGACTCGGTGGTGGGGGCGTCGTCACTCATGTGCCTATTCTCCCGCTCCGCCGTGGAGGCTCTGCACCGGGTTGGCGGTGAGCTGCTGCACAGCGCGCAGGTCGCCGCCCAGTTGGTCCACGGCCGCGTGCGCGCTCGCGATGCAGGCCGGGATGCCGACGCCGTCGTAGGCCGCACCGCACACGGCGAGACCCGGGAGGCGTGCGATGTGGTCGCGGATACGGACCACGCGTGCGTGGTGACCGACGGGGTACTGGGGCAGGCCGTCGGTCCAGCGGGTGACGCGGGTCTCCACCGGAGCGGCGTCCAGACCGGTCGCCTCCCGCAGGTCGTGGCGCGAGGCGGCCACGAGGTCGGCGTCCTCGTGCTCGAGGATCTCGGTCTCCCCGTACCGGCCGACGGACGTCCTCAGGACGAGCACGTCCGGGTTCTCGTCGGCGATCCAGCCCCACTTCCGGGAGGCGAAGGTCGATGCCTTGATCGTGCGCCCGTCGACCGGCGGCACCAGGAAGCCGCTGCCCTCCGGGAGGGCGGCGCCCGCGCGGCGGTAGGCGAGAGTGACCAGGGCCATGGAGGCGTACTCGACGGTGCGCAGCTCGGCGGCGGCCCCGGGGGACGCGGTGCCCAGCAGGCGGGCGGCCTGCGGGGCGGGAGTGGCGACGATCACCGCGTCCGACTCGATCAGGTGGTCCCCGGCCAGGACCTCCCATACTCCGGGAGTGCGCCGCAGCCGGTCCGCGACGGTGTTCAGGAGGATCTCGCCGCCCTTGGCCCGCACCGACTCCGCGACGGCGAGCGGGAGTCGGCCGACGCCGCCCTCGATACCCATGAACACCGGGCCGGTCTGCGCGGCCGCGGCCGCCTTCGCCTGGATCTCGCGGACCGCTTCCGTCAGCGAGTCATGGGCCTTCGCGGCCTCGAAGAGCTGCGGCACCGCCGAACGCATCGAGATGCGGTACGCGTCGCCCGCGTACACCCCGCCGAGCAGGGGCTCCACCAGGCGGTCGACGACCTCGTGGCCGAGGCGCTCCGCCACGTACTCCCCGACCGCGACATCGTCGCCGATCTCCGTGCGCGGCAGCAGCGCGTCGCGCTCGATGCGGCGCAGTCCGTCCTCGGTGAGCAGCCCGAGGAGGGCGGAGGCGGTGCCGGGGACGCCCATGACATGACCCTTGGGCATCGGCCGCAGGGCGCCGCGGGTCCAGATCGAGGCGGTCGCCGTGGCCGGCGGCTGGAGGCGCTCCCCGAGGCCCGCCGCACGGGCCAGCGCCACCGCCTCGGGCCGCCGTGCCAGCATCGACTCGGCCCCGAGGTCGACCCGCACGCCCGCGATCTCACCGGGCAGCAGCTTGCCGCCGACCCGGTCGGACGCCTCGAGGACCGTCACGCGCGCACCCCGGTCCAGCAGCCGGTGGGCGGCGGCCAGCCCCGCGATCCCGCCTCCGATGACGACGACGTGCCCGGCGTCCGCGCGGGCGTGCAGTGCGCTCATGTCCCCCAGCCTCTCAGACCCCACGGACAGTCCCGCAGGGGCCCTGTGTCCCCGCCGAGTCCCGACCGTGACCGCACCGGAACCGGATCCGGCCAAACGTTCCGGCCGGGTGCGGCGTCGAAGGAGCGTCCGTCACGACAACCCCCGGGGGTAGGACCGTATGCACTCTCCACGTTCGGCTCGGCCGGTCCGGGCGCTGGCCGCCACGCTGCTCGTCGCGGCCCTCGCGCTCGCGGGCTGCGGATCGGGGGATGACGACAAGAGCACCACGAGCGCGAGCGGGGCGAAGGCCGCCGCGCCCGACGCGGCCCAGGGAGCGGCCGGGAGCGGCGCGGGCGGGGCCTCCCGGAGCCGCGCCACCGTTCCCCGGCTCACCGGGAACGCCATCATCCGGACGGCGTCCCTCACCGTGCGGGTGAAGGACGTCCCCAAGGCGCTCGAGGAGGCGCGGGCGACCGCCGAGAACGCGGGCGGGTTCGTCGGCAGCGAGAACACCGGCCGCGACGCCGGGGGACACGAGCGCACCCGGCTGGTCCTGCGAGTTCCCGCCGGGAAGTACGACGAGGTGCTCGCGGCGCTCGAAGGCACGGGCACGCTCGTCGAGCGCACCTCCAGGGCCGAGGACGTCACCGACCAGGTCGTCGACGTCGACAGCCGGGTCAAGTCCCAGCGGGCCGCCGTGGCGCGGGTGCGGGAGCTGATGGACAGGGCCACCGGCATCCGTGATGTGGTGGCTCTGGAGGGCGAGTTGAACACGCGCCAGGCCGATCTGGAGGCGTTGCTGGCCCGGCAGGCGGCTCTGAAGGACCGCACGACTCTGGCCACCATCAGCCTGTCGCTGTCCGCGGCACCGGTGAAGAGGACGGCGAAGGAGAACGGGCCGGGCTTCGTGGACGCGCTGGCCGGTGGCTGGCATGCCTTCGTCACGCTGTTGCGGTGGATCGCCCTGGCGATCGGGGCGACGCTGCCCTTCGCGGTGCTCGCCACGCTGCTGGTACTGCTGTGGCTGCGGGCCGTGCGCCCCCGGCTGTCCGCGCGTGGGGCGGCGGCGCCGGCCCCGCTCCCGGCGGCCGGTGCGGTGCCCGGGCAGGAGGAGCGGGGAGAGCGGGACTGAGGGTGACACTCCCCCGTAGCGTGTGGGCATGAGTATGAGCCGTACGAGAGAGCGCCTGGTCGTCATCGGGGGCGATGCGGCGGGCATGAGCTCCGCATCGCAGGCACGCCGCCTCAAGGGCCCGGACGAGCTGGAGATCGTGGCATTCGAACGCGGCCACTTCTCCTCGTACTCGGCGTGCGGCATCCCGTACTGGGTGGGCGGCGACGTCAGCGACCGGGACCGGCTGATCGCCCGCACACCGGAAGAGCACCGGGCGCGCGGCATCGATCTGCGGATGCGGACGGAGATCACGGAGATCGATGTCGCGCGCTGCCGGGTACGCGCGCGTGACGCCGATTCCGGTGCCGAGACCTGGACGTCGTACGACAAGCTCGTGATCGCGACCGGTGCCCGCCCGATCCGCCCCGACCTGCCCGGCATCCACGCGCCCGGGGTGCACGGGGTGCAGACCCTCGACGACGGCCAGGCCCTGCTGGACACGCTGGCAAGCACCGAGGGGCGCCGCGCGGTGGTCGTCGGCGCGGGCTACATCGGCGTGGAGATGGCCGAGGCGCTGATCAACCGTGGTTACGAGGTCACGGTCGTCAACCGCGGCAGCGAGCCCATGGCGACCCTCGACCCGGACATGGGCCGGCTGGTGCGCGACGCCATGGAGGGTCTGGGGATCACCATGGTGAACGACGCCGCCGTCACCGGGATCCTCACGAAGGACGGGAGCCGGCCGGCGGTCCGGGCGGTCGCCACGGACGAGGCGGAGTACCCGGCCGACGTGGTGATCCTCGGGATCGGCGTACGCCCGGAGAGCGCCCTGGCGAAGGCTGCCGGTCTGCCGCTCGGCGAGCACGGCGGGCTGCTCACGGACCTGGCGATGCGGGTGCGCGGCCACGAGAACATCTGGGCGGGCGGCGACTGCGTCGAGGTGCTCGACCTCGTCGCTGGTCGCGAACGGCATATCGCGCTGGGCACCCACGCCAACAAGCACGGGCAGGTCATCGGCACCAACGCGGGCGGCGGCTACGCGACGTTCCCGGGCGTGGTCGGCACGGCCGTGAGCAAGGTCTGCGACCTGGAGATCGCGCGCACCGGGCTGCGCGAGAAGGACGCGCGGCGGGCCGGGCTCCAGTACGAGGTGGTCGTCGTCGAGTCGACCAGCCGCGCGGGCTACTACCCGGACGCCGCGCCCATGACCGTCAAGATGCTCGCCGAACGCCGTACGGGGCGGCTGCTCGGCGTGCAGATCGTCGGCCGGGAGGGCGCGGCCAAGCGCGTCGACATCGCGGCGGTGGCGCTGACGGCACGGATGACGGTGGAGGAGATGACAGCGCTCGACCTGGGGTACGCACCGCCTTTCTCCCCGGTGTGGGACCCGGTCCTGGTGGCCGCGCGCAAGGCGGCCGCGGCGGTGCGGAAGGCGCCCCGGTAGGCGACGCATCCGGCCGCGGTTCCCGTGGCGTCGCGGGGCGATGCCCGCTCAGGCCGTCTCGTGCTGGCCGACTCCGTTGATCCTCTCGATCGCCTGCCGGGCCTGCTCGGCCGGCGGCCGCGACGGCAGCGAGGACACGGACGCGCTGGAGGTCACGGCGGCCGGCTGGGGCTGCGCGGCCGGCTTGGCGTGCGCGGCGGGCCGGGTGGAGCGCAGACGGTGGCTGACGGCCTCGTCGAGCGTCACGGGACGCTGCATCTGGGAGGCCAGCCGCCCGGCCTCCTGGCCGAGCCGGGCAACGTCCTCCCAGGGCAGGCGGACCACGAGCGCCAGCTCGGCCTCGCCGTCGGGCAGAGCGTGTATCGGAGGAGTAACTCTGTCGTTCATCGCCTGTTCCTCACGTCGTCCCCGCGACACGGCTTGCCCGCACCGCGGCCGGTTGAGGAGACATACGCACGGGCGGAGCGCCACGTTCACCGATTTGCCGGTCGCATCCAGGGCACTACTTCCTTGTGGTCATCCCCGTTCATGACGTGAACCCGGTGCGGCGCACGCCCTATGTGACGTATGCGCTGATCGCGGCCAACTTCGTCGTCTTCCTGTTCACCCCCGGCATAGCGGGCTCGGTGGCGGGACAGAGCGACCTGTCCCAGCTGTGTCACCTCCAGGCGTTCCTGCAGCATTACGCGGCGGTGCCCCGTGAGTTGATCCACGATCAGCTTCCGCGGCTGGTGCCCTCGGGTGCGGTGGGCATCGGCCCGCACGGGCCGGGCTGCGTGGTGGGCCAGCCGGAGTACCACAAGTCGCCGCTGGTGTCCGTCTTCACGGCCATGTTCCTGCACGGCAGCTGGCTGCACCTGCTCGGCAACATGCTGTTCCTGCTGATCTTCGGCAACAACATCGAGGACCGCCTGGGCCACATCCGGTTCGCGCTCTTCTATGTGGCGTGCGGGTACGCCGCCGCGTACGGCTTCGCGTATCTCAACGGCACTTCGGGCGAACCGCTGATCGGTGCGTCAGGCGCGATCGCGGGGGTGCTCGGCGCGTATCTGGTCCTCTACCCCAGGGTCAGGGTCTGGATCCTGGTGCCGTTCCTGCTCTTCCTGCCGCTGCGACTGCCCGCGTGGACGGTGCTGGGCTTCTGGTTCGTGCTCCAGGCGCTCTACTCGTCCGGGACAGGGGTCTCCAAGGCCGGGACGGTGGCGTACGCGGCCCATGTGGTCGGCTTCCTCGTGGGCATGGCCCTGGCCTGGCCGCTGCGCCAGGGCACCCCGCCGCCGCCCGAGCCGCGCGGTGTGCAGTGGGGCAGGCGGGCGCGGCCCGGTTGGTGAGACGGCGGACGGGGTCCTTCGGCCTGGGGACGGTCAGCGTGCCGTCTGCGTGTGGACGTACTCCACGAGCCGGGTGAGGGCGTCCGGGTCGGTGTCCGGCATGACGCCGTGGCCGAGGTTGAAGACATGGCCCTCAAGACCGGCGGCGGCGTCGAGCACCTCGCGGGCCTTGGCCTCGACGGCCTCCCTCGGGGCGAAGAGGACCGCCGGATCGAGGTTGCCCTGAAGAGCCTTGCCGGGACCGACGCGTCGGGCCGCCTCGTCGAGCGGGACGCGCCAGTCGACACCGACGACGTCCGCGCCGGCCTCGCCCATCAGACCGAGCAACTCTCCGGTGCCGACGCCGAAGTGGATACGGGGCACGCCGTACGCCTCGACGGCCCGGAAGACCTTGGCCGAGGCGGGCAGCACCGATCGGCGGTAGTCCGCGGGTGCGAGGGCGCCGGCCCACGAGTCGAAGAGCTGCACCGCGGAGGCGCCCGCTTCGATCTGGACCTTCAGGAACGCGGCCGTGATGTCCGAGAGCCGGTCCAGCAGGTCGGCCCACAGCTGCGGGTCGCCGTGCATGAGCGCCTTGGTGTGCTCGTACGTCCGGGAGGGACCGCCCTCGATGAGGTAGCTCGCGAGGGTGAAGGGGGCGCCGGCGAAGCCTATCAGCGGAGTCGCGCCCAGTTCGGCGGTGAGCAGCCGGATGGCCTCCGTGACGTACGAGACGTCCTCGGGGGTCAGGTCGCGCAGCTGCGCCAGGTCGGCGCGGCTGCGGATCGGGTGCGCGACGACGGGGCCGACGCCGGGCTTGATGTCGAGGTCGACGCCGATGGCCTTCAGGGGGACGACGATGTCGCTGAAGTAGATCGCCGCGTCCACGCCGTGCCGGCGGACCGGCTGAAGCGTGATCTCCGTGACCAGCTCGGGCCGCATGCAGGACTCGAGCATGGGGATGCCCTCGCGCACCTTGCGGTATTCGGGCAGGGAGCGACCGGCCTGCCGCATGAACCACACCGGCGTGTGCGGCACGGGCTCGCGCCTGCACGCCTTCAGGAAGGCGGAGTCGTACGTCGCTGTCGGCTGGCCCGTCGCGGGGCGGTCAATGGCACTCACGTCAGAAGTCTCGCACGCCTTACCGGCAGCGCCGCCCGGGTGGGCGGCACCCGGGCCGGGCGGCACCCGAGCCCGGTGCCGCCTCCGCGGACGGGGCTGTGATGCATCACACCGGCTCCGGGGGCGGGGGCCGTCAGACCTCGTGCTGCTCGGCGGCCGGGCACGGCTCGAACCGCTTCTCCGGGGGCGCACCCGCGCGCGGCTCTACCCCGGCGGCGACGGTCGCAACCCCACCGCGCCGTTCCCCGCCAAACCGCCGGAGGCATCGGGTGTCTCTCCCTGCGAACGCGCTTTCTTCCCCTTACTCTTCCCCGCATGGCTGCGGCTCAGGGACGACTGACGGACGGCGCTGGCGGAACGGACGACGCAGGGGAGGAAGACCAGGATGCGAAGGACACGGCGCCACAGCCGTTCCGTGCCGCTGTCGACGCGCTGAGGACCGCGCGCCTGCGGTCCGAGATCGAGATCGAGCCCACACGCCCGCCGCAGCGGCTGGCCCCTTTCGCCTACGCCTTGGAGGCGTCGGTCGTCGCCGAGGACGAGGCCCTGGCCGACGGGCGGCTCGTCCTGCTCCACGAACCGGCCGGGCACGAAGCCTGGCAGGGCACCTTCCGCCTGGTCACCCTGGTGCGTGCGGAACTCGAACCGGAGATGGCCGCGGATCCCCTGCTGCCCGATGTGTGCTGGTCCTGGCTGACGGGCGCCCTCCAGGCCCGCGGGCTGTCGTACGGTGAGCCGAGCGGCACCGTCACGCGCGCGAGCTCCCACTACTTCGGCGGACTCGCCGCGCGCCCTGCCGCCTCCCAGATCGAGATCCGCGCCTCCTGGACACCGCGTGAGAGCCTCGGCGGCGCCCCGGACACCGCCGCCCATCTGGCCTCCTGGTGCGATCTGCTGGCCCAGGTGGCGGGTCTGCCCCCGGCGGGCCCGGGAGACGGCTCTGTGGTGACGCTGCCGCAGCGGCGGGGGCCGCAGCCGCGCTGACGACCATGCGCATGTACGCGACACCCACCCACATGCACGTACGCCACACCTTGTCAATCCCGACTTGACGCCTCTTGCCATCTCTTTGTCGATACGACCACTTTCGGCCCCTTCTCCGCAAAGGACCGAACCGACCCGATCTTCACTTGATCGCTCGCGCGTCCGAATTGCCCGGATTGTTACTCACCAAATCGTGATCATTCTCTAAAGGAGGACGGGTTTGGTGCCGAAGACGACTGTGACCTTGAAAGCACGGTTCGTCCCGGCTTCATCCCCAGAGCCGGCCCCGTCCCGCACCCCCAGGAGGCCTGGTGTCCGTTCTCCTCGAGCAGCCCGCAAGCCTGGTCGCCTACCGCCCGAACAAGCCGACCGCCATGGTGGTCGTGGCCGACCCCCGGGTCCGTTCCACCGTCACCCGCCACCTCTGGGCGCTAGGAGTGCGCGACGTCATCGAGGCGTCGTCGATCGCGGAGGCCCGGCCCCGTATCGGCAACCCGCGTGACATCTGCGTCGCCGACGTCCACCTCCCCGACGGCTCCGGCCTCACCCTGCTGTCGGAGACCCGCGCCGCGGGCTGGCCCAACGGTCTCGCCCTGTCCGCCGCCGACGACATCGGCGCGGTCCGCAACGCCCTCGCGGGCGGAGTGAAGGGTTACGTCGTCACCGGTACGCGCACGAACGTCGGACTCCCCACCCGACCCGGCGCCGCCCCGATCGGCGCCGCCGCCGCTCGCCTGCACCGCCGCCCCCCGGGTGCCCCGAGTCACCCGGGCGGCTACCGCGAACTGTCCGGACGCGAGGTGGAGGTGCTGCGCCTCGTCGCCGAGGGCCAGTCGAACAAGGCGATCGGTGTCTCCATGGGCCTGTCCGCACTGACCGTCAAGAGCCACCTCGCCCGTATCGCCCGCAAGCTGGGCACCGGCGACCGCGCCGGAATGGTGGCGGTGGCCCTCAGGACCGGCATCATCCACTGACCCTCCCCGCACCCGGCACCCGAAGCCCCACGTACCGCAACCGCATCCGACGCTCACCCCTCTCCCCGTCCCCGCATCCCCCGTCCGGACACCCGCATCCCCCACCCAGCCCCTCACCCCGGTCCGCGTCCACGCCGAGCCGCCGCCACCCGGATCCGGGTCACCCATCACCCTCTGGACGCGCCCCGTCCCACGCATCCCGTGAGCACGGGAAGCCCATGCCGCCATGTGACGCACGTGACTGGTTTACGCCCCTCTCGCGCCCGTCGACGGAACGTTCCGTCGACGGGCGCCGTCCACGCACAGATACCCTTGACAGGTGACCGACGCCCAAGAGACCGCAGCAGACAGCCCACTGCGAACCACCGGAGGCGCCCCTCCGGACGTTGTCGAAGCGGCGCCGATCCCGTTGCTGGAGCCGCGCGACGGCATTCCGCCCGTGATCGCCGACGATGCCTCGCTCGCCGAGGTGATCGCCGCTTTCGCGGCAGGCAGAGGCCCCGTCGCCGTCGACGCCGAACGTGCGTCCGGCTACCGATACGGCCAGCGCGCCTATCTCGTCCAGCTGCGCCGCGAGGGCGCGGGCACCGCACTGATCGACCCCGTTGCGTGCCCCGACCTGTCGAGCCTCGGCGAGGCGCTCTCCGGAGTGGAGTGGGTGCTGCATGCCGCCACCCAGGACCTGCCGTGTCTCCGTGAAATAGGCATGCTGCCCACACGCCTGTTCGACACCGAGCTGGCGGGGCGGCTCGCCGGGTACCCGCGGGTGGGCCTCGGCGCCATGGTGGAGAGCGTCCTGGGCTTCGTACTGGAGAAGGGGCACTCGGCCGTCGACTGGTCGACCCGGCCGCTGCCCGAGCCGTGGCTGCGCTATGCCGCCCTCGACGTCGAGCTGCTCGTCGATCTGCGGGACGCCCTGGAGAAGGAGCTGGACCGGCAGGGCAAGCTGGACTGGGCCCGGCAGGAGTTCGAGGCGATCGCCTCCGCGCCGCCCGCCGAGCCGCGCAAGGACCCCTGGCGGCGCACGTCCGGGATGCACAAGGTGCGCCGCCGTCGGCAGATGGCGGCCGTCCGTGAGCTGTGGCAGACCCGCGACCGGATCGCACAGCGCCGGGACGTCTCGCCGGGCAAGGTGCTCGGGGATGCCGCGATCGTCGAGGCCGCGCTGGCCCTGCCGCCGAACATGCATGCCCTGGCCTCGCTGAACGGCTTCGGTCACCGCATGGGCCGGCGCCAGCTGGAGCAGTGGCAGGCCGCGATCGACCGGGCCAAGGCCCTGCCCGAGGCCCAGCTGCCGCAGCCCGGCCAGCCGGTGGCCGGTCCCCCGCCGCCGCGCGCGTGGGCCGACAAGGACCCGGCGGCCGCGGCCCGGCTGTCCGCCGCGCGCGCCGCGGTCTCGGGGCTCGCGGAGCGGCTCACGATGCCGCAGGAGAACCTGATCTCCCCGGACATCGTGCGGCGCCTGTGCTGGGAGCCGCCGAAAACGACCGACGCCGCATCGGTCGCGGCCGCGCTCGCCGGATACGGCGCTCGGCCCTGGCAGGTGGAGCAGGTCACTCCGGTACTGGCGGAAGCACTGTCCACGCACGGCTGACACCGCACACCCGACGCGCGGGCGCGGCCACAAGCCGCCCCGCGCGAGCCGGCCACGGGCACCCCATACCGGAGCGTCCCACTGCGGTGGCCAAGCACAGCCCCCCAACCGCACCGGACCGCCAGGCCGACGACCCTCCCCCATACGGCCAAAGACCCCCGCCCACCCCGCTGCCGGACAGGCACGGACCCCGCACCGGGACGAGCACAGGTACAGGCCGTACCGGGACGGCCACGGGCCCCATAGCGGGCAAGCGCAGAGACAGACACCTTCGCCGGCCCGCCCCGCGCCGAGCACCGCCGCGATCGGCGGATGCCGGCCGCGATACGGCGACGCCGTCCCCTGCGGCCGCGCTCGCCGGATACGGCGCCCGGCCCTGGCACCGGACCGCCAGGCCGACGGCCCTCCCGTACGGCCAAAGGCCCCCGTCCACCCCACTGCCGGACGGGACGGCCACGGGACCCGGCAGGGGCGAGAGCGTCCGCGGCCGACGGCGGCCCGGAGCACGCAACGCACGCACCCGACACGCGGTGCGCCGCACGCATCAACCCCGCCCGCGGCAGCCCACCCGAATCTCACCCGCCTGGTGGAAGCGGAACAGTCCCATCGAAATTGCGCCAACCGGCCTGCGCCCACCCCCTGCCGACGGTGTGACCTTCACCGCTTGGCCCGGCGGGGCTGGGCAGCTTGGTTACCCACAAGTAGCATGGGGCTGAGCGCGCGCTCAGCGCGTCGCAGCAGTGCCATCCCGCACCCTGGAGGAGAGCCATCGTGCCTCGTACCGTCAGGGACGTCGTCTTCGTAGACGGCGTCCGTACCCCGTTCGGCAAGGCGGGCCCGAAGGGCATCTACCACGAGACCCGCGCCGACGACCTCGTCGTGAAGGCGATCCGGGAGCTGCTGCGCCGCAACCCGGGTCTCGACCCGAAGAAGATCGACGAGGTCGCCATCGCCGCGACCACGCAGATCGGCGACCAGGGCCTGACCATCGGCCGTACCGCGGGCATCCTCGCGGGCCTGCCGACCTCGGTGCCCGGCTACTCCATCGACCGCATGTGCGCAGGCGCGCTGACGGCCGTGACGACCACGGCGGGCTCCATCGCGTTCGGCGCCTACGACGCCGTCATCGCCGGTGGTGTCGAGCACATGGGCCGCCACCCGATGGGCGAGGGCGTCGACCCGAACCCGCGGTTCGTGAGCGAGAAGCTGGTCGACGAGTCCGCCCTGTTCATGGGCATGACGGCGGAGAACCTGCACGACCGCTACCCGCACATCACCAAGCAGCGCGCCGACGAGTACGCGGTGCGCTCGCAGGAGAAGGCCGCCAAGGCGTACGCCAACGGCAAGATCCAGCAGGACCTGGTACCGATCTCGGTCCGCCGCACCAACCCCGAGGCCGGCGAGACGGGCTGGGGCCTGGTCACCGCCGACGAGCCGATGCGCCCGGGCACCACCCTGGAGAACCTGGCGAACCTCAAGACGCCGTTCCGCGTCCACGGCCGGGTCACCGCGGGCAACGCGGCCGGTCTCAACGACGGCGCCACCGCCTCGATCATCGCCTCCGAGGACTTCGCGCGCGAGAACGGCCTGCCCGTCAAGATGCGTCTGGTCTCGTACGCCTTCGCGGGCGTCGAGCCCGAGGTCATGGGCTACGGCCCGATCCCGGCGACGGAGAAGGCCCTCGCCAAGGCGGGCCTGTCCATCTCCGACATCGGCCTGTTCGAGATCAACGAGGCCTTTGCCGTGCAGGTCCTGGCCCTTCTCGACCACTACGGCATCGCCGACGACGACGAGCGCGTCAACCAGTACGGCGGCGCCATCGCCTTCGGTCACCCGCTCGCCTCCTCCGGCGTCCGTCTGATGACGCAGCTGGCCCGCCAGTTCGAGGAGCAGCCGCAGGTCCGTTACGGCCTGACCACCATGTGCGTCGGCTTCGGCATGGGCGCGACGGTCATCTGGGAGAACCCGCACTTCGAGGGGGACAAGTGAGCACCACCGCTGAGCTGCTGAAGGGTGCGGCCGAGCTGTTCCCGGGCGAGGTCGTCACGCAGGCGCACGTACGCCACTTCGACCTGCCGCTGAACGCCGGGCGCTTCGCCCTGGTCACCCTCGACAACGGCCTGGACCACACCAAGCCGACCACCTTCGGCCCGCAGTCGCTGGCGAACCTCAACGCCGCGATCGACCAGGTCGAGAAGGAGGCCGCGGACGGCGACATCGTCGGTGTCGGCATCACCGGCAAGCCGTTCATCTTCGCGGTCGGCGCCGACCTCAAGGGCGTCGAGCTGCTGAAGCGGCACGAGGACGCGCTGGCCATCGGCAAGGGCGGCCACGAGGTCTTCAAGCGCCTGTCCAAGCTGGCCGTCCCGACGTTCGCCTACTACAACGGCGCGGCGATGGGCGGCGGCGTCGAGGTCGGCCTGCACTGCACCTACCGCACGGTGTCCGCGTCCCTCCCGGCCTTCTCCCTGCCCGAGGTGTTCCTCGGCCTGGTCCCGGGCTGGGGCGGCTGCACCCTGCTGCCGAACCTGATCGGCGCCGACAAGGCCGTCTCGGTCATCATCGAGAACTCGCTCAACCAGAACAAGCAGCTCAAGGGCAAGCAGGTCTACGAGCTGGGCATCGCCGACGCCCTCTTCGAGGGCGCCGACTTCCTGGAGCAGTCGCTGATCTGGACGGCGTCCGTCCTCAAGGGCGACATCGTCGTCGAGCGCCCCGTGATCGACCGCGGTGAGGCCTGGGACCAGGCCGTCGCCAAGGGCCGCTTCATCGCCGACGGCAAGGTGCACGGCGCGGCCCCGGCCGCCTACCGCGCGCTCGACATCATCGCCGCGGCCAAGAACGGTGACCTGCAGCAGGGTTACGACGCCGAGGACCAGGCCCTCGCGGACCTGATCATGGGCGGCGAACTGCGCGCCGGCATCTACGCCTTCAACCTGGTGCAGAAGCGCGGCAAGCGTCCCGCGGGTGCGCCCGACAAGAACCTGGCGCGCCCGGTCACCAAGGTGGGCGTGGTGGGCGCGGGTCTGATGGCCTCGCAGCTCGCCCTGCTCTTCCTGCGCCGCCTCGAGGTCCCGGTCGTCCTCACGGACATCGACCAGGAGCGCATCGACAAGGGTGTGGGCTATGTCCACGCCGAGATCGACAAGCTGCTCGCCAAGGGCCGCGTCAACCAGGACAAGGCCAACCGCCTCAAGGCGCTGGTGTCCGGTGTCCTGGACAAGGCTGAGGGCTTCGCGGACGCGGACTTCGTCATCGAGGCCGTGTTCGAGGAGATGTCGGTCAAGCAGAAGGTGTTCGCGGAGGTCGAGGCGGTCGCGCCCGCGCACGCGATCCTCGCGACCAACACCTCCTCGCTGTCGGTGACGGAGATGGCGTCGAAGCTGAAGCACCCCGAGCGGGTCGTCGGCTTCCACTTCTTCAACCCGGTCGCGGTGCTGCCGCTGCTGGAGATCGTCCGCGGCGAGACGACCGACGACGCGTCGCTCGCCACGGCGTTCGCCGTCGCCAAGAAGCTGAAGAAGACCGCGGTTCTGGTCAAGGACGCCCCGGCGTTCGTGGTCAACCGCATCCTCACCCGCTTCATGGGCGAGATCCAGAACGTCATCGACGAGGGCACCCCGGTCGAGGTCGCGGAGAAGGCGGTCGAGCCGCTCGGTCTCCCGATGTCCCCGCTGGTGCTGCTGGAGCTCGTCGGCCCGGCGATCGGCCTGCATGTCTCGGAGACCCTCAACAGGGCGTTCCCGGAGCGCTTCACGGTCTCCCCGAACCTCAAGGCGGTCGTCGAGGCGGGCAAGCGGGGCTTCTACGTCTACGACAGCGGCAAGCCGGAGCTGGACCCGGAGGTCGCCGCGCTGCTGAAGCAGGGCGACACGGTCCTGACCGAGGAGCAGGTGCGCGCGCGCGTGCTGGACGCGGTCGCGCAGGAGATCGGTCTGATGCTCGAGGAGGGCGTCGTGGCCGAGGCCCAGGACATCGACCTGTGCCTGATCACGGGCGCGGGCTGGCCCTTCCACCTGGGCGGCATCACGCCGTACCTGGACCGCGAGGGTGTCTCCGAGCGGGTGACCGGCAAGCGCTTCCTGGAGCCGGGCGTGGCGTCGGTTCCGGCGTAACCGCCGTGACGACGCCGGCGGCCGACCGCCGTGCGTGACAAGGGCCTCCGCTCTGCGCGGAGGCCCTTCGTCGTACGGCGCCCGGGCCGTCCGGGCCCTGCCCGGCCTCGGCGGCCCGGGCCCCCGGTTTCCCCGGGTCGGCGTGCCCCGTCGCCGGGAGGGTCAGCCGGTCACCATCCAGGGGCCGAACTCGGGTGACCCGGGAGCGGCTTGGCGGGAGACGGCCAGGCGGCCGTCCGCTCCGAGCACCGCGATCGTGGCGCGGCCCAGCGCGTCGAAGGCGGCCGCGGGCGCATGCGCGATCGTGCCGCCCAGCGCGGTCGTGGGCAGTTCCCGCCAGGACTCGTCGCCCGGCAGGAAACGGTAGGCGACCCCGCCCAGGTCTCCGCGCGTGACGACGAGCGTGCCCGTCTCGGGGGACGGTCCCGCGGCGAGGGCGATCGCGCCGAAGCCGCCGCGACCTCCGATCGACGCCGCCGGCTTGGCCCACCGACCCCCCGGGGCGTCCTCCTGCGCCATCAGCAGACGGCCCGATCCGGGCTGGCGGTAGACGGTCATGACCTGTCCGCCCGGCTGGACGACGGCCGCGGCGGGGCCGGCCGGCACGGTGAGCCGGAAGCGCGGCGCCCTGCTGGGCGGGGCGTCGAGGGAGCTCTGCGACCAGTGGAAGACACCGTCCCGGCTGGCGGCGAACACCTCCACCTGGCCGTTCGGCGCGGTCAGTGCGGCAAGGCCCTCCTGGAGTTCATGGCCGCGCAGGTCGGTCCACTCGCCCCAGGAGCCGTCGGCCTCCTGGACGCGGCTGTGCAGTCCCTGGCCGGCGTTGCGCACGAAGAGATGCAGCCGCCCCCTGCCGTCCCTGGTGACGGCGGGTGCGCCGAGGTGGCGGTCGCGCTGCGGGTCGCCGGCGGAGGGGTTGCCGAGGGTGGTCCAGCCGGGGAACACCCCGTCGGGTTCGGACTGTTCGAGCAGCACGATCTCCCTGGCGTGGCTGCCGTCCGCGGCGAGATGGGACAGGCGTGCGGCGAAGACCTGCCAGCGGCCGTCCGCGGTGAAGCTCACCGCGAGGCCCGGCGCGAGCGGGCCGCCACCGAGGAAGAAGGGGCCGCGCCACTGGTCGCCGCCGGGCTGGGCCTCCAGCCACACCGCGGCCTGCTGATTGACCACGGCGAAGGCCGCCAGTCGGCCCCGCCGGTCGGAGACGAGCCAGTTCGCCCCGGCCGGATGGCGTGGTGCGGTGCTCTGCACCCAGCCCGTGCGCCGGGAGTTCAGACCGACCGCGTAGTCGCCGCTGCCGGCGGGATCCCCGCAGTCGTACCCGTCCGCGGCGCCGTAGACGTTGAGGAAGTACTCCTTCAGTGAGACGGCCTGCGGGCTCAGGTTGTGCGGCCAGCGCTCGTTGTAGTAGCCGCGGTACGCCTCCACGGTGAACGTGCGGTTCTCGGCCGGGCCCTGGTAGCGGTCCAGGGCGAGCCAGGAGAACAGGGCGGCCGCGGTGTGGTCGCAGTGGTCCGAGAGGTCGCCGTGGTCGTGCCGCTGCGGGAACTTCTCGTCGTGGACGAGCCGGTCGGGGTCCGGGTCCATGGTGCGCACCAGCGTCGGCCGGACGACGCCCAGGATCTGCACGAGCGTCTCCACCAGACCGGCCCGCGTGTACGCGTGCCCCTCCTGTACGAGGCCGCCGCCGACCACCAGCGTCGGGACCTGTTCGGCCTCCCCGTGCCAGAGCGTGTGCAGGCTGCGCGGCAGGCCCTCCGGGGTGCCGTGCTGGCGGATGTTGAGGAAGATCAGGGTCACCCAGGGCGCGTCGGCGAGGGAGTACACCTCGGCGAGGGCCCCGCCCGCCGTGGGCAGGGTGGCCGGTGTCCAGGCGGCCGTGCGGTCGCCGCACACCATGGCGGCGTACGCGGCCTTGATGCCGTTCTGCCGTGCCTTGCCGTACGCCGCCCGGTCCTCGGCCACCGGCTCCAGCTGCCACGGCCTGGGGTTGCGCCCGTTGGCGTCGCCACTGGTGAGATACACCGTGGTGGTGGGGGTGCCCGCCTTCAGGCCCTGGAAGGTGGCGGGGTTCATGAAGTACAGGTCGTCGTCCGGGTGGGCCACGATCTGCAGCACGGATGCGGGACTGTTCACGTGGTTGCTCCTCCTGACGACGGGGATGACGGGGACGGCGGGGTCACAGCGGCCATCCCGGCAGATAGCCCGCGTGGGCACGCTGGTTGCGCGGTGATCCCGTCTCGAACTGGCTCGGCACCGGGAAGTAGCTCGGCAGGAACGCGGCGAGGATCGCGTCCTGTTCGTCCTCCGGGACGTCACCGTCGTGGTAGTCGTTGAGGCAGAACACGTCGTGCGGGCGCACGGTCAGGATCCGGTTCAGCCGGGGGGCGTGCTCGCTCAGGCCGACGTTGACGAATCCGCACGAGATGCTGCCGGGCACGCTGCGCAGGGTGTGGAAGCCGAAGTAGTGGTGCAGCGACGAGGCGACGGAGATGTCGCTGTGGCTGCGCAGCCTGCTGGCGGCGGTGGTCGCCACCGCGTGCTGGTAGCGGTTCTCGATGTCCTCGAGGACACTGCGCCGCAGCGGGTGCGGCGCGTGCAGGAAGGAGTGCACCAGCGTCTGCCCGAAGTCCCGCTCGATCAGAGCGCGGTTGTTCTTCGCGGCACTGATGTTGAACTCGTCCCCGGCCGACACCGGCGCCATCGGCACGGCCGTCGGCGACATGAAGTGCTTGGCCTGGCCGTTGCCGAGGAAGAACGTCTCGGGTTGCACGGTCCGGCCGAGGAACACGTCGTCGTTGAAGTAGAGGAAGTGCTCGGCCAGGCCCTCGATGTGGTGCAGCCGGCTCTCGATGGCGTGCGAGTTGTAGGTGGGCAGCGCGCCCCGGTCGCCGAAGATCTCCGTGTGGTCCACGACCCGTACGCGCGGATGGCTGAGGTCGAGCCAGTGCGGGACCTGCCGGTCGGTGACGATGTAGATGTGGCGGATCCATGGGGCGTACATGTCGATGGACCGCAGGGAGTAGCGCAGTTCGTCGCGGTCCCGGAAGCGGGCCGCGCTGGTGGCGGCGTCCTCGGTGTCCATGCCCATGGTGGCCAGGACCGCGTTCTTGCGTTCCAGCCACGCCATGTCGGCGCCGTTGACCCAGGTGTAGACGGCGTCGACGGGGAAGGTGATGTCTCCGTGCAGCGCCCGCCCGAAAGCGCCGATCGTCGGGTAGGGGCGACCGCCCAGGGTGAGTGTGCTGCGGTGCATGGCACTGGCCGGCACCCGGTCGCCGATCAGGGTGCGCGCGGGGGCCTTGAGGTGGCTCTCGTCCTCCGGGTCGGTGTCCCAGAAGGTGATGGCGCAGCCGTAGACGGCGCCGAGGCGCAGCAGACGCGACCGGGAGACCACGTTCTGGTACAGCCGGACACCCGAGGACGGGGTGTCGGCGTACGGTGCCGCCAGTCCGGCGAGCACGGTCGCCACCGTCTTCTGCCCCTCGTTGAGCACGGCGGCGTAGACGGCTTCCTCGGCGTACCGGTCGGCGAGCGCCTTGAAGACCGCCTCCTTGTGCACCGCGTGGACGGCGACCGTGTGCCGTACGAGGCGGTCGCGCACGACGAGGTAGGGGATGTCCGCGCCTTCGAGCGCGTTGGCGGCCAGGGCCAGGTTCTGCTGGACGACGTCCCACGGCGACTCCCACTCCAGGAGTCGGCACAGCTGGCCGCCGTCGTTCACCAGCCGGCGGTTCCGCTTGAGCAGCCGCTCCTCCAGCGCGCGCTGGTCGGAGGTGCGCACGGTGGTGGAGGGGGCGGGGGCCGCGGCGGGCACGCTGCCGTCGGGGCCGCTGTAGTAGGCGTGCACGGCCTGCCGCTCGGCCTTGGCCACGGCACGGCGGCCGCTGTCGCGCTCGGCGGCGAGTTCGTGGAAGATGCGCTCCCAGTGGGCGGTGACGACGGTGGGCGAGAACCGGTTGACGGATGCCAGGGCCGCGGCGCCCATCCGCTGCCGCAACTCGGTGTCCTCGATCAGCAGGAGCAGGGCCGAGGCCAGGGCGTCGGTGTCGCCGGGGGGTACGAGGATCCCGGTCTGTCCGTCGACGACCACTTCGCGTGGGCCGTTGGGCGAGTCGTAGGAGACCACGGGGACGCCGGCCGCATGGGCTTCGGCGAGCACCAGGCCGAAGGCCTCGTTGCGGGAGGTCAGCGTGGCGATGCTGGCCTTGGCCCACTCCTCGGCCAGGTGGCGGGAGTTGCCGTTGAGCTGTACGCAGTCGTGCAGCCCGAGCATGTCGATCTGCCGGCGCAGGGAGCCGCTGAGCGGGCCGTCGCCGAAGATCCGCAGCTGCCAGTCCGGGTGGTGCCGGGCCACGGTCGCCCAGGCGGTGACGGCGTGGTCGATCTGCTTCTCCGCCACGAGCCGGCCCGCGATAACCACGGTCCGGGTCCGCAGGGTGGAGCGGGGACGGAAGCCGCTGGGCAGCGCGTTGGGCACCACCTCCAGGCGGGGGGCCGCGGCACCGAGGGTCTCCGCGAACCATTCCCGGGTGCGTTCGCTGAGCACGGCGAGCGCGTCCAGCCGGGAGGCGTAACGGCGCAGCGGCTCTCCGCTGGTGCCGCGCAGTTCCGAGACCCGGTGTTCCTGGTGGATGGTGATCACATGGGCCGGGGCCAGCTGGACGGCGAGTGCCATCAGGGCGGGGGTCGTCGTGATGAGGACGTCGGTGTCCGTGTCCTGGAGGGCGAGTTCGAGTTCCAGGTCGGACAGCCGGTTGAAGGCCGACTCCCAGGACCGGTCGACGATCTGGCTGGGCTGCGCGGCGAGGCCGGCCCACACGGAGTCGTCGACCCCGGTCGGGCGCAGCGGGCGGGGGACGCGTCCGGTGAGGTCCAGGAGGTAGTCCACGCGGACGCGTTCGTCGGGGGTGAAGAACTGCGCCTGATTGCTCTTGAAGACGCTGAGCACGCGGACGTCGTGCCGGGCGGCGAGCTCCGACGCCTGGTTGAACACCGCTCGTTCGGTTCCGCCCACGGCGTCGGCCGTGGTCAGCAGAAAAGTGATCTTCATCGGTCGGTTCAGCCTGCCTCGGGCATGCGCGTGCAGGTGACCCGGAGATTTCCTGCGGGGGTGTAGCGCGGTTGGACGATCATGGGCGGGTGGCCCTGTGGGGTGATGGCCAGTCTGCGCATGGCGAAGACACGCAGCGGGTTGCGTACGTCGTGCAGCCGCCGCCCCGGACGCAGAGAGCGGCCGGTGGAGTCGCGCAGCACAACGTCCCAGTGTTCGGGGCGGCCCCCGCGGGGTGTCATGCCGCTCAGGGGCACGGCGACACGGAAGCGGTCGGGTCCGAGGCTCTCCACGGCCTGCTCGATCCTGCGTCCGGCGGCGAGAAACTCCGCCCGCGGTCCCTCCAGGGACGTGCCCAGCACCCGGACGTCGACGGTGACGCCCGCATGGGTCAGATGCACCTTGGTCACCTCGACGGCGGCGCGGGCGGCCGTGCTGACCACCCGGGCGCTGCCGCGGAAGGAGCGTCCGAGACGGTGCCGCTCCCCGGTCACCGGGGATGCCTCCATGGGCTTGGTCGGTCCCTCGTAGGGAACCGGAGGCTCCGGCAGAATCAGGGACAGCGTGCGCGATCTGCGTCCGGAGTACAGCCGCAGCCGCAGCCGCCACCGCCCGGTGCCGACGGGTGCGCCGCCGAGTTCCGCGCCCAGCAGGACCGCGGCGTCGACCAGGGCCTCGCCGGCCGGCCCCTCGTACACCCGCGCCTCGCAGGGGTACCGGCGGCGGCCGCGGCGCAGGACGATCTCCGCCCGGTCCGGCAGGCCCGCGGCGGGAGGCAGTTGGGCGTGCAGGTTCACGGTCTGGCCGTCGAGGATGGCGGCGTAGTGCAGGAGGGCGGTGCGCTTTCGGCGCAGGGGGACGAACAGGCGCAGCATGAGCCGGATGCGCAGGGCGGCGGCGCGGGCGCGAAGCCGGCGGCGCGGGCCGCCCGCCCCGCCACCTGCCATGGCGGGGCCGGTGGGTCGGGGGGTCATGAGCCGGCGCGTCCCAGCTCGGCGACGCGCGCCGGACGACGGGGCGCCACGATGCCGGAGGCGGTCTCGTAGGGGCTCGGCACCGGGAAGTAGGCGTTCAGGAAGTTCTCGACCATGCGGCTCTGGGCCTCGGGGTCGGCGGCGGTGATCGTGTCGTTCATGCAGAAGGTGTCGAAGTTCCGTCGGGCCAGGAGGGTGTCGAGCCGGCGCTGCGCCAGGTCGTCGGCGAGGTCGACGTAGACGTAGCGGATGTCCCCCACCGTGGCCCGGGCCGAGTGGTAGGCGTAGTAGTGGTGCAGCGAGGAGGCGATGGGGACGTCGTTGGGCGACCGGAAGCGGGAGTGCCGGGTGACCCGGTGCGCCTGGGCGTAGACCTGCTCGATCTCCGCGAGCACACTGCGCCGCAGGGCGTGCGGGGTGTGCTTCATCTTCTGGGAGATGACGGTGCCGAACTGCTGGGCGATCAGTCCGCGGCTGTTCTTGCCGGCCGCGTTCACGGGCAGGTCCTCGGTGCTGGCGCGGCCGGACGGGATCAGGGCCTTGGACTGGAAGAACTTGGTCAGGCCATTGGGGTGGAAGAAATGCGCCGGCTGCACGGGCCGGCCGAAGAACACGTCGTCGTTCAGATAGAGGAAGTGCTCCGCGAGGTCGGGGATGTGGTGCAGCTGGCTCTCGATCGCATGGGAGTTGAAGGTGGGCAGCGCGTCCGGTTCGGAGAAGATCTCCCGGTGGTCCACGACCCGGATCCCGGGGAAGTCGGTGTTCAGCCAGGCCGGCACCTGGCCGGCGGTGACGAGGAAGATGTTGCGCACCCAGGGGGCGTACTGGTGCAGGGAGCGCAGCGAGTACCGCAGTTCGTCGCGGCTGGTGTAGCGGGAGTCGTTCGCGGCCTGCTCGTGCAGGGCGTTCCCCGGGGCGCCGGTGAGCCGGCCGCGTGCCGCGTCCCGTCTCGCCCGCCACACGGGGTCGGTGTCGTCCACCCAGGTGTAGACCACGTCGATCGGGAAGAGGTGGTCGTCGGGCAGTGCGGCGACGAACTCGGGCAGGGTGCGGGCGTGGCCGGTGGTGTATGCGGCAGGTACGGGGCTGAATCGTTTCTGCTCGGCCCAGCAACGGCCCGCGTCGACCGGTACCTCGGTCACCACGCGATTGGGCCGCGGCGCGACCAGTTGGCCGTCCCGCTCCGCCCAGAACTCGATGTCACAGCCCGACTCACGGCCGAAGACCAGGTTTCCGGTGGGGTCGCAGACGTTCCACGCGACGCGCAGCACCCGCTGCCCGCGCAGGGCCCGCCAGCTCGCGGCGGACGCACCGGGACGCATCTGCCCCGGGGAAACGGTGCCGACGTACCCCGGGCTCTCCTGGCACAGCAGCCGCAGCACCTCCTCCACCTCGGCCCGCCGCCCGGCCGGGACGGCCACACAGGGAGTGGGCGACGCGGTACCGCGCACGCAGAAGTGGTCGATCCCGGCCTCGCCCAGGACGGAGACGACGATATGGAGGTTGCGCGCCCGGGCGGCCCACGCGGTCGCCCCGGGCACCTCCATGGCACGGATGTGCTTCCCGGCCACCCGCACGATCCGTATCCGGCCTGCGGAGGTGTGCTTGCGGCCCTTGCGGTTCCCGCCGAGCGCACGGACCACGACGGCGGAACGCACGGCGTCGGCCGAGGCCAGGGAGCGCTTCACCGAGGTGCGCAGCGGAACCGGTACCCGTCGCACGATCCTGCGCCGAGCCCCCACCGGCACCAAAGATCGATATGTCGATACCAGGGCGCTGGCCTCTGGATTGTTGAGGCTCACCTGACTTCCGCACCATCCACTTCGAAACCGGGGCACACCGCCCGGCTGTCCGTCGGCGTCACCGCCGCCCCCCACCCTTGTCACACGTACGCCGGCCCACCGCCCCCCGGCAGCGACTCCGACTCCCCTCCCCTTCCGGCGACCGCACCCCCTAGTGCGGTGACCGGGACCGGCCACGGCGTCTTCACCCTTGACCTGCGGGGCACTTGCCGCTTACCGACGCCTTACCGAACGGACAGAATGTTTACATCTTCACTTCAAACTGTCCAGGAGAAAACTATTTCTTGCCGAGCCTCTGTCATCAATCCCACATCCGGGGCGACTTCGGGTCAGGCATGCACCCAGTCCTGGAACGCGAGCCCGGACCCGGGTGCCTGCCGGGTCACACAGAGGGTGCCGTCCGGATCGAAGGCGGCCAGCACCACACGGCCGTAGACGTCCAGCGCCAGGGCGGGTGCGCCCAGGCAGGAGCGGCCCGTGCCCGTCCACCACAGGCCCGACGACTCGGCCTCCGTACCGCAGACTCCGACCTGAATCCCGCCGTCCGCGCCCCGGTGGGCGAGCACCGTGCAGTCGTATCCGTCGAGGACGGTACGCAGCGCCGCGTTGGCCCCGTCGCCGGGGGCGCCGCCCAGGGGCACCGGCCAGCCTCCGGAGCGGTGACAGACGAGTCCGGACCCGGCCGGATCGGTCCAGAAGCGGGTCAGCCGGCCGGGAGCGGTCTCGAGCACGGCCACGGAACCGGCCAGCGGGACCGGCCGTACGTCGTGGGACCGCTGCGGCGTACCGCCGGATTCCGGCTGGACCCAGTGCAGTGCCGCCTCTGCGGCGGGTGCGAACACCTCGATCCCGCCGCTCGACGTGGCCGTCACGACAAGTCCGTCCCGGACGTCGGTGCCCCGCAGATCGACCCAGGGCTCCCAGCGGCCGCCGCGGCCCTCACGGCGCATCATGAGGCCGCCGCCCGCGTTCCGTGCGAAGACATGGACCGCACCCGCGGTATCCACCGCGGCCGCCGGCACCCCGAAGTGCCGGGCCTTGTCCGGCTCGCGGTGCGGATTGCCGAGGGAACGCCACTCCGTGACCGGACGCCCCGTCTGGTACTGGATCGCGTGCACGACGTCCACGTCCACCCGGCCGTCCTGGTGTCGCCGTTCACGGCGGCCCATGAAGTGGACGTACATGTCCGCGCCCTGGACGACCGTGAGATGGGTGAGGTCCGCGACCGGGAAGAAGGCCGGCTCGGACCAGCGGGGTCCGCCGGGCCGCATCTCGGTCCAGCGCAGCAGTCCGCCCTCGCACGGGGCGTAGGCGGTGAGCCTGCCGTCCTTGCCGCGCACCAGCCATGAGCCAGCAGCGGTACCGGTCACGGCGGACGGCGGTGTGCCGGCGAGGGCCTCGGGGGTGCGACGCCGCTGCGCGGCGCGCGCGGACCGGCCCCGCATGACCATGACGGACTCCTTGCAGAACGCGCCCGGCCTCGGCCCGGGTACCCGGAATTCACGTGGAATTCTCACATCATATGCATGGGGCATACACTCCCCGGGCCAGGACCAGAGGACACCGGGGCACCGCACCGCTGTGCGCGGACGGACATCAAGGAACATGACGGCCCATCAGTACGGCTCATGTGATTCTGATCACCGTCGCACAACGCCCGGGGTGGCTCACCGGTCTGTCCGATCATCCGTGCACTCCTTGCCCGGAAGAGAGAAGACGAGGACACCGACCCGATGACGACCCCAGCCGTCGAGAGCCCGCGCGGTGCACGCCGCGCCCCCAAGGCCGACAAGCCCCGCCGTCGCAGGGGCCGGTGGATCCTGCTCTCGCTGGCGCTGCTCGTCGTGGCCGCGGGCGGTACCGGCTACTGGCTCTACAGCGACCTCGACGGCAACATCAAGGGCGTCGACATCGACAAGGCGCTCGGTGACGACCGGCCGGAGAAACTGCCCACTTCAGGACAGAACATTCTCGTTCTGGGGTCCGACTCGCGTGCCGGTGCCAATGCCTCGCTCCACACCGGCAAGGTCTCCGGCGCACGCTCCGACACGGCTCTGGTGATACACGTACCCGACGGCCGCAGGAAGGCCGTCGCCGTCAGCATCCCCCGCGACACCCTGGTAACCCGTCCCGCCTGCACGAAGACGGACGGCACCGAGGTGGCGTCGGCGAAGCGGGTGATGTTCAACTCCATCTACTCCCAGGTTGGTCCGGCCTGTGTGGTCAAGACCGTGGAGCAGATGTCCGGTGTGCGCATGGACCACTACGTCGAGATCGACTTCGCCGGGTTCAAGGGGCTGGTGGACGCGATAGGCGGGGTCACCGTCACCGTCGACCGCGATATCCACGACAAGTCCAGCGGCCTTGACCTGACCGCCGGCACGCACCGGCTGGACGGCACACGGTCGCTGGAGTTCGTCCGGACCCGGCACGGCATCGGAGACGGCAGCGACCTCGGCCGCATCGGGCTCCAGCAGCAGTTCATGCTCGCCTTGTTGAGTGAGATCAAGAAGCAGGACCTGCTCGGCAGCCCGACGAAGGCCTACAAAATCGCCGACAGTCTGACGGCGGCGCTCACCACCGACTCGGGACTCGCCTCCCTGACCAAGCTGGCGGAGTTCGGCCGCAGCATGAACGGCGTGGATCCGGCCACCATGGAGACGATCATGCTTCCGGTGGCATACGACAAGGTCGACCCCAACCGGGTCGTCACCGCCGAACCGCAGGCGAGCACCCTGTGGAAGGCGCTCCGCACCGACTCCGACATCCCCGCGTCGGCGAAGAAGTCCCCGGCGACCGGCGGCTCCTGACGGGCCGTCATGGGAGGTTGGCAGGGCCGTCGTCCATCCATGGCACTCGGCGGCCCCTGACGGCGGGAACCGGCAGCCGTCACACCGACTGCCAGGCCCCCAGCGCGAGCCCTGGCTCGTCCTTCTGGCGGGCCACACGGAGTTCACCGTCCGGGCTCAGGGTCGCGGCGACCACCCGCCCCTCGGCGTCCTCGGCCAGCGCGACCCGCGTGCCCACCGGCAGCTGCGGGCCCGACTCGCTCCACCACAGGCCCGCCGACTCCTGTTCGGTCGGGCAGGCCGCGAAGACGGCACGGCCGGAGGCCGAACGCTGGGCCAGGAGCGTGCAGTCGTGATCGTCGATGGTGCAGCGGAGGGCCGACACCCGGCCCGGCCCGGCGGCGAGGAGCAGGGGTACCGGGTCGGTCCCCGGGCGCCAGGCGTGCAGCATGCCCTCCAGGTCCGCGAAGAACAGCGTGGTGTGCTCCTTGGAGGTGGGCAGGGCGGTCAGTGTGCCGGGCCGGACGCTCGCCTCGAGCGCCTCGTCGGGCACCAAGGTCGCGCCGGGCTCCTCCTGGCGCCAGCGCAGGATGCCGTCCGAGGTGGTGGCGTACAGCTCCACACGCCCCGACCCTCCGGTCACGGCGGCGAGTTCCTCGTGCGCGCCCGGGCCTCCGATATCGCGCCAGGGGCCCCAGCCGCCGCGCTCCTTCTGGGCGAGCATGCCGACACCGCCGCCCTTGTTGCGCGCGAAGACATGGGCGCGGCCCTCGGCGTCCACGGCCACCGCCGGCAGACCGGTCCGGTCGCCCTTCCGGTCCGGGTGACCGATGGGAACCCAGTCGAGCGCCGCCAGGTGGGGACGGAAGTGGGTGGAATGGACGAGCCCCGACTCACCCGGGACCGTGGGGCGCCATGCGACGAGGTGGGCGTACCCGTCGGCACCCTGGCCGAGGGCCAGTTGGGCGTGCAGGCGCTGGTCCCCGCCGATCCTCCGCGGGGGTGCCCAGGGAAGGCCCGGGTGTCGTTCGGCTCGGCACCACACCGCTTCGTCCCGCGGGGCGTAGGCGCTCAGGCTGCCGTCCCGGCCGCGCAGCAGCCAGGAGCCGTTCAGTGGAGGGACCGTTGACACTCCCCCACTCTAATCGGGAGTCCGTCGAGCCGACGGCACGGCCTCGTGCGAGGCTGAGGGCATGAGCGAGCCGCCTATGGTGATCGTCGACGCCGCGAACGTCGTCGGATCCGTGCCCGACGGCTGGTGGCGGGACCGGCGCGGCGCGGCGGAGCGTCTGCGGGACCGGCTCGTGCGGTACGCCCAGGCGGGGCTGCCCGGCCGGCCCGGTCCGGTGGAACTGGTGCTCGTGGTCGAAGGCGCGGCGCGCGGGGTGGACTCCGTGCCCGGTGTACGGGTGGACTCGGCGCCCGGCAGCGGTGACGACCGTATCGTCGAGCTGGTGGAGCAGGCCGGGGTCCGCCCCGTTCTGGTCGTCACGTCGGACCGGGAGCTGCGCCGCCGGGTGGGGGAACACGGCGCTGCGGTGCTGGGTCCGCGGGCCCTGCGTGATCAGGAACCCCCGGCGGACCGGGACTGAGAGGCGGTCACACGGTGTCGTTGCCCGGCTGCCCGGCCGACCGCACGGCGGCGCGCTGCTCCTGGCCGATACGGCTGTGCGAGCGCCCGTAGAGGAAGTACACGACGAAGCCGATGATCAGCCAGACGGCGAACCGCAGCCAGGTCTCGGTGGGCAGGTTCAGCATCAGCCACAGCGAGGCGCACACCGAGAGGACGGGCACCACCGGAACGAACGGGGTGCGGAAGGCACGGTGCAGGTCGGGGCGGGTCCTGCGCAGGATGAGCACGCCGATCGCGACGACGATGAAGGCGAAGAGCGTGCCGATGTTGACGAGTTCGGCGAGTTCGCTGAGGCTGGTGAAGCCCGAGACGACGGCGATGACCACGCCGAGCAGGACGGTCGGCCGGTGCGGGGTCTTGAAACGTGGGTGGACCCGGGAGAAGAAGCGGGGCAGCAGTCCGTCCCGGCTCATCGCGAAGAAGACCCGGGACTGGCCGAGCAGCAGGATCAGGCAGACCGTCGTCAGGCCGATGGCTGCACCGAAGCTGATCACTCCCGCGAACCAGGGGTGTCCGATGGCCTTGAAGGCGTCGGCGAGCGGCGCGTCCACGGTCAGATCGGAGTAGTGCTGCATCCCGGTGACGACGATGGACACCGCCACGTACAGGGCGGTGCAGATCAGCAGGGACCCGAGGATGCCGCGCGGCATGTCGCGCTGCGGGTCGCGGGTCTCCTCGGCCGTCGTCGCCACGATGTCGAAGCCGATGAAGGCGAAGAAGACGACGGAGGCGGCGGTGAAGATGCCCAGCACGCCGAAGTCGGAGGGCGCCCAGCCGGCGATGAGCTGGATCAGCGGCGCCCGGAGGTCGCTGCCCGCGGGTACGGCCTGCGGCTTCGGAACGAGCGGCTTGTAGTTGGCGGCGTTGATGAAGAAGGCACCCCCGATGATCACGATCAGCACGACGGCGACCTTGATGGCGACGACCAGCCGGGTCACCCGGGCCGAGAGCCTCATGCCGAGAACGAGGATGGCGGTCAGCACCAGGACCAGCGCGGCGGCGAGGATGTCGAAGCCGAACCCGCTCGCCCCCTCGCGGCCGCCCAGCGCCGCGGGAAGGTGCCAGCCCGCGTTGTCGAGCAGCGAGCGGATGTACCCGGACCAGCCGACGGCGACCACCGCCGTGCCCAGCGCGAACTCCAGGACCAGGTCCCAGCCGATGATCCAGGCGGGCAGCTCGCCGAGCGTGGCGTACGAGAACGTGTAGGCGGACCCCGCGACGGGGACCGTCGAGGCGAACTCCGCGTAGCAGAGCGCGGCGAGCGCGCAGACGACCCCGGCCAGGACGAAGGACAGCGAGACGGCCGGTCCCGCGTTCTCCTTGGCGACCTTGCCGGTCAGCACGAAGATGCCGGTGCCGATGATGACACCGACACCGAACACGGTGAGGTCCAGCGCGGAGAGGGTCTTCTTGAGCGCGTGCTCCGGCTCCTCTGTGTCCTGGATCGACTGCTCGACGTTCTTGGTCCGGAAGAGGGTCCTGCTCACGGCGTACCTCCCACGCTTGTCGTCCTCGACATGATCGAGAGGGGGCGTAGTGCGTATGCCCCGGTGGGGGTGGATTCACGCAAATGGGCCGGTCCCGCCACCGTAAAGGATGGGGGGACCGGCCCAAGCGATCGGGCGGGCGCTGTCAGTCCCGTGCGGACTCCACCGAGTCCACGGCCCGCTGGGCGGCCGAACGGTCGGCGGGGGTCTGCCCGCTCGAGCGAGGCCGGGCGTGGGGGATGCCGTCGAGCTTGGAGACTAGCCCGGTGACCTGGCGGGCGATGTCCGGAGCGGTCAGGCCGATCTCCGCCAGGACCTCCTTGCGGGAGGCATGGTCGAGGAAGCGCGACGGGATGCCGAAGTCGCGCAGCGGGACGTCGACGCCCGCGTCGCGCAGGGCCTGCGCGACCGCCGAACCGACACCGCCGGCGCGCGAATTGTCCTCGACGGTGACGACCACTCGGTGCCGCTCGGCGAGCGGGGCGAGCGCCTCGTCGACGGGCTTGACCCAGCGCGGGTCGACGACGGTGGTGGAGATGCCCTGCTTGTCGAGGAGGTCGGCGATCTCCAGGCACATCGGCGCGAGCGCGCCGACGGAGACCAGCAGCACGTCCGGCACGGGGGCGTCGGCCTTGCGCAGGACGTCCATGCCGCCGACCGTGCCGACCGCGGGGACGGCCGGGCCGACGACGCCCTTGGAGTAGCGCAGCACGGTCGGCGCGTCGTCGACGTCCACGGCCTCGCGCAGCTGGGCGCGCAGCTGTTCGGCGTCGCGCGGGGCGGCGATCCTGAGGCCGGGGACGACCTGGAGCATCGACATGTCCCACATGCCGTTGTGCGAGGCGCCGTCGTCGCCGGTGACGCCGGCCCGGTCGAGCACGAAGGTCACCCCGCACTTGTGCAGGGCGACGTCCATGAGCACCTGGTCGAAGGCGCGGTTGAGGAAGGTGGCGTACACCGCGAAGACCGGGTGCAGGCCACCGGTGGCGAGGCCGGCCGCGGAGACCGCGCCGTGCTGCTCGGCGATGCCGACGTCGTAGATCCGGTCCGGGAAGGCGTCCGCGAACTTCTTCAGGCCCACCGGCTGGAGCATGGCCGCGGTGATGGCGACGATGTCCTTGCGCTCGCGGCCGAGCCTGACCATCTCGTCGCCGAAGACGGAGGTCCAGCTGGCGGCGGCCGCCTTGATGGGCAGGCCGGTGTCGGGGTGGATCGGGCCGATGCCGTGGAAGCGGTCGGCCTCGTCCTGCTCGGCGGGCTTGTAGCCGCGGCCCTTCTCGGTGAGGCAGTGCACGATGACCGGGCCGCCGAACCGCTTGGCGCGGGCCAGCGCGGACTCCAGGGCCTCGATGTTGTGGCCGTCGATCGGGCCTACGTACTTCAGGCCCAGGTCCTCGAACATGCCCTGCGGGGCGATGAAGTCCTTCAGGCCCTTCTTGGCGCCGTGCAGGGTCTCGTAGAGGGGTTTGCCGACGACGGGGGTGCGCTCCAGCACCTCCCGGGTGCGGGCGAGGAACTTCTCGTAGCCGTCGGTGGTGCGCAGGGTGGCCAGGTGGTTGGCGAGGCCGCCGATGGTGGGGGCGTAGGAGCGCTCGTTGTCGTTGACGACGATGACCAGGGGGCGGTCCTTGGCGTCCGCGATGTTGTTGAGCGCCTCCCAGGCCATGCCGCCGGTCAGCGCCCCGTCACCGATGACGGCGACGACACGGCTGTCCCGCTCGAGCAGCTGGTTGGCCTTGGCGAGGCCGTCGGCCCAGCCCAGAACCGTGGAGGCGTGCGAGTTCTCGATGATGTCGTGCTCGGACTCGGCGCGCGAGGGGTAGCCCGACAGGCCGCCCTTGCTGCGCAGCTTGGAGAAGTCCTGACGGCCGGTGAGCAGCTTGTGCACATAGGCCTGGTGGCCGGTGTCGAAGAGGACCTTGTCCCTGGGCGAGTCGAAGACGCGGTGCAGGGCGATGGTGAGCTCGACCACACCGAGGTTGGGGCCGAGGTGGCCGCCGGTCTTGGAGACGGCGCCGACGAGGAAGGTCCGGATCTCCTCTGCCAGCTGGTCCAGCTCCTCCAGGCTGAGCCGGTCCAGATCGCGCGGTCCCCTGATGCGGGTCAGCAGCGGCACCCGTGCCTCCTTGCAGTAGAGCTGTGTCGAGCTTGCCGGGCCTGTCGAGTCTAATGTTCCGCCTGTACGGATCATGGGCGGCCCTCATGTTCCGGGCACAGGTTTCCGGCCGCCACGGGCCGGGCGGATCGCACGGGCCGCCCGGGCCGGACAGGACTGTGCCCGGCACCCCATGGGTGCCGGGCACAGGTCGAAGGGGACTGTCGCGCCCCGCCCGGTGGGCCTACGCGCGGCCCGCCGTCTTCTGGGTCTTGCGGGTGATCGAGTCGATCACCACGGTGGTGAGCAGCACGCCCGCGGTGATCATGTACTTCACCGGCTCGGCGATGGACTCCAGCTGGAGGCCGTACTGGATGGAGACGATCACCAGCACACCGAGCAGGGCGTTCCAGGTGCGACCCCGGCCGCCGAAGAGGCTGGTGCCGCCGATGACGGCCGCCGCGATGGCGTTCATCAGCAGGTCACCGGCACCGGCGCTCTGGTTGGCGGAGGCGATCTTGGAGGCCAGGAACAGACCGCCGACGGCCGCGAAGAACCCGGAGATGGCGAAGACCGAGATCCGGACGGCCGTGACGTTGATACCGGCACGGCGCGAGGCCTCGACACTGCCACCGAGCGCGAACACCTTGCGGCCGTACGCGGTGCGGCGCAGCACGAAGTCCGTGAGCACCAGGAAGGCCAGGAAGATCACGGTAGCCAGCGGCAGGCCCTTGTACTGGTTGTACATGTAGGCCGCGGCGAAGGCGACCACGGCGAGCAGGCCGGTGCGCAGCGCCGTCTCGCTGAGCGGGCGGGACGGGATGCCCGCGGCCTCGCGGCGGCGGTTGCCCACGTACGAGGTGGCGAAGAAGACGATGACCACGACCGCGGCCAGACCGTAGGCGGCCGCCACGTCGGAGAAGAAGTACGTGGTCAGCTGACCGATGAGACCGTCGCTGTCCAGGTTGATGGTGCCGTTGGCGCCCAGCACCTGGAGCATGAAGCCCAGCCAGAAGAGCAGACCGGCCAGTGTCACGGCGAAGGCGGGAGCGCCCAGCACCGCGAAGAAGAAGCCGTGCGCCGCGCCGATGGCCGCGCCCGCGGCGACGGCGACGAGCACCGCCAGCCATTCGGGCCAGCCCTGGTTGACGGCGAACACGGCCGCGAGGGCGCTGGCCGCACCGCTGACCGAGCCGACCGACAGGTCGATCTCACCGAGCAGCAGGACGAAGACGATACCGACCGAGATCATGCCGGTGCCGACCATCGTGACGGTGATGTCGCTCAGGTTCTGCGCGGACAGGAAGGCCGAGTTGAGGCTCTGGAAGATCGCGCAGATGGCGACCAGGCCGACGATGACGGGCAGCGATCCCAGCTCGCCGGCGCGCATCTTGCGCTTGAACTCGCCCAGGTAGCCCGTGAGGCCCTGCTCGCGTACGAGAAGGCGCGGGTCGACGGCGGTCACCGCGGCCGCGGCGGCCTCGGGGTTCTCGACGGCGGGCGCGTCCTGCGGCGTCTCGGAGGTCTTTTCGATGCTCACTTGGAAACCTCCCCGTTCGTGCGTGCCGCACGGCGGGTCACGGCATTGTCGGTGGCGCCGGTGATGGCGGAGATGATCTCCTCCTGCGAGGTGGTCTTCACCTCGAAGACGCCGTTGTTGCGGCCGAGGCGGAGTACCGCGACCTTGTCCGCCACGGCCTTCACGTCGGCCATGTTGTGGCTGATGAGAATCACCGCGTGGCCGCGCTCGCGCAGCCGCTCGACCAGGTCGAGAACCTGGGCGGTCTGCTCGACGCCGAGCGCCGCGGTGGGCTCGTCGAGGATGACCAGCTTGGGGTCGCCGAGCATCGAACGGGCGATGGCCACGGTCTGGCGCTGACCGCCGGAGAGCGAGGCGATCGGGATACGGACACTGGGGATCCGGATCGACAGGGTGGTCAGCAGTTCGCGGGCACGCCGCTCCATCTCGACCTCGTCGAGGATGCCGCGCTTCTTCAGCTCGCGGCCCAGGAAGAGGTTGCCGACGACGTCGATGTTGTCGCACAGCGCGAGGTCCTGGTAGACGGTCGCGATGCCGAGGCTCTGGGCGTCGTTCGGCTTGCCGATCTGGACGGGCTTGCCTTCCCATTCGATGGCGCCCTCATCGATGGGGTGCACGCCGGCGATCGTCTTGACCAGCGTGGACTTTCCGGCGCCGTTGTCGCCGACCAGGGCGACCACCTCACCGGCGTGGACCTCAAGCTCTACGTCGGTGAGCGCCTGAACGGCACCGAACCGCTTGGAGACCCCGCGCAACGCCAGCACGGGCGTAGCGGACACGTGAACCATCTCCTTCGCCGCCTGACCCGGCGGGAGGTTGTGCAGAAGTTTGGGGGGAATTTCCGTCCGGCGCCCCGCAACGAGCTTGCGGGGCTGGTGAACGCGGGGCACCGGACGAGTCTTTGTGCGCCAGTCCCGTACGGGAATTCAAGGACGAATTCCCGTACGGGGAAAGGACTCGGGGTCGCTTACTTCAGACCGATCTTGTCGCAGGCGGCCTTGAACTGCGGGGTGCAGATCTCGGCGGGGGTGTAGATGCCGTCCTTGATGACCGTGTCCTTGATGTTGTCCTTGGTCAGCGCGACGACCGGGACGAGGACGGACGGAACCTGCTTGGCGGTCGGGCTGTCGACCTTGTCCTTGGCGATCGTGTCGAGCGACTTGCCCTGGGCGAGGGCGACGGCCATCTGCGCGGCGACGTCCGCCTCCTGCGGGTAGGACTTGTACACGCTCATGTACTGCTCACCCGTGACGATGCGCTGCACACCCGCGAGCTCGGCGTCCTGGCCGGTGACCGGGATGTTGGAGATGCCCGCGGCCTTGAGGGCGGTGATGATACCGCCGGCCATGCCGTCGTTGGCGGAGTAGACACCGATGAGGTTCTTCTTGCCGAGCGCCGTGATCGCCGCCTCCATGTTGGCGTTGGCGTTGTCCGGCGACCATTCCTTGGTGTCGTACTCGCGGCCGACGTTGACCTTGCCGTCGAGGACGGAGTGGGCACCGGCCTTGAACTGGGCGGCGTTCGGGTCGGTCACCGCGCCGTTCATCATGACGATCTTGCCCTTCTTGGCGTTGCCGCCCAGGGCCTTCAGAAGCGCCTCGCCCTGCGTCTTGCCGACCGCGGTGTTGTCGAACGAGGTGTAGGCCTTGATCGGGCCCTCGGCCAGACGGTCGTAAGCGACGACCGGGATGCCCTGGTCGTTGGCCTTCTTGACCGAGTTGGCGATGGCCTTGGAGTCGACGGCGTCGATGATCAGGACGTCGACCTTGTCCGTGATCATGGTGTCGACCTGCTGGGCCTGCAGGTTCGCGTCCTGCCGAGCGTTGTTGTACTCCAGCGTGGCCTTGTTGCCCGTCAGCTCCTTGATCTTCTTCTCGATCAGGGGCTTGTCGAACTTCTCGTACCGCGCGGTCTTGTTCTCCGGAAGGAGCAGACCCACCTTGATGGCGTCGCCCTTCTTGGCAGCCGACGACGAGGAAGAGCCGCCACCCGACTCCTTGGCACTCCCACAGGCGGCCAGCGAGACGGCCATCGCACCCACGGCAACGGCAACGGCGGCACGACGCATACGCGTGTTCACTTCAGAAACCTCCCTGACGAGGCCGCGACGTTGCGGCCGAGGTGGCTGGAAGTCAACTCGGCCGCACGTGCGACGTCAAGAAGTAAATCCTTAACGAGATGGCAACGGTGCCATCCGTTCTCTAAGTGAAGGCAGGAGTGACGGCCGGCAGCGAGCCATCCAAAAGGGTCGAATCGCCCATTTCACTGAGTGCAAGGGCGAGGGCCCCGAGCACCTCGGCACGGCCTCCGAGCGCCCCTGGCAACACCGAGAGCTGACGTGCGGCACTGGGAATGGCGTACCGGCCGACCGACTCCCTAATGGGCCCCAGAACCAGCTCTCCGGCCTCGGCGAGATCACCGCCCAGGACCACGCGGCTCGGGTTCAGCAGGTTGCAGAGATTGGCGACTCCACTGCCGATGTGGCGACCGACGTCGGCGATCACCCGACGGCAGCCCGGATCGCCGTCCCGCGCCAGCCTGACCACGCCCTCCATCGTCAGATCGGTGCCGTGACTGGGCTGGAGCAACGGCAGCACATACCGCGCCGCCGTGAACGTCTCCAGGCAGCCCCGGTTTCCGCAGCGGCAGACGGGGCCGGATTCATCAAGGGTAATATGCCCGATTTCTCCCGCCGTGCCACCGGGGCCGCGGTAGATCGTCCCGTCGATCACCAGCCCGGCGCCGACACCGCTGGCGACCTTGATGTAGGCGAGGTCCTTGACCCCCCGGCCACTGCCCCAGACCAGCTCGCCGAGCGCGCCGAGGTTGGCGTCGTTGTCCACGTACACCGGCACGCCGAGCCGCCCCCGCAGCTCCTCGGCGGGCCTGGCGCCGGTCCAGCCCGGCAGGATGGCGGTGGAGCCCAGCGTGCCGGACTCGACGTCGATGGGGCCGGGCACACCGAGCCCCACACCCGCGATCTTGGAGCGGTCCACGCCGGTCGCCGCGATCAGCCTGCCGACCAGCTCTTCGGCCCGGTCGAAGCCCTGCGCGGCGGAGGCGTCCACATCCAGCGGCTCCGACTCCTCGGCCAGCACCTGATGAGCGAGATTCCCGACCGCCACCCGCAAATGGGTGTGCCCGAAGTCGACGCCGATGACGATGCCGGCATCGCCGCTCAGAGAGACGCTCCGGGCCCTTCGGCCCCCCGAGGACGTGGGCGTGACCTCGACGGTTCCGCCGTCTTTCAGCTCCCGCACGATGTTGGAGACCGTCGCCGCGGACAGACCCGTCGTCCTCGCGATCTCCGCTTGCGTGAGGGATCCGGCCAGCCGCACGGCACGTACAACCCGCTCCAGGTTGGCTCGGTGCAGCGACGACTGCGACCCTGGAGTCTCCACGACGACCTCCTGAGCACGGGGCCGCTTCGGTGAGGCCCCGCCTATGTCCAACTAGTGAACTCTAAGCTGAGCCGTTCGGGTTGCCTTACGTCAAGAGGTTGAACCTCATCCGGGTCCTTGGACACACTTGTGCGCGCCGTCCCGGGGCCCGGAGCGGCGCGCACAGATGGCGTCACACAGCGTGACACTCCCGGGGGCTACTTGAGTGTCGCCGAGGTCAGCCCCGCCTGCACCTGACGCTGGAAGGACAGGTAGACCACCAGCATCGGGATCATGGCGATGGTCACGCCCGCGAACAGAACGGGCAGGTCGGAGGCGTATCCCTGCTGCTGCTGGAGCTGGATGAGGCCCTGGGTGAGCACGTAGCGCTCGGGATCCGAACCGCTCTGCGGCTGCATCAGGACCGTCGGCAGAATGAACTGGTTCCACTGACCCAGAGTGTTGAAGATCCCGACGCTGATCAGTCCCGGCTTCGCCATCGGCAGCATGACCTGGAAGAAGGTCCTGGTGTGCGAGGCACCGTCCAGGACGGCCGCCTCGAACACCGCTGTCGGCAAGGTCCGGAAGAAGGCGTGCATGAAGAACACGGTGAACGGCATCGAGTAGGCGATGTAGACCAGGATCAGACCCTGGTAGGTGTTCAGCATGTCCAGCCGTTTGACCATGAAGAACAGCGGGACCAGCGCCAGGAACACGGGGAACATCGCGCCGGCGACGAAGAAGTAGTACAGGAACCGGTTGCCCGGGAACCGGTAGCGGGCCAGCACGTACGCGGCCATCGAGCCGAACAGCATCGTCAGCGGCACCGAGAACACCAGAACGATCACGGTGTTCAGGAAGTAGTCGCCGATGCCCTTGTGCCAGGCGCGCCCGAACACGTCGAGGGACCAGTGGTGCGGCCAGCCGAAGGCCGAGCCGCCGATCTGGGCGTCGGTCTTGAAGGAGCTGAGCACCAGCCACAGCAGCGGCAGCACGATCAGCAGGGCCCACAGGGCGAGGAAGCCGTGCGAGAAGGCGTTCAGGACCACGCCCTCGCTGCGCCGGTCGCCGGGGCGGACGGGAACCTTGGCCGCGGACCGCTGGGCGGGGACGGCCGCGGTCTCCTTGATGGGTGCGCTCATCGTCGTCTCTCCCGCTCAGAACTCGATGCGCTCGCGGCGGGTGGCGCGCAGCGTGACCACGGACAGGACCAGGGTGAGCAGCAGCATGACGACGCCCATCGCGCAGGCGTAGCCGCTCTTCCCGAAATAGAGGAAATTGCGCATCATCACGGTCGACATGACATCGCTGTGATGGTCGGGACCGCCGCCGTAGGCGCCCATGTTCTGGGTCATGGAGGACACCAGGACGAACATGTCCATGGCCACGATCCCCAGGTACACCCACGCGGTCTGCACGGTGTCCCACAGCAGCGGCAGCGTGATGCGGAAGAAGGACTGGGAGCGGCTCGCCCCGTCGATGAGCGCCGCCTCGTAGATGTCCCTCGGAACGGACTGCATGGCGGCCGAGAAGAGCACCAGGTAGAAGCCGACGCCGTGCCAGACCACGACCAGGATCAGCGCCCAGAGCACTATGTCGGGCTCGTTGAGCCACTCCACGGGATTGTCCGCGCCGACCAGGCCGAGTTTGATGAGGAAGCCGTTCAGCAGACCGCCGCCGTCACTGCGGTACACCGCGTTGAACAGCACGGCGAGAATGGCGAGCGACAGCACCTGCGGGAAGAAATAGACGATTTTGTAGAACTTCGATCCGGCGACCCCCTGGACTCCGCCGGCCCGGCCGCGTCCGCCCGCGTTCACCATGAAGGCGAAGAAGAGGGCGAGGAGAATGGTGATCACCGGGATGAAGATCAGAAACAGGATGTTGTGCCAGATGGCCTCCAGGAAGACATCGTCCTGGAAGAGCGCCCGGTAGTTGTCCAGGCCGACGAACTTGAAGGTCTGCGACTGGCCTTTCCAGTCGGTCAGCGAATAGCCGAACGTCTGGATGTACGGCCAGATGACGAAGATCAGATAGAGCGCCACGGGGACGAAGAGAAATCCCGCGACGAACCGGTACTGCCCCTTGCGCATGGCGTTCCTGCCCCTGGTGTCCCGTCCCGGGCCGGGAATCAGGTGGATTCCCGGCCCGGAATCCGGTCGGTCGAGCGGGCCCCGGTCGGTCGGGGCCCGGCCGGCGGCGAGCCTCAGTCGTGGTGGTTCTTCTTGGAGGCCGGGTCCTTGGCCTGCCTGTCGACCGCGGCCTGACAGCGCTTCAGCCACTCCTTGGGCTGGATGCGCTTGGCCATGAGCTCGTTGGACGCGTTCTGGATGGCGGTGTCCATCTCGCTGTACCAGTCCGGGTAGATGTAGCGGAAGGTGTTGGAGCCCGCCGCCTTGGAGGCCTCCACGGTGGACTGCGTACCCGGGCGCAGGGTCACGCCGGAGTCGACGCCGTCCTTGAGGATGGTGAGCGAGTTGGCCTGCTTGGCGAAGAGCGTGGACCACTCCTTGGAGAGCATGTGCCGCATGAACTCCTTGGCCCCGGGCAGGTTCTTGGCCTTCGCGGGGATGATGAAGGGCTCGCCGGAGCCGGCCCGGATCGCCTCGAAGGGCATCGTGCTTCCGGACAGCAGCGGCATCGGCAGGAACTTCATGTCGAAGTCGGAGGGCGTCTGCTTGAGCTGCTCGTTCTCCAGCCAGGAGCCGCAGGTGATGAAGGCGGCCTTGTACTGGTTCCAGCGGGTCTGCGACTCGGTGTGGGTCAGGCCGTTCGTACCGGGCATCAACAGGCCCTTCTCGACGACCTCGTAGATCGCCTCGATGCCCGCCTGCGCGGCGTCGGAACCGACGAACGCCTTCGGGTCGAGATTGTCGATCGCCTTCACGGCGTCGATGCCGCCCTTCTTGGCGATCAGGTCCATGATGGCGACGTTGATGTAGTAGGGGTACTTGCCCTGGTGGGCGAGGCCGCCGATGCCCTGCTTCTTGGCGTCCTGGCAGATGGCGAGGAAGTCGTCCCAGGTCTTGGGCGCCGTCCAGCCCTTCTCCTTGAAGAGCTTGCCGGAGTACCACAGGCCCCACACCGTGTAGATGTAGTTGAGGGCGACGACCTTGCCCTCCTGGACGCCCGGGTCCAGAGTGCCGGGGATGAGGGTGTCGCGGACCTTCTTGCTCGGGTCGTCGACCGACGGCGCGTCGAGAACCTCGGCGAGGTCGAGCAGCTGGCCGTTCTTGTAGAGGACGTCGACCTTGATCTGCTGGGCGCCGGAGTCGTCCACGATGTCCGGCGGGTTGCCCGCGTTGAAGCGGGGCTGGAGCTTGCCCGTGATCTCCTGGGTGCCGGTGTGGGTCGAGGTGATGCCGAGCTTCTTCTGGTAGTCGGCCTCCCACGCCTTGGCGTAGTCGTCGCCGTAGCCGCCCTTGAAGATGACGACGTCCAGCTTGCCGCCCTTCTCCGCTCCGAAGGGGTTCGACTTCGACGTCTTTCCCTTGCCCTCGTCGTCGCTGGAGCCGCCGCCCCCGCCACTGGCACATGCGGACAGGAAGCTCATCGCGGGGACGGAGATCAGGCCCAGCGCGGCGGACCGCTTGATCAGATCTCTGCGGCCGACGCCCCCGGGTGTGGTGTTCTCGCCGGAAGTGGATCCCATGCTCAAGTCCTCGCCTTCTCCAGGACTCAGGCGGTGAACCGGATCCTCCCCGGCACCGCGGTGATGGTGAAGCTGGGGTCGTGCATGAGGGATTCAGTGGGACGGCATGACAGCCGGTCGTCGAAGAACGGTCCGCCGCCTCCCGTTTCCCCCCGGTCGTGCCGGTACAGGGCTGCCGTACCCGAAGGGGTCGCGGCTGCCCGAACGCCGACAGGTATAGTCCACTTCCCGCCAGCGGAGCAAGATCGAATGCAAGGTTGACGGTTTGCTTATCCGAGTTGAGACCTCGCGGAAATGCGGGACGCCCATGGATCACTCGGTCGGGATATCCGCCACATTGACCCCGAATGCCACACTCAACACCCTTGACATCACAGACCACTTGCCCACCTACTGGTCCTTGCGCAGCGAAGTTGACAACGTTGTCCATATTTTCACAGCGCAGGGAGGGTGCTCGCGTATGCAGCACAGATCTCGGCACAGACGAACTCAGGCGGCGGTCGTGGCGACGGCCGCCTTCGCGTTGCTGGTGGGCCTGCACGGCGCGGCGGTGGCGCTGCCCGGCCAACCGGGCGGCGCGGACCGGGAGTTCGCCTCCTCGTTCGAGACGGGTGATCCGGCCCCGACGTGGCTGAACACCGTCGACACGGGGGCGGACGGTGCGAAGCGGGCGTCCGGCGTGGACGGCGGATACACCACCGGGATCCCCGGCAATGTGACCGACGAGGTCACCGATGTGCGGGCCAGCGCCGAGAACAGCGGGGCCGGCGAGGTCAAGGAGAACCTGATCGACGGCGAGCCCGGCACCAAGTGGCTCACGTTCGCGCCCACCGGCTGGGTCGAGTTCGACCTCGACGCGCCGGTCAAGGCGGTCACCTACGCGCTGACGTCGGCCAACGACTACGCGGAGCGGGACCCCGCCGACTGGACCCTTCAAGGGTCCACGGACGGCAAGGACTGGAAGACCCTCGACACCCGCACCGGCGAATCGTTCGACCAGCGCTTCCAGACCAAGTCCTACGACCTCTCGGAGCCGGCCGAGTACGCGCACTTCCGGCTGGACTTCACCAGTAACCACGGCGCGGACATACTGCAGCTCGCCGATGTGCAGTTCTCGACCGGCCACAGCACCGAGCCCGCGCCCAGGGACATGCGCACGCTGGTGGACCGCGGCCCGATCGGCTCCCCCACCGCCAAGGCGGGCGCCGGCTTCACGGGCCGGCGGGCCCTGCGTTACGCGGGCACACACACGGCGGGCGGACGGGCGTACTCGTACAACAAGGTCTTCGACGTGAACGTGCGCGTCGAGCCGGACACCCGGTTGTCCTACCGGGTCTTCCCTTCGATGGCCGACAAGGACCGGGACTACGACGCCACCGACGTCTCCGTCGACCTCGCCTTCACCGACGGCACCTATCTGAGCGGCCTCGGGGCGCTGGACCAGCACGGCTTCCCGCTGTCCCCGCAGGGGCAGGGGGCGGCCAAGGTGCTGTATGTCAACCAGTGGAACGACGTGGTCTCGCGGATCGGATCGGTCGCGGCCGGGAAGACGGTGGACCGGATCCTGGTGGCCTACGACTCGCCGAAGGGGCCGGCGAGGTTCCGCGGCTGGCTGGACGACATCTCCCTGAAGGCCGCGCCGCCGGACCGGCCCAAGGCCCACCTGTCCGACTACGCGCTGACCACCCGCGGCACCAACTCCAGCGGCTCCTTCTCGCGCGGAAACACCTTCCCGGCGACCGCTCTGCCGCACGGCTTCAACTTCTGGACGCCGGTGACCAACTCCGGCTCGCTGAACTGGCTGTACGACTACGCGCGGGCGAACAACGCGGACAACCTGCCCAGCATCGAGGCGTTCAGCGCGAGCCACGAGCCCAGTCCCTGGATGGGTGACCGGCAGACGTTCCAGGTGATGCCGTCGGCCGCCGCCGGCGCCCCCGACACCGGCCGCGAGGCGCGGGCGCTGCCGTTCCGGCACGACCACGAGACGGCGCGCCCGTACTACTACGGGGTGACCTTCGAGAACGGGCTCAAGGCGGAGATGACGCCGACGGACCACGCGGCGGTGCTGCGGTTCACCTATCCCGGCGACGACGCAAGCGTCGTCTTCGACAATGTGACCGAGCAGGCCGGGCTGACCCTCGACAAGGACAAGGGGATCGTCACCGGGTTCTCCGACGTGAAGTCCGGACTGTCGACAGGGGCGACGCGCCTGTTCGTCTACGGCGTCTTCGACGCGCCCGTGACGGACGGGGCGACCTCCGGAGTGAAGGGATACCTGCGCTTCAGACCGGGCTCCGACCACACGGTGACCCTGCGCCTCGCCACCTCGCTGATCGGCATCGACCAGGCGAAGGACAACCTGCGCCAGGAGGTCCCGGACGGGACGTCCTTCGACGAGGTGAAGGCACGTGCGCAGCGCGCCTGGGACAAGCTGCTGGGCACGGTCGAGGTCGAGGGAGCGACCACCGACCAGCTGACGACGCTCTACTCCTCGCTGTACCGGCTGTACCTGTATCCCAACTCCGGTTTCGAGAGAGTCGCTTCGGCATACCAGTACGCGTCCCCGTTCTCCCCGATGACGGGTCCGGACACCCCCACGCACACGGGGGCGAAGATCGTCGACGGCAAGGTGTACGTCAACAACGGCTTCTGGGACACGTACCGGACGACCTGGCCGGCGTACTCCTTCTTCACCCCGAAGCAGGCCGGTGAACTGGTCGACGGCTTTGTGCAGCAGTACAAGGACGGCGGCTGGACCTCACGGTGGTCCTCGCCCGGCTATGCGGACCTGATGACGGGCACCTCCTCGGACGTGGCGTTCGCCGACGCCTATGTGAAGGGCGTGAAGTTCGACGCGGAGGCCGCCTACGACGCGGCCGTGAAGAACGCGACGGTCGCACCGCCCGCCTCCGGCGTGGGCCGCAAGGGCATGGCGACCGCCCCCTTCCTCGGCTACACGAGCACCGGCACGGGCGAGGGCCTGTCATGGGCGATGGAGGGCTACGTCAACGACTACGGCATCGCGAGGATGGGCCAGGCGCTCTACGAGAAGACCCACAAGGCACGCTACAAGGAGGAGTCGGCGTACTTCCTGAACCGCGCCCGCGACTACGTCGACCTCTTCGACACGAAGGCCGGCTTCTTCCAGGGCCGCGACGCCCAGGGCAACTGGCGGGTGGACTCCTCGAAGTACGACCCGCGGGTGTGGGGCTACGACTACACCGAGACCAACGGCTGGGGCTACGCCTTCACGGCCCCGCAGGACAGCCGCGGCCTGGCCAACCTGTACGGCGGCCGGGCCAAGCTGGCGGACAAGCTGGACGAGTACTTCTCGACACCGGAGACGGCCTCGCCGGAGTTCGTCGGCTCCTACGGCGGAATCATCCACGAGATGACCGAGGCGCGAGACGTCCGGATGGGCATGTACGGGCACTCCAACCAGGTCGCGCACCATATGATCTACATGTACGACGCGGCGGGCGAGCCGTGGAAGGCCCAGGCGGACGTCCGTGAGGTCCTCTCCCGCCTGTACACGGGCAGCGAGATCGGGCAGGGCTACCACGGCGACGAGGACAACGGCGAGCAGTCGGCCTGGTATCTCTTCTCGGCGCTGGGTTTCTACCCGCTGGTCATGGGCAGCGGCGAGTACGCCATCGGATCGCCGCTGTTCAAGAAGGCCACCGTGCACCTGGAGAACGGCCGGGACCTCGTCGTCAACGCCCCGGAGAACAGCACGCGCAACGTCTACGTCCAGGGGCTGAAGGTCAACGGCCACCCGTGGACGTCGACGGCTCTGCCGCACGCGCTGCTGTCCCGGGGCGCGGTGCTGGACTTCGACATGGGTCCGCGCCCGTCGGCCTGGGGCAGCGGGAAGGACGCGGCGCCGGTGTCGATCACCCAGGACGACAAGGTGCCGTCGCCGCGCGCGGACGTGCTCAAGGGTGACGGGCCGCTCTTCGACGACACCTCGGTGACGGAGACGGCCCTGGCGAACGTGGACCTGCCGGTCACGAACCCCGCCAAGGCGGTGCAGTACACCCTGACGTCCCCGGCGGACCACACGAAGGCCCCCACGGGCTGGACCCTCCAGGGCTCGGCGGACGGCACACAGTGGACGACGCTCGACGCACGCTCGGGAGAATCCTTCACCTGGGACCGGCAGACCAGGGCGTTCTCGATCCCGCGCCCCGGCTCCTACGCGCACTACCGCCTGGTCCTCGACTCCCCCTCCACCCTGGCGGAGGTGGAACTGCTGGCCTGACATCCCCATGAGGGAAGGGGCGGGCGCGGAGGTTCCTCCGTGCCCGCCCCGCCGTCGTACTGCGTAAGTCGGGGCGGCCCGCCGGAGAGTCCGGCCAGGTGAGGGGGAGCCCGTCCACGGAGCCGCGACGCGGGCGGGGGTCGCCGTCACGAGCGCCGCCCGTCCCGTGGAAGACCGCCTGTCAGCCGTACGGGCGAACGCCCTTGACATCGTTGTCGGTTGGGGGAGTACAGTCATGTACAGACCATTTCGACAACGTTGTCGCCTCACCGGTCGTCACAAGCCACGTTCCACCCGGCGCGGCCCCCTCCCCCCGGGCCGGGCCGGCTCGCGGACCGGGTGGCACGCTCACAGGCCACCCGGTCCGCCCGGAGTCCCCGAACGACGCCTGACCGCAAGGCAGTCGTCACACGCACCCGTCATCACACGCTCGCGTCATCACACGCTCGCGTCGTCACACGCACGGGTCGGACCGCCCCGCGCACACCCCTCCTGCGGCACCCGAGGCATCACAAGGGTCACTCGTGGGGGCGGTGTTGGCCCCACCGGGGCGCGAACGGGGCAACCCCAGTGCTCTCGTGGTCATCTACCTGTACGAACGCGAACATCTGGGAGAGGGCGGGCTGTGCACGGTTCCGGTGCGGACGGTGGCCACGAGAAGGGCACCACCGGTTCCTGGTGGGCGCCCGCGGTGGCGAATCTCCTGATCGGACTGGTGGCGATAGTCCCGGGCCTGTGCGTGCGATGGCTGCTGACCCGATACTCACTGATCCACTGCGTCGACGGGTTCGGCTGTCCCGGCAAGTCACCGGACAACACGCTCGGCATGACGCTCGGCGCGCTGCTGGGTGGCGGATTCGTCGTCGGGATGGTGCTGGTGGTGGACGTCCTCATGCCCTGGCAGGAGGGCCGGCCCCTGCATATGTGGCTCGGTATGACACCGCTGGTCGCAGCGCCGTTCGCGATCGCTCAAGCCGCCGGGTGGATCTAGTCCCGCGGAGGGGATGTAAGCCCGCGAGGTGGGGTGCGGGCGGGCACACGTCGAGGGCCGCACCCCCGCCGGGCGGGGGTGCGGCCCTCGACTGCCGTGCCGGGCCGCTTACTTGCGGATCAGGCTGCGCAGCACGTACTGCATGATGCCGCCGTTGCGGTAGTAGTCGGCCTCACCGGGGGTGTCGATGCGGACGACCGCGTCGAACTCGACACCGGTGTCGGTGGTGACCTTGAGCGTGCGCGGCGTGGTGCCCTCGTTCAGCTCCGTGACGCCGGAGATGGAGAAGGTCTCCTCCCCGGTCAGGCCGAGGGACTCGGCCGACTGACCCTCGGGGAACTGCAGCGGCAGCACACCCATGCCGATCAGGTTCGAGCGGTGGATGCGCTCGTAGGACTCGGCGATGACGGCCTTGACGCCGAGCAGCGCGGTGCCCTTCGCGGCCCAGTCGCGGGACGAGCCGGAGCCGTACTCCTTGCCGGCCAGGACGACCAGCGGGATGCCCTGCTCGATGTAGTTGCGCGAGGCGTCGTAGATGAAGGAGACCGGGCCGCCCTCCTGCGTGAAGTCGCGCGTGTAGCCGCCCTCGGTGCCCGGCGCGATCTGGTTGCGCAGGCGGATGTTGGCGAACGTGCCACGGATCATGACCTCGTGGTTGCCTCGGCGTGAGCCGTAGCTGTTGAAGTCGCGACGCTCCACACCGTGCTCGGTGAGGTACTTGCCGGCCGGGGTGTCGGCCTTGATCGCACCGGCCGGGGAGATGTGGTCGGTGGTGACCGAGTCGCCCAGCTTGGCGAGGACCCGGGCGCCGGCGATGTCCTCGACCGGGGCCGGCTCCATCTGCATGCCCTCGAAGTACGGGGGCTTGCGGACGTAGGTTGACTCCGCATCCCACTCGAAGGTGTTGCCGGTCGGGATGGGCAGGGACTGCCACTGGGCGTCGCCCGCGAAGACGTCCTGGTAGGACTTGCTGAACATGTCCTCGCCGATGGCGTTGGCGACGACGTCGTTGACCTCGGCCTCGGTCGGCCAGATGTCCCTCAGGTAGACCGGGTTGCCGTCCTGGTCGGTGCCCAGGGCGTCACGGGTGATGTCCACCTTCATGGAGCCCGCGAGGGCGTACGCGACGACCAGCGGCGGGGACGCCAGGTAGTTCATCTTGACGTCGGGGTTGATACGGCCCTCGAAGTTCCGGTTGCCGGAGAGGACCGAGGTGACCGCGAGGTCGTGGTCGTTGACGGCCTTGGAGACCTCCTCCGGCAGCGGGCCGGAGTTGCCGATGCAGGTGGTGCAGCCGTAACCGACCAGGTTGAAGCCGACCTTGTCCAGGTACGGGGTCAGGTTGGCCTTGTCGAAGTAGTCGGTGACGACCTTCGAGCCCGGGGCCAGGGTGGTCTTGACCCACGGCTTGCGGGTCAGGCCCTTCTCGACCGCCTTCTTGGCCACCAGGGCGGCGGCGACCATGACGTACGGGTTCGAGGTGTTGGTGCAGGAGGTGATGGCGGCGACCGTCACGGCACCGTGGTCGAGGATGTAGCTCGTGCCGTCGGGGGCGGTGACCTGGACCGGGTTGGACGGGGCGCCGTTGGGGTGGATGGCCGGGGCGTCGGAGGCCGGGAAGGACTCCACGCCCGCCTCGTCGACGACGTCGACGTAGTTGCAGACGTCCTGCTTGAACTGCTCGGCGGCCTTGGCGAGGACGATACGGTCCTGCGGGCGCTTCGGGCCGGCGATGGACGGGACGACCGTGGACAGGTCCAGCTCGAGCTTCTCGGAGAAGTCCGGCTCGGCCTTCGGGTCCAGCCAGAGGCCCTGCTGCTTGGCGTAGGCCTCGACAAGGGCGACCTGCTGCTGGGAACGGCCGGTCAGGCGCAGGTAGTTCAGGGTCTCGTCGTCGATCGGGAAGATCGCGGCGGTGGAGCCGAACTCCGGCGACATGTTGCCGATGGTGGCGCGGTTGGCCAGGGAGGTCGCGGCGACGCCCTCGCCGTAGAACTCGACGAACTTGCCGACCACACCGTGCTTGCGGAGCATCTCGGTGATGGTGAGCACGAGGTCGGTGGCGGTGGTGCCGGGCTGGAGCTCACCGGTGAGCTTGAAGCCGACGACGCGCGGGATGAGCATGGAGACCGGCTGGCCGAGCATCGCGGCCTCGGCCTCGATGCCGCCGACGCCCCAGCCGAGGACGCCGAGACCGTTGACCATGGTGGTGTGCGAGTCGGTGCCGACCAGGGTGTCCGGGTAGGCCTTGCCGTCGCGGACCATCACGACACGGGCCAGGTGCTCGATGTTCACCTGGTGCACGATGCCGGTGCCCGGCGGGACGACCTTGAACTCGTCGAAGGCGGTCTGGCCCCAGCGCAGGAACTGGTAGCGCTCCTTGTTGCGGCCGTACTCCAGGTCGACGTTCACCTTGAAGGCGTCGTTCGTGCCGAACTTGTCGGCGATGACGGAGTGGTCGATGACCAGCTCGGCCGGGGCCAGCGGGTTGATCTTCGCGGGGTCGCCGCCCAGCTCCTTCACGGCCTCACGCATGGTGGCGAGGTCCACGACACAGGGAACGCCGGTGAAGTCCTGCATGATCACGCGGGCCGGCGTGAACTGGATCTCCTGCGACGGCTGGGCCTGGGAGTCCCAGTTGCCGAGGGCGCGGATGTGGTCGGCGGTGATGTTCGCGCCGTCCTCGGTGCGGAGCAGGTTCTCCAGCAGGACCTTGAGGCTGTACGGCAGGCGGGCCGAGCCCTCCACCTTGTCCAGCCGGAAGATCTCGTACGACTCGTCGCCCACCTGCAGCGTGCTGCGGGCGTCGAAGCTGTTCGCCGACACGACAGTCTCCTTCATTGATGTGCGCGTACCACCGCAATCCTGCCGCCATGACGGCTCGACCGATCCGCTAAGGTAAGGCTAAGTTAGGTAACCCTTACCGGAGCGATGCCTGCGGGGCGCCTCGGCAGATATCTCGATGTCGAGATAACTCTAGTACATGGGTGCCGGATGGTCATGCCCGGTCCCGCCCGGACCCGGTCGGACTCGCCGGACCTGCCGGACCCACCGCACCCCGCCGGAGCCACCGGACCCGTCGGATCCCACCGCACCCCGCCGGACCCACCGGACCTGCCGGACCCGCGAGACCCGGCCCACACCCCCACAGGCGGCAGCCCCGTACTCCACACCCCCTGCCCCGTCCCCCCGACGGACGAATGCGCCCCCCGGGCCATCAGTCCGGCGAACCGGGGTATCCGGCATGAACCAGAACGTTCGCAAGGAGGCACGCATGCCGCTGACGTTCCGCAAGAGTCTCCGGATCCTGCCCGGAGTGCGCCTGAACATCAACAAACACTCCTGGTCCCTCACCACGGGCGGGAAGAACGGACCGCGCCACACCCGCAGCAGCTCAGGACGTCATACGACATCGATGGATTTGCCCGGCCCTTTCGGATGGCGTCGCACCCGTTCCACCAGGGGTCACTGACGGTCACTCACCCAAACAGCCCCCTCGAAAGGCGCCATCTCATATCTGAGATAACCTCAGTCTCATGTCAGACGACTACCTCGTACGTATCGGCAAGCTCATCCGTGACGCCAGGCAGCACCGTGGCTGGACTCAGACGCAGCTTGCCGAGGCACTCGGCACCAGTCAGAGTGCCGTGAACCGGATCGAGCGCGGCAACCAGAACCTCAGTCTTGAGATGATCGCCAGGATCGGCGAGGCCCTGGACAGCGAGATCGTGTCCCTGGGCTACGCGGGTCCCATGCATCTGCGGGTGGTCGGCGGCCGCCGGCTCTCCGGCGCCATCGACGTCAAGACGAGCAAGAACGCCTGTGTGGCCCTGCTGTGCGCCTCGCTGCTCAACAAGGGACGCACGGTGCTGCGCCGGGTCGCCCGCATCGAGGAGGTGTTCCGGCTTCTGGAGGTGCTCGCGTCGATCGGCGTGCGCACCCGGTGGATCAACGACGGGGGCGATCTGGAGATCGTGCCGCCCGCCGACCTCGACCTGGACGCCATCGACGCGGAGGCCGCCCGGCGTACGCGGTCCATCATCATGTTCCTCGGGCCGCTGATGCACCGTACGGACCGCTTCAAGCTGCCGTACGCGGGCGGCTGCGACCTCGGTACCCGCACCGTCGAGCCGCACATGATCGCGCTGCGCCGGTTCGGGCTGGACGTCACCGCCACCGAGGGGCACTACCACGCCGTCGTGGACCGGTCCATCTCCCCCGGCCGGCCGATCGTGCTGACCGAGCGCGGTGACACCGTGACCGAGAACGCGCTGCTCGCCGCCGCCCGCCACGACGGGGTCACGGTCATCCGCAACGCGTCCTCCAACTACATGGTCCAGGACCTGTGCTTCTTCCTGGAGGCGCTCGGTGTCGGAGTCGAAGGCATCGGCACCACCACGCTCACGGTCCACGGTGTGCCGAACATCGACGTCGACGTCGACTACTCCCCCTCGGAGGACCCGGTCGAGGCGATGAGCCTGCTGGCCGCCGCGGTCGTCACCGAGTCGGAGCTGACGGTGCGCCGGGTGCCGATCGAGTTCCTCGAGATCGAGCTCGCGGTGCTGGAGGAGATGGGGCTCGACCACGACCGCAGCCCGGAGTACGTGGCCGACAACGGCCGCACCCGGCTGGTCGACCTCACGGTACGGCCCTCCAAGCTGGAGGCGCCGATCGACAAGATCCACCCGATGCCGTTCCCGGGCCTGAACATCGACAACGTCCCGTTCTTCGCGGCCATCGCGGCCGCCGCGCAGGGCAAGACGCTGATCCACGACTGGGTGTACGACAACCGGGCCATCTACCTGACGGACCTCAACCGGCTCGGCGGGCGGCTGCAACTCCTCGACCCGCACCGCGTCCTGGTGGAGGGCCCGACCCGCTGGCGCGCCGCCGAGATGATGTGCCCGCCGGCCCTGCGGCCCGCCGTGGTGGTACTGCTGGCGATGATGGCGGCCGAGGGCACCTCCGTGCTGCGGAACGTGTACGTCATCAACCGCGGCTACGAGGACCTCGCCGAGCGGCTCAACTCGGTCGGTGCGCAGATCGAGACGTTCCGGAACATCTGAGGCACGGAACGGCACCGCGGGACAGTCCTGAAGCCCCATCGCTCACCGCATCGGGGAGCGATGGGGCTTGGGCTCTGCCGCGTGACTACCACCTTTCACCGCAATGACGTGTCTCTGGCAAAGCACCGTGCTACCGCGATCAGCAGGGGGGAACTTGACCGAGTACACGAGCGAGACGGCTCCGCGCGCCGAGAGCGCACTGCGGTGGGGACATGCCCGGTGGGGCGGCGTACTTGGTCTGGGTCTCACGGGAGCGGTCGCCTCGGTGCTCCCTGTCATCGGTGTCAACACCTGGTCGGGAGTCTCCGATGACGGAATCCTCCTCCTCGTGTCGAGGGCCGTCGTGGTGGTGGGACTGCTCGTGGCCGTTCCGGTGATGCTCCTCGTGCTCCACGAGGTCCGGCGCTCATGGCCCCGATACGCAAAGACGGTGCTGGCCTGCGTGCTCCTGGCCGATATCGGAGCAATGCTGCTGCTCACCGTCGTCCTCCCATTCCGATGGGGGCTGCTCAGTTGCCTGATGTACTGCCTGCCCGCGCTGTTCGTGGCCTGCGCCACGATCCTGCGATCGCGTGCAAGTGTGCAGGCCGCAGTTGCGGGTCTGCTCCTCGTGTACACACTTGCGATACCGGTACGAGAGCTTCAGCAGCACGTCGCCGCGAAGGAGTGGCTGAGGGCCACCGGGATTCCGTCGCGGGCGATGGCTCAGGTGGTCACCCTGCCGGGGATGACGCAGGAGCCGTACACCTGGGACGGGAAGACCCTCACGGCGATGTTCGACCTTCCCATGGGGCCGTCACAGGCATGGATGGGAGCCGAAAGGGCGACATTGGGTTACGTCGACCCCTGCGGACCCTTGCTGGAGGGCGCTGGGGACGCGAGTGAAACCGAGTCGCCGCCATGTGTCCAAGACCGTCCGGGGCTCTGGTTCCGCGGTACCTCTGACGACGTCGTCGGATACGTCCTTCAGCGGGACGGGGTGACCATCTCCCTGACAGGGGGCGTGTGGCCTCGCGCGGGTGAGTCTGATGTCGAATACGCCGCAAAGCGGAGAGCCGGACTGCGACGGGTGATTCTGGCGGCCCATCCCGCAACCGACGCCGAACTGTGGTCACGAGAGGGCTCCACGAAGGAGCCGACCCTGGTGGGTCTGCTGCTGCTCTGACAGTTCAATCCGCCCGAAGCTCAAGCAGCAGCGGCCCGAGGTCCGCCAGACGGTCCGGAGTGGGAGCCGGCAACGGGGAGTCGCGGCAGTTCGCACCGGCCAGGACACGGCCGAGCGGGAGTCCGTAGCCATCCGTCATCCCAGAGCGTCTGAGGCCCTGGTTGCCGCCCCTCGCCCCTTCCGGCCGTCGCCGTAGCGGGGCGGCGAGCCCGCGCGCCGGGCACGAAGTCTTGGCGATTTCCTGACACGCGGACTGTTGACCCTGTGTTCCGCACGACGTTGGATCTTTCCTGTCCGTGCGGGTGCCCGGGCAGAGAGCTGGGGCGATGACTGAGGACGCCAGACCCGGGCTGATACGGGTGGTCTACTTCGAGCAGACGTCCGCGCTGATGATGGGCGCGGGCGCGGTGCTGTCCGAGGGGTTGTTGCTGGCCCTGATCAGTACGGCAGACCGGCTGGAGACCCTGCTCGTGGGAACGGTCGCGGTCACTCTTGTGTGCCTGGCGCTGCTGCCGCTTGGTTTCCGTCTTCCCGCCCGGCTTCGCCGCAGGTACGAGCATGCCGCGCAGATGGACGGCCTCGACACACCGCACGCCGACCAGGACGCGGCACGGCGGCAGTCGCTCCGGCGCACGGCAGTATCCGTCAGCGCGGCAGCCTGCTGGATGGTGCTCATCGGCCTGACGTTCCATGAGTTGATGCCGCCCGTCATGCTGGTGCCGGTGGCCATGGTCCAGTGGGCGCGGTCCCGGGCGACCACGAACTGGGAGCGAGCGAACGGTGCGGCCCTGTGGCAGGGTGCACCCGGAGTGCTGGGCACTCGAGGCCCGGTATTCCGTGTGCCGGCGGACTACGGGATGTGAACCCACGACCTCTTCGTCCCGAAGAAGGTTCGGGCAAGATCCAGGGTCTGGGAGACATCGGGAGGAGATCCGTGCGGTTCTTCTCGGTGCGGTCGTGCTGCCGTCGTCATCTGTGGTCGGTTTGATCCCGGAGAAGCCCTTACGACGACGATTTCGCCGAGCTCGCCCGCCGGCTACGCCGCACCATGCCCCACCCCCCGCGGGGGAACAGCGACCGTGGGTGTGCTGGTTGGCGGGCGTACATCGAGTATCGGGCGTCGAAGCTTGGGTGGGCGAGCCGGTCGCGGGCCGTGGTGGGAGTGGTGCTGTCTCGTGTGGGGGCAGCGGTGGCGACCGGGTACCTGATCCTTCTGGCCTCCATCCTGGTCTTCCCGTCCGGGCCTAGCGGCTGGGCTTGATCACGCTGAGGGGCACTTACGGCAGCACCGCGAAGCCGTCGAGCTCCACGACGGCCTCCTCGTCCCACAGGCGTACGGCTCCCACGACGGCCATCGCGGGGTAGTCGCGGCCCGCCAGCCGCCGCCAGATGCGGCCGAGTTCAGGGGCGTGGGCGCGGTAGGCGGCGACGTCGGTGGCGTAGACGGTGACGCGGGCGAGGTCGGCGGGAGTGCCGCCGGCGGCCCGCAGGGCGGTGAGCAGGTTGGTGAGCGCCCGCTCGAACTGCTCGGGAAGGGTGGCACCGACGACTTTGCCGTCCGTGTCGAGAGCGGTCTGGCCTGCCAGGAACACCACTCGGGAGCCGGCGGCGACCACCGCGTGCGAGAAGCCTGCCGGAGGGGAGAGATCCGGCGGGTTGATACGCGCGGGGGTGGGCGGATCGGGGCGCTCGGCGGTCACGGGGCCTCCACGGTGGCGTACAACTCCTTGGCGACGATGCCGCGTTGCACCTCGCTCGCGCCCTCGTAGATCCGAGGAGCGCGCACCTCGCGGTAGAGATGCTCGAGAAGGTGGCCGCGGCGCAGGGCCCGGGCGCCGTGCAGCTGGACGGCCGCGTCGACGACGTACTGCGCGGTCTCGGTGGCCAGCAGCTTCGCCATCGCGACCCGTTTCGGGACGTCCGGGGCTCCGGCGTCGTACGCCGTCGCCGCCGCGTAGACCATGAGGCGGGCAGCCTCCGTGCGCAGGGCCATCTCGGCCACCTGGTGGGCGACGGTCTGGAGGTCCTTCAGCTTGCCGCCGAACGCGTCTCGTTCCGCCGTGTGCGCAAGGGTCGCGTCGAGGGCCGACTGCGCCATGCCGACCGCGAAGGCGCCGACGCTGGGCCGGAAGAGATTGAGGGTGCCCATGGCGACCCGGAAGCCCCGGCCGGGCTCTCCGAGGACATCGTCGGCGGTCACCGGCACGGCGTCGAAGGCGAGGGCACCGATGGGGTGCGGGGAGAGCATCTCGAGCGCGGAGCCGGTCAGGCCGGGGCGGTCGGCGGGGACGAGGAAGGCGGTCACGCCGCGCGCGCCCGTGCCGGGGGCGGTGCGCGCGAAGACGGTGTAGAAGTCGGCCTCGGGGGCGTTGGAGATCCAGCATTTCTCCCCGGTGAGCCGCCAGCCCCGCTCGCCGTCCCGCTCGGCGAGGGGGGAGGTGCCCTCCGGGTCCGCTCGCAGGGCCAGCGCCGCGGCGTCCGAGCCCGCATCCGGCTCGGTCAGGGCGAAGGCCGCCACAACGGTGCCTGCGCGGACACCGGGGAGCCAGCGGGCGCGCTGTTCCGGCGAACCGTATGTGTGCACCGGGTGCGCGCCGAGACCTTGGAGAGCGAGGGCCGTCTCCGCTTCTGTGCAGGCTTGGGCCAGCGACTCCCGCATCAGGCACAGCTCCAGCGCGCCCGCGGTGAACAGCCGGTCCAGCAGCCCGAGTCGGCCGAGTTCCGCGACGAGTTCCCGGTTGACCCGCCCCGGCTCGCCCTTGTCCGCGAGCGGGCGCAGCCGTCGCTCCGCCAGGTCGCGCAGTTCCGCACACCAGGCGATCTGTGCCGGATCGAGCGAGAATGCGGTCATTGCCGGTCCCTCTCCCTGACGGTGCACCGGGCCGGGTGGGCTGCCCATCCGAGCGTATCGCGGACAGTTGACTGTCGTCACCAACACGATACGCTCGATGCGCGAGCCCACCACGACAAGGGGCGAGACGCCATGGATCCGAGGGACGCCACCACCAGCGCCATGGAGATCAGCGCCATGGAGACCGCCGGCACCACGAGCACCACCGGCACCACCGGCACCGCCCATCTGGACACCTTCGCCCGGGACCATCTCCCACCCCCCGAGCAGTGGCCCGAACTGCTCTTCGACCTGCCCGAACTGCATTACCCCGAACGGCTCAACGCCGCCGTCGAGTTGCTGGCAGGTACCGCCCCCGGACGCCCGGCCTTCCGTACGGCGACCGGGGACGTGTGGACGTACGGGCAGCTCCGGGCCCGTGTGGACCGGATCGCGCACACGCTCACCGGCACCCTCGGCGTCGTCCCCGGCAACCGCGTCCTGCTGCGCGGCCCCACCACCCCCTGGCTCGCCGCCTGCTGGCTCGCGGTGCTGAAGGCGGGGGCGGTCGCCGTCACCGTGCTCGCCCAGCAGCGTCCGCACGAACTGCGCACCGTGTGCGAGATCGCCCGGGTCGGACACGCCCTGTGCGACGCCCGCGCCGTGGACGACCTGGCGAAGGCCGACGTCCCCGGACTGCGGATCACCCCCTACGGCGGCGACTCCCCCGAGGATCTGCTGCGTCTGCCGGCGCCCGAGGAACCGTACGTGCCGGTGGACACGGCGGCCGACGACGTGGCGCTGATCGCCTTCACCTCGGGCACCACGGGCCGGCCGAAGGGCTGTATGCACTTCCACCGCGACCTGCTGGCCATCGCGGACACCTTCTCCCGGCACGTGCTCCGGCCGCGCCCCGACGACGTCTTCGCGGGCAGTCCCCCGCTCGGCTTCACCTTCGGGCTCGGCGGGCTCGTCGTCTTCCCGCTGCGGGCCGGTGCGAGCGCCCTGCTGCTCGAACAGGCGGGCCCCCGACAGCTGTTGCCCGCCATCGCCGAGCACCGGGTCTCCGTGCTGTTCACGGCGCCGACCGCGTACCGCGCGATGCTCGAGGAGATGCGCGGACATGAGGGAGAAGAAGGAGAAGAAGGAGAAGAAGGGGAGGAAAGGGACGAAGGGGAAGAAGGGGAAGAAGGAAAAGAGGGAGGCGAAAGGGCCGGCGGACGCGACGGACACGACGTCTCGTCGCTGCGGCGGTGCGTTTCGGCCGGGGAGAACCTGCCCGCCGCGACCTGGCGGGCCTGGTACCAGCGCACGGGGCTGCGCCTCATCAACGGCATCGGCGCGACCGAACTGCTGCACATCTTCATCTCCGCCGCGGACGACGCGATCCGCCCGGGGACCACGGGAGTTCCGGTGCCGGGGTGGCAGGCCCGGGTGCAGGACGAAGGCGGCCGGCCCGTGCCCGACGGCGAGCCCGGGCTGCTCGCCGTGCGCGGCCCGGTCGGCTGCCGCTATCTCGCCGATCCCCGGCAGCGGGACTACGTCCGGGGTGGCTGGAACATCACGGGCGACACCTATGTCCGCGAACCCGACGGCTACTTCCGGTATGTCGCCCGCGCTGACGACATGATCATCTCGGCCGGGTACAACATCGCCGGACCGGAGGTAGAGGACGCCCTGCTGCGCCACCCGGATGTGGTCGAGGCGGCGGTCGTCGGCCGGCCGGACGAGACGCGTGGGCAGGTGGTGGTGGCGCACACGGTGCTCAGGCCGGGCGCCCGGCGCGACCCGGAGGCACTGCGCGCCTTCCTGACCTCCGAGCTGGCGCCGTACAAGTGTCCGCGCGAGTTCGTCTTCGTGGACGCACTGCCGCGCACGGCGACGGGCAAGCTCCAGCGGTTCCGGCTGCGGATGGACGTCCACCCGGCACCCCCACTCGGTGATCACGGCTGACGCCGACGATCTAAAGTGATCAACGTGTCCGATCAGCACGCTCCCCGCTCCCTCATCGTGACGTTCTACGGCGCCTACGGCCGCTCCACGCCCGGCCCGGTGCCGGTGGCCGAGCTGATCCGGCTGCTCGCCGCGGTCGGCGTGGACGCGCCCTCCGTACGCTCGTCGGTGTCCCGGCTGAAGCGGCGGGGGCTGCTGGTGCCGTCGCGCACGGCCGGCGGCGCGGCCGGGTACGCGCTGTCGCCGGACGCGCTGCAATTGCTCGACGACGGCGACCGGCGCGTGTACGCGACGACGCCTCCCGAGGACGAGGGCTGGGTGCTCGCGGTGTTCTCGGTGCCGGAGTCGGAGCGGCAGAAGCGGCATCTGCTGCGCTCCCGGCTCGCCGGACTCGGTTTCGGCACCGCGGCCCCCGGTGTGTGGATCGCTCCCGCACGCCTGTATGAGGAGACCCGGCACACCCTTCAGCGGCTGCGTCTCGACCCGTATGTGGACTTCTTCCGCGGTGAGCACCTCGGTTTCGCGCCGACCGCGCAGGCGGTGGCGCGCTGGTGGGACCTGGCCGCGATCGCCAAGCAGCACGAGGCGTTCCTCGGCCGCCACGCGCGCGTACTGCACGAGTGGGAGGCGCGCGAGGACACCCCGCCGGAGGCGGCGTACCGCGACTACCTGCTCGCTCTGGACTCCTGGCGCCATCTGCCGTACGCCGACCCGGGGTTGCCGGCGGAGCTGCTTCCCGGGGACTGGCCGGGCACGCGTTCCGCAGCGGTCTTCCGGGCGCTGCACGAGCGACTGCGGGAGGCGGGAGCGGTGTTCGCGGGAGTACGCCCCGAGGCGTGACCCGGTGCCGGGCGAGAACCCTCAGCCGCTGAAGGCCAGACGTGGCTTCAGCCGCTGAAGGCCAGACGTGGCTTCGGGGCGTCCGTGCGTCCGGTCTGCGGGCGCCGGCTGCCGGCGCGGTAGGGCGCGGGCCACACCGCGCCCGGCCCGCCGTATCCCTGTTCGGCCGCCGCGTGCAGCGTCCAGTGCGGGTCGTACAGATGCGGCCGGGCGAGGGCACACAGATCGGTCCGCCCGGCGAGGATCAGCGAGTTGACGTCGTCCCAGGAGGAGATGGCGCCCACCGCGATCACCGGGATGCCCGTCTCGTGGCGGATCCGGTCCGCGTACGGCGTCTGGTACGAACGCCCGTACGCCGGCCGTTCGTCGGCCACCACCTGCCCGGTCGACACGTCGATCGCGTCGGCGCCGTGTGCGGCGAAGGCCCGGGCGATCTCGACGGCCTCCTCGGCCGTGGTGCCGCCCTCGGCCCAGTCCGTCGCGGAGATCCGTACGGTCATGGGTCGCTCCTCGGGCCACACCGCCCGTACGGCGTCGAAGACCTCCAGCGGGAAGCGCAGCCGCTTGGTGAGACTGCCGCCGTAGGCGTCGGTGCGCCGGTTGGTGAGCGGCGAGAGGAAGCCGGAGAGCAGATAGCCGTGGGCGCAGTGCAGTTCGAGCAGGTCGAAGCCACTGCGGACGGCCCGCCAGGCGGCGGACGCGAACTGCTCGCGAACGTCGGTGAGTTGTGCGCGGGACAGCTCGCGGGGTGTCTGGCTGCCGGGTTTGTACGGGATCGGCGAGGCGGCCACCAGCGGCCAGTTGCCCTCTTCCAGCGGCTCGTCCATGCCCTCCCACATCAGCTTGGTCGAGCCCTTGCGGCCGCTGTGCCCGAGCTGCACACCGATGGCGGTACCCGGTGCCTGGGTGTGCACGAAGTCGGTGATCCGCCGCCAGGCCTCGGCCTGCCGCCCGGTGTAGAGCCCGGCGCAACCTGGGGTGATGCGCCCCTCGGCGCTCACGCACACCATCTCGGTCATCACCAGTCCCGCCCCGCCCAGCGCCCGGGCGCCCAGGTGGACGAGGTGCAAGTCGCCCGGGACGCCGTCCACAGACGAGTACATGTCCATCGGCGAGACCACGACGCGGTTGCGCAGGGTCAGGCCGCGCAGCCGGAAGGGGGTGAACATGGGCGGGGTGCCCGGCGGGCAGCCGAACTCCCCTTCCACCGCCTCGGTGAAGCGTGCGTCGCGCAGCCGCAGATTGTCGTGGGTCACCCGGCGGCTGCGGGTGAGCAGGTTGAACGCGAACTGCCGGGGGGGCTGGTCGAGATAGAGCCGGAGGTTCTCGAACCACTCCAGGCTGGCCCGGGCCGCGCGCTGGGTGGAGGCGACCACCGGGCGCCGCTCCTCCTCGTAGGCGGTGAGGGCATCGGGCAGCGAGGTGTGCTCCTCCAGGCACGCGGCCAGCGCGAGTGCGTCCTCCACCGCGAGTTTGGTGCCGGAGCCGATCGAGAAGTGGGCGGTGTGCGCGGCGTCGCCCAGGAGGACCACGTTGCCGTGCGACCAGCGGGCGTTGGTGACCGTGCGGAAGGTGGTCCAGGTGGAGTTGTTGGAGCGCAGGGGCCGGCCGCCGAGCGCGTCCGCGAAGATCTTGGCGCAGCGCTCGATCGTCTCGGCGGTCTCCGACTCGGCGAACCCGGCGGCCCGCCACACCTCCTCGCGCATCTCGACGATGACGGTCGACGCGTCCGCCGCATACGGATAGCCGTGCAGCTGCATCACGCCGTGCTCGGTCTCGGCGATCTCGAAGCGGAACGCGTCGAAGGCGAAGTCGGCCGCGAGCCAGATATAACGGCAGCGGTGCTCCTCGACAACGGGCCGGAACACCTCGGCGTAGGCCTCGCGGGTGGTGCTGTGCACCCCGTCGGCGGCGATCACCAGGTCGTACGCCTTCGAGAGCCGGGCCGGGTGCGGGGCCTCGGTCCTGAAGCGGAGCTCGACGCCGAGCGAGCGGCAGCGCTCGTGCAGGATCTGCAGCAGCCGCCGCCTGCCGAGAGCGGCGAAGCCGTGGCCGCCGGAGGTGTGGCGCACTCCCCGGTGCACGATGTCGATGTCGTCCCAGCGCACGAACTCGTCCTTCAGCGCGGTGTGCACGACGGGGTCGGCATGCTCGATGCCGCCGAGGGTCTCGTCCGACAGGACGACACCGAAGCCGAAGGTGTCGTCGGGGGCGTTGCGCTCCCAGACGGTGACCTCGCGGGCCGGGTCGAGACGCTTGAGCAGCGCGGCGGCGTACAGCCCGCCGGGCCCGCCGCCGACGACGGCGACGCGCAGGGGCCGGCGGGCCGCCTCCATGGCTACTTGCCCTGCCATTTCGGGGGCCTCTTCTCCGTGAAGGCGGCGTGGAACTCGGCGTAGTCCTCGCCGTTCATCAGCAGCGCCTGCGTCGACGCGTCCAGTTCCACGGACGCGGCGAGCGGCATGTCCAGCTCGGCCGTCAGCAGCGCCTTCGTCTGGGCGTAGGCGAGTGCCGGGCCGTCGGCGAGACGGCGGGCCAGCGCCTGGGCCGCCTCGTCGGCGCGGCCCTCCTCGGTCAGCTCGCTGATCAGCCCGATCCGTTCCGCCTCGAGTGCCCGCACCGGCTCCCCGAGCATGAGCAGCCGCGTGGCGTGCCCCAGTCCGACGACCCTCGGGAGCAGATAGGCGGCGCCCATGTCGCCGCCGGAGAGCCCGACCCGGGTGAAGAGGAACGCGAAGCGCGCGGAGGGATCCGCCACCCGGAAGTCCGCGGCCAGCGCGAGCACCGCGCCCGCACCCGCGGCCACCCCGTGCACGGCGGCGATCACCGGGAACGGGCACTCCCGCACGGCCCGGACGACCTGCCCGGTCATGCGGTTGAAGTCGAGCAGCTGGGCGGTGTCCATGGAGAGGGTGGCGCCGATGATCTCGTCGACGTCGCCGCCCGAGCAGAAGCCGCGCCCCTCACCGGCCAGCACCAGGGCCCGGACGGACCTTTCCCTGGACAGCTGGGCCAGCAGGTCGCGCAGGTCGGCGTAGGCGCCGAAGGTGAGCGCGTTGAGTTTCTCGGGGCGGGCCAGGGTGACCGTGGCGACCCCGTCGGCCAGGGCGAACCTGAGATGACGCCAGTCGGAGGTACGGGCTGCGGAGCCGGTGAAGGGACTCATGACGTGCGGCCTCCTCGGTCGGGGGCGGCTGTCCGCACTGCTGCTCTGTGATGAAGTTATCACTGATCCGTGACCGTCGTCACGAGTGCGCGATATCCCATGCCGAAACCCGCCGATCGCCCCTCGTGGGGCGCGCCGTACCATGCATGCCTCGTGTCGAAAGCAGGACCGCCTGCGCCATGAACGGACCCGCCGTGTACGAAGCCCCCGCTCCCGCCTCCTGGCGCGTCGCGCTGCCGCACACCGCCGCGGCCGTGCCGGTCGCGCGCGCACTGGTCCGTACGGCGCTGGCGGAGCTGGAGCACGCGGCCGACAGCGACACCGCGGAACTGCTCACCGCGGAACTGGTCGCGAACGCGGTGGAGCACGCGGCGGGCGACGGGCCGATCGAGCTGGTCGTCGAGCTGCTGCCGACCGGCTGCACGGTCGAGGTGCACGATCCGGACCCCGCGCCGCCCGGCGATCTGACCCGCCCCGCCGTGATCCAAGCCGACCCCTGGCAGGAGCACGGGCGTGGGCTGCTGCTGATCCGCAGCCTCAGCTCGTCCTGCGGGCACCGCCCCACCGCGTCCGGCAAGGCGGTGTGGTTCAGACTGCCTGCGGTTCCACGGCAGCGGCGTCCGCGGTGACGGGCACCGCCGCCACGAGCCGGGAGTGCCGGCGGCCGTAGAGCGCGTAGACCAGGCAGCCGGCCGCCAGGAACGCCGCGAACTGCACCCAGGTGGTCCAGCCGGTCTCGTACATCAGGTACAGGCAGAAGCCGACGCCGAGCAGCGGCACCGCCGGGTACAGCGGTACCCGGAAGGAGCGGGCCAGACCGGGCTCGCGGCGGCGCAGGGCGATGACCGCGACATTGACCACGGCCATCGTGGCGAGGGTGCCGATGGTGCACAGGTCGACCACCGCGTCCAGCGAGGAGAAGGCCGCCGGGACGGCGAAGACGACCGCCACGATCAGGGTGCCGGTGACCGGGGTCGAGGTCTTCGGTGAGACCCGCTCGAAGACACGCGGGACGAGTCCGTCCCGGGACATCGACATCAGGATGCGGGTCTGGCCGTACATCACCGCGAGCACGACCGAGGCGATGGCGACGACGGCCCCGAAGGCGATCACGCCGCCGCCGAAGGTGGAGCCGGTGACCTGATTGACCACGTACGACAGCGCCGCGGGCCGGCCGCCCACCGCGGGCCCGCCGATGGCGCCGATCGCGGCGAGCGCGACCGCGCAGTACAGCAGCGTGACCAGGCCGATGCAGACGAGGATCGCGACGGGGATGTTCCTGCGGGGGTTCTTGGCCTCCTCACCGGCGGTGGTGATCGCGTCGAAGCCGATGTACGAGAAGAACGCGGCCGTGGTGCCGGCGCCGATGCCGCCGAGACCGGCGGGCGCGAACGGGGTCAGGTTGCCGTGCTTGAACGCGGTGAACCCGATGGCGCAGAAGGCGACGAGGATGGCGAGCTTGAGGACCGCCATGGCGGCGGTGGCGCGGGCGCTCTCGCGGACACCGCGCACCAGGAGGACGGAGGCCAGGGCGATCACGATCACGGCGGGCAGGTTGACCACCCCGCCGTCGCCGGGACCCGCGGAGAGCGCCGCGGGCAGCTGCCGGCCGGTGAGGCCGGCGAGCAGCTCGTTCACGTACTGGCTCCAGCCGACCGCGACGGCCGACACGGACACGCCGTACTCCAGCAGCAGGCACCAGCCGACGAGGAAGGCCGTTCCCTCGCCGAAGCCCGCGTAGGCGAAGGAGTACGAGGACCCGGAGACCGGGATGGCGCCGCCCAGCTCGGCGAACGCGAAGGCGGTGAAGACACAGGTGAGGGCGGCGAGCACGAAGGAGACCACGACCGCGGGCCCCGCCTGGGCGACCGAGTCGGACAGGCCGACGAAGATGCCGGTGCCGACGATCGCTCCGATGCCGAAGCAGACAAGCTGGAACAGGCCCATATGGCGCTTGAGGCCATGACCCGCGAGATCGGCGCCGGCCTCGGCGACGAGCAGCTCAGGTGACTTGATGCGGAAGGGGTTGGCGGGTCTGCCGGGCATGAAGGTGGCGCTCTTTTCAGTGGTGCGGGGCGACCAGGGGGTGTCCCCGCCCGGGGAAGCCGGGAGCTTGCCTGCCGGGCGCTGGGGGAAGGTCGCGTGACGAGCCGCGGAAGGGGTGGCTCCGGGCTCGCCGAGGATCGTACGGGATGGGTGCCGGGCTCCGCTGCGGCAGCGGGCACGCCCGGTCAGGCGAGGGTGGCGACCAGGATGGCCTTGATCGTGTGCATCCGGTTCTCCGCCTCGTCGAAGACGAGGGAGTGCGCGGACTCGAACACCTCGTCGGTGACCTCCAGTTCGGTCAGCCCGTGCCGCCGGTGGATCTCGCGGCCCACGTCGGTGCCGAGGTCATGGAAGGCCGGAAGGCAGTGCAGGAACTTCACCTCGTCGTTGCCGGTGGCGCGCAGCACGTCCATGGTCACGGCGTAGGGGCCGAGCAGCGCTATGCGTTCGTCCCAGATCTCCTTGGGCTCGCCCATCGACACCCATACGTCGGTGGCGACGAAGTCGGTGCCGCGCACGCCGTCCTTCACGTCCTCGGTGAGCGTGATCCGGGCACCGGAGGCGGCGGCGAGCCGCTGGGCCACCTCGACGACCGTCTCCTCGGGCCACAGCGGGCGGGGAGCGGCGATACGGACGTCCATGCCGAGCAGGGCGCCGGTGACCAGGTAGGAGTTGCCCATGTTGGAGCGGGCGTCGCCGAGATAGGCGAAGGCGATGCCGGTCAGCGGCTTGGAGCAGTGCTCGGTCATGGTGAGCACGTCGGCGAGCATCTGGGTGGGGTGCCACTCGTCGGTGAGGCCGTTGTAGACGGGGACCCCGGCGTGTGCGGCCAGCTCCTCGACCACATGCTGTCCGCGCCCGCGGTACTCGATGGCGTCGAACATCCGGCCGAGCACTCGGGCGGTGTCCTTCACGGACTCCTTGTGCCCGATCTGCGAGCCGGCGGGGTCCAGATAGGTCGTGTGGGCGCCCTGGTCGGCGGCCGCCACCTCGAAGGCGCAGCGTGTGCGGGTCGAGGTCTTCTCGAAGATCAGGGCGATGTTCCTGCCGGTCAGGTGGCGCGTCTCGGTCCCGGCCTTCTTGGCCACCTTGAGCTCGGCCGCCAGCTCGACCAGGGAACGGAACTCCTCGGCGGTGAAGTCCAGCTCCTTGAGGAAGTGGCGTCCGGCGAGGGCGGTCGGGACAGTCGCCATGGGGGCGCTCCAGGGATGCGAAGGGCAGGACGAACAAGGGGACGATTGGAAGTGTATACGACGCCTTACATTTCTATACGGACCCCGGCCTCACGCCACCCAAGCGCCCCCGCCCGCCCAGGCACCCTGCGGCGCCCTCAGACCGGATCCCTCTCCACCGGACAGCTCATGCACCGGGGCCCGCCCCTGCCCCTGCCCAGCTCGCTCCCCGGGATCTCGATCACCTCGATGCCCTGTTTGCGCAGATGGGTGTTGGTGGTCGCGTTCCGCTCATAGGCGATGACGACCCCCGGCTCGACGGCGAGGACGTTGCACCCGTCGTCCCACTGCTCCCGCTCGGCCGCGTGCACGTCCTGCATCGGGGTCAGCACCCGGATCTCGCTCAGCCCCAGCGACGCGGCGATCGCCCGGTGCATATGCTCCGGCGGATGGTCGGTGACCTTCAGCTCCTTGTCTCCGGCCCCCGGCTCGATGGTGTACGAGCGCAGCATGCCGAGGCCCGCGTACTGGATGAAGGTGTCCGCGTTCACCATGCTCATCGCGGTGTCGAGGTGCATGAGGGCGCGCCGTTTGGGCAGGTCGAGCGCCACGATGGACCGCGCCGAGCCCGCGGCGAAGAGCTTGGTCGCGAGCATCTCGACCGCCTGGGGGGTGGTCCGTTCGCTCATGCCGATGAGCACGGCACCGTTGCCGATGACCAGCACGTCACCGCCCTCGATCGTGGAGGGGTAGTCGGCCTGGCCCTCCGACCAGAGAGGGAAGGGCTCGTCACGGAACAGCGGGTGGTGCCGGTAGATCGCCTCGAAGTGGACGGTCTCACGCTGCCGGGCCGGCCAGCGCATGGCGTTGATGGAGACACCGTCGTAGATCCAGGCGGAGGTGTCCCGGGTGAAGAGGTGGTTGGGCAGGGGGCGCAGCAGGAAGTCGTCGAGGTCCATGACGTGGAACCGCACGGAGGTCGGCTCCGGGTGGGCTTCGAGGAATTCGCGCTTGGTCACACCGCCGACGAGGGCCTCGGCGAGCTCCGCGGCGGGCAGCGCGCCCAAGGCGGCGCGCAGATGATCGGTGGCGAGCGGCCCGTACTCCTTCTCGTGGAAGACGCGGTCCAGGATCAGGCCCCTGGCCGTCGGGATCTCCAGGACCTCGCTGAGCAGATCGCCGAAAAGATGGACCTCGACCCCGCGGTCGCGCAGCACGTCGGCGAACCCGTCGTGTTCGGCGCGCGCCCGGCGCACCCACAGCACATCGTCGAAGAGAAGCGCGTCCTTGTTGCTGGGGGTGAGCCTTTTGAGCTCGAGATCCGGCCGGTGCAGGATGACGCGGCGCAGCCGCCCGGCCTCGGAGTCGACGTGGAATCCCATGCCTCCATCCTGACCATTCGGGCGCGTGTTCACCCTTCGTTCCCGGCGAACCGCGCCGTTTGATTTCGTCCATCTGACGATAAGCGGCCCGGGGGTGTACGCGGTGCGGTTGTGGCGGGTGAGCCGCAGACGGCACCCGTCAGCAGTACGGCGGCTGGTCGGTGAGAGAGGCCGCGACCCGCATCCACACACCGAACAGCCGGTACAGCGCGGGCAGTTCGCCCTCCGCCCGGACGGTGCGGCTGTCTGTGGCGGTGACGCCGGGGATGCCGAGCAACGTGGCGGGCACCGAGGCCGACTGCCAGCGGACGCTGAGCGTGGACGGCCCCGGGACCGCCGGAAGCGGTGCGCGTGGTGCGCAGAGGGCGGCGGTGACCGCCTCCTCGATCGCCTTGCGCGCCTCCGCCTCCGGGCGCAGCTCGGCCGCGAACCGGTCCCGGGCGTACTTCACCGCGACGGTGGTGATCGATCCGTCCCAGGCGGCGGCCTCCCCGCATGCCGCGTCGTCACCGGTGAGCGCCACGACGGGGACACCCAGCGCCGCGGCCGTTGCCTGGGCGAGCCCGATCTCGCCGACCGGCCGGCCGTCCAGCCACATGTCCTCGATCTCGTGCCCCATGAAGCTGTGGCTGAGCACACCGGGCTCGCCCGCCCGGGAGTGGTAACCGACGCAGACCATGGCGTCGTGTCCGGGGGTGAGACCCTCGAGCATGCCCATCCGCTTGGGCCTGCCCCGGACCAGCCGGACCGCCCGATGCAGCGCCTCGGGCAGCAGATTGCGCATCGGGCCATGGGCGTCGTTCACCAGGACGTCGGTGGCACCGGCCGCCAGCGCGCCCCGCACGGCCGCGTTGACGTCCTCCGCCATCATCCGCCGGCCGCGCTCGTAGTCCCGTCCGCCGGGCTGGACGTCGTCGCGGTCGACGAGTCCCGTGATGCCCTCCATGTCGGCGCTGATGTAGACCTGCACGCTGCGTACCCCTAGGGCTCGATCGTCCGGAAGGACGCCGGGCCCGAGGAGTACGGTTCCGTCACAGCCGGGGGTCCACCGGTTCCGACTCCAGGGCCAGCACCCCGAAGACCGCCTCGTGGACCCTCCACAGCGGTTCGCCCTCCGCGAGGCGGTCCAGGGCCTCCAGGCCGAGGGCGTACTCGCGCAGTGCGAGAGAGCGCTTGTGGTTCAGGGCCCGGCCCCGGAGCCGGGCCAGATTCTCCGGGCGCGTGTACTCGGGACCGTAGATGATCCGGAGGTACTCACGGCCGCGGCACTTGATACCCGGCTGCACCAGACGGCCGGCCTCGGTGCGCACCACCGCCTCCACCGGCTTGACCACCATGCCCTCGCCACCTCGGCCGGTCATCTCCAGCCACCAGTCGACTCCGGCGCGCACCGACTCCGGGTCGCCGGTGTCGACGTACAGCCGGCGTGTCGTCTGGAGCAGCCCGCTTCCGTCGTGCTCCACCAGCCGGTCCAGCAGTGCCAGCTGCCGGTCGTGGGGCAGCGCCGCGAGACTGCGGCCCTGGACCGCCAGGAGCTGGAACGGGGCCAGCCGGACGCCCTGGAGTCCCTCGGTGGTCCAGCAGTAGCGCCGGTACGCCGCCGTGAACGCCGCCGCGTCCGCCGCCCGTGCGCGCTGGCGGGCCAGCAGGTCCGTCACCTCCACGCCCCGCGCCGCCGCGCCCTCCAGCGCGGCCAGCGCCCCCGGGAACGCGGCACCGGACGCCGCGCCCACCGCCGCGTACTGCGAGCGCAGCAGCCCGGAGGCCTTCAGCGACCACGGCATCAGCTCGGCGTCGAGCAGCAGCCAGTCCGTCTGAAGTTCCTCCCACAGACCCGCCGCGCCGATCGCCGAACGCAGCCGGCCGAGGATCTCCTCGGTGACCGCGGCGTCGTCGAAGAACGGTCGGCCGGTGCGGGTGTACAGCGATCCGGTGGGGCCTTCCCCGCTCCCCGCCGCACCCGGGCCCGAGGCGCCGCCGACCCCGAAACGACTCCGTGCCGTCTCGGCGTCCCGGCACACGAGGGCCACGGCCCGCGAGCCCATGTGCTTCTCCTCGCACACGACCCGCCCGACCCCGTCCTCCCGGTACTGCGCGAAGGCCTCCGCCGGATGCTCCAGGTAGCCCTCGACGCGGCTGGTCGCGGTCGGCGCCATCGTCGGGGGCAGATACGGCAGCAGGCGCGGGTCGACCGCGAAGCGGCTCATGACCTCCAGGGCCGCGGCGGCGTTCTCCTCGCGGACCGAGACCCGGCCCCCGTGCCGCGTCTCCACGATCCTGCGGCCCTGGACGTCGGCGAGGTCCAGCGGACGCCCGTCGTGCCCGCCCGGCGCCTCGGTGCGCAGCGGCCTGGCCGGCTCGTACCAGACCCGCCCGGCCGGTACGTCGACCAGCTGCCGCTCCGGCCAGCGCAGCGCGGTCAGCTTGCCGCCGAAGACGGCACCGGTGTCCAGGCAGATCGTGTTGTTCAGCCAGGTGGCCTCCGGAACCGGGGTGTGCCCGTACACGACGGCCGCCCGGCCCCGGTAGTCCTCCGCCCACGGGTAGCGCACGGGCAGGCCGAACTCGTCCGTCTCCCCTGTGGTGTCGCCGTAGAGCGCGTGCGAGCGGACCCGGCCCGAGGTGCGGCCGTGGTACTTCTCCGGCAGACCGGCGTGGCACACCACCAGCCGGCCTCCGTCCAGGACGTAGTGGCTGACCAGCCCGTCGATGAACTCCCGTACCTGCTGCGTGAACTCCTCGCTCTCGCCCTCCATCTGCGCGATCGTCTCGGCGAGTCCGTGCGTGTGCTGGACCTTGCGGCCGCGCAGATGGCGCCCGAACTTGTTCTCGTGGTTGCCGGGCACGCACAGGGCGTTGCCGGACGCCACCATCGACATCACACGGCGCAGTACGCCCGGGCTGTCCGGGCCGCGGTCGACCAGGTCGCCCACGAAGACGGCGGTGCGGCCCTCGGGGTGCGCACCGTCGACGTATCCGAGCTTGCCAAGCAGCGACTCCAGCTCGGACGCGCAGCCGTGGACGTCGCCGATGATGTCGAAGGGGCCGGTGAGGTGCGTCAGGTCGTTGAAACGCCTCTCGGTGACGACCGTCGCCTTCTCGATCTCCTCCACGCCCCGCAGCACATGCACCTTGCGGAAGCCCTCCCGCTCCAGGTGCCTCAGGGAACGGCGCAGTTCGCGCGTGTGGCGCTGGATGACACGGCGCGGCATGTCCGCCCGGTCGGTGCGGCCCGCGTTGCGCTCGGCGCACACCTCCTCCGGCACGTCGAGCACGATCGCGATCGGCAGCACGTCGTACTGCCGAGCCAGTTCGATCAACTGGCGGCGGCTCTCCTGCTGCACGCTGGTGGCGTCGACCACCGTCCGGCGCCCCGCCGCGAGGCGTTTGCCGGCGATGTAATGCAGTACGTCGAAGGCGTCACGGCTCGCGCTCTGGTCGTTCTCGTCGTCGGCCACCAGTCCGCGGCAGAAGTCCGACGAGATGACCTCGGTCGGCTTGAAGTGCCTGCGGGCGAAGGTGGACTTGCCCGAGCCGGACGCGCCGACCAGGACCACGAGGGAGAGGTCGGTCACGGGCAGGGTGCGCCCCTGGGTCCGGGTGGTGGTCATGCGGCCTTCTCCTCCTTCGTGGTGAGCGTGAACACGGCCATCTGGGTGGGCGGCCCGACCTCGGGGTCGTCGGGTCCCACGGCTACGAACCGCACGCCGTAACCGTGCCGTTCGGCCACCGCGTCCGCCCATGCGCGGAACTCCTCCCGCGTCCACTCGAAGCGGTGGTCGCCGTGGCGGACATGCCCGGCCGGCAGACTCTCCCAGCGGACGTTGTACTCGACGTTCGGGGTGGTCACGAGCACCGTCCGGGGGCGGGCCGCGCCGAACACCGCGTACTCCACGGCGGGCAGCCGCGGCGGGTCGACGTGCTCGACTACCTCGCTGAGCACCGCGGCGTCGTAGCCCTTCAGACGGCGGTCGGTGTACGCGAGCGAGCCCTGGAAGAGCCGCACGCGGGACGCCTGCCGCTCCCCCATGCGGTCCAGCTTCAGGCGCCGGGCGGCGATGGTGAGCGCCCGCGCCGACACGTCCACACCCACGATCTCCGTGAACCGCACGTCTCTCAGCAGCGCCTGCACCAACTGGCCCTGCCCGCAGCCCAGATCGAGGACGCGTGCGGCGCCGGACTCCTCGAGCGCGGCGATGATCGCGTCCCTGCGCCGCACGGCGAGCGGGGTCGGCTTCTCCTCCGTCTCGGTCTCCGCCTCGACCGCGTTGTCGATCTCCTCGACCTCGCTGTCGTCGGTCTCGGCGAGCCGCACCAGTTCCAGCCGCTCCATCGCCTGCCGGGTCAGAGACCAGCGGCGCGACAGATAACGGCTGGTGATCAGCTTCTGCTCCGGGTGGCCGGGCAGCCAGCCCTCGCCCGCCCGCAGCAGCTTGTCCACCTCGTCGGCGGAGACCCAGTAGTGCTTGGCGTCGTCGAGCACCGGCAGCAGGACGTACAGGTGACGCAGGGCCTCAGCCAGGGTCAGTGTCTGCGACTGCAGCACCAGGCGCACATACCGCGAGTCCCCCCACTGCGGGAACTCGGCGTCCAGCGCGACCGGTTCGGCGGTGACAGCCCAGCCGAGCGGCGCGAAGAGACGGTGTACGAGGTCGGGGCCACCCCGGGCGGGCAGGGCCGGTATCTCGATCCGCAGGGGCAGCGGCTGCCCGGCGCGCTCGGGCCGAGCCGTGCACACGCCCCGCATCGCGCTGGAGAACACGCTGCTCAGCGCCACGGCGAGCAGGGAGGAGGCCGCGTAGGGGCGGTCGTTGACATACTGGGCGAGGGCCGCGTCGGGCGCGCCGCCCCGGCCCTTGCCCTTACCGCGCCGGACCAGTGCCACCGCATCGACCTCCAGCAGCAGAGCCGCCGTGCAGCGCTCGGCATCCGCCTCGGGGTAGAGGACGTGGGCGGTGCCGTAGGAGGTGGAGAACGCCTGGGCCCTGTCCGGGTGTTTGTGCAACAGGAAGCCCAGGTCGGTGGCCGGGTGCTGTTCGGTGCCGGTGGTGGAGATCGTCAGGAACACATGCCCGAGTATCGGCGTCGACGAGCCCCCGGCGGTACTGGATTTCCCGATTGAAGCGTCTGATGGGGGGTTTGACCGGGTTCCGGGACCCGGTACGGGAGGCCGCCGAGGCAGCCACCACGCCCCGGCGTGCGGGGCCGCGCGTGAAGGGCCTGGCGGGCTTCGGTCGGGCTACCTCAGCTGGGACTGGACCCGGGAGGAGATGAGCTCGAGGTGGTCCAGGTCGTCGAGGTCCAGGATCTGGAGGTAGATACGGCCGGAGCCGATCTCCTGATAGCGGCCGATCTTGTCGACGACCTCGGCCGGGGTGCCGGCCAGGCCATTGGCCTTCAGCTCGTCGACCTCGCGGCCGATCGCGGCGGCGCGGCGCGCCACCTCCTGGTCGTCCTTGCCGACACAGGCCACCAGCGCATTCGAGTACGTCAGCGCGTCGGCGCCGCGTCCGGCCTCCTCTGCCGCCGCACGGACCCGGCCGAACTGGCGCTCGCTGTCCTCGACGGACGCGAAGGGGATGTTGAACTCGTCGGCGAACCGCGCGGCCAGCCGCGGAGTGCGGGTCGCGCCGTGGCCGCCGATGAGCACCGGGACCTTGGGCTGGGCGGGCTTCGGCAGCGCCGGCGAGTCGGTCAGGTCGTAGTACCGGCCATGGAAGGTGAAGGTCTTGCCGGGCTCGGTCGCCCACAGACCGGTGATGATCGCCAGCTGCTCCTCGAGGCGGGCGAATTTCTCCTTGGGGAACGGAATGCCGTACGCCTTGTGCTCTTCCTCGAACCAGCCCGCACCCAGGCCGAGTTCGACGCGGCCTCCGGACATCTGGTCGACCTGCGCGACCTGGATGGCGAGGACACCGGGGAGGCGGAAGGTGGCGGCGGTCATCAGCGTGCCGAGGCGGATGCGCTTGGTCTCGCGTGCCAGGCCGGCGAGGGTGATCCAGGCGTCGGTGGGGCCGGGAAGGCCGTCCACGGCGCCCATCTTCAGATAGTGGTCCGAACGAAAGAAGGCCTCGAAGCCCAGCTCCTCCGTGGCCTTGGCGACGGAGAGAAGGGTCTCGTAGGTCGCCCCCTGCTGGGGCTCGGTGAAGATGCGAAGATCCATACCTCCATCCTGCACGCTCGAACACCGGGCGGCCTCGCACGCCCCACGGCCTTCGGCGGACTCGCTCGGTGGAACCACAGGACCGTCGGTCAGGCGCTCCCCGCCTGGGCGCGCACGGTGCGCTCAGCCCGCCGCTCTGTAACGCTCCCTTATCTCGCCGTCTCTCGCCGCCAGTCTGCGCAGCATCTCCCGCACCCGGTCCCTCGACTCGTCGGCCGCGTCTATCGCCTCCATGCACTGCCAGTACGTGCCCTCGTCGTCCGCCGCGCTCGCGACCGCGACGAGGGCCATGCCGAGTTCCGTGAGGAGGGTGCCCAGGTCGACGAGGGCCTTGCGGGCGTCACCGAGATCCGTGAGCTGAGCGGCCCGCAGGTCGGCCATGTCGATGGCGGGAGTGTCCAGGACACCGCAGCCCCTGCCCGCCAGCTCCGTCAATCCCAGTGCCTCGCCGCGCAGTTCGGGTGGACCCGAGACCGCCAGGCGACTGCCGATCGCCTGCGCCAGAGCGTAGGCCTGCCACGCCTCCTTCATGATCCTCGGTCCGCCCTCGCTCCCCGCCAGGGCGCGCCTGCTCGCCACGATGAGCCGCACCGCGTCCATGCGCTGCCCCCACTCTGTCCGACGCGCTCCCACACGTCATGCCCGAACTCCGTTGTCCACTACCCAGAGTGAGGGTTCGCGGGCCGAAAAGCCAGAGCTGGACCGAAATCTGTGGACAACCCGAGGGATGGGGACAACTCGGTGACTCCGGAGAGTAACTGTCGGCCGTTGGCGGGGCCGGGTTCCGTCTCAGTCGGTGCCCGGCGCCGGGAACCTCTCCTCGTTGCGGTCGATCTTCGCGTCGAGCACCGCCAGCGCGTCGATGCCGAGGACGCCGCACAGCTGGAGCAGATACGCGAGCACGTCCGCGACCTCGTCCCTGACCCGATGGGCGGTCGCGGGGTCGTCCATCACCCGGGCGGACTCCTCGGGTGTCAACCACTGGAAGATCTCGACCAGTTCGGACGCCTCGACGCTCAGCGCGGCCGCCAGGTTCTTGGGGGTGTGGTACGGCTGCCAGTTGCGCGCCGCGGCGAAGTCCGCGAGGCGGCGCTGGAGCCCCGCCACATCGAGACCCTCGGGCACTCCGGGCTCCGGAGACACGGACTCGGAATCCTGTGGCGCGGACTCGGGAGCTTGTGGCGCGGGCTCGGACTCCGGTGTCTCGGACTCGGGACCCTGTGGCGCAAACCCAGGCGCCGGTGTCTCGGACTTGGGACCCTGTGGCGCGGGCTCAGACCCCGGTGTCACGGACTCGGGTTTCTGTGGCGCGGGCTCAGACTCTGGTGTCACGGCTCAGGTCTACCACCGTCACCCCGTCCGCCTCCGTCGCCCCGGGCGCCTCGCTCACCGCGCCCACCAGGCGGATATGGCCGCGTTCGCACATCCGTGCCGCCAGCCGGAGCAGTTCCCGCGTCTGCCCGGAGTCCATGCACCGGTCGAAGCCGTCCGCCAGCACCGTGAGGGTCTGCATCGCCGCCGGCACCTCCCCCACCGGGTCGACCTCGAGGACGCCCGGACCGGTCAGGAGCACCAGCGCCAGGGCCACATAGCGCAGTTCGCCGTCGCCCAGGAGTTCCAGCGGCGTCCGCAGCCCGTCACCCCGGTCCAGCAGGGCGCGGATCCGTCCGTCGCCGAGCGGCTCGGCCAGCAGATCCACCACCCGTCCCGCGCATCCGGCCCCGACCGCCGAGGTCAGCAGCGCATGCCGTCGGGGGCACTCCGCGCGGGTACGCCACAGCACGTCGGCGAGGTTGTCACAGCCCGGCAGCAGCCGGCCCGCGCCCGGCGGGACGGGGGCGCGCATCCGGCGGGGGCGCGGGTCGCAGGCGAAGACCGAGCGCAGGGCGACCACCATCTGCTCGGCCGCGGCGAGCACGCGGCGCTGGCCGTCGGTCTTGCCCGCCACCCGCAGCGGCAGCAGGGCGGTGCCGAGGCGGTCGTCCGGGAGCGGAGCCCGGGTGACCGGTGAGGAGCCCGCCGTGTGCCAGGCCGCCTGCACCGCCGCCCGGCCCGGGTCGCGCAGGGCCGTCTCCAGCAGCACCAGCCCGCCGCAGGTCAGCCGCTCGCCGACGATGCGCAGCTCGGGCTCGGCCTGGACGGCGAGGTCGAGCCGGACGGGCCCCTGTGGGCCGTCGGCCGTGCAGCCGATGCGGAAGCCGCGCCGCCGCTGGGCGTCGGGCCGCGCCCGCTCGGGGACGCAGGCCGCCGGAGCCGGGAACGCCTCCCCCAGCTCGGCTCCGCCGCCGAGCCGCGCCAGCGCCTCGTACGCCTGCAACGCCCGGGATTTGCCCGAGCCGCTGGGCCCGGTGAAGAGCGTCAACGCACCCAGCGGGAATGCGGCCCGCCGGTGCCCGGCGAACGCGGACAGCCGCAGCTCGGTCACGCGGGGGCGGTCCGGCCGGTCCGGATGGGCGTCGGGGGTGCCGGGCCGGTCCGGCAGGAACAGCTCGGGTGAGGCGGTCATGTCCGGGACGGTAGGGTCCCCTGCCCCGGGCGAACCGTTCCGCCCTCGCGCCCTTCCTACGATCGGGCGACCGAGGAAGCCACGCGTCGACGCCCGGAGTCACCGGCCCGCACAACCCGTCCCGTACGTCGGGCGCCGGCGTTCAGACGCCGGGAACCCCCGCCCCCTCCATCAGGCCCCGCACCTCGGTGCCCGGCGGGGTCAGCAGGAAGACGTTGCGGTCGACGCGATGCATCCCGCTGGCCAGGCCGAAGACGACCCCCGTGCTGAAGTCCAGCACCCGCTTGGCGACCTCGCTCTCCGCGCCCGTGAGGTCCAGCAGCACGGGCACTCCCGCCATCAGCGTCTCGGCGACCTCGCGGGCGTCCGCGAACACATTGACCCGCAGGACCACGAAACGGCGGCGCGCCTCGGTCTCCGCCTCGGGTATGGACCGGTGGTCGACCGCGGACGGCCAGGCGTCCCGGCCACGCAGCGGAACGACCTGAGCGAGCCCTTCCCACTGTTCGTCGGTGACATCGTGGCTGTTCACCGGCCCTCCCCGCTGGCTCGCACTCATCGTCTGCATCGGCCAATTCTTACGCATGGTCACCCGTTCGGCCCAATAGCGACACGGACCGCGACGCCCTCCGATCCGCTTTCCGCCACGCCGGCCACCTCCCCCACCCCAGCCGCCTGGGCCGCCGACGCCACCTGGGCCGCCCGGGCCACCTGAGCCGCCTGCGCCACCTGCGCCACCTACGCCACCTGGGGGCATCCAGACCACCGACGCCACCGATGCCACCGCGGCCCTCGGTTGCTTCGCCTCCTCGGCCTCACCGTCCCCTTGTACCGCCCTCGCACCCACCTCACACCGGCCGAGGGCCTCCTGTGCAGCTCCCGTAACCCCTCAAGATCGAGGCGTGTGACACCGGCGTAACGGCCGGTTCTTACGGTCGTCGTCATGACGACAAGTCCCGGAACGCAGCAGATACGGACCGTCTGCTCGTACTGCGGCGTCGGCTGCGGAATCGTGCTCGACGTCGCGACCGGCGCCGACGGCCGTCGCCGCGTCGTCAAGGCGTCAGGCGACAAGGAGCACCCCGCCAATCGCGGGCGGCTGTGCACCAAGGGGGCGACCACCGCGGATCTGCTGGCCGCTCCCGGGCGGCTGACCACGGCGCTCGTCCGTGCCGACCGCGGTGAGGAGCCGTCGCCCGCGTCCGTCGACGCGGCCGTCCGCACGACCGCGCGCCGACTGCGGGAGATCGTCGACGAGCACGGTCCGGACGCGGTCGCTTTCTATGTTTCAGGGCAGCTCAGCCTGGAGGCGCAGTACCTGGCGAACAAGCTCGCCAAGGGGTTCGTGAGGACGAACCGGATCGAGTCCAACTCGAGGCTGTGCATGGCCAGCGCGGGCGCGGGCTACAAGCTGTCGCTGGGCGCCGACGGGCCGCCGGGCTCGTACGACGACCTGGACAAGGCCGATGTCTTCCTGGTCATCGGCTCGAACATGGCCGACTGCCATCCGATCCTCTTCCTGCGGCTGATGGACCGGGTCAAGGCGGGCGCCAAGCTGATCGTGGTCGACCCCCGGCGCACCGCGACCGCGGCGAAGGCGGACCTATTCCTGCAGATCCGGCCCGGAACCGATCTCGCCCTGCTCAACGGGCTGCTGCACCTGCTGTATGAGAACGGTCACACGGACGCCGACTTCATCGCCCGGCACACCGAGGGCTGGGAGGCGATGCCCGGCTTCCTCGCCGACTACGCGCCCGCGACCGTCGCGGAGATCACGGGTCTCGCCGAGGACGACATCCGGGAGGCGGCGCGGCTCATCGGCGAGGCGAAGGAGTGGACGAGCTGCTGGACCATGGGGCTCAACCAGTCCACCCATGGGACCTGGAACACCAACGCGCTGGTCAATCTGCATCTGGCGACCGGGGCGATCTGCCGCCCGGGCAGCGGCCCGTTCTCGCTCACCGGGCAGCCCAACGCCATGGGCGGCCGGGAAATGGGCTACATGGGGCCCGGGCTGCCGGGTCAGCGGTCCGTCCTCGTGGCCGAGGAGCGGGCGTTCGTCGAGGAGTTGTGGGGGGTGCCGTCCGGCACGCTCCGCGAGGACGGGGTCGGGCGCGGAACCGTCGAGATGTTCCAGAAGATGGCCGAGGGAGAGATCAAGGCCTGCTGGATCATGTGCACCAACCCCGTGGCGTCGGTGGCCAACCGGAAGACCGTCATCGAGGGGCTGGAGGCCGCGGAGTTCGTCGTGGTGCAGGACGCGTTCGCGGAGACCGAGACCAACGCGTACGCCGACGTCGTCCTGCCCGGCGCGCTGTGGACCGAGACGGAGGGCGTCCTCGTCAACAGCGAGCGGGGGCTGACCCTCGCCCGGCCCGCAGTGGACCCGCCGGGCGAGGCGACGGCCGACTGGCGGCTGATCGCGGCCGTCGCGCGGGAGATGGGGTACGCGGACGGGTTCTCGTACGACAGCGCGGAGGAGGTCTTCGAGGAGATCAGGCGGGCGTGGAACCCGAAGACCGGCTGGGATCTGCGTGGGGTGACCTACGGGCGACTGCGGTCCGGGCCCGTGCAGTGGCCGGCCGCGCGGGAGGACGGCCCGGCGCGCAATCCCATCCGGTACGTGGAGGGCGGGCTGTCCTTCCCGACGCCGAGCGGACGGGCCGTGTTCCACGCGCGACCGCACCTGCTGCCCGCCGAGCTCCCGGACGACGACTTTCCGTTCCTGCTCAGCACCGGACGGGTGCAGCACCAGTGGCACACGCTGACGAAGACCGGGAAGGTCGCCAAGCTCAACAAGCTCAATCCGGGGCCTTTCGTGGAGGTGCATCCCGAGGACGCCGAACGGCTCGGGATCGTGGACGGCGACCGGCTCGAGGTGGCCTCGCGGCGTGGGCGGGCCGTCCTGCCTGCGGTGGTGACCGACCGGGTGCGGCCGGGGTGCTGTTTCGCGCCGTTCCACTGGAACGACCTGTTCGGCGAGTATCTGAGTGTCAACGCGGTGACCAGCGACGCGGTGGATCCGGTGTCGTTCCAGCCGGAGTTCAAGGTGTGCGCGGTGGCGCTGACGAAGGTGGCGGAACCGCCGGCCGTCGAGCACGGCGCCCAGGCTCCCGCCCTCGCCCCGGCACCGGGCACGGCCCCGCTCACCACCACGGCGGACACCCCCCCGGCCCTCGCCGCGCCGGCCGGCGCCGCCTTCGGTTTCGTTCCCTCACCGCCGCCGGTCCTGACCAGCCTCGAACGCCAGTACCTGACCGGGTTCCTCGCGGGGCTCCCCGCCGGCATGCCGGGCGTGCCCGTGCTGCCGCCGGACGCGCCCTTCAGCCCCGAGCACGCCCTGTGGGTCAACGGGGTCCTCGCGGGCCTGTACTCCAGGTCCGGGACGGATGGCACGCCCCGGGAGCCGGGCGGCCGCGAGGTCGTCGTGCTGTGGGCCTCGCAGACGGGGAACGCGGAGGAGTTCGCGGCCGCCACCGTGCAGCGGCTGACCGCGACCGGGCACCGGGCCACCCTGGCCGGCATGGACGAGACCGATGTGCGTCACCTTCCGCGCGGCGCCGATCTGTTGCTGATAACCAGCACATTCGGCGACGGGGAGGCCCCCGACAACGGCTCCGGCTTCTGGGACGACCTCTCCGGTCAGGAGGCTCCGAGGCTCGACGGCGTCCGGTACGCCGTGCTCGCCTTCGGGGACTCGTCGTACGACGACTTCTGCGGGCACGGGCGCCGGCTGGACGCGCGTCTGCACGAGCTGGGCGGGGTGCGCCTCACGCCGCGCACGGACTGCGAACCCGATTACGAGCCGTCGGCGGGGGCCTGGCTCGAGGAGGTCCTCGGTGCCCTCGCCGGCCCGACACCGGCACTGGACCCGAAGACGCCAGGCGCGGGAACCCCGGCCCCGAAGGCGCCCGGTGCGGGAACTCCGGCCCCGACGGCGACCGGCACGAGTGAATCGGCCCCGGCGGCGCCCCGGGCCGGGAAACCCGCCCCGGCCGCCGTCCGCCTCATCGGCAACCAGCCGCTGAGCCGGCCCGGCGCGGGCAAGGAGGTGCGGCGGTTCACCTTCGACACCAGCGGGACGGACCTCTCGTACGAAGCCGGGGACGCGCTCGGGGTGCACCCGGTCAACTCCCCGGCCCTGGTGGAGGAGTGGCTGGGAGCGACGGGGATCGACGGCTCCACGGCGGTCGAGACCGCGGAGGGTGGCGAGATGCCCTTCGCCGACCTCCTGCTCCGGCATCTCGACATCACCCGGATCACCCCGGACCTTCTGCGCTTCGTCGCCGAACGCACGCGTGACGGCCGGGAGCTGCGGCAACTGCTGCGGCCCGACAACAAGGACGGGCTGGCACGCTGGTCCTGGGGGCGGCAGGCGGTCGACGTGGTGGCCGAGCACGCGGTGAAGGCGTCGGCCGAGGAGTGGACCGGGGTGCTCAAGCGGCTGCGGCCGCGGCTGTACTCGATCTCCTCGAGCCCGCTCGTCGATCCGCACCGGGTGTCGCTGACGGTGTCCGTGGTGCGCTACGAGGGCCTGGGCGGGCGGCGGCGGGCGGGGGTCTGCGGCGGCTTCCTCACGGAAACCGAGCCGGGCACCGCGGTGCCGGTCTTCGTGCAGCGCTCCCCGCACTTCCGGCCCCCGGCCGACGGCTCGACGCCGATGGTGATGGTGGGCCCCGGGACCGGAGTCGCGCCGTTCCTCGGTTTCCTCGAGGAACGCCGCGAACTGGGACACAAAGCCCCGAACTGGCTGTTCTTCGGGGAGCAGCACCGCGCCACCGACTTCTACTACGAGGAGGAGCTGGGGGCGCTCCGGCGGGAAGGTCTCCTCACCCGGCTCGACACCGCCTTCTCCCGGGACCAGCGGGCCAAGATCTACGTCCAGGACCGGATGCGCGAGCACGGCCTGGAGCTGTGGCACTGGCTGCGGGACGGCGCCCGCCTCTATGTCTGCGGGGACGCCTCGCGTATGGCCAAGGACGTCGACCGGGCGCTGCGGGACATCGCGGCCGTGCACGGCGGACTGAGCGAGGCGGAGGCGGCCGCGTATGTGAAGCAGCTGGCTGCCGAGAAGCGCTATGTGCGTGACATCTACTGACCGGGCAGGAGCGCGTATGTACCCAGCCGGTACACCTCCGTACAGGTACTTCTTACTGCCATCACACCGGACTCTTCACCTCCAGGGGGTCGACGTTCATCCTGTCGGCCTACCTTCCGTGGCGTGCAGTTGGCAGAAGTGAGGCCCTCGACAAGCGGCCGATGGACGCGTCCGAGCCCCCTGGTGGCGCCGGACGAGCAGGAACAGACCCCCGCGCAGTGGCATCGCATCCTGACGCTGCTCGCGAACATCAGCCTGTTCATCGGCACCCGCTCGGTGTGGTCCTCCGCCGCCAGCCACAAGCTGGTGATCGCCGCGATCATCTCCCTGTGCTACGCGTCGATCCTGGCCACCGGTGTCCTGACGCTGGTGGTGCGGCGCAGCCGGTCGCTGGCGCGGCTCGACCTCGTCGTCCTGGTGACGGCGGTCACGCTCGCCTACTGCGCCCTGTCCGTGAAGCACACCTTCAGCGACGAGTCGATCCTCACCACACAGGCCGCCCGTGAACTGATACACGGCCACCCGGTGTACGGGCAGCCGTGGCCCTGGCTGTTCGGCCATGGAATCGCCTACACCCCGACGGTGACGGGCGGCTACGACTACACGTACGGCTACCCGCCGCTGACCGCCCTGCTGACCGCGCCCCTGCTGTGGATCGGCCACGGTGCGGTGCCGGAGACCCTGGCCGTCACGACCGCGGTCGTCCTCGGCACGGTCGTCCTGTGGAAGATGCTGCCGACGCCGTGGCGCTCCGCGGCCACCATGGTGTGCCTCGGCTTCGGGATGATCCCGACGTACGCCCGGCTCGGCTACCCGGCGGTCGTCGCGCTCGCCCTGCTGATCCCCGTCGTGGTGCGCTGGACGCGGATGGGCGCGGGCGGCCCGGCCGACTGGGCACGGGCCGCGTGTCTGGGCGCGGCCTGCGCCACCCAGCAACTGCCCTGGTTCCTGGCGCCGTTCCTGCTCGCCGGGGTCTACGCGCTGCGCCGCGGGGAACTGGGCCCGCGCGGGGCCGCCGCAGCCGTGGGACGCATCCTGGGTACGGCCGCCGGAACCTGGCTGCTGATCAACGCTTACTTCATCGTGAGCGAGCCACGCACCTGGATATCGGGCATAGCGCTGCCGCTCACGCAGGGCGCGGTGATCCACGGCCAGGGCCTGGTGGGCATCTCCCTTTACTACACCGACGGCAGCGACCGGCTGACCTGGTACTCGCATGCCAGCATGCTGCTGGCGGCGGGACTGCTGGCGCTGTTCGTGCTGTTCGTGCGCCGGCTGGGCCCGGCCGCGACCGTGCTGCCGTGGTGCGCCTTCTTCCTCGCGACCCGCTCGCAGGACGGGTACTACCTGCTGATGACGCCGCTGTGGCTGGCGGCCGCCGTCACCGTGCCGCCCTCGGCCTTCACCACCGCCTGGCAGCCCCGGCTGCTGCACGGACGGCGGGTGGCCCGCATGGTGCTGGCCGGCGCCCTGGTGGTCCCGTCCCTGGTGGCCGTGGCCGTGGCGGCGACCGGCACACCGCCGCTGCGTATGAGCGCCGCTGCCGTCTCCAGGACTTCCCTGACGGTCGAGACCCTCAGGGTCCGGGTCACCAACACCGGTGACGCGCCCCTGCAACCCCACTTCGCGGTGACCACCGGGCAGGGTATGAGCCGCTACTGGAAGACGCTCGACGGGCCCTCGTCGGTCGCCGGTCATGCGACGGCGACCTACCGGATCCAGGCGCCGGACGGCCGCTTCGTGATCCCGAAGAAGGGCATCCGCATCCGCCTGCGCGCCTTCTCCTCGTCACCGATGACCCTGTCGAGCCAGGACATTCACCTGGAGCGCGCACAGGCGCCCTCCCGGACGCCGGGCCACCACGGCTGACGGCCGCATTCCCGTCCCGCCGAGGTCGGCCACCGTCGGCGGGACGGGAATCCGGCTACGCGGAGGCGGAGGTGCGGCCGCGGGCGATCGCGAAGCCCGCGGCGGCCAGGCCGAGGACGCCGACGACCAGACCGGCGATGCCGAGCCCGCGGGCGGTGGAGTCGTCGGCGGAGGCGCTCTTCGTGGCGGACTCGCCCGACTTCGCGGCGGTGCCGCTGCCGGAGGCGGCCGCCGTCGAGGCGCCGCCCTCCGCCGTGCCCTCGGCCGTTCCCTTGGCCGTCAGCCGGAGGACCGGCGCGGGATTCTCCGGCTCGTCCCCGCCCTTGGGGGTCTCCTCGATCCAGCGGGCGACGTTGCCGTCGGAGTAGGTCTGCAACGTCTTGAAGGTCATCTGGTCGGTGTCGTCGGGCAGTTGGCCGAAGGCGACATGGAAGTCCTGGTACTGGCCGTGCCGGATACGCCCGCCCGTCCAGGTGATCTCGGAGACCGCGTCGGTGATGGTGCCGTCGTCCGTCTTGACCGGCTTCTTGAGTTTGGTGGTGGTCACCTGCGCCGTCCAGCCGGCCTCGGGAGTGACCAGCACGCCCAGCACCGGGTGGTCGGTGGGCAGGAAGACCTGCACCTTGGTGGTCGCGGCGGTGTCCTCCTCGTTGGGTACGCGGAAGGTCAGCACGCCGTCCGTGGCGCCCTTGGCGTAGCTCTCGGGGTGGACGGTGACATGGGCGAAGGCCGCGCCCGCGGCGGCGAGGACACCGGCGGCCGTGAGGGCGGCGACGGTGGAGGCGCGGCGCAGGGTGGTACGCATGGGGGACATGGCTGGTGGTGCTCCGTACGTGTGCTCGGTGTCGGGGTCAGATCGTGTACGGGGCTGCCGGGGGCGGTCCGCGCCGGGACAGGGCGTGGCGGAGGAGCGCCTGCCGGAGGGGGCGGCGCCGGTGCACGTCCGGTCGCGGGAGTCCGGCGTACCCGGGCAGGGGCGCCGTGCGCCACCAGGCGACGAGGCGCGGTGCGAAGGCCACGGCCTTGCGCAGCAGCGACCACAGGGCGGCCTCGCCGCGCCTGAGGCACCACGAGGCGACGAGAGCGGCGACCAGGTGCGCGGTGACGGCGTGCGAGGTCAAGGGCTGCGACTGCGCGGCCATGTCCATGCCGTGAGGCATACCCGGCATGGACATCGTGTCCGGCGGCCCGGCCGCGTCGAAGGCGAGGTGAAGTCCTCCCTGCACAAGGAGCATCGCCAGGCCGATGCCGAGGAGTGAACGCTCACGCCCGGCGAGCAGCGCGCTGCCCGCGAACACGGGCAGCAATCCGGCCGCGTCCACCCAGACCGCGGGCGCCCCGCCGGTGGCCAGCGTGTGTCCCCCGGCGGCGAGCAGCACGCACACGACGGCGAACACCGCCGCGCGCACACTCCGCACCGTCCAGGACACATCCATGGGTTGGGATCCTGCCATGCGGGCGGAGGGGGTCACGCGGTTTCCGCAGATCCGGGCGCGCCGGGGCCTTTGGGACGTGGTGCGGCCGGGGCGCCCGAGACGCCTATCGTGGCGCCCATGCAGTCCTACACAATCGGTCAGGCCGCCCGTCTGCTGGGGGTGAGCCCGGATACCGCGCGAAGGTGGGCGGACGCGGGGCGGGTGGCGACCCACCGCGACGAGAGCGGGCGGCGGGTCATCGACGGCAAGGACCTGGCCGCTTTCTCGGTCGAACTGGCGCGCGGCGGCACCGGCGAGGACGACGTGCCCTCGTACACCTCCGCCCGCAACGCCTTCGCAGGGATCGTCACGGCCGTGAAGCTTGGTGACGTGGCCGCCCAGGTGGAGATCCAGGCAGGACCGCACCGCCTGGTCTCGCTGCTGACCCGGGAGGCGGTGGAGGAGCTCGGTCTGGAGGTGGGGATGGAGGCGACCGCCCGCGTGAAGTCGACGAACGTCCACATCGACCGGCCGTAGAAACGCACATGCGGGGCCTCACCTATGGTTCGCCCGGCTCATGCGATGCCACAGGAGACTTCCGAATGGCATCTGCGTCAGTATGATCGCCATGTCGGAGGGGCCCGGGCGATCTCTCCCTCGACGCACAGACGCACAGACGCACAGACGCGCAGACGCGCAGACGCACAAGGGGAGTGGACCCGTGATGACCCGATCCGCGCGCCGGACCCGCCGCATGCTTCAGACGGCCGGTGCGGGGGCCGCCGCGCTGCTGGTCCTGAGTGCCTGCTCCTCCTCGTCCGGATCCGGCTCCGACTCGGCCGAGAAGTCGGATTCCTCGGCGTCCTCGGCGTCCTCGACGCCGAAGCTGTCCGGCACGATCACCGTGTTCGCCGCCGCCTCCCTGAAGGAGAGCTTCACGGCCCTTGGCCAGGAGTTCGAGAAGGAGCACCCCGGCACGAAGGTCAGCTTCAACTTCGGCGGCAGTGACACCCTCGCCGCGAGCATCACCGGCGGCGCCCCCGCCGACGTCTTCGCCGCGGCCAGCCCCAAGACCATGGCCATCGTCACGGACAAGAAGGACGCGGCCGGCACCCCGGTGACCTTCGTACGCAACCAGCTGGAGATCGCGACCCTGCCCGGCAATCCGCACAAGGTCTCCTCCCTGAAGGACCTCACCAAGTCCGGCCTCAAGGTCGTGCTGTGCGACAAGACCGTCCCCTGCGGTGCCGCCGCGCAGAAGGCGCTGGGCGCGAGCCGGCTGAAGCTCACCCCGGTGTCGTACGAGCAGGATGTGAAGAGCGCCCTGACGAAGGTGGAGCTGAAGGAGGCCGACGCGGCGGTCGTCTACCGGACCGATGTGAAGGCGGCGGGCGACAAGGTGCAGGGCGTGGAGTTCCCCGAGTCGGCCAAGGCCGTCAACGCCTATCCGATCGCCCTGCTCAAGAACGCGCCCAACACCGAGGCGGCCGAGGCGTTCATCGCGCTGGTGCGCTCCGCCGAGGGCCGCGACGTCCTGACCAAGGCCGGATTCCTCCAGCCATGACCCGCTCCGGCACCTCCGACGCCGCGGCCGCCCCCCTCACGGGCGGGCCGCGGCGCGGACGTGTTCGCGGGCCGGGGGTGCCGCTGCCGCTGCTGCTGCCCGCGCTGGCCGGTCTGGCGTTCCTGCTGCTACCGCTGGTGGCCCTGCTGGTGCGGGCCCCGTGGCGCGCCCTGCCCGTCCAGCTGACCAGCACGGAGGTGTGGCAGGCTCTGCAGCTTTCCTTGGTGAGCGCGACCGCCGCCACCGGGGTGAGCCTGGTGCTGGGCGTCCCGCTGGCATGGCTGCTGGCCCGTACGGACTTCCCGGGGCGGGGGCTGGTACGGGCCCTGGTGACCCTGCCGCTGGTGCTGCCCCCGGTGGTGGGCGGTGTGGCCCTGCTGCTGGCGCTCGGGCGCAACGGGGTCGTGGGGCGGGGGCTGGACGCATGGTTCGGGATCACGCTGCCGTTCACCACGGCCGGGGTGGTGGTGGCGGAGGCGTTCGTGGCGATGCCGTTCCTGGTCATCAGTGTGGAGGGCACGCTGCGGGCCGCCGACCGACGGTACGAGGAGGCCGCCGCGACGCTGGGCGCCTCCCGTTTCACCGCTTTCCGCCGGGTCACGTTGCCGCTGGTCGCGCCGGGCGTCGCGGCCGGAGCCGTGCTCGCGTGGGCCCGGGCGCTCGGTGAGTTCGGGGCCACGATCACCTTCGCGGGCAACTTCCCCGGCCGCACCCAGACGATGCCACTGGCCGTCTACCTGGCACTGCAGAACGACCCGGAGGCGGCGATCGCCCTGAGCCTGGTGCTGCTCGCCGTGTCGATCGCGGTCCTGGCGGGGCTGAGGGACCGCTGGATGACCGCATCATGACCCACACCGGCCAGACCGCCGCCCAGCCCGCCGCCGCCGATGCGTCCGGCCAGGGCCTGAACGCGCGCATCGTCGTCGAGCGCGGCTCCTTCCGGCTCGATGTCGCCCTGGCCGCGGCGCCCGGAGACGTCGTCGCCCTGCTCGGGCCCAACGGCGCCGGCAAGACCACCGCCCTGCGGGCCCTGGCGGGGCTCGTGCCGCTCTCCGGTGGTCATCTTCGGCTCGACGGCGCCGTGCTGGACCGTACGCCGCCCGAGTCGCGTCCCGTGGGCGTCGTCTTCCAGGACTATCTGCTGTTCCCTCATCTGACCGCCCTGGACAACGTGGCGTTCGGCCCGCGCTGCCGGGGAGCGTCCAAGGCTCAGGCACGGGCGGTCGCCGCCGGGTGGCTGGAACGCATGGGTCTCGCCGACCACGCCGGCGTCAAACCGCGCCGGCTGTCCGGCGGCCAGGCCCAGCGGGTCGCTCTCGCCCGGGCGCTGGCCACCGGCCCCCGCCTGCTGCTGCTGGACGAGCCGCTCGCCGCGCTCGACGCCCGTACTCGGCTCGAGGTGCGGGCCGGGCTTCGACGTCACCTCGCCGAGTTCGAGGCGGTGGCGGTTCTCGTCACCCACGATCCGCTCGACGCCATGGTCCTCGCCGACCGGCTGGTGGTCGTCGAGCACGGCCGGGTGGTCCAGGAGGGTACGCCGTCGGACATCGCCCGCCATCCGCGTACGGACTACATCGCCCGCCTCGTGGGGCTCAACCTGTACCGGGGCGTGGCCGAGGGACACTCCGTACGGCTCGACGCCGGCCCCGCGGTCACGACGGACGAGGCTCTGTACGGTCCGGTCTTCGTGGCGTTCCCGCCGGGCGCCGTGACCCTGTACCGGGAGAGGCCCGCCGGCTCCAGTGCGCGCAATCTGTGGCGTTGCGAGGTGGTGGGGCTCGAGACGCACGGTGACCGGATCCGCGCCGACCTGACCGGTGAGCTGCCCCTGGCCGCGGATCTGACCACCGTCGCCGCGGCCGAACTCGGTCTCCAGCCGGGAGCCACGGTCTGGGCGACGGTCAAGGCGGGGCAGACACACGCGTATCCGGCCTGACACGCCGTGCGGGTGCGGCCCGCGAATCCGGCCGCCGTGGGCTCAGCATAGGAACAGAGTTAGGAACAGAGGCTGACCTGTCCCCCACGTTCCGCGAGGCGCGCATGAACCTGAGCATCCGCAACCGGCTTCCCGGCACCGTGACGACCGTCACCCCCGGTGAGGTGATGGCGGCCGTCAGGGTCAGACTGACCGGCGGCCAGGACGTCACCGCGGCGGTCACCACGGAGGCCGTCGACGAGCTGAACCTCGCCCCGGGCGCCTCCGTGCAGGCCCTCGTCAAGTCCACGGAGGTCGCGCTCGCCACCGCGGCGGTGGAGAACGTCTCCATCCGGAACCAGCTGCCGGGCACCGTCGACCGAGTCACCACCGGAGAGGCCATGGCATCGGTCAGGATCACCGTCGTCGGCGGCACGCTGACGTCCGTGATCACGAGGATCGCCGCGGAGGATCTCGGCCTGGCGCCCGGCTCCCCGGTCGTCGCCTTGATCAAGTCGACCGAGATCTCTCTCGCGACGCCCTGATCTCGCGACGGCTCGGTTTCGCGACGGCTTGGTCTCGGGACACCTTGATCTCGCGACGCCTTGATCTCGGGACACCTTGATCTCGCGACGGCCTGATCCCGGCAGCCGGATGCCGGCACTCGCGCGGACACGGCCGCGTTCACCCGTCAGGGTGATCAGGGGAACGTTCGCCTTCCGGCTATCGTCTACAGTTCGGTAGACGGTCTGCGGGATTGCAGTCAGCCGCCGGGCGACGCGGTGTCGCGCCCGGCCCCATGGAAGGGCTCGCGACGATGGCCACACCCCTGTCACTGGGAGCGCAGCTCGCGGTGAATGTGCTCGACGCCCAGTCCCTGCTCGCGGCCTTCGGCGTGCTCGGCGTGGGCGTCGTCATGTTCGCCGAGACGGGCCTGCTCATCGGTTTCTTCCTGCCCGGCGACTCCCTGCTGTTCACGGCCGGCCTGCTGTGCACCGGCTCGGGCCAGCACGGAGTGAAGCTGTCGCTTCCGGCGTTGCTGGTCGCGGCGGCCGTGGGCGCGCTCGCCGGATCCCAGTGCGGCTATCTCATCGGGCGCAAGGCGGGCGGCGCGCTGCTCGCCCGCAGCCGCTCGGCCCGGCTGAAGGAAGGCGCTCAGCGCGCCGAGGAACTCCTCGACCGGTACGGACACGCGAAGGCGATCGTCCTGGCCCGCTTCGTCCCCGTGGTGCGCACGGTGCTGAACCCGATGGCCGGGGCGCTGCACGTGCCCGCGCGGACCTTCTTCCTGTGGCAGGTGGTCGGCGGCCTGGTGTGGAGCCTCGGCCTCACCCTCGCCGGGTACGCACTCGGCTCCTCGGTGCCGAACGTCGACGCCTACCTGCTGCCGATCATCGCGGTGATCGTCGTGGTCTCGCTGGCCCCGCTCGCCCTGGAACTGCTGCGCTCCCGCCGTGCCGCGAAGGAGGGTGCCCGCGGATGAGGCGCCGCTCGACGTCACGAAGGCCGGGCACGGACGGCCGCCGGGATCACAGTGCCTTGCGCCGCACCAGCACGCCCAGCACCACAAGCCCTGGGACAAGGGGCAGCCACACGGTCAGCAGCCGGTAACCGAGGACCACTGACGCCGCCGCGCTGCCCGGCACTCCGGCGAGGGAGAGGGCGAGCGCAAGCGCGGCGTCGAGGGACCCGATGCCGCCGGGGGTGGGCAGCAGGACGGCCGCGCTGCTCGCCGCCAGGTAGGCGAGCGCCACCCGCTCCGGGGGCAGAGGCAGGCCGAGGGAGCGGGTGACCGCGATGACCACCAGCGCGTGCAGCGAGGCGAAGGCCAATGAGCCGCCCCACAGGGCGGCTGCCCGGCCGGGCAGCCGGTGCACGGCCCGTACGTCCGCCGACACGGCCCGCAGGGCGCGCCGCAGCGCTCCGGAGAGCAGCAGCAGCGGGAGTGCGGCGGGCGCGAGGAGCGCCGCCGCCATGAAGGCCGCGGAGACGCGCGGCAGACGCAGCAGCCCGGGTCCGGCGACGGCGAGGACGGCGATCAGCAGGCCGCGGGCCGCGGCCCCGGCGGTGGCCTTGACCGCGAGTGCGGTCGCCGAACGGGGCACGGACAGTCCGCAGCGGGTCAGAAAGCGCAGGTTGACGGCGCCCGCGCCGACGCCCGCGGGCAGCAGGTGGTTGGCTGCGGACGCGGCGACCTGTGTCGCGACCAGCCGCCCACCGGGCAACGTCTCCGAAACGGCGCCCTGCTGGGCGACGGCCGAGCAGACCCAGGTCGACACCGCGGCCGTCGCCCCGAGCAGCAGCCACCCCGGTTCGGCGCCTGCGAGCCGGGCGGCGCCGGCCTCGATCACGGGCCAGTGGCGCCGGGCGAGCAGTGCGGTGCACACCAGCACCACCAGGGTGACGGCGGCGTGCCAGGGAGCGCGGGCGGGCAGGACCCTGGCCCGGGCGTGGGCCGTCACCGGGACGTCGGGGGCTTCCTCCGTGGCCGTCGGCGGAGTCATCCGCGTCCGCCCACGGCCGTCGAGGGGCTGGTCCTGGGGGCGATGTAGACGCGGATGCCGTGGAAGGAGTGTGCGGGCCAGTTCCGGGTGTACGACGGCGGACGGCCTGCGGGGGTGCCCAGGTAGGCGACGGGCATGCGCTGTGCGGTGCGCGCGATGTCGGCGTCGGTGCTGTTGGCGTTGCTGCCGCTGGTCGACGCCGAGGAGCAGCCGGTGTAGAAGGCGATCGGGACGGCCCCGTTCCCGGTCAGCAGACAGGGCGGCCGCACGCCCAACCGGTGCAGTTCGGCTGCGGTACGCGACCATCCCTGCCGGTCGGCGGTGGTACGGGCCACGGTGCGGTGCAGCACCGTGTACTGCACCGCCAGATGGCTCGCCAGCCCGAGCGCCACGAGCGACGCGGTGAGGGGCCGCCACCGGCCGTCGGGCGCGGTGACCAGGTGCCGGAGGGCGTCGGCGACCGGGATCGCGAGCAGGGCGTAGGCCGGGAGCAGGAAGCGGGGCGCGGCGTATCCGATCAGGAAGAGGTAGGGGAAGGCCGCGGTCGCCGCGCAGGCCAGCGGCACCAGGGTGCGGGCGGGACGCCGGGCCCCGAGTGCGACGACCGCCGCGAGCACGGCGAGCAGGGGCAGCGTGAACCACCAGGCCGTCACCGCCGGGTTGGGCAGCGCGCCGGTGCAGGGGCGGCACAGGGAGCGCCCGGCGAGGCCGCGCAACTGGTCGGCGACGGCGATGTCCCAGCCCAGGCCACCCTGGATGCGGGAGCCTTCGGACAGGCGTCGCACCAGCCCCCCGTAGTCGGCGTACGCCTCGGCGATCCACTCGGCGGTCCCGACGGCCAGCCCGCCCACCAGCGCGGACAGCAGCGCGAGGCGCCGCCACCGGCGTACGGCCACCGACAGGACCAGCAGGGGCGTGGTGGTCCACAGAGCGTCCATGGGCCGCATCCACGCCATGAGCGCGGCACTCGCGGCCAGTCCCCACAGGGCCGCCCGGTCGGTGCCGTCGGGGTGGGCGCGCAGGAAACAGCCGGTGCCCGCCAGGGCGCCGACCGCGACCCAGTAGTTGGGCATGACCTGGGGGCCGTAGAAGAGGGTGACCCACAGGCTCGCGAACAGGAACCCGCCGAGCGCGAGCACCCGGACCGGGAAGAGACCGCGCCAGGCGCGCAGGGCGAGGAACAGGGCGGCACCGGACAGCACCGCGAGATAGACCCGGAGCAGCGCGGTGGACGAGGACCACGAGGTGACGGGCGCTGCCAGGAGGGATAAGCCCCGTGCGCGCGGGGCGCTGAAGAACGAGGCGGGTGCGTGGACGCTGACCTGGCTGACGTACACCGTCTCGTCCCAGCCGAGCCCCATCCCCGGCCGTACGACGAGAAGCTGGGCCAGTGTGAAGGCGCCGGCCACCGCGGCGATCAGGCCGTGGCCGCGGCCGCGCCACGACGAGCCGGCGACCGACGGCCCCGCGAGCCGGCGGACTCCCGCTAGCGTGATGTTCGAGCTGTTGACCACGGCTCACCCCTCACTCCCCTACAGACTGTAGGGGCGTCGCGCCCTGCAAGTCGTAGGGCCGACGGCGGAAGTCGGGAATGAAGTCGGTAAAACACGGACAAGTTAACCCGACTGGAGGGGCGTTGCAGGGCGAGACGGCTCGCCACACCGATCACCCGTGTCCCACACTCCGCCGAACGGGTGATCCGGGCTCCCCGCCGGCAGCCCAGGCGGTCGCTACTGCCGCTCCCCTACGCGCTGTAAGGTTGCGGGCATGGCTGGCAGGGGCCCCCAGGGCAGGGCGGAACGGCGCAGCGCCGGTGAGCTGGAGAGCGAGGTGCTCGCCACGCTGTGGGCCACCGAGCTGGCGCTGACGCCGGTCGAGATCCAGGCCGAGATCCGCGGTGGCCTCGCCTACAACACCGTGCACACCATTCTCAAACGCCTGTACGACAAGGGGCTTGTGCTGCGCGACGTGGACGGACGGCGCGGCGCGTACCGGCCGGCGAAGAACGCGGCCGAGCTCACCGCCGAGGCCATGCACGAGGCCCTCGACCGCGGCCCGGACCCGATCGCCACGCTCCAGCAGTTCGTGACGGGGCTGAGCCCCGAGGAGGAGCAGGCCCTGCGTGATCTCCTGAGCGGGGGTGCGCACCGGCACCGCCAGCCCGGCGGGGGCACCCCATGAAGATCGACGTCTACCTCCCGATCCTGCTCTCGCTGCTGCTGGCCGCGCTCGGTCCGGTGGTCGGCCGGCGGGTGGCGCCCGCGCTCGCGGCCCGGGTGCTGACCGCCTCCGCCCTGTTCACGGCGGCCGCCACCACGTGGTCGCTGGTCCTGCTCGCGGCCACCCTGATCGACCGGGCCCCGCCGGTGGTCGCGGAGGCCCGGGACGGCGGCCACCGGTTGCCCGACCCGGTCCCGGAGTCGGTCGCCGTGGCCGCCGCACTGGCTCTGGTGCTGGTCGCCGTGCGTGTGTACCGCGCCTGTCGCGCCGAGCGCGTCACCCGCCGCGCACTGCGCGCCCTGTGCGCGGGGTATCCGCCGGACACGGAACTGGTCGTCGCCGCCTCATCCGTGCCGCAGGCGTTCGCCGTTCCCGGCAGCGGCGGCGCACCGGGCCGGATCCTGGTCACCTCGGCGATGCTCGGCGCCCTCGAACCCGCGGAGCGTCGCGTGCTGCTGGCACACGAGCGCGCCCATCTGCGACACCGGCACGCACTGCTCGTCGCCGCCGTGGCGCTCGCCACCGCGGCCGACCCGCTCCTCGCGCCCGTCCGCACCACGGTCACCTTCCTGGTCGAGCGCTGGGCGGACGAGCAGGCGGCCGACGCGGTCGGCGACCGCCCCACCACGGCCCGGGCCCTCGCGCGCGCCGCGCTGAGCGCGGGACGCCGCGCACCGTCGTGCGCACTGCACTTCACCGACCGCGCGATCACCCGCCGTATCGCGGCCCTGCAGGTCGCTCCGCCCCCGCATCTGTGGCCGCTCGCCGCTACGACGCTGGCGCTCGGAGCGCTGCCGGCGCTGGGAGCCGCGGATGCGACCGGGGATCTGCTGCACCTGCTCACGCACGCCTTCATGTGACCCCCCGGCGGCTCCCGGCCCACTCCCCCGCGTCTCCAGCCCAACCTCCCGTCCCTCGAAGGGAGTTGCTGGCGCATCGCCGGGCCCGGGCCCACGAGGGGCGCGAGGACACCGCCGGGGCCCACGACGTAGGGCAGGCGTGGCTTCGATGATCCGATCCAACGGAGGAAACGCATGAGCGACATCACCGAGTCGGGCCACGGGTTCCGGGACATCCCGACGACCACCCTCGCCGATCTGCTCGGCCGTGGACAGGTGATGGACATCGGCATCCGCCCGCTGTGGTCCGGGGCCCCGCGCGTGACCGGCCCGGCGTTCACGGTCCGCTGCCCTCGCGGCGACAACCTCATGCTGCACGCGGCCGTCCACCGCGCCCAGCCCGGCTCCGTCATCGTCGTCGAGTCCGGGGACGTGGACTACGCCCTGGCCGGCGGCAACGTCTGCGCCGTCGCGCAGCGCCGGGGCGTCGCGGCCTTCGTGGCCGACGGGGTCATCCGTGATCTCGCGGAGGTGCGCGAGATGGGCTTTCCCGTCTTCGCCCGGGGCGTCATCCCCATTCCGGGCGCCAAGGACGTCGTGGAGCCCCTCAATGCCGAGGTGCGGTGCGGCGGTGTGCGGGTGAGCCCCGGGGACATCGTGGTGGCCGACGAGGAGGGCGTGGTGGTGGTCCCGGCCGTCCGCCGCGAGGAGGTACTCGCCGCCGCCCGGAAGAAACTGGCGAAGGAGGCGGCGGAGACCCTCGACGCCTGGGAGGAGGCACACCGGGCGAAGATCGACGCCCTGCTCGCCGAGAGGGGCTTCGCGGAGCCCGGCTCGTCTGACGCACCGTCCGTCAGCCGGTGAGCAATCCCCCGGCGGGGTCATCCTTCACCACACGAGGGAATCGAACGGTGTCGCGCACACCGTTCCCCTAGGGCGGCTTGAGGAGGGGCGAAGATCTCGAACTTTCGTCCGAGAATTCGCCCCCGGGTACCCGTTACGAGTTCATGATCACGGCGGTTGTTCGGTCGCTTGTCCGCATCGACACAACTCCCTGGAGGAATCATGAACCCCGTTCCCGCCCCTGCCGCCGTTCACCCCGTGTTCGAGAACCGGCCCCTGCGGACCTCCGCCGCACGGCACGGAGTCGACGTCCGCGGACGGTCCCGTGTCCCCGTACGCCCGGTCGTTGTCCACGACCGCACCGGTGCCACCGTCCGCCCGTCCTCATCACGCCCGGCACCGAGGTGGGGCGCATGACCGTCCACACCGTCCAGGCCCCGCTCCCGCCCGCCCTGGCCGCCTGGGCCGAGGGCGTCGTCGGCCCCGTCCGGTCCGTGCGGGACGTCTCCCGCCCCGATGCCGCCTCCCGGGTCTGGGAGCTGAGCTCCGACACCGGCCGCACCTTCCTGAAAGTGGCACCGACACCGGCCTTCTACGCCCGCGAGACCCGCGCCTACCGCGAGGCGGCCCCCGCGCTGGAGCGGGACAGCGTGCCGCGGCTGCTGGAGACCGACGCACAGCACCGGGCCCTGCTGCTGAGCGCGGTCCCCGGCCGTCCCGTGGGGGCCCTCGCGCTCACCCCCGGCCGGCGGCGTGCCCTGCACCGCCGCGCGGGCGCATGGCTGCGCCGGTTCCACGGCGACGCCCGGGACCTCACGGCCCGGGACCGCGCCGAGGCGGCGGTCGAGGTCGAGCGCGCCGTCCTCGACGCGGAGGCGCACCTGGCGCGCGCCGGGGACCTCATCGGTCCGGCGGAGCGGGACGTCGTCCGCCGGCATGCCGCCGTACTGGCGCTGCTCGGCCCGCTGCCCGCCGGATTCGTGCACGGCGACTTCCGGGAGCGCAACTGGCTGTACGACACCGCGGCCGGCGCGCTCGCGGTGGTCGGTCTGGAGCGGGCCCGCCCGCACGCCGCGGTCTTCGACGTCGTCCGGCTCGCCTGCGGGCCCTGGGCACGGTGGCCCGAGCTGCGGACCGCCTTCCTCGACGGCTTCGGACGCGGGCTGACCGGCGAGGAAGAGGCCGCGCTGCGCTGTCTGTCCGCCCTCGACGCGGCGAGCGCCATCGCCCTGGGCCTGCTGCACCAAGACCCGCAGGTGGTCGCCCGTGGCCGCACGACCCTGGCCCGGCTGCTGGAGGGGAACGCCGTATGAGTCGTACGAAGGCAGCGAACACGAGCCGGGTGCGATCCGGCACCGTACCGACGCGGCCGGCCCCGGCGCACGCCGCCGCCCCGGCACCGCACCCTCCGCCGGCCGGGTCCGGGTATGTGGGCCTGCACGGCGGGAAACCGCTGGGCGGGACGACGTGCGCAGCGATGAGCGCCCGGCTGCCGTCGGCGCTGCGCCGCACCGCACAGACGGCATGGGGCACCGACCGCCTGGCCGTGCCCCTGCTGCTGGGCTGCCGGCTGCCGACCGGCCTGCCCACCGCGGTCCTGCTGCCGTGCACCGCCGGCAACGTGCGTCATCGGTTCGGCACCGGACCGGTACTGCTCACCCTGTCCAGGGACCGCTGACCCCCCGCGGCCGCGGAGCCGGTACCGGCCCCGGCTCCGCGGCCGCGTGCCGGGCCCGTGCCGTGGGACCCGCGCCACACATCGTGGGCCTCGAGCGAGGTGCGGTCGTGGGCGGGGCATACGAAGAGGGGAGCACGAGGTGACGGGGACGGAGCGCTCCGCCGAGGCCGGGGCCGAGATGGGGAAGGGGAGACACGATGCGCCCTCAGGAGGCCGACGGCCACCGGGTGGTACCGGTGGTGGACTGGCTGCTGGAGACCGCCTCCCTGCGGGACTTTCTGCAGCACCTGGTCGACGACGCGGTCCGGGCCGTCCCCGGCGCGGACGGCTGCGGCGTCACCCTGCAACGCCGCCACCGGCCCCTGACCGTGGTCAGCACCGGCGGGATGGCCGACAAGCTGGACGAGTGGCAGTACGGGCAGGGCGACGGTCCGTGCCTGCAAGCCATGCGCACCGGGGAGATCGTCCAGGCTGCGGATCTGCTCGCCGAGGGCCGCTGGGGCTCCTACCCCTCCTTGGCGATCTCCCTCGGCGTCCGCTCGTCCCTCTCGTTGCCGATCCCGGTCCGCGCGCACACCGCGGGCGCCCTGAACTTCTACGGCGCCGGGCCGCGGGCCTTCAGCCACCGGGACGAGAGGGTGCTGGCCCGGTTCGCCGCACAGGCGGGCGGGGGTATCGCCCTCGCCCAGCGCCTGGCCGATGCGGAGGACTTCACGCGCGATCTGCAGGCCGCCCTGCGGTCCCGCGCGGTCATCGACCAGGCCATCGGCGCGATCATGCAGCAGCGCCGCTGCAGCGCCGACCAGGCGTTCACCGTCCTGCGCACCCTGTCCCAGCACACCAACAGCAAACTGCGCGAGATCTGCGCCCGCCTGCTCACCGACCTGGGCGGACAACCGCCCCAGCAGCAGCCGCCCCTGCGTCCCCGGCCGTGACCGCCCGTCCGTCCGGCGGCTGCCGGAGGCAGGGACACGGCAACCGACCGCTTCCGCCGGCACCCCATGACCTACACCTGTTCGAAATGGCTCGGTCTGCCGTCTCGCTCGATCAGACGCCCCAGCCGCTCCGCCGTACGGCGAGGCATCAGGGTCCAGGTGCCGTCGGCGCGGCGCAGGGCGGCCGAGTGCCAGGGCGTGGTCCAGACGTCGGGGGCGTCAAGGAGACGGATGCCGAACTTGGGGGCGCCGATGGGCTGGGGGTGGATGGACAGGCGGACGGCGTCGGGATGATGCTCGGCGATCAGGCCGCCCCAGGCCCTGCTGCGCTGGATGACGCCGTACGCGCGCTGCCGGCACCGGCGTTGCAGGGCGGAGCGGCTGCCGGCCCAATCGGCGGTGTCCTGGACGAGGAAGCGGGTGATGCCCCGGTACAGGGCGAGCGCGTGGCCGTCGCCGCGGATCTCGGCGCGCAGCGCGTCCACGGTGGGGGCGAAGCGACGGTGCACACGGGCACGTCTCGCGTCATGGTCCGGGCCGGGGCCGCCGAGTACGTCGCGCAGGTCGAGGACGGACAGTCCGGTCAGCCCCTCTCGGGCGATGAGGAGGCGGAGTTCGTCGGCGTAGGCGTCGATGTGCTCGTCGGGCACATGGACGAGGTCGCCGAAGACATGGCCGTCGGAGCAGATGACCAGGTGGGCGCCGGGCGGGTAGATCCGCTGGATCTCGGTGCACAAGGCGTGCAGGAAGGTGAGCGAGAGGCGTTCTCCTTGGTCGGGGAGGTGGCCGAGGACCTTGGCCGGGTTGGGGGATTTGCAGGGGAAGCCGGGCAGGGTGAACACGATGGGGGCGCCGTCGCGTACGAAGCCGGCGATCCGGCGCAGTTGATGGGGGAACGCCTCCGCGGAGGCGGTGGCCCGGTCGGTCGTGCGGTGGTGCGGCAGCAGCAGGTCGAGGATCGCGGCGCCGGTGCTCGTGGGGCGGGTGTCGGGCGCGGTCGTCAGGGGCATGGTGGGGCTCCGGAGGGTGGGAGGGCGTGTCGGCATGGCGCCGCGGTGCAGAGGCGGGCGCCATGGGGCGGTCGGTGGGTGCGCCGGGGCCCGGGCCGGGCGGCGGTGCCGGACCCGGTCGGCGGGCGGCCGGTGTCACAGGCGCCGGTCGTAGCCGACGGGCAGGTGGTGGGCGCCGCGGCCCAGAACGGCAGGGATCCACTCGATGTCCTCGTCCCTGATGGTCGGGTGGAGGCCGGGCAGCCGGGTGAGCAGCGTGCCCAGGGCGATCTGGAGTTCGGCGCGGGCGAGGGCGGCGCCGGGGCAGAAGTGGATGCCGTGGCCGAAGGCGAGGTGGGGATTGGGGGTGCGGTCGAGGTCGAGCGAGTCGGGGTCGGTGAAGCGGCGGGGGTCGCGGTTCGCGGCGCACAGGGAGACGATCACGGAGTCGCCGGCCGGGACCTCGGTGCCGTACAGATCGCTGTCCTGGTCGAAGAAGCGCCAGGTGGTGAGCTCGAAGGCGCTGTCGTAGCGCAGGAGTTCCTCCACCGCGCGCGGCAGGAGGCCCGGGTCGTCGCGCAGACGGGCGAGCGGGCCGGGGTTGCGGAAGAGGGCGATCAGGGCGGTGGTGATCTGGTTGGTGACCGGCTCCTGACCCGCCACGAGAAGCTGGAAGATCATCGAGTCGAGCTCTTCCTGGGACAGCTCCCCCCGGTCGCGCGCCACGACGAGGCGGCCGAGCAGATCGTCGTCCCCGTGCTCACGCTTGTGGGCGACGACCTCGGCGATATAGCTCTGCAGGCCGTGGAGGCGAGCCTCGTACCGTGGCCTTCCGGGATCGGTGGGGCCGACCGGCTGGACGACCTTGCCCCAGTCCCGGTCGAAGCGGGCCGCCAGCTCCTGCGGGAGGCCGATGACCTCGGCCAGGACATGGAAGGGGAAGGGGGCGGCGAAGCCGGTGACGAGGTCGGCGGGGCCCGTCTCGGGCAGAGCGTCGACCAGTTCGTCCGCCCGTTCCTGGAATCGGGGCCGCAGGCTGTCGATCCGGCGCGGAGTGAAGGCGTCGGTGACGAAGCGCCGCATCCGGGTGTGTTTCGGCGGGTCCTGGTGGAGGAGGTGCACCTGGAGCTGGGAGTGCTGCGGCTCGGGCATGATCGAGGCGCGGGCGCGCCAGCGGTCGTTGCCCCGGTCGTGGTTCTTGCCGAGGCGGTCGTCGTTCAGGGCGGCGTGCGCGGCGTCGTAGCCGGTGACGAGCCAGGCCCGGACGCCGCTGGGGAAGAGGACACGGTGGACCGGGCCGGCTTCGCGCATCCGCTGGTACAGGGGGTAGGGGTCGGCCTTGTAGCGGCAGCCCGTCAGCGGCACGGGCTGCGGGAGGGCCTCGGTGGCCGTCCCGGGTTCCTGGGTGGTCATGAACGAGCCTCCTTCAGAGGGCGAGTTCGGGCTGGTGGTGGTCCAGCCACAGGGCGAGGTCGACGACGCGTTCGAGGCGCAGGCGGTGTCCCCACTCCAGCCGGTCGGGCGGGCTGTCGAGGCAGGGCTTGATACGGGTCTCGTCGGCCAGTGCGCGGACCTGTTCGGTGGCCAGCGCGTCTCGGGCCATGGCCTGAAGGCCGCGGTTGTAGTCCGGGTGATGGGTGGCCGGGTAGTGGTTCTTGGGGCGGTACAGCACCGAGTCGGGGGCAAGACCGGCGCCCGCCGCGCGCAGCAGGCTCTTCTCACGGCCGTCGAAGCTCTTCAGTGCCCAGGGCGTGGTGAAGGCGTACTCGACGAGGCGGTGGTCGCAGTAGGGGACTCGGACCTCCAGTCCCTGGGCCATGCTCAACCGGTCCTTGCGGTGCAGGAGTTGGCGCAGCCAGCGGGTCAGGGACAGATGCTGCATCTCGCGCTGCCGGTGTTCGGCGGGACTCTCGTCGTCCGGGTGCGGGACCGCGGCCAGGGCACTGCGGTAGGTGTCGTCGCGGAACTCGCCGATGCGCAGGTCCAGTTCGGGGTTCAGCGGCATGGCGGCCTCGTCGCCGGTGACGAGTAGCCAGGGGAAGGTCCGGGCGGCGAGCGCCTGCGGGCTGTGGAACCAGGGGTAGCCGCCGAACACCTCGTCGGCGGCCTCGCCGGACAGGGCGACGGTGGAGTGCCGGCGTATCTCACCGAAGAGGAGATACAGCGAGGTGTCCATGTCGCCGACGCCGATCGGCGAGTCGCGAGCCACGACGACGGCCGTGCGGTGCTCGGGGTCGAGCAGGGCGCGCGGGTCGAGGACGACGGTGCTGTGGTCGGTGCCGATGAAGGCACCGGCCTCGGCGGCGTACGGGGTGTCGTGTCCGGTGCGCAGGACGTCGCCGGTGAACTGTTCGGCCTGATCGCTGTAGTCGACTGCGTAGGAGCGGAGACGGGCGCCCGGACCCTCGCGCTGCCGGAGCTCGTCGGCGAGCAGGGCCGTCAGGACGGTGGAGTCGATGCCTCCGGACAGCAGGCTGCACAGGGGGACGTCGGCCTCCAGTTGGCTGCGGGCCGCTGCGCCGACCAGCTGCCGGATCCGCTCCACGGTCGTCTCCCGGTCGTCCGTGTGGGCGCCGGCCTCCAGCTGCCAGTAGCGGCGTTCACGGATGCCGTCCCGGTCCAGCACCAGCAGCCCGCCGGGCTCGACCTCGCGTACCCCGGACCAGACCGTCGGACCTGTGTTGAACAGCAGGCTGTACGCCTCCCGCAGCCCGTCCGCGTCCACCCGGGGCCTGATCTCCGGGTGGGCGAAGAGGGCCTTCGGCTCGGAGCCGAAGGCCAGACCGCCGTCGACGGCGGACCAGAACAGGGGTTTGACACCGAGCCGGTCGCGGACCAGCACCAGCCGCTGGGCGCGCTCGTCCCAGACGGCGAAGGCGAACATGCCCTCCAGATGACGGGCGACGTCCTCGCCCCACTCGGCGTACGCGCGCAGTACGACCTCGGTGTCGCTGCGGGTGCGGAACTCGTGGCCGAGGCCGCGCAGCCGGGACCGGAGTTCGTGATGGTTGTAGACCTCGCCGCTGTAGGTGAGCACGAGGTCCGGCCGCTGCGGCCGGTCCGTCATCGGCTGCACGCCGCCGGCCGGGTCGATGACGGCCAGGCGGCGATGGCCGATCGCGGCGCGCTCCCCGAGCCAGACGCCCCCGGTGTCGGGGCCTCGTGGGGTGAGGGTGTCGGTCATGGCCTCGATGACCGGGGCCTGGGTACGGGCGTCGAGGTGGAAGGACGCCCAGCCGGTGATTCCGCACATGGGGACTCCTGGGTCAGGGGGAGGCGGTGTCGGCGGTCTGCTGCGCCACGGCGGCGTTCCGCCGGCCGGGCAGGAGGAGCAGGGGTACGGCGAGACTGCCGACGACGGCGGCCAGGCAGAGCCCCGCGTGGACGCCATGGCGGGGTCCGGCGAGGCTCCAGGCGGCGGTGGCCAGGGCCGGGCCGAGGGTGAAGCCGAGGCCGCGGGCGAGCTGGATGGTCGATCCGGCGGTCGCTGTGCGCTCCGGCGGGGCGGCACCCATGATCAGGGCCTGGGTCGGGCCGCCGTTCAGTCCCATGCCGACTCCGGCCAGGGCGAGCCGCCAGGCGACATCCATCGGTGACCAGTCACCGTTCAGCGGAACGAGAAGCAGCAGACCGACGGCCATGAGCATGGCGCCGGCCACCGCCGTCGGCCGGGCACCGGTGGGGGTGCGCCCGCGCATGGGGGTCCCCCCGCTCGAGCGAAGTCGGCAGCGGGTCGGGAGCCGAGCGTGGGGGAGATCGGCGAGACGTCCGCCGAGCGGTCCGGCCAGGCCCATGCCGAGCGGGAAGGCGAGCACGGTCAGACCGGTTGTGGTGGCGCTGACACCGTCGTCGCGCTGGAGGTGCAGAGCGATCACATAGTGCAGGGCGGCGAAGCCGGCCGCGAGGGCCAGGACCGCCCCGTGTGCCCGGGCCAGGCCCGGGACCCGCAGCACGCCGGTCAGCGGACGTCCGCCAGGGCCGCGCAGCCACCACCACAGCGGCGGGACCGCGGCGAGCGTGAGCACCCACCACCCCGGATCGTCCGGGGCGAGGGTCAGCGTCAGCAGCAGCGCCGCCATGCCGCCGGCCACCAGCAGCGCGTCCACCAGTGAGCGCCGGTCCGGCAGGCGCGGTCGGCCGTCTGGCGGCATCGCCCTCCATGCCACGACCAGGGCGAGCACACAGAGGGGGATCTTGAGGAGGAAGACGGCGCGCCAGCCGACATGGTCCAGCAGCAGTCCGCCCACGGCCGGTCCGGTCACCGCGCCCAGGGGCCCCAGGGTGGCGGGCACGCTCATCGCCCGCCCTCGCAGTTCCGGCCGTACGGACCGGATCGCGAGCACCGGCATCAGTACGAACAGGACCGCGCCGAAAACACCCTGTGTGAGACGAGCGGCGATCAGCCAGGCCGCCCAGGGGGCGGCGGCCGCCAGGGCGCTGCACAGGGCGAAACCGGCGGTCGCGGCCGCCACGGCGGAGCGCGCTCCCACGCCGTCCAGCCAGCGGCCCACGGGAAACAGCAGTGCCACCAAAGGAAGCTGGTAAGCCAGCACGGCCCACTGCGCGGTCGCCGCCGACACATGCAGACCGTCGGCGATGTTCGCCAACGCCACGTTGACGATGTTCATGTCCAGCATGGCCACGAACGACAGGACACCCGCCACGGCCACCGGCAGCCACCGGTCCCGGCCTACGGGTATGTGACCGGGCTGTTCCGCACCGGGCCCTCGCCCGGTCACCTGACGCACCTGACCGTCGCCGGCCGGCTGCCGGACACCGGCGCCTGCGGGCTTGCCGGTGCCCGGTGGTCGAAGGCGATCAGCGCGTCGCCGGTGAGGGGATGGTCGACCACGACCGCCCGGACGCCGAAGACCTCCGCCATCAGCTCGGGGGTGAGCACGTCGCGCGGAGGCCCCGAGGCGACCACGGCCCCGGCGTGCAGGACATGCAGCCGGTCGCACACGGAGGCGGCGGCGTTGAGATCGTGCAGCGACACCAGAGTGGTGCGGCGCTGGGAGCGCAGCAGGGCCAGCAGGTCGACCTGGTGGCGGATGTCGAGATGGTTGGTCGGCTCGTCCAGGACGAGGACGTCCGGGTCCTGGGCGAAGGCCCTGGCCAGCAGGACGCGTTGGCGTTCGCCACCGGACAGCGCCGTGAACCTGCGCCCCGCGTGCGCGTCCATGCCGACGTCGGCCAAGGCCCTGGAGACGATGTCCCGGTCGGCGGCGTCCTCCCCGGCGAACGCCCGTTTGTAGGGCGTACGGCCCATGGCGACCACCTCGCGAACGGACAGCTCGAAGTCGCTGCCCCGCTCCTGCGGCAGCGCGGCCACGTGCCGGGCCGACCGGACCGGGGACAGCTCGCGAAGGTCGGTGCCGGCCAGCAGGACGCGCCCGGCCGTGGGCCTCAGATGCCGGTAGACGGCGCGCAGCAGCGTCGACTTGCCGCTGCCGTTGGGCCCGACCAGCCCCGTGATCTCCCCCTCGGCCGCCACCAGATGCGCGCCCGCCACGACCGTGCGGCCCGCGTACGCGACGTGCAGATCCTCGATGTCGATTCTCAACTGCCGCTCCCCAGGCGCCTGTCCAGCAGATACAGCAGGGCCGGAGCGCCCAGCAGCGAGGTGACCACACCCACCGGGAGCTCCTGTGTGTCCATCGCCGTACGGCAGACGATGTCGACCGTCACCAGCAGCACCGCCCCGAACAGCGCCGAGACGGGCAGGAGCCGCCGGTGGTCACCGCCGACGGCCAGGCGGCAGACATGCGGCACCATCAGGGCGACGAACGCGATCGCCCCGGAGACCGCGACGAGGACACCGGTCACCACGCTGGTCACGGTGAACAGTTCGCGGCGCAGCCGAGTGACGTCGATGCCGAGGCCGGCTGCCGTCTCGTCGCCCATCAGCAGGGCGTTCAGGCCCCGGGCGCGCGCCTGGAGCCAGAGCAAGGCGGCCGGTACGGCGACGGCGGGTACGGCCAGCAGCTGCCAGTTCGCCCCGATGAGGCTGCCCATGAGCCAGAACAGGACGCTGTGGGTCTGCTGCTCGTCCCCGGCCTGCAGCACCAGATAGCTGGTGAAGCCGGACAGGAACTGGCCGATCGCGACCCCGGCCAGCACCAGCCGCAGCGGCGCGAACCCTCCTCCGCGCCTCGCCACCGCCCACACCAGTGCGAAGGTGGCCAGAGCCCCGGCGAAGGCCGCGCCCGACAGGCCCAGTCCGAGCCCGCCGCCCGCGCCGAGGCCGAGCACGATCGCGGCGACCGCGCCGAGAGAAGCGCCGTTGGAGATGCCCAGCAGATACGGGTCGGCCAACGGGTTGCGCACGAGCGCCTGCACCGCCGTACCGACGACCCCGAGTCCGGCGCCCACCAGTGCGGCCGACAAGGCTCTGGGCAGGCGCAGTTGCCACACGATCAGGTCGTCCGTGCCGGGGCGGGGGGCCTCGCCGGAGAGCCTCCGCCACACCACGCCCCATACCTCGCCGGGCGGGATCGACGTCGAGCCCCAGGCGACGGCCGCCGTCAGAACGGCCAGCAGCGCGGCCCCCAGGACGACCGCCGACCGCCCCGCCGGCAGGCTTCGCGCCTCCGCCGCGGCGTCCTTGGACCTGCGGCGCACCAGGATGGAGGGCACGACTAGCCGACCTTGCCCGGGTAGAGGGTCTTGGCGATCTGCTCGACCGTGTCGGCGTTCTCGACCCCCGCGATCGTGGTGGGTTCGGAACCGATGCGCAGGAACCGGCCTTCCCGGACCGCCTTCAGCCCCTTGGTGGCCGCGTTGGACCTCAGCCACCGCTCGGCTTCGTCGAACGCCTTCTTGTTCGCCGGCCCACTGCCCCGATCACGCACCCCGAGCTGGATCCAGTCCGGGTTCCTGGCGATCACGTCCTCCCAGTCGGCCCGCTGATGGTCGCCGTCGCAGTCGGCGAAGACGTTGCGGGCGCCGGCCAGGGTGATGACCGCGTTGGCGATCTGGCGGTTGCAGATGACGGTGGGCTGCTTGGTACCGGCGTCGTAGTCGAAGAAGAAGTACGTCGGCCGCGCGCTCTCGGCCGTGCCGCCGACCGCCTTGCGGACGGCGTCCGTCTTCTCCCTCATCCCCGCGACGAGTTTCTGCGCCCGTGCGCTCGTGCCGGTGACCGCGCCGAGAGAGACGATGTCGGCCTCGACCGCGGACAGATCGGTCACCGGGCTCGTGCGCTGCGCCGCGCAGGCAGTGGATTTCAGGTAGATGTGCTTGATCCCGGCCGCCTTGAACTCGTCCGGCGTCGGGGCGTCGCCCATCCCCGCGCCGCCCATGCCCCCCATGGAGGCGAAGGTGTCGATGTACAGGTCGGCGCCGGAGCCGAGCAGCTTCTCCTTCGGGATCACGCTCCGGCCGAGCACCGGCACCTTCCGCGCCTGCTCGTCGAGCCCGCCGGGCAGCGTGCCCCTGCCCGGCGGGAACCCGGTGCCGACCACCCTCGCACCCGCGCCCAGGCGGAGCAGCAGCTCCAGGCCGGAGGCGTTGCTCGTGACGATCTTCTCGGGCGCGGCGGAGAAGGTGGTCTTGGAACCCATGCAGTCGGTCACGGACACCGGGTAGGCCCCGGAGGCTGCGTTCCGGGCCCTCTCCCCCGCGTTCTCGCCCGTCGCGCCTTTCTGCCCGCTGCCGCAGCCCGTCGCCAGCAGGCCGCCGAGCACGACCGCCGCCGTGCCGCCCCACATACGAGAACGCATCGAAAACTCCCCAGGATCCACTCGGTACGCGGGCGACCTCCGTCACCCGGTCCAGTAGTCGGGCCGAACCCCCGTCGAGTTCCGCCCTGTTGGGAATCCGCTCGGGAATCCGGCTCGGGGATCCGGCTTGGGAATCCGGCTCGGGGATCCGGCTTGGGAATCCGGCTCGGGGATCCGGCTTGGGAATCCGGCTCAGGAGAACCACTCCCGGCACGGCGGTGGGATCCGAGAACCCGCCGGGGAGCCGCCTCGCGTCACGACCTCGCGTCACGACCTCGGTGCCGGCCGTTTGCGGGCCGGCACCGGCGCCTCCTACGGAAGAGCGGTTCAGGCCGCCATGGCGGCGGGCTTGTCCTCCCCCACCGCCTCAGGCGCGGAGGAGGTGCCCCCGTCCTCCAGCAGGTCCATCAGGGTCGCCCGGGCACGGGCCACGCGGGAGCGCACCGTACCGACCGGGCAGTCACTGACCTCGGCGGCCTCCGCGTAGGGCAGCCCGACCATCTGGGTGAGGATGAACGCCTCCCGGCGCTCGTCCGGCAGCGAGGCCAGCAGGTCCAGCAGAGCGATCCCGTCGTCGAAGCCGGGCAGCCCGCTCGGCTGGGCCAGTTCGACGGCCAGCTGCCAGTCCGGTACATCGGACAGGCGGGGCCTTGCGGCGGCGTACCGATAGCTGTCGATCACCGCGCGGCGCGCGATGGACAGCAGCCAGGCACGCGCCGAGGAACGCCCTTCGAACCGGTGCAGGCTGCCGAGCGCGCGCAGGAACGTGTCCTGCGCCAGGTCGTCCACGGCCTGCGGGTCGGCGCAGAGGTGGGCGACGTAACGCTGGACGTCGCGGTGCACGGCGCGCACGAACCGCTCGACCGCGTCCGTGTCACCGCTGCGGGCAGCGAGCGCCCATGCGGTGATCGACTCGTCGGCCGACGCCGTCGTGTCGTCGCTACGGCGCGACGTGTCGCCCGTGCGGCGCGACGTGTCGCCGGTGCGGCGCGAGGTGGGCAGGGCAGGGTTCATCACCTGGTGTCCTTCTCGGTCATCCGTGATCCGGACCGGCGGCACGCGAGTACGCGGACGGTCCGGATGAGTGGGGAGACGGCCCTACGGCGCGGCGCTGCGGCGCTGTACGGCTACAGCGCCTGTGTGACTGCTACGGCGCCTGCGCGGGGTACGGCCGTGGCCCGAGGCGCGCATGGGCAGCCCCGGGAAACCAGCTGTCCTCAGACGACAGCCGTCCCCACGGGCGGGCCCCGAGAGGTGATCGCATGGACGAGAAGGAGAAGACGCGGCGCCCGGTCCGAGCGCCGGCGACGCACCCGCAGACGCGGGCGGTCCGGGGTGGCGGGCACGGCGAACAGCAGCCGCAGCGGCGCGGCCAGCCATCCGGCCACGGCCCGCAGGATCCGGAACGCGGCCCTCTCGCCGAACGCCAGCCACAGCCCGCACAGCAGGGCGGCCAGCAGGTGGGCGGCGAGCATGCCGAAGGACGACGAGCCACCGCCGGCCAGGGAGTGCCCCAGGTGGTCCATGGGGCTCGTACCCATGTGACCCATGGGACTCATATCCATGGACCCCATGTCCATGGAGTCCATCCCCGTCGAGCCCACCTCCATCGAGCCCATCTCCGTCGAGCCCATCGCCATGGAGCGCATACCGTCCATGCCCATGCCGCCCGCGGAGGCAGCTGCCCCGGGCGCCCCGGAGGCCGACTGGGCGAACGAGAACGCCTCGTGCAGCACCGTCTGGGCGGTGACCACGGTCGTCACGACCAGCGGCAGTCCGCGCTCACGCCCCGCCAGGCACCAGCCCGCACCCCAGGTCAGGGCCAGGCCCGCGGCCAGCGCCCACGAGGGCACCTCGCTCCCGGACATCAGAACGTGGCCGAGGGCGGCGAGCAGCACGCATACGGCCGCGAACACCGCGGCCCTTGTCGTGCGAGCACACCACCCTGCTGTCATGGCGCCTCATCCTCGCATCCGGGCTTCGGTCGTCATGCGGGGGTACGGAGACCGACAGGGCACTTCACTCAACACGCCACACGTGATCCAGACCACGACGCCCCGCCGGAACCGGCAAGGATTTCTACCCGACTTCTGGGAGAGAACGCCTCTGTCACCGCCGTCACAAGGCGCGTTGGCCCGGACGGTTCACCACCGCGAGAGTGCCAGCCGGTCCGGGCTGTCCGCCGGTCATCAGGTGCGCCTCCGGGCGGGCGAGGGCTGCCAGACGCGCAGCCGCAGGCTGTTGCCGACCACCAGGACCGAGTCGGAGGGCCGTGGCCCCGTCCGGGGCGGCATCCACGCCGTGCTGACGTGCCTGCAAGTTGATGACGAGGGCCCGTACGAGCTGCGGGTCGTCCTCCACCACGAGCACCCGGGTCATGGGGCTGTGTCTCTCCTGCCGTACGTCGGTCCGTGCGCGCCGGAAGCGGGGCGACCGACCTCATGGCGGCGGGAGTCGGCGGGTCCGGGATGTCTCCCGGGCCCGCCGACTCCCGTTGGGGTCGCGTAAGGCCGTCACTTCTTCGCTGTGAGGTCCTCGAGGGCGATGTTGAGCTCCAGGACGTTGACGCGGGGTTCGCCGACGAAGCCGAGGGTGCGGCCGGTCGTGTGGTCCTTGACCAGCTTGTCCACCTGCGCGAGGGGCAGGTGGTTCTTCGCGGCGATCCGGTGGACCTGGAGTTCGGCGTAGGCCGGGGAGATGTCCGGGTCCAGGCCCGAGCCGGAGGAGGTCACCGCGTCCGCGGGTACCTGTGAGGGCTGGACCGTGTAGCCGGGCACCGAGTTGTCCCTGACCACCGCGACCTTGGCGTCCCGCACCTGCTTGATCAGGTTCTCGTTGTCGGCGGACAGGTTGGTGGCACCGGACAGGATCAGCGTGTACCGGGTGTTCAGGCTGTTGCTGCCGAGCCCGTTGGCCGGGCGGCCCTGGAACCACCTCAGGTCCGGCTGCGGGGTGTCCTGGCCCTTCTTCAACGGCAGGTTGTAGGACTGCCCGATCAGGGACGAGCCGACGACCTTGCCGTCCGCCTTGATCTCGGAGCCGTTCGCCTTGGCGTGGAACAGCCCCTGGGCGATGCCGGTGACGACCAGCGGGTAGAGGACGCCGGTCACCAAAGTCAGCACCAGCAGGGCCCGCAGGCCCGCCCAGAGCAACCGGGCGGTGTTCGTAACGGAGTTGTTCATGGCGATCAGCCGATTCCGGGGATGAGGGAGAGAAGCATGTCGATGATCTTGATGCCGATGAACGGCGCGATCAGGCCGCCGATGCCGTAGATCCCGAGATTGCGCCGCAGCATCCGGTCCGCACTGACCGGCTTGTACTGCACGCCCCTCAAGGACAGCGGCACCAGCGCGATGATGATCAGCGTGTTGAAGACGACCGCGGACAGGATCGCGGAGTTCGGCGAGGACAGATGCATGATGTTCAGCTTGTCCAGGCCCGGATAGACCGCCGCGAACAGCGCCGGGATGATCGCGAAGTACTTCGCGACGTCGTTGGCGATGGAGAAGGTCGTCAACGCCCCTCGGGTGATGAGGAGTTGCTTGCCGATCTCGACGATCTCGATGAGCTTGGTCGGGTTGGAGTCCAGGTCGACCATGTTGCCGGCCTCCTTGGCGGCCGACGTACCGGTGTTCATCGCCACCCCGACATCCGCCTGCGCCAGCGCCGGGGCGTCGTTGGTGCCGTCACCGGTCATCGCGACCAGCTTGCCGCCCGCCTGCTCCCGCTTGATCAGCGCCATCTTGTCCTCGGGAGTGGCCTCCGCGAGGAAGTCGTCCACACCCGCCTCCTCGGCGATCGCCTTCGCGGTCAGCGGGTTGTCACCCGTGATCATGACGGTCTTGATACCCATACGGCGCAGCTCGGCGAACCGCTCCCGCATACCGTCCTTGACGACGTCCTTCAGATGGATGACACCCAGCACCCGGGCGCCCTCGTCGTCGTGCACCGCGACCAGCAGCGGGGTGCCGCCCGCCTCGGAGATCCGGTTGGCGATCGTGTCCGCGTCCTTGGCCACGGTGCCGCCCTGCTCCTGGACCCAGGCGATCACCGAGGCCGTGGCACCCTTGCGGACCCTGCGCCCGTCGACGTCCACACCCGACATACGCGTCTGGGCCGTGAACGCGATCCACTCCGCGTGCGCCAGCTCACCCTGGTGACGCTCGCGCAGCCCGTACTTCTCCTTCGCCAGGACCACGATCGAGCGGCCCTCCGGGGTCTCGTCGGCCAGCGACGACAGCTGCGCCGCATCGGCCACCTCGGCCTCGGTGACGCCCTTGACCGGCACGAACTCGGCGGCCTGCCGGTTGCCCAGGGTGATGGTGCCGGTCTTGTCCAGCAGCAGCGTGGAGACGTCACCGGCGGCCTCGACCGCACGACCCGACATCGCCAGCACATTGCGCTGCACCAGCCGGTCCATGCCGGCGATACCGATCGCGGACAGCAACGCACCGATCGTCGTCGGGATCAGACACACCAGCAGCGCCACCAGCATGACCATCGTCAGATGCGTGCCCGCAAAGGTCGCGAACGGCGGCAGCGTCGCCACCGCGAGCAGAAAGACGATCGTCAGCGAGGCGAGCAGGATGTTCAGCGCGATCTCGTTGGGCGTCTTCTGCCGGGCCGCCCCCTCGACCAGGCTGATCATCCGGTCGATGAAGGTCTCACCCGGCTTCGTCGTGATCTTGATGACGATCCGGTCGGACAGCACCTTCGTGCCACCGGTGACCGCGGACCGGTCACCGCCGGACTCACGGATCACCGGCGCCGACTCACCGGTGATGGCCGACTCGTCCACCGAGGCGACACCCTCGATCACATCACCGTCACCGGGAATGATGTCACCGGCCTCACATACGACCAGGTCACCGATCCTCAGCTCGGTGCCCGGCACCTGCTCCTCGCTCCCGCCGTCCTTCAGAAGCCGGCGGGCGACGGTGTCGGTCTTGGCCTTGCGCAGGGTGTCGGCCTGCGCCTTGCCACGGCCCTCGGCGACCGCCTCCGCCAGGTTGGCGAAGATCACCGTCAGCCACAGCCAGGCACTGATGGCCCAGCCGAACCAGTCGCCCGGGTCCTTGAAGGAGAAGACCGTGGTCAAAACCGAGCCGATCCACACCACGAACATCACGGGCGACTTGACCATCACCCGCGGGTCGAGCTTGCGCAACGCCTCCGGCAGCGACTTGACCAGCTGCTTCGGATCGAACAGGCCCGCACCGACGCGGCCCTCGTCCTGGTGACCGGTCGGCACATCGCTGTGCGGGGCCCGGGTCGGAGTGACTGTGGACATGGAGTCCTCGTGCTTCTTCGTGGGGGTGGTCATCACGCCAGCCCCTCGGCGAGCGGGCCCAGCGCCAGGGCCGGGAAGTACGTGAGACCGGTGATGATCAGAATCGCGCCCACCAGCAGGCCGGTGAACAGAGGCTTCTCGGTGCGGAGCGTGCCCGCGGTGACCGGCACCGGCTTCTGCTCCGCCAGCGAGCCGGCCAGCGCCAGCACGAACACCATCGGCAGGAAGCGGCCCAGCAGCATCGCCAGACCGGTCATCGTGTTGTACCAGTCGGTGTTCGCATTCAGACCGGCGAAGGCCGAACCGTTGTTGTTCGCCGCCGACGTGAACGCATACAGCACCTCGGAGAACCCATGCGCCCCCGAGTTCAGCATCGAGTGCGGCGGGGTCGGCAGCGCCATCGAGACGGCGGTGAACACGAGAACCAGCGCCGGGGTGATCAGAATGTAGGCCGCGGCGAGCTTCATCTCCCGCGCACCGATCTTCTTACCCAGATACTCCGGGGTGCGGCCCACCATCAGACCGGCGATGAACACCGCGATCACCGCCATGATCAAAACGCCGTACAGACCGGAACCGGTACCACCCGGCGCGATCTCGCCCAGCATCATGCTCAGCATCGTGATACCGCCACCGAGCCCCGTGAACGAGGAGTGGAACGAGTTCACCGCACCGGTCGACGTCAGCGTCGTCGCCACCGCGAAGATCGACGAGCCGCCGACACCGAAGCGGGCCTCCTTGCCCTCCATCGCCCCGCCCGCAACCTGCAACGCCGGTCCGTGGTGCGCGAACTCCGTCCACATCATCAACGCGGTGAAGCCCAGCCAGATCGTGAACATCGTCGCCAGGATCGCGTAGCCCTGCTTCACCGAGCCGACCATCACACCGAACGTGCGGGTCAACGCGAACGGGATCACCAGGATCAGGAAGATCTCGAACAGGTTCGTGAAGGGGGTGGGATTCTCAAAGGGATGCGCGGAGTTGGCGTTGAAGTAGCCGCCACCGTTGGTGCCGACCTCCTTGATCGCCTCCTGCGAGGCCACCGCGCCGCCGTTCCACTGCTGCGAGCCCCCCATGAACTGACCGACCTCGTGAATCCCGGAGAAGTTCTGGATGGCCCCGCAGGCCACCAGAACCACCGCGGCGATCACGGAAATCGGCACCAGGATGCGCAGCGTGCCACGCACCAGATCCGCCCAGAAGTTCCCCAGCTCACCGGTACGCGAACGCGCGAAACCCCGCACCAACGCCACCGCGACGGCGATACCCACCGCGGCGGAGACGAAGTTCTGCACGGCCAGACCGGCGGTCTGCACGATATGACCCATGGTCTGCTCGCCGTAATACGACTGCCAGTTCGTGTTCGTCACGAACGACACGGCCGTGTTGAACGACTGCGCCGGATTGACCGACGAAAAGCCCAGCGAACCGGGCAGCACACCCTGGAGCCGCTGCAGCAGATAAAGGAACAGGACACCGACGGCCGAGAAAGACAGAATGCCGCGCACATACGCGGGCCAGGTCATCTCGGCGTCAGGGTTGGCACCGATGCCCTTGTAGATCCACTTCTCCACGCGCAGATGCTGCTTGGAGCAGTAGACCCGGGCCATGTAGTTGCCGACGGGGACATAGACCAGCGCCAGCGCGCCTATCAGCGCGAGCAGCTGGAGTACGGCTGCGAGTACGGGACCCATGCTGTTCTCAGAACCTCTCCGGGAAGATCAGGGCGAGGACGAGATAGCCCAGCAGGGCGACGGCCACGACCAGGCCGACGGCGTTCTCGACGGTCACAGCTTCGTCACCCCCTTGGCGACAAGGGCCACCAGCGCGAAACCCGCGAGCACGGTGACGACGAAGGCCAGATCGGCCATCGTGAACTCCTGGAATGAGGTTCGGTTGATGCGGACGTGCCCAAGGAAAGCGCCCGTCTGGCCGGATTCGGCCGCCCGTTGACGGCTCCCTTACGGCGGCCCCCACGCCTTTGACGGGGCTCTTACGACCCCGGCCCATACCGGTGAACAGGCCGACGTGACGGTCGGTGACCTGTGTCACAGCAGCCGGAAGCGCAGCCGGCAGATCGCCGCGTCCGTCTCCCGCCGCACGGCGTGGGCGACCACGGCGCCCCGCTGGTTCTGCAGCAGGCGCTGCCACAGCCGCTCCGGCTCGGTCTCCGGGATCAGCACGGTCACGCGGGTGCCCGGTTCCGCGGCGGCCGTCTCGCGGACGTAGGCGGCGATCGGACGGCCCAGACTGCGCCGCTCGCAGGCCGGCCGCACCAGCGGCACCCCCGGGTCCCCTTCCGCCCGGGCGCGCTCCAGCGCATGCAGGTGGGCCCGGTCCTCGGGGTCCGGGTAGCACACGGTCACCGCACGCACCTCGTCGCCGAGCGAGGCGGCCGCGGTCAAGGCCTCCGACGTCAGCCGGGACAGGGACGACACGGGGACGACCACCAGCGAGCGCTCGCGGTGCGGGGCCCCGGGGATGCGGCCCTGGCCGAGCCGCTCGCCGACCGGGTCGTAGGTGCGGGGCAGGGTCTCGAAGGCGGCCACCAGCAGAGGGAGAGCGATGACGATCAGCCAGGCGCCATTGGTGGGCTTGCTCGCCGTGACGACGACGGCCGCGACCCCGGTGAGAACCGCGTCGAAGCCGTTGAGCAGGGCCTTCCCGCGCCATCCCGGCCCGCGCTCCAGGCGCCAGTGCCGGACCATGCCCACCTGGGCGATCGTGAAGCCGACGAAGACACCGATGGCGACAGCGGCACCAGGGTGCTGGTGTCTCCGCCGGAGAAGACCGGCAGCGCGGCCGAGACGACGGCCACGTCCGCCCCGTGTGCGGCGCGGCGGCGCCCCTCGTCGAGCATCCGGTCGGTCTTGCCGACCCCCGGGGCCGCGCCGAGGCAGACCTTCAGCAGACCTTCAGTCGTCCGGGCCGTACGTCACTCATCGCCGCCGACGTGCTCCGCTCACTGATCCAACTCCCCTTCGCAGCAGGGTTCTGCTCCCAAGGGAGCCGCTTCGCGGGGCGGTCGGCGCGTGTGTCGGCGGTTCCTTGGCGTCGGTCCTGGTGACCTTGACACTGTCTTGACGTGGCCTGGCCGGATAGGGTGGGCGCAGGTGTGCCGGGAAGTCTGGTCGGCCGGAGGCCAGGGAGGCTTCCGTTAGCCCCAGGGGGACGGCATGCGCAGCGTAGGTACGGTTCTCGCCCTCGTGGTTCTCGCCACGGTGGTCGCCACCTTCGCGCGCCGTCGGCGCATCCCCGCCCCTTCCCTGCTGGTGGTCGCCGGTCTCGGCGTGGCCCTGCTGCCGGGCACCCCGCAGATCCGGATCAGCCCCGAGATCATCGGCCTGGTCGTGCTGCCCCCGCTGCTGTACGCGAGCGCCGAGGACATGCCCTGGCGGGAGCTGCGCGCGGTGTGGAAGCCGGTGGGGATCCTCGCCATCGGCCTGGTGCTCACCTCCGCGGCGGCCGTCGGCGCGGTGGCGGCCCTGGTCACCCCCCTGTCGTGGCAGATGGCCTTCGTGCTGGGCGCGGTCCTGGCCAGCACCGACCCGGTGGCGGTGACCGCGCTCGGACGCCGGCTCGCCCTCCCGCCGAGAGTGCAGGTCCTCGTGCAGGCGGAGAGCCTGTTCAACGACGCGACCTCCCTGGTGCTGGTCCGGGTGGCGGCGGGCGTCGCCGTGGCCTCGGCCGCCGCCGACTGGGGCTCGGCGGGCGGCGAGTTCCTGCTGCTCGCGGGCGGCGGCACGGTGATCGGGGCCGCGGTGGGCGGAGTGATCGCCCTGATCCGGCGCCGCACCGAGGACCCGGTCCTGGAGACGGTGATCGCCCTGGTCACCCCATACGCCGCCTACCTGTTGGCGGAGGCCGCGCACACCTCCGGAGTGACGTCCTGCGTGGTGGCCGGCGTGGTCCTCGGCGGACGTGGCGACCGGCTCACCAACGCCCGCATCCGGCTTCAGCTCCACGCCGTGTACGGCACGGTCGTCTTCCTCCTGGAGAGCGTGGTCTTCAGCCTCATAGGCCTGGCGCTTCCCTCCCAGGTGCGGGCCCTGGCCACCGGTGACCGGGCCTGGCCGCTGTACGCCCTGGCCGTCGCCGCCACCCTCGTCGCCATTCGCCTGCTGTGGCTGGCGCCCCTGTCGGCGGTCGTGCAGCGCAAGGGCGGGATCAGCCGCATGAACTGGCGGGTGCCGATGGTGCTGACCTGGGCGGGCACCCGCGGGGTCATGCCGCTGGCGGCCGCCCTGTCCATCCCGGAGGTCATGAAGAACGGCACGCCGCTCGCAGACCGGCCTCTGGTCCTGGTCCTGACCACGTCGGTCGTGGTGGTCACCCTCGTCGTGCAGGGCTTCACCCTCGCACCGGTCGTCCGCGCCTCCGGCATCGCCCTGGAGCCCGCCCACACCGCGCGCGAGGAGGCCGAGGCCCGCTCACACCTCGCCCACGCCGGCCTCGCCCGGCTGGAGGAACTCGCGGAGCTGGAGGTCGTACCGGAGGTCGTGCTGGACCGGCTGCGCCGCGGCCTGAGCGCCCGCCTCGACGACGCCCGCGACCGCCTGGCCGAGAACAACGGCGCCGACGGCGCGGCCACCGAGTCCGCCGACCGGGTCTACCGCCAGCTGCGCCGCGACCTGATAGCCGTCGAGACCACCGAACTCCAGCGCCTCTACGACACGCACACCATCAGCGACACCACCCGGCGCAGGCTCCAGCGCTCCCTGGATCTGGAGGAGGCGCGGCTGTCGGACGCCTAGCGGTACTCGGCGAGCCGGGGCCGCAGTCCGAGCAGGGTCAGCAGGGCGGCCGCCGCCAGCAGACCGCCCGCCCACGGGAGCAGGGCGCTCACCGCCGAGCGGCCACCCACCGATCAGCCGCGTAAACAACGCTTCAGGTCAATACACCTAGCGGCCGTCCCCGTCAGGATCGCGTCAAGATATGGCCCCTTCGGCATCAGGAGACCGTCAGCACCGGTCGCCTCCGAGCCCCCGGACACCTAGCGTCAAGGCCATGCGAAGGAGCGGACCGCTGAGCCCGGCCGGCGACCGCCACTGGCGCGGCAGCGCCCGGCTCGCGACCGCCTGCTCGCTCGTCTTCTGCGCCATGACGATGCTGGTCGACTGGAATGCGGGCACCCTGACCACACCTCGCGCGGTGCTGTGGCTGACGCTCTCCGCCGCGATCTTCGCCGTCCTCCTCCCGCCGCGCATCACGGCGGGCCGGGGCTGGCTGATGATGCGCGGTCCACTGCGGCGACGGGTCGTACGCACGGACGCCCTTGTGTCCGTCCACCTGTACGACGACGGCGTCACCGCCCAGCTCGCCCTCCGGGACGCCTACGGCCGCCGCCTCCAACTGGACTCCCGCACTCTGACCGCCAGCCCCCTGCTGTGGCACGAACTCGACCGGGGCCTGCGCCGGTCCCTCGAACACGGGACGCTGATCCACGGAGAGGACGTTCTGCAACGGCTGGGCGACCAGATCGACGGCAGGACGGCAGAGGCGATCCTGCGGGCTTCCGGCCTCTCCTGACCTGCGGCGCGGCGAGGTCGAGGGCGCCGCACATGAGGACGCGGATGGAGGAGACCGGGGGTGTCAGAGCTCCGTATCTCGGCGTGGTTCGATACGGAAGTCGAACGCGAGGGTTCCCGGATCGAGGGCCGTCGCCCCACCGTCGACGGCTAGCACCGAGCCATTGACATACGACGCCGCCGGGGAGAGCAGCCAGGCGATCGCCTCCGCGACTTCACGCGGCTCGCCCGGCCGGCCCAAGGGCAGGATCCGGGTCGCCTCCGCGTAGGCGGACTCCACGCCGCCGTCCTTCAGATCCGCTTCCTCGGCGAAGCGCGCCATGCGCCGGTCGGCCATCTCACTCCGTACCCAGCTGGGGCACACGACGTTGGCACGCACCCCCTGGCGCCCGTAGTCGACGGCCACGGAACGGCACAGCTGCGACAAGGCCGCCTTGGACGTGGCGTACGGGGCGTTGCCCGCCCCGTTGCGCAGTGCGGACACCGAGGCGACGGCGACCACCGAGCCACGCGCGTCCAGCAGGTGCGGGATCGCCGCGCGCAGAAGCAGCAGCGGACCGGTGACGTTGGTACGCATCACCTCGTGCCAGTCCTCGAGCGACAGGTCCCCGACGGCTCCGCCGCGCCCGATGCCCGCGTTGAGCACCAGCCCGTCGATTCGTCCGTAGGCGTCCAGTGCGGCGCGGACGAGACCCTCGGCAGCGTCGGGGTCCCCCACGTCGGACGGATACGCCACAGCCCCGGTCTCGCGCTCGAGACGCCGCAACGGTTCGGCCCGCCGCCCGGAGACGACCACCTGGTGCCCGCCCTCACGCAACAGCCGGGCGGTGGCCGCCCCGATGCCCGTACCTCCACCGGTCACGATGACAACTCGCTTGTCGGTCACTGCTGTTCAGGCCCCCGCTCCGAGATCGCAGACGCAAGCGATCCTATAGAGCACCCTGAACCCGGCGCGCCGGCACCGACGATGTCGAGACGGATCGACTCGGTGGGTGGCGTTCCGTGGTGTATCGACGGCTGCCGAACGCGGTGTGACCGAACTGGTCGTCGCGGCTCGCCGAGCCGGGCGAGGACGGTGCCGACCCTCTCGGCGCCGAGCATGCCGATCGTGCGCACGTCGGTGCCGCTGGCGAGGTTCATCGCGTCGCCAGGATGTCGCGGACCATCGGCACGACCTTCGTTCCGTACAGCTCGACGGCACGCATCCGGGCGCCGACCGGCATGGTGCCGGAGCCGTAGATCATGTCGAACCGACCGACACCGAGCGCGGAGACGGCATCCGCGATCTTGCGGGCGACCGTCTCGGGCGAGCCGATGTAGAGGGAGCCGTGCTCGATCTCGCGCTCGTACTCCGCCCTGCTCACCGGCGGCCAGCCACGCAGCGCGCCGATGCGGTCGCGCATGACCTTGTAGCGGGGCCAGTGCAGTTCGCGCGCCTCCTCGTCGGTGTCGGCCACGAAGCCCGGCGAGTGCATGCCCACGGGGTGGGCGGTGGTGCCGAACTGGTCAGTGGCACGCTCGTACAGATCGACGTACGGGGCGAAGCGGGCCGGGCTGCCACCGATGATGGCGATCATCAACGGGAAGCCGTACTTCGCGGTGCGCACGACCGACTGCGGCGTACCGCCGACACCGACCCAGGTGGTCAGCCCGTTCTCGGTCTTGGGGAACACGTCGGCATCGGTGAGCGGCGCCCGCGTGGTGCCGCTCCAGGTGACGGGCTTCTCCTCGAGGAGCTTCGCGAAGAGCTCGATCTTCTCCTCGAACAGCACGTCGTAGTCGGCCAGGTCGTATCCGAACAACGGGAACGACTCGGTGAAGGAACCACGCCCGAGGATCACTTCGGCCCGCCCGTTCGACAGTGCGTCCAGGGTCGCGAACCGCTGGAACACGCGAACGGGGTCGTCGGAGCTGAGCACGGTGACACCGGAGGCGAGCTTGATCCGCTCGGTGCGCGTGGCGACGCCCGCGAGCACGGTCTCCGGGGTGGAGATCGCGTACTCGGGGCGATGGTGCTCTCCGAGGGCGAGGGCGTCGACGCCGGCCTGGTCGGCGAGCACGGCCTCGTCGACAACCTGCCGGATGGCCTGCGCGTACGAGACGGGACGGCCGGAGTCGTCCTCCGGGACGTCGCCGAACGTGTCCAGACCGAAGAGGACTTCAGACATGGGTGGCTCCTTCGTGAACCAAGGCGGAGGGGAGGGAGAGACGGGACGCGGGCTCACCAGGCGTAGGGGCCGAAGCGCCCCCAGGCGATCACCACGGCCATGAGGAGCAGCACCGCGCCGGGGCCGATCTGGGACCACTCCTTGCCACGGGCGTGCGTCACGACGGCGCCGACCATGATCAATGCCGTACCGGTGGCGGCGAGTGCGGTCAGCACCGGGGCGACGCCGGTCGCGGCCGGGAGGGCGAGACCGAGCGCGGCGAGCACTTCGAGGGCCGCGATGGCCTTGACCTGGCCCGCACTGAAGCTGCGGGCCCACGGCATGGACTCGGCGGTCTTCTCGTAGGGCTGGGCGAGCTTGCCGCCACCGGCGGCGAGAAGAACGAGGGCCAGCAGGATCTGCAGGATCCACAGAAAGACGTGCACGGGTTCAGTCCTGTCGATAAGAGGGGACGGGCGGAGGCGGTACGGACGAGAGCATAAGCGGACTTCACCCCGCTTAATATTTCCGGGGGGTAGGTTGGAGGTCATGAACAGCCCCCTGGTACCGCTCGGCCGGCCCCGCGCCGAGCGAGCCGACGCCGCCCGCAACCGCGAGCAGCTGCTGGCCACGGCCCGCGCGATGGTCGCCGAGCTCGGCGTGGAGGGGGTCACGATGGACGGCCTGGCCGAGCGGGCGGGCCTGGGCAAGGGCACCGTCTACCGCCGCTTCGGCACCCGCGCCGGGATCTTCCACGCCCTCCTCGACGAGGACGAGCACGCCTTCCAGGACCAGGTCATGTCCGGCCCGCCCCCGCTGGGCCCCGGCGCCGGCCCCGTCGACCGCCTCATCGCCTACGGCCGCGCCCGCACTGCCTACCTCGCCGACCACCTGGCGATCGTGCGGGCCTCCCTCGACCGCAAGCAGCCCGTCCCCGCCGGATCGCCCGCGACCCTGACGCGGATGCACATCCGGATGCTCCTGTCCCTGGCCCGGCCCGGCATCACAGACCTCGACAGCCTCGCGCTGCAGCTCACCGCGGCGCTGGAGGGCCCGGTGATGCTGTACCTCTCGGCCCCGCAGCCGACGACCGCCCCGGACCCAGCGCTGGCCGACCGCCTCGGCGACAGCTGGCAGACGCTGATCGAGCGCGTCTGTCCGTCGGGGTGACAACCCTGCTGCAGACAGAACCGGCTGGCCTCGGTGATCTCTACACGGCCATGGCCACCGCCCTTGTCAATCGTCAGAAGTCCCCGATCACGCAGGGCAGAGGCCGAGCTTCTGTGCGGGAATCACGCAAAATACTGAGCGCGGCCTCGCAGGCAACCGGCCGATTCCCGAAGGTGCTTTTCTCGTTAGGCCGTGAGGACGACCTCGACCGGGACGCGGTGAAGCGCCTGGTCGCGTCTCTTGCGAGGCTGCTGGAGCCGGGCGAGGCGCTGGCGTCGACCGCGGCGGGTGACCTGGAGTTCGTCTCCTCGGTCCCGTTCGGCGGAACCTATGTCCTCGATCATCTGTGGCGGCGGTTGAAGATCGACCGAATCGTCGGGCAGGTCGGGCAGCCCAAGCGGGGCCGGCGCCGGGACATGTCGGTGACCGAGCGGGTGCTGTACTCCCTGGAACAGCAGCGCCTAGAGAAACGCCTCTCAGGCGCCCTCACCCCTGTCCGCGCAGGTCAGGCCCCAGATTCGTGACTCTAGGCCGCTGAATTACGCGGAACGCAGGGAGTGACCTCCTCAGCAAGGACTGTGCGGCTGGCGTCGCGGTGTCGGTGGGCTCGGTCCAGGCAGACTGCTGGAGTGCCGCGGTGCCGGCCGGGAATGTGGTTGTTCGGGTTCGCCCAGCGGCCCGTGACGTTCTGTCTTCATGATCCAGTGGGAGATTCGGCGTGATACTCGACGGCATACCGGCACCCCCTGCGCGCGACACCGTGCCTGACGCAGCAGCGCGCAAGCAGCGCCTACGCCGTCGCCTGGAGCGACTGATCGGCGTGGCTGCCACCGAAGGCAATGACCTCGTGCCCCTGCGCAACGGTGATGAGATCTTCCCCGCAATGCTCGGGGCGATCCGTTCGGCTCGGCACACCGTCGACATGATGACGTTCGTGTATTGGCGGGGTCAGATCGCCCACGACTTCGCCGTCACTTTGGCCGACCGCGCCCGCGCGGGGGTGCGCGTGCGACTGCTGCTCGACGGCTTCGGCGCCAAGGAGATCGAGCGGCGGCTGCTGGACCTCATGAGCGCCGCGGGCGTGCAGGTGGCCTGGTTCCGCAAACCCGTGTGGCTGTCACCGTTCAAACAGAACCACCGTTGCCACCGCAAGGCCCTCATCGTCGACGAACACACCGCCTTCACCGGCGGCGTCGGCATCGCCGAGGAATGGAGCGGCAATGCCCGCAACCCTGCCGAGTGGCGCGACACCCACGTCCAGGTGCGCGGCCCGGCCGTGGACGGCATCGCCGCCGCGTTCGCGCAGAACTGGGCCGAGTGTCATGACGAACTCTTCGATGACCGCGACCGTTTCACGGAACACCCACAGGCCGGCTCGTCGGTGGTGCAGGTCGTGCGCGGCTCCGCAAGCATCGGCTGGCAGGACATGCAAACCCTCATCCGGGTCATGCTCACCTCCGCCGAGGAACGCTTCCGGCTGGCCACCGCCTACTTCGCCCCTGACGCCTACTTCATCGACCTGCTGTGCCAGACCGCACGTCGCGGCGTGCATGTCGAGATCCTGCTGCCCGGCCCCCACACCGACCAGCGCGCCTGCCAGCTCGCCGGTCAACACCACTACACGCGCCTGCTGCAGGCCGGCGTGCACATCCGCCAGTACCAGCCGACCATGATGCACGCCAAGATCATCACCGTGGACTCGGTCGCCTCCCTGATCGGATCCACCAATTTCAACCGCCGGTCCATGGACCACGACGAAGAGGTGATGCTCGCCGTCCTGGACGAGGAGTTCACTGCCTCCCTCGACCGCGACTACGAGGAGGACCTGCGCTACAGCGTGGGCATCGAGCTCACTCGATGGAGACGACGGGCAGTGCTGCAACGCGCCAAGGAAGCCGCCGTCACCCCGATCCGGCGCTTCCTGTGAGCCGACCGGCACCCCTGGCACAATGGCGAACCGCAGGATCCGCGCGAGCCAGCCAGCGCCGCACGCGTGAAGCGAAGACACGCCGTACCCGCGGTCCCACAGACCGATCGCCCCCCGACAGCACGCGAAAGCCGCTCACCGGGGCGGTTCCAGGGCCGGTCGGCGGGGCCGCTCGGCCCCAGGTAGGCGCCCCCCTGGCGACCCTGCCGCAGAACGAGACGTAGCGCACCGCGAGTTGCCGCATCTGGCCGCTGAGAACCGGAAACGGCTCCGGTCACCGGTGGACATGCTGCCGCGACGGCCCACCGCATGGTCGTCCGCGACCTTGCTCACCGCGATCCATGCCCAGATCTGTCGGGTCAAGCCGGCCCGCACGGGCGGCGTTGAGGACGGGCGCATACAAGAAGCCGGCCTCGTGGTACAGGAGCCCTGGAGGAGGAGGCCCCGCCCCTGCCCGGCTCTGAGCCGCTCTCCGCATCCAGGTATCGAAGCACTGTTACGTCTCCCCAGGGTCAGGCTTCGAACGGAAGCCGACGCTGAAAGACAACGGGAGGTCCGTACGGGCATGGTCGGGGCTGCGACGGATCAGCTCGGCCGTGGTCGCTTTCTGCCTGGCCACGTCCGTAGCCGCGTCCCGGTCGCCGGCCACTGCGTCCGGGAGTCGCGCCACGGGACCTCCGCACGTCGCCGCAGCCCGGCTGGGAGCACGGCCGCCGGTAACGCCGGAGGCGGGGACACGGCAGGAGGTCGCGCGGGTTCCATCGCGCGTGCGTGTCCCGCCCCCGACTGCAACACGCCTACCCCGCTGCCGTTTGGGACACCTATGGGCTGTACGGTCTCTTACGTCCCAGGTCGCCTCACGTCCGGCATGCGCACGGGGCCCGGCCGTCATATCGGCCGGACCCCGTGATGAAGGCGCGCTGCGGGTCAGATCACCATCGGTACCAACGACCTCGGCCGCCACCGGCGGTGGTGGAGCGCATGACGAAGCCGAGAAGCCACAGCACCAGGACGGCGACGGCGACCCACCAGAGGATCTTGATGGCGAAGCCGGCACCGAAGAGGAGCAGTGCAAGAAGCAGAACAAGCAGCAGGGGAACCATGTTTATCAACCTCCTGCACGCTCGTCTGCCCTGCAATTCCGTCGCCATTCACCGACTACGCTTTGTTTGTGAAAGGAACGCCGGGGCACAAGCGGGTTACCGCGACAGCGGTACACCAGCTATCAGGAGGTACTCTTCCATGACTGCCGGCGAGAAGGCCAAGGCAAAGAGCGAGCAGGCCGAGGGCAAGGCCAAGGAAGCCGTGGGAAGCGCCATCGGAAACGACCGTATGGCTGCTGAGGGGCAGACTGAGAAGAGCACGGGTGATGCCCGTGAGGCCAAGGAAAAGGCGAAGGACGCGTTCAAGCACTAAACCTGCGGTCTCCACCGAGAATTCGAAAGGGGCCTGCCCGGCGTGACTCCGGGAAGGCCCCTTTCGACGGATCGCCGAGGGCGGAACACGCAGGCACTGAGTCTCGCCTCAACTGCTCATCGACCTTCTCACCCGCCACCATGCCGACGATTTCCCGTCCATGGCCGTCGCCCAGGTCGCCACCAGGCCCGCACCCACAAGTCCCCGGCGGACACGGCCAACGTGCCGACGGCTCTGTTCACCGCACGGTGGCTGAGAGGGGCAAGGGGGCCGTGGCCCCCTGTGACCGTCCGCCGGCCAGAGCGGCTGCTCGAAAAGCGTGCCGGGCATGCGTACAGTGAGGGCCAGAGTGTCTCGGGCAGCAGGCACTTGGTGCGGTACGCGACACACGCGGCCGGGTGGTGTCGCACCGTAGTGCTGGATGAGGCGGCCCGAGGACGGGGGTGAGAGCGTCCGCGTCATGGATGATGCAGACGGTCACACGACTCGATGGTGGGCGGCGCTGCGCCGGACGCCGGTGGCCGTCTGGAACGACGACGTCACGGACTGGGCCGCTGCGCTGACCTACTACGCGGTCCTGGCCCTGTTCCCCTTGCTGCTGGTGATCCTCTCGATCCTGGGTCTGACCATGCCCACGGCCAAGCCGGAGGTCATCGACCGCATGTCGCAGGCCGCTCCGGTCGCGTCCCGCGCCCTGCTGCGCAGCACCCTGCGGCAGATGGCCGGACAGTCGTCGGCGGCATGGACGTTGATCGTCCTCGGAGGGGCGGGAGCGCTGTGGTCGGGGTCCAGCTATCTGAGCGTCTTCCGCCGGGCGTTGCACGCCATGCATCGGACCAGCGCGCACCGGCCGGTCTGGCGCACTGCTCCGCGTATCATCGCCACGGCCCTCCTCCTGATCTCCCTGCTTCTCGCGTCGACCCTCGCGCTGTTTCTCACTGGCAGCCTGGCCCGGCGTCTGGGCCGGGTGCTGTCTCTGGATACCTGGCCCCAGGCCGCCTGAGACACACTGCGGTGGCCGGTCGTGGCCGCCGTCGCCGTCGCCCTGGTACTCGTCCTGTACCGTTCGGGCCCGGCGCCCTCCCGCCCTGTAGGGAAGATGGCGCCCGGCGGCACATTGGCGGTAGTGCTCCTGTTGGGGGTCTCACTCGGATTCGCCGTCTACACCTCCCATGTCGGCACCTATCAGCGTCTGTACGGTTCACTGGCAGGCGTCGTGGTCTTCCTGGTCTGGCTATGGCTGTCCAACCTGTCCCTGCTGGTCGGCGCTCAGTTCAACGCAGAGCTGGCAAAGCCCGTGCACGGCGAATGAGCCGGTCTTCCAGTACCTGCGGCGGGACCGCCCGCAGCCTTCCCTTCGGCCGGTTCGCTCAGTACGGCACGCGCGCGCCGACACCGCACGAACCGTGAGCAGGCCGCTCGGTTGACCTGTGGCGGTATCTGCCCGTCGGCCGCGTGGGCAGTCGCGGCCGCCGGCCTCGCGCGGTGCGCCGCGTCTCGGGGCAGGAACGGTGCTCGGAGCGCCGTGTCTGTCATCGGCCCGTACCCGATCGCGGGGAGTGTGGAGGCGGGCCGCACCCCTCAGCCGCGGGGCCCCGCCCGATCGGCAGGACCTCGCGAAAGTGAGGCACTACACCCGGCATCTCCCCCGCTCCGCAGGACGCCCGGCTGCCGGGCCCCCGACCGTCAGACGGTGCTGAGCATGCCTTCACGCAGGCGGGCCAGGAGACGGGAGATCAGCCGGGAGACGTGCATCTGGGAGACACCGAGACGTTCACCGATCTGGGCCTGGGTGAGTTCCTCCACGAACCGCCAGTGGATGATCTTGCGGTCGCGTTCGTCGAGTTCGGCGATCATCGGGGCGAGGGCATGGAAGTCCTCGATCAGGCCGAGGGCGGCGTCCTCGTCGCCGATGAAGTCCGCCAGCGCAGCCTCGCCGTCCTCGCTGCCGTTGATCGCCGCGTCCAGGGAGGCGGACTTGTAGCCGTTGGAGGCCAGTTGGGCCTCGACGACCTCGTCCTCCGGAAGGCTCATCAGCTCGGAAAGCTCTTTGGTGGTCGGTGTCCGGCCCAGTCGGCTGCGCAGTTCCTCGTTGGCGCGGGCGAGTTGGACGCGGGCTTCCTGGAGCCGGCGCGGGACGTGTACGGCCCAGGAGGTGTCGCGGAAGAACCGCTTGATCTCGCCGACGATGTACGGCACGGCGAAGGAGGTGAACTCGACCTCCCGGGTCAGCTCGAAGCGGTCTATCGCCTTGATGAGTCCGATCATGCCGACCTGGACGATGTCCTCCATCTCCTCCGGCCCGCGGCTGCGGAACCGGCCGGCCGCGTAGCGGACCAGGGACATGTTCATCTCGATCAGCGTGTTGCGCGCGTACTGGTACTCGGGCGTTCCCTCCTCCAGGACGGCCAGCCGGTCGAAGAACGGCTTCGACAGCTCCCGCGCGTCCTTCGGCGCGACCTTGGAAGGGTCCGTGATCTCCGGCACATCCACCGTCTGCCCGGCGGTCTGCGCGGTCGTCGTCGGCATCATGGCGCCCTCCCAGTCGATCAGCCTCGCCTCGCCGGTCCATCGTCCGGCAGGCACGCGCCTGCCCCGTCCGCCGAGCGGCATTCCTCGAACTGCTGTCAGTCCCCGCCGGACTCTCCGTGGCTGCGTACGATTTCCTTCACCTTGGCGACCGCGAAACCCCAGCCCTGCTCGACGGTCGGCTTGGCCGGGACGGCGATCTCGTCGGGGTTGGTGAGGACGTCCAGCAGGACCGGGCCCGGACTGCCCAAGGCGCGTCGCACGGCGCCCTCCACGTCGGCCGGGTCGGTCACACGGATGCCGGTGATGCCCATGGCTTCGGCTACGGCGGCGAAGTCGGGGTTGTCGAGCACGGTGCCGAACTCGGGCAGGCCGGCCTGCTCCTGTTCGAGTTTCACCATGCCCAGCCGGCGGTTGTCGAAGACGACGAGCTTGACGGGAAGCCGGTACGTCTTCAGGGTCATGAGGTCGCCAAGGAGCATGCTCAGTCCGCCGTCGCCGCAGAAGGCCACGACCTGGCGCTCGCGGTCCAGGCACTGGGCGCCCAGGGCCTGGGGCATGGCGTTGGCCATCGAGCCGAGGTTGTAGGAGCCGATGAGGCGCCGCTCGCCGCGCATCTCGACGAAGCGCGAGAGCCACACGGTGGCCATGCCCGTGTCGGAGGTGAAGACGGCGTCATCGGCCGCGATCCGGTCGACGGCCGCGGCCAGCGCCTCGGGGCGGATGTCATGGGCCCGGTTGTCCAGCGCGGAGCGGATACGGCCCACCACGCCCCTGTCGTGCGACGGATCGGCGAGCCGGGCCTGACCGGTGCGCCACTGGTCGAAGCGTTCACGCGCCTTCTCCAGGTGAGAGCGGTCACGTGCGCCTTCGGACCCGGCGGGCGCGGCGGCGAGGTCATCCAGGAGGTCGCGTACGGTGGCGCCGGTGTCTCCCACGAGCCCGACGTCGACCGGTACCCGGCGTCCGATATGGGTGGCCTCGGTGTCCACCTGGATGACGGTCCGGCCCTCGGGATACCAGTCCCGGTAGGGGAAGTCCGTGCCGAGCAGCAGCAGGGTGTCCGCGTCCTGGAGGGCCGCAGCGGCGGCGGGGTTGCCGATCAGCCCCGTCTGGCCGACCTGGAAGGGGTTGTCGTCGCCTTCGAAGCCCGCCTTGGCCTTCAGGGTGAGCACCATCGGTGCGGCCAGGCGGTCGGCGAGGGTGAGGACGTCCTTGCGAGCGGCGCGGGCGCCCTCACCGACGAGCAGGGTGACCCGTTCCGAGCGGTCGAGGAGTTCCGCGGCGCGGTGGACGGCCGACCCGTCCGGCCGGCTCACCGGGGCGTTCAGGGAGAACCGGGCCGGCCGGTCGGCGGTCAGTTTCCGCTCGCCCAGGTCACCCGGCACCGTGAGAACGGCGACGCCCCTGCGGCCCAGTGCGTGACGCACCGCCGTCTCCAGCATCTGCGGAAGCTGGTCGGGAGAGGTGATGGTCGCGCGGAACACGGCCACGTCCCTGAAGAGGGCGTCGTTGTCCACCTCCTGGAAGTAGTCGCTGCCGAGTTCGGCGAGCGGCACCTGGCCGGCGATCGCCAGGACCGGGGCGTGGCTCTTGGCCGCGTCGTACAGCCCGTTGAGGAGGTGGACGGAACCGGGTCCGACCGTGCCCATGCACACGCCGAGGGTGCCGGTGAGCTGCGACTGGGCGCTCGCGGCGAAAGCCGCCGCCTCCTCGTGCCGGCAGCCCACCCATTCCAGGTTCTCGGTGGTGCGGATGGCGTCGGTCAGGGGATTGAGCGCGTCTCCCACGACGCCGAACACCTGGCGCACGCCGAGCTCGCTCAACGCGTCCACGATGACGCGGGCAACAGTACGGGTCACGTAGTCCTCCAGGTCACACGGTGAAACGGTCGGGGTCGGCGGCCTGCCAGTCGGCCGCCCAGGAGGCGGGCGGCTCGGCGAGCAGCTGCCCTGGCGCAAGCCACTCGTACAGCTCCTCGAAGGAGCGCTCGGTGAAGGGGTCGACGCGCCGGCGGAGCATGTGCGGACGCAGTTCCGCGGGATCGGTGACACCCATGGACGCCATGATCTGCAACGCGCTGGCCAGGGTCGCTTGCTGGAAGCGCTGGACGCGCGCCGTCTTGTCGCCTACGTCGAGGGCGCGGGCACGCCGCGGGTCCTGGGTCGTGACACCCGTGGGGCAGGTGTTGGTATGGCACCTCTGCGCTTGGATGCACCCGACGGCGAACATCATCGCCCGCGCAGCGTTGCCGTAGTCGGCGCCCTGCACCATGCGTTTGACCAGGTCGGTGCCGGTGGCGATCTTGCCGCTCGCCCCGATCTTGATCCGATCGCGCAGGCCCACGCCCACGAGGGCGTTGTGAACGGTGTGCAGACCCTCGGTGAGCGGGGTGCCCACATGGTCCGCGAACTCCAGCGGCGCCGCACCGGTCCCACCCTCGGCGCCGTCCACCACGATGAAATCAGGCGCAGTGCCCTCCTCCAGCATGGCCTTGCACACGGCCAGGAACTGCCGGCGAGAGCCCACACACAGCTTGAACCCGGCAGGCTTGCCACCGGACAACTCGCGCATGCGAGCGATGAAGCGCACTAGTTCGCGCGGGGTGGAGAACACCCGGTGGTACGGCGGGGAGACGACCGTCCGCCCCTCGGGCACGTCGCGGACCCGGGCGATCTCGGCGTTCACCTTGGCTCCCGGCAGAACACCGCCGATGCCGGGCTTCGCGCCTTGCGACAGTTTCAGGGACACACACCGGACGTGATCGTGTGCGGCCTTGTCGGCGAACTCGGCCGCGTCGAAATCGCCTTCCTCGGTACGGCAGCCGAAGTACCCTGTGCCGATCTCCCAAACGAGGTCGCCTCCCGGACGGAGGTGATACTCGGACAGCCCGCCCTCACCGGTGTCCTGGGCGAAACCCCCGGCCGCGGCACCCCCGTTGAGCGCGAGGACCGCGTTGGCGGAGAGCGAGCCGAAGCTCATCGCCGAGACGTTCAGCAGTGCCATGTCGTACGGACGGCTGCAGTCCGGTCCGCCGATCCTCACGCGCGGCGGGTCCTTCGGCACCGGACACGGCGCCATCGACGGGACCAGGAACTCGTAACCGGGCTGGTACACGTCCCGCTCGGTGCCGTACGGCTCCTCCGCGTCGGTGCCCTTGGCGCGCTCGTAGACGATGCTGCGCACATCCCGGTCGAAGGGGCGTCCGTCATAGTTCCGCTCGATGAAGTACTGCTGCAGCTCCGGGCGTACGCGCTCCAGGAGGTAGCGGGCATGGCCGAGGACGGGATAGTTGCGCAGCACCGAGTGCCGCCGCTGCACCAGGTCCCAGGCGCCCAGCACCCCCGTGAACATGAGCGGAACGGCCGCGAACCACCAGTAGGGCGAGATCCCGAGCGCCGCGGCCAAAGCCCCGAGAGCGGCCACCAGAGTCAGGAGGACGATTCCAACGCGTGTCACACCTGGCGCATTGCCCGGTTATCGATCGCCATGCGCGACAGCCGGGCACTGGACGCTCCCAGTCGCCGTGGCCGCCGGACGGGCCGCGAGCCCCCGGCCACGCTCGTCAGGTGGACCGCATGGGGCTTCTCCAACGCCCTCGCCCTCAGCGCCGTGTCCACACGGGAACACGACATCAGCCCCAGTGCGTACCGCATGGGCAAGACCCGGGCGGCAACCTGACGTCCGGCTCGGCGCGGAGATGGGACCGACCGAGGTTTCGACGGTCATCGGGCCGGCCACCCGGTCGGCCTGACACGCCATCAGAACATGCGTCGAATGAGCGTCGCGGTGACTTCGCACCGATCCTTACGGAGTAAGGGCAACACATCGTGATCGCTCACGCGGCCACGAGAAACAGCAGGTCAGCAGCACTGAGATATCCACCGCGGGGGAACCGTCCGCTCGACCCGGTGCAGGCGGGCAGACAGGTCGAGCGAACCACCCGGGCCGCAAACCCGCAGATCAGGAGCCCTTCGCAGCAGGCTCAAGAATCGCCACGCACTCCACATGATGCGTCATCGGAAAGAGATCGAACGCCCGCAGCGTCCGCACCCGGTACCCCCCGTCCCTGAAGTACGCCAGGTCCCGGGCGAGGGCCGCCGGGTCGCAGGCCACGTAGGCGATCCTGCGGGCGCCCAGCGACGACAGGTGCGTCACGGTTTCCCGGCCCGCGCCGGAGCGGGGCGGGTCCAGGACGATCAGGTCGACCTCCGTGATGCCCGTGCGCGGCAGGACCGACTCGACCTTGCCCTGTTCGATGCGTACACGGGGGAAGTCGGCGAGGTTGTGGCGGGCGTCCTCCACCGCGCGCTTGCCGGACTCGATGCCGAGCACCGCGCCCTTCTCGCCGAGCCGGTCCGCGAGCGCACCGGCGAAGAGGCCGACACCGCAGTACAGGTCGAGCGCCGTCTCCCCCTTGCGGGGCAGCAGGCCCTGCATCACCGCCGTCACCAGTGTGTCGGCAGCCTTCGGGTGGACCTGCCAGAAGCCGCCTCCCCCGACGCGGTGCGTACGGCCGTCGGCGCGTTCGCGGACGAAGGGACGGCCGTGGACCCGGTGCACACCCCCGGTCTTCTCGTCGACCCGCAGGACCGACACCGGCTTGTCCAGTTCGACCAGCGGCAGCCGAGCTCCCGGCTTCGGCGTCAGGACCACCTGACGGTCCTGCGACCCCGTCGCCGCGATCGCCTCCACGGAGTCCATACCGGTCCAGTCGCGCTTCTCGATGCCCAGCTCGCTGACGCCCTCGGCGGCGATCATGCAGTGGTCGACCGGTTCGACCTCGTGCGAGCGGTGCCGGCGCAGGCCCGCCCTGCCGGAGGGGTCCACCGCGTACTGGACCCGGGTACGCCACTGCGGCACCTCGCCCGCCGGAAGCTTGTCACCCTCGGCCGGCACCACCGTGCCGTCCCAGCCCGCCTCCTCGGGGGTCAGGCCCGCGAGCCGCCGCAACTGCTCGGCGATCACCTCCCCCTTCAGCCGGCGCTGCGCGCCCGGCTTCGCGTGCTGCCAGTCGCAGCCGCCGCAGCGACCGGGACCCGCGTACGGGCAGGGGGCTTCGATGCGGTCCTTGGACGCCTCCAGCACCCGCACCGCGTCGGCGCGCAGGAAGCGGGCTCCCTCCTCGCCCTCCGTGACCCGGGCCACCACCCGCTCCCCGGGCAGCGCGTGCCGGACGAAGAGGACCTGGCCGGCGTCCGTACGGGCGATGCAGTGACCGCCATGGGCGACGGGACCGATCTCGACCTCGTACTCCTGGCCCACCAGAGACTTCTTCGGTTCTGCCTGCATGGTGGGGTGACTCCAGGGTGAGAGGACGGGAGAGGGGGACGAGTGCACGGCCGGTCCGGCCGGACGACAGCCCACCAGTCTACGTGGCTGTCACCCGGCCGTTCACCATGAGACGGGGGCCTCAGCTCTGCGAGGCGGACGACTCCTTGGCCCGCGCCTCCGCCGGGCCGCGCCGCACCGCACCGGGTGCGTTCCAGTCCTGCCGCCTGCGGGCCCGCTGCTTCGCCAGCTCGGACGACTGCAGCTGGTACGGAACCGAGGTCACCATGACGCCCGGCGTGAACAGCAGCCGGCCCTTCAGCCTCAGTGCGCTCTGGTTGTGCAGCAGGTGCTCGTACCAGCGGCCGACGACGTACTCCGGGATGATCACGGACACGGCGTCGCGCGGGGACTCACGGCGCAGGCCCTTGACGTACTCGATCACTGGCCGCGTGATCTCGCGGTACGGCGAGTCGAGGATCTTCAGCGGTACGTCGATGCCGCGCCGCTCCCACTCGTCCTTGAGCTGCTTCGTCTCCGCCGGGTCGACGTTGACGCTGAGCGCCTCGAGGGTGTCCGTGCGCAGCAGTTTGGCGTAGGCCAGGGCGCGCAGTGTCGGGCGGTGGATCTTGGAGATGAGGACCACGGAGTGGACGCGGGACGGGCGCACGCTGTCGTCGCTGGGGCCCTCGGGTGCGGCCAGTTCCTCGGACACGCCGTCGTAGTGCCGGCGGATCGCGGTCATCGTCGCGTAGAAGATGCACATGCCGAGCAGGGCGACCCAGGCGCCGTGCGTGAACTTCGTGACCAGGACGACGACCAGGACCAGGCCGGTGAAGAAGGCGCCGAAGGCGTTGATGGCGCGCGAGCGCACCATGTGCCGGCGCTTGGCCTGGTCGCGCTCGGTGGCGAGGTGCCGGTTCCAGTGGCGGACCATGCCGGTCTGGCTCAGCGTGAACGACACGAACACGCCGACGATGTACAGCTGGATCAGCCGGGTCGAGTCGGCGCCGTAGATGAAGATCAGCATGGTGGCCGCGCCCGCGAGCAGCACGATGCCGTTGGAGAAGGCGAGGCGGTCGCCGCGGGTGTGCAGCTGGCGCGGCAGGTAGCGGTCCTGGGCGAGGATCGAGCCGAGCAGCGGGAAGCCGTTGTACGCGGTGTTCGCGGCGAGGAACAGCACGAGCGCGGTGGCCGCGGCCAGCACGATGAACAGCAGGCTGCCCTTGCCGAAGACGGCCTCGGCGACCTGCGAGATCACCGGGTTCTGGACGTATCCGGAGCCGAGCGCGACACCGTTGTGGAGCAGATCGGCGGCCGGGTTCTCGGCCATGCGGACCTTGGTCGTCATGGCGAGCACGATGATGCCGCAGAACATGGTGACGGCGAGCAGGCCCATCATCGCGAGCGTGGTCGCCGCGTTCTTCGACTTGGGCTTGCGGAAGGCCGGGACGCCGTTGGAGATCGCCTCGACACCGGTGAGCGCGGCACAGCCGGAGGAGAAGGCGCGCAGCAGCAGGAAGACCAGCGCGAATCCCGCTATGCCCTGGTGCTCGGCCCTGACCTGGTACGACGCCGTGGGCGCCCGCATGGTGTCCCCGAGGACCAGCCCGCGGAACGAGCCCCAAAGGATCATGATGAACACGCCCGCGACGAAGACATACGTCGGGATCGCGAACAGCGTGCCGGACTCCTTGACCCCGCGCAGGTTCATCAGCGTGAGCAGCACGACGACGGCGACCGCGCAGAGGACCTTGTGCTCGACCACGAAGGGGACGGCGGAGCCGAGGTTCTCGATGCCGGAGGAGATCGACACCGCGACCGTGAGGACGTAGTCGACGAGCAGAGCGCTGGCGACGGTCAGGCCCGCCTTGGGTCCGAGGTTGGTGGTGGCCACCTCGTAGTCGCCGCCGCCGCTCGGGTACGCGTGCACGTTCTGCCGGTAGGAGGCGACCACCGTGAACATCAGCACGACGACGGCGACCGCGATCCAGGGGCTGAAGTGGTAGGCCGACACGCCCGCGATGGACAGGACCAACAGCACCTCACCCGGGGCATAGGCCACGGAGGAGAGCGGGTCGGAGGCGAAGACGGGGAGTGCGATGCGCTTGGGCAGGAGGGTCTCCCCCAGCCGGTCACTGCGCAGTGCGCGCCCGATGAGGATGCGTTTGGGCACGTCGGTCAGTTTGGACACAAGAGAGGATCGTAAGGGTTCCTGCCGGGGGTCGCCCACCCGCCGGCAGAGATCTGCCTCACGAACGACACCCTGCGGCACACGCGCCCGGGGGTGCCCTACGCGCACCGCGCGTGTGTAGCTTGGGCGGCGGTCTGAGACCCTGTTCTTGGCGTTTCGACTGAGCCGTGACCATTGACATCGGAAGGACGGTCGTGCACATCGTCATCATGGGCTGCGGAAGAGTGGGCTCCGCTCTTGCCCAGACCTTGGAGCAACAGGGGCATACGGTCGCCGTGATCGACCAGGACCCCACCGCCTTCCGACGGCTGGGCTCCGGGTTCGGCGGCCGCCGTGTCACCGGAGTGGGCTTCGACCAGGACACCCTGCGCGAGGCGGGCATCGAGGAAGCCGGTGCCTTCGCCGCCGTCTCCAGCGGGGACAACTCGAACATCATCGCCGCGCGTGTGGCGCGTGAGATGTTCGGCATCGAGAATGTGGCGGCCCGTATCTACGACCCGCGCCGTGCGGAGGTCTACCAGCGCCTGGGCATCCCCACCGTGGCGACCGTCCGGTGGACGGCCGACCAGATGCTGCGCCGCCTGCTCCCGTCGGGTGCCGAGCCGTTGTGGCGGGACCCCACCGGCGGTGTACAGCTCGCCGAGGTGCACACCTCGGCGGCCTGGGTCGGGCACAGGATCAGCCGGCTCCAGGAGGAGACCGGTGTGCGCGTTGCATTCCTCACCCGGCTGGGCGAGACGATGCTGCCCACGTCGCAGACGGTGCTCCAGGAGGGCGACCTGGTGCACGTGATGATGCGGACGGACGACGTCGAGAAGGTCGAGGCGGCGTTCGCCAAGGGGCCTGAAGGAGAGGGCGGGCACTGATGAGGGTCGCCATTGCCGGTGCCGGTGCCGTGGGCCGCTCGATCGCGGGCGAGCTGCTGGAGAACGGGCACGAGGTCCTGCTGATCGACAAGGCACCGACCGCGATCTCGGTCGAGCGCGTGCCCCAGGCGGAGTGGCTGCTGGCCGACGCCTGCGAGATCACGTCCCTGGACGAGGCGGCGCTCCAGCGCTGCAATGTCGTGATCGCCGCGACGGGCGACGACAAGGTGAACCTGGTCGTGTCCCTGCTGGCGAAGACGGAGTACGCCGTTCCGCGCGTCGTCGCCCGTGTGAACAACCCGAAGAACGAGTGGCTGTTCAACGAGTCGTGGGGCGTGGACGTGGCCGTCTCCACCCCGCGTCTGATGTCCGCGCTGGTGGAGGAGGCGGTGAGCGTCGGCGATCTGGTCCGTCTGCTCCGCTTCAGCCACGGCGACGCGAACCTGGTCGAGCTGACCCTGCCTCCGGAGTCGGCTCTGGCCGGCACGCAGGTCGGTGATGTGGAGTGGCCGCAGGACACGTCCCTGGTGACCATCATCCGCGGCACCCGGGTGCTGACCCCGTCCCGGGAGGATTCCCTGGAGGCGGGCGACGAACTGCTGTTCGTGGCGGCCCAGGCACGCGAGGGACAGCTGGAGGACCTGCTGTCGGTACGCCGGGAGGACACGGCGGGCTAGTCCCGCTCCCCCTACCCGGACCGGGGCGCTCCGACCATGTCGGGGCGCCTCCGCTCTTTCCCGTGGGGCCCGGTTCCGGAGCTGGGACTTCCGGCGCTGGGGCTGCCGGAACGGGGGGCTACCGGCCCACTGCCGGAGCCGGGTCCGCCGGAGCCAGGACCGCCCGCGCCAGGACCCGCCGGCGCCAGGACCGTCGCAGCCAGCACAGCCGGACGCTAGGACTCCCGGCGGTGGCGGCCGGTCGAGGTCTCCCGGTCGGCGGCGCCGGCCGCCGCCTTCCGCTCCTCCTCGGCCTTCTCCTCCGCTTCCATCTCCGCGAACACGTCGATCGGCGCGGGCGCCTTCGCCAGGAACACCCAGGTGAGCCAGACGGCGAGCAGGAACGGCGGGATCTTGAGCGCGATCAGGACCCAGCCGAGCTGAGCGGTGTCGGCCCACCAGTACAGGGGGAAGAGGATCGCGCACTTGGCGAGCAGGATCAGACCCCAGGCCCAGCTGGCCTTGGTGTACGCCTTCTTGCGGCCGGGGTTGCGGGTGCGCCAGGAGAGGTTCTCCTTGAAGACCGGACCGAGCATCAGGCCGATCAGGGGCACTCCGGCAAGCGTGGTGACGATGTACGCCAGGGCCAGACCCAGCGTGTAGAGCATGCCCGGCAGATAGAAGTCCTTCGCGTTGCCGGTCATCATCGCGAAGACCACGCCGAACGCGACACCGAACACTCCGCTGAAGGCGTGCTTCACGGTGTCCCGCATCACGAGGCGGACGACCACGAGCAACAGGGACACGGCGAGGGCGGCGATCGCCGACCAGTGCAGGTTCTTGTTGATCGTGAAGATGGTGACGAAGAAGAGGCCGGGCACCACGGTCTCGACCATGCCTCGCACACCGCCGAACGCCTCGAACAGCGCGGCCTCGGTCACCGCCCGCGAATCGTGCTGGGCGTCTTCGGTCGGCTTCTCGAGTGACGTCACCGGCTACTCCCGTCCGAGCGGTCTGAGTTCGTACTTCGGATTGAACAGCACCCTGCGGCCCCGGCTCATGGAGATCCGGCCCGAAGCGATGAGCTTGCGTCCCGGTTCTATGCCGACGATGGAACGCCGGCCGAGCCAGACCAGGTCCAGCGCGGCCGAGCCGTCGAACAGCTCGGCTTCCAGGGCCGGCACACCGGCCCTCGGACGCAGCGTGACCGTGCGCAAGGTACCAGTAACCGTCACGATCTGCCGGTCGTGGCAGTCGCCGATGCGCGTACATCCCGCGGTATCGGCGTCCTCACGCAACTCCTCGGACTCCAGATCCTCCTGCGACGAGGAAAGCCGGTCGAGCATGCGCCGGAAACGGCTCACCGGCTTTTCGGAACGAGGAACAGCGCTCATACCGAAAAGCGTACCGGGGTGCCCCGACACCGACGCACACGCGCCATCCCCGGGACGTACGCCTCACTTCTCGAATCTGTACCCCATACCCGGCTCGGTGATGAAGTGCTTCGGATGCGACGGGTCCGCCTCGAGCTTCCGCCGCAGCTGGGCCATGTACACCCGCAGATAGTTCGTCTCCGTGCCGTACGACGGGCCCCACACCTCCTGGAGCAGCTGCTTCTGGCCGACCAGGCGGCCGGTGTTGCGCACGAGCACCTCCAGCAGATGCCACTCCGTGGGGGTGAGGCGTACGTCCTTCCCGGCCCGGTTGACCTTCTTCGCGGCCAGGTCGACGGTGAATCCCCCGGTCTCCACCAGCACGTCGTCCTCGTCGGCGCCGGTCGGCTCGGCACGGCGGATGGCGGCGCGGAGCCGGGCCAGCAGTTCGTCCATCCCGAACGGCTTGGTGACGTAGTCGTCGGCGCCGGCGTCCAGCGCCTCGACCTTCTCGTCGGAGGAGTGGCGGGCGGACAGCACGAGGATCGGCACCCGGGTCCAGCCCCGCAGGCCCTTGATCACCTCGACGCCGTCCATGTCGGGCAGTCCGAGGTCGAGCACCACGACGTCGGGGTGGCGGGCGGCGGCGAGCTGGAGCGCGGACGCGCCGTCGGGAGCAGCGTCCACCTCGTACTTGCGCGCCTTGAGGTTGATCACGAGGGCGCGCACGATCTGCGGCTCGTCGTCGACCACGAGCACCCGGGTCATGTGGTTTGCCTTTCTGGTTCGGCGATGCGTACGGGGCGGTGAGGGCTCTGCACGGCCCGGAGGGTGAGGACCATGGTGAGTCCGCCGCCGGGAGTGTCCTCGGCGTTCAGGGTGCCGCCCATGGCCTCGGCGAAGCCGCGGGCGACCGCGAGGCCCAGACCGACACCGGTGCCGCGCGGGGCGTCGCCGTAGCGCTGGAAGGGTTCGAAGATGCGGTCCTTGGCCTCGTCCGGGACGCCCGGCCCGCGGTCCACCACACGCACCTCGACCCGGGCGGCGAGAGCACTGGCGGAGACGAACACGGGCGTTCCGAGGGAGCTGTACTTGACCGCGTTCTCGACCAGGTTGGCGACCGTGCGCTCCAGCAGCCCGGCGTCGACGGCGACCATCGGCAGGCTCTCCGGGATGTCGAGGTCCACGCTGTCCTCGGGCACCCCGCCGAGCGCCATCGGCACCACCTCGTCCAGGTCGATCTCCCGGATGAGCGGGGTGACGGTGCCGGTCTGGAGGCGGGACATGTCCAGCAGGTTGCCCACCAGGTGGTCGAGCCGGTCGGCGCCCTCCTCGATCGCCGCGAGCAGCTCGGCGCGGTCCTCCTCCGACCACTCCACATCGTCCGACCTGAGGGACGTGACCGACGCCTTGATCCCCGCGAGCGGAGTGCGCAGGTCGTGGCTCACGGCGGCCAGCAGGGCGGTGCGGATGCGGTTGCCCTCGGCCAGCGTGCGGGCCTGTTCGGCCTCCTGCTGGAGGCGCCGGCGGTCGAGGACCACCGCGGCCTGTGCGGCGAACGCGGCCAGCACCCGGCGGTCCGAGGCGGGCAGGACCCGCCCGGACAGTGCCAGCGCCATGTGGTCGCCCACCGGCACGTCCACGTCGGCGTCCTCGGGCCGTTCGACCGCCTTGCCCGGGCCCACGCCGCCCGCGCAGGTCCACGGGTCCACGTCGCTGGTCCGCTCCAGCATGGCCGCGGACTCCATGCCGAAGGTCTCGCGCACCCGCTCCAGGAGCTCCTCGAGGCTGGTCTCCCCACGCAGGACGTTGCCCGCGAGGAAGGACAGGATCTCCGACTCGGCCCGCAGCCTCGCCGCCTGGTGGGTGCGTCGGGCGGCGAGGTCCACCACCGACGCCACGGACACGGCGACCCCGACGAAGATCGCGATGGCGACGATGTTCTTCGGGTCGGCGATCGTCAGCCGGTGCAGCGGGGGCGTGTAGTAGTAGTTCAGCAGCAAAGAGCCGAAGGCCGCCGAGGCGAGCGCGGGGAAGAGGCCGCCGAGCAGGGCCGCCGCGACCGTCAGGGTCAGGAACAGCAGCATGTCGTTGGCGAGACCGAGGTCGACGGTGTTCAGCAGGAACGCGAGGACCACGGGGCCGATGATGCCGACCAGCCAGCCCGCGATGATGCGGGTGCGGCCGAGCCGTGCGCCCCGGGCCACCGGCAGGCCGCGCCCCTTGGCGACCTCGTCGTGCGTGACGATGTGCACATCGAGGTCGGGCCCCGACTCACGGGCGACCGTGGCACCGACGCCGGGCCCGAAGACGTACTGCCACGCCTTGCGGCGCGAGGAGCCGAGCACGATCTGGGTGGCGTTCACGCCCCGGGCGAAGTCCAGCAGCGCCGCGGGGATGTCGTCGCCGACGACGTGGTGGAAGGTGCCGCCGAGGTCCTCCACCAGCGTGCGCTGGACCGCCAGCTCCTTCGGGGAGGCCGAGGTGAGCCCGTCGCTGCGGGAGATGTAGACGGCCATCACCTCACCGCCCGCACCCTTCTCCGCCAGACGCGCGGCACGCCGTATCAACGTCCGGCCCTCCGGACCCCCCGTCAGCCCGACCACGATCCGCTCCCGCGAACCCCAGATCGCCGACACCCGATGCTCACTGCGGTACTCGTTCAAATACTCGTCGACCCGGTCGGCCACCCACAGCAGAGCCAGCTCCCGCAACGCCGTCAGATTCCCGGGACGGAAATAGTTCGACAGCGCCGCATCGACCTTGTCCGACTTGTAGATGTTGCCGTGCGCCATACGCCGCCGCAGCGCCTGCGGCGACATGTCCACCAACTCGATCTGGTCCGCACGACGCACCACCTCATCGGGAACCGTCTCCCGCTGCCGCACACCCGTTATCGACTCCACCACATCACCCAGGGACTCCAGATGCTGGATGTTCACCGTCGACACCACGTCGATCCCGGCGGCCAGCAACTCCTCCACGTCCTGCCACCGCTTGGCATGACGCGAGCCCGGCACATTGGTATGAGCCAGTTCATCCACCAGGGCGACCGCGGGCGCACGGCGCAGCACCGCGTCCACATCCATCTCACCGAAGCGGGCGTCCCGGTACTCGATCTCCCGGCGCGCAATCTGCTCCAGACCGTGCAACATCACCTCGGTGCGCGACCGGCCGTGAGGCTCCACGAACGCCACCACACAGTCCGTCCCACGCTCGATACGGCGGTGCGCCTCCGACAGCATCGCGTAGGTCTTGCCGACACCCGGTGCCGCACCGAGGTAGATCCGAAGCTTGCCGCGTCCCATGGCCCCATTGTCTTCCCAAGCACACTTGCGTACGCTGCGTCGACCTTACGGCCATGAATCGCGGCGAATGCGCCGGGATGCGCCCGGACGTGTGACTTTGACGGAACCCTGATACGGGACTCTGATCCGGATCGGTCTGGCATGCTCACACGGCCGAGGCCGCACCCACGGCGGGGTACGGCCTCGGAACGGTGGTGTCAGCGGAGCGGTCAGCGCACCTCGGTGATCTCGGGGCCGCGCTGCAACTGGCCCATGCCGCCGGAGAAACGGGACCCTCCGTCCTCCTGCTGCACACCCTCGGGCACCATCTGCGCGTCATTCGGCAGCTGAAGGACGATCGGGTCGCGCGGCGCCATCGGGGCCTCGCCCCGCACCACGACGGTGTCCCGGAAGATCTGCTCGAGCAGCCCGGCGGCCTGCGGCTGCACGGCTCCCTGGCCCGAGATCACACCTCGCAGGAACCAGCGGGGACCGTCCACGCCGACGAACCGCACGACCTGGAAACCGCTCGTGCCGTCCGGCAGCTGCACCGGCACCTGGGCCCGCAGCTCCCAGCCGAGCGGCCCCTCGACCTCGTCGACGATGCCACCCTGCTGGGTGATACCGCTGGCGATCTCCTCGCGGACCTCGCCCCAGATGCCCTCGCGCTTGGGCGCGGCGAAGGCCTGCAACTGGACGGCGCTGTCCCGCAGCACGACGGTCGCCGCGACGATCGCGTCACCCGCGACCTCCACGCGCAGCTCCATGCCCTCGACCCCGGGCACGAACATACCGCCCAGGTCCACCCGGCCCTCTCCGGGCTCGCGGACCTCGGACGCGTCCCAGGGGCCGTCGGGACGCGGCTCCGGTTCGAGCCTCACACGCTCACGCTCAACCTCTTCGTCCGCCTCAGTGTCGACACCGTCGACGACCTGCTCGGCCTCGCCGGCCGCGTCCTCGGCGGCACCCTTCTTCTTGCGACGTCCGAACACGTCACTGTCCTTCCCGGTCGGATACGACCGAAGCGTATCGATTCCCACCCGTTGCCCCGCCCACGGCGGCGTGACCGCCGGTGGACCCGAAGCCCCCCTCGGCCCGCGTCGAGTCGGGAAGCTCCGCGACCTCCTGGAAGCGGACCCTCTCGACCTGCTGGACGACCAGTTGGGCAATCCGGTCGAAGCGCTCGAACCGCACGGACTCGCGCGGGTCGAGATTCACCACGATCACCTTGATCTCCCCACGGTACCCGGCATCAACCGTCCCCGGGGCATTCACGAGGGCGACACCGCAGCGCGCGGCGAGCCCCGAACGCGGATGCACGAAGGCCGCGTACCCCTCGGGCAGCGCGACAGACACTCCCGTCGGCAGAACGGCCCGTTCACCGGGGCCGAGTTCGCAGCTCTCGGTGGTGCGCAGGTCCGCTCCCGCGTCACCGGGGTGTGCGTACGCCGGAAGTGGTACGTCGGGGTCGACGCGCCGGATCAGCACGTTCACGGGGTCGCTGCTCACGGGTTCACCTCGAAGGCTCGTGCGCGCCGAAGCTGGTCCGGGTCGCTCATGGCCGCCTTGATCTCCTGCGGACGGCCGTTGTCGACGAAGTGGTCGACCTTGACCTCGATGAAGAGGGCCTCGGCACGGATGGCGACGGGTCCGTCCGGTCCGCCGATCCGGCCGGCGGCCCTCGAGTAGATCTTGCGCCCGGCCACCGCCGTCACCTCGGCCTCCAGGTACAGCACGGTACCCACGGGAACCGGCCGTACGAAGTCGGTCTCCAGCCGCCCGGTCACCGCGATCGTGCGCAGCAGCCAGTTCAGCGAGCCGAGGGTCTCGTCGAGGGCGGTGGCGAGCACGCCCCCGTGGGCGAGGCCGGGTGCTCCCTGATGGGCGGGCTGGACCGTGAATTCCGCGGTGAGGGACACGCCCTCACCCGCCCGCGCCTGGAGGTGCAGTCCATGGGGCTGGTCCTCCCCGCATCCGAAGCACTGTCCGTAGTGCGCGCCGAGCAGCTCTCCGGGAGCGGGCGCGTCGGGGTGCCGCACGGCCGCCACGGCGTCGGCGGGGGGCGTCAGGGATGCGGAAATACCACTCACAGCCGCAGACCTTACCCGCGCGTGAACGCCTCGCGGACACCGTGCCAAGCTTGGCTCCATGCAGCCCTCCGCGTCGCCGTACGAAGAACGCCTCACCGCGCCCCGCTCCTGGTGGCTGATGTGCCTCCTGGTCGGTGTCGCCCTGGCCCTCGTCCTGGTCCCCTTCGGCACGCTGCCGCTGCTCGGCGGCCTGGTCGGCGGCACCGCGGCCTCGGCCGTGGTGGCCAGCTCGTACGGCTCCGTCCGCATCCGCGTGGTCGGGGACTCGCTCCTCGCCGGCGAGGCGAGGATCCCGCTGTCGGCGCTCGGCGACGCGGAGGTCCTGGACCAGGAGGAGGCCCGCGCGTGGCGCACGTACAAGGCGGACACGCGTGCCTTCATGCTGCTGCGCGCGTACATTCCGAGGGCCCTGAAGGTGGAGGTCACGGATCCGGCCGACCCGACGCCGTATCTGTATCTGTCGACGCGGGAGCCCGAGCGGCTGGCGGCGGCGCTCAAAGCGGCCCGGGCTCAGGCGTAGGGGGCGCACCGGCGGCCCCTGGGTGGTCTGTCCCCACGGTCAGCCGTCGAGCTCCAGGGGGTGCTTCGGCTTCTCCAGGGGCGGCAGTTCCGGGAGCGCCTCCCAGGGCACCTGGTGCCGTCGCAGATCCCTGCGGATCCGGGCCGCGAGCCGCCTGGTGTCGCGTCGGTTCATGACCGCTCCGACCGCGGCCCCGACCATGAACGGCATGAGGGTCGGCAGGTCCCGAACGACCCGCCTCATGATCTGCTGCCGCAGTTCCCGCTTCATCTGGCCGCCCAGGGCCGCGTCTATCGTCGACGGCTTGGTCACGTCGATCCCGCGCTCCCCGGACCAGGACCTCAGATAGGCGGTGCTGCGCTGAGTGAGGCTCCCGGGCGGTCGCAGGCCGTACACCTCGTGCAGCTCGGCGATCAGCTTCAGTTCGACCGCCGCGACACCGGTGATCTCCGCGGCCAGCTCGGTGGGCATGGCCGGCGGCACCGGCAGCATCGCGGCGGCGCCGACCCCGGCTCCGACGGTGGCCGTCGCCCTCGACGCGCCCGCCACGAGCTTGTCGGCCAGCGCCTCGGGCCCGAGCCCGGGGAACTGTCTGCGGAGGGTCTCCAGGTCCCGTACGGGGACCCGCGGGGCCAACTCGATGATCCGGTCGGCGAGGTATGCCAGGCCCGCCCTGGCCTGGCTGCCACCCTTGCGGACGCCTTCCCGGATACCGGCCCGGACGGCGGCCGCATGGCGACGTGCGAGGGGTGCCGGGGGGTCGGTCGGCACCTCGGGCCCCTCAGGGGCCGCTGAGGCGGGTGCCGGTTCGAGCGAGGCTGTTCCCTCGTCGGAAGAGCCCCGCTCGTCGTCACGCACGCCGTGAGAGCCGCCTGGCGGCTCGAGGTCCGCCCCCTTGCGGGGGAAGCGGCGCTTCCAAGGAGGGGTCGAGCCGATCACGGCCGACCCCGCCTCAGTCGCAGTCGCGGCAGATCGGCTGGCCGTTCTTCTCGCGGGCCAGCTGGCTGCGGTGGTGCACCAGGAAGCAGCTCATGCAGGTGAACTCGTCCTGCTGCTTGGGGAGCACACGGACGGCCAGTTCCTCGTTCGAGAGGTCGGCGCCCGGCAGCTCCAGGCCCTCGGCGGCCTCGAACTCGTCGACGTCGACAGCCGAAGCGGACTTGTCGTTCCGGCGGGCCTTCAGCTCTTCCAGGCTGTCGGAGTCGACATCGTCGTCGGTCTTGCGTGGAGTGTCGTAATCGGTTGCCATTTCGCTCTCCCCCTCTGGGTGTCTGCGGGTGTCTCCAGCGCACGTAACGCGTGAGAGGCCGGACTTGTGCCCGCCTCGAGGCGGAGATTTTGCCTCACATCAAGGTCTGTTACTCAATCGACACCCAACCGGACTCCTCAAGAGTGATCGGGTTGGATGGCGAAGCGGACCGTACACGGTCTCGCCGCCCCACTTCAAAGCCGTACCACCGTGTACTTCCCGTGATCAAGGCCCTGGAAAACCCGCATTTTCCCGGCTTTACGGGAGTCGCGGGATCACGGAGAGTAGATGGCCGGAAAGCTGCGCCTGTGATCGATCACACATGCGCCGCCGGGATCCGGCCCCCGAAAATTCCGCCCAAAGCGAACACGGTCGGCTGCCGCGGACACCGGGCCTCAGATCGGCAGCATGACGCGCATCACCAGGCCACCCCCTTCGCGGGGTTCTGCGCTGATGTGGCCGCCATGGGCGCGTGCCACGGACCGCGCGATGGACAGACCGAGCCCGACGCCCTTGTCGCTGCCCGTACGCTCCGTCCGCAGCCGGGTGAACGGCTCGAACAGATTGTCGATCTCATAGGCGGGGACGACCGGTCCGGTGTTCGCGACGACCAGGACCGCCTGGCCGTGCTGGATCAGTGTGGTCACGTCCACCCAGCCGCCCTCCGGGATGTTGTAACGCACCGCGTTCTGGACGAGGTTCAGGGCGATCCGCTCCAGCAGCACGCCGTTGCCCTGCACGACCACGGGAGCGCGCTCGCCGCGGATCTCCACGCCCTTGGCCTCCGCCTCGGCATGCACCTGGTCGACGGCCTGCGAGGCCACCTCGGCCAGATCGACGGGCTTGCGTTCCACGATCTGGTTGTCGCTGCGGGCGAGCAGCAGCAGGCCCTCGACGAGCTGCTCGCTGCGCTCGTTGGTGGCGAGCAGCGTCTTGCCGAGCTGCTGCAACTCCACGGGCGCCCCGGGGTCGGACAGGTGGACCTCCAGCAGCGTGCGGTTGATCGCGAGCGGGGTGCGCAGCTCGTGCGAGGCGTTGCCGACGAACCGCTGCTGGGCCGTGAAGGCCCGCTGGAGCCGCTCCAGCATGTCGTCGAAGGTGTCCGCCAGCTCCTTCAGCTCGTCGTCCGGGCCGTCCAGCTCGATCCGGCGGGACAGGTCCGAGCCGGCCACCGCACGCGCGGTACGGGTGATCCGGCCGAGCGGCGAGAGCACGCGGCCCGCCATCGCATAACCGAAGGCGAAGGCGATCACAGCGAGGCCGAGCAGGGCCAGCAGCGAGCGGCTGAGCAGATTGTCCAGGGCGTGCTGGCGCTGCTCGTTCACACAGGCGTTCATCGCGTCGTTGAGCTCGCTCGCCGACGGGCGGGACGGGAAGTTGCAGGTGTCACTCGCGACCTGCCCCGAGAGGATCTTGAACGGCAGCTCGCTGCCCACGTTGAGCGCGTGTGCCGCGAACAGATAGATGATCGACAGCAGCAGGATGCCGGCGATCAGGAACATGCCGCCGTACAGCAGCGTGAGCCGTATCCGGATGGTCGGGCGCAGCCAGGGGAAGGGGGGCTCCGGCCTGCGCGGGTCCCAGGTGGGCTTGGGCGGTGCCGTGGGCGGTGCGGGTGTCGTGGCCACGGTCATCAGATCCGGTATCCGGAACCGGGCACGGTGACGATGACCGGGGGCTCGCCGAGCTTGCGGCGCAGGGTCATGACGGTCACGCGCACGACATTGGTGAACGGGTCCGTGTTCTCGTCCCAGGCCTTCTCCAGGAGCTGCTCCGCCGAGACGACGGCGCCCTCGCTGCGCATGAGGACCTCCAGTACGGCGAACTCCTTGGGCGCGAGCTGGACCTCCCTGCCCTCGCGGAAGACCTCCCGGCGGTTGGGGTCGAGCTTGATCCCGGCGCGCTCCAGAACGGGCGGCAGCGGCACGCTCGTACGCCGTCCGAGGGCCCGTACACGGGCGATCAGCTCGCTGAACGCGAACGGCTTGGGGAGATAGTCGTCGGCGCCGATCTCCAGGCCCTCCACGCGGTCGCTGACATCGCCGGAGGCGGTGAGCATCAGGACGCGCGTGGGCATCCCGAGCTCGACCAGCTTGCGGCAGACGTCGTCGCCGTGCACGAGTGGGAGGTCGCGGTCCAGGACGACCACGTCGTAGTCGTTGACGCCGATGCGCTCCAGGGCGGCCGCACCGTCGTACACGACGTCGACGGCCATGGCCTCCCGGCGCAGTCCGGTGGCCACCGCATCGGCGAGCAGTTGCTCGTCCTCGACGACGAGTACGCGCACGTCGCTTGTCCTTCCTGTGTCCGCCCGTGCCGCCCGGGTGAAGGCAGCCCACGGGCGGGTCCGTTCGTGGGTGAGACCTCCATCCTGCCCTTTTCGGCCGTAAACCGGCTGTAAGACGGGGGGAAGGGAGTCCTGGGCGAGGGTCCCCGCGCAACGGCCCGGCGCGGGGAATGAAAAATTTTCTCGTCCGGTTGAGGTTTCCGCGGAAGGACGCTGGGGGAGGACGGCTTTACACCCCGCGATCACGCTCTGCATATGCCACACCACCATGTGGTCGGCTGCTCACCGCTTCCCGTAGAGCGGGCGTGGGTGTCCGGCACCGCCGCCGCCCAGCCAGGGCTGCGCTGGGCACCCAGGAGCTGTGATCGTCCCTTCTCAACGGCACACCCCCGTGCCACCGACCCACGACCCAGGACGAGGGGGCGCAGCATGGACGCATTCACCGCAGGACTTCTGCAGCGCATACGGGCAACCGAGTCCGACCTGACGCGTGCCCGCGAAACCGGCGACGACTTCCTTGCGGACGTCGAACAGTCGGAGCTCGACGACCTGCACCGCCTTGCCGCCGAGCACGGTGTGGAAGTCGGCGCGACGCGCGTCTGATCAGCTCGCTCGAAGCGGGGCCCCGGCAGATCCAGACCGGGGCCCCGCTTTGCGTTCGGCGCCGGGCGCACCGCAGCGGGTGACGGCTGTGCGGCGGCCGCTCCGCGTGACCACCGGCCGTGCCCGGCGGGCCGGTCAGTCGTGCCAGGCCCCCAGTTCGTCCAGCCTGGCCTGGAGCTGTTCGAACAGGCCCGGAGGGGCCGCGATCGTCAGGGCCGGGGAGAGCGGCTCGCCGGGGCGGCCGCCGGTCAGGGCGCCCGCCTCCCGGGCGATCAGGTCGCCGGCGGCGTAGTCCCAGGGGTTCAGGCCCCGTTCGTAGTACGCGTCCATGCGCCCCGCCGCCACATCGCACAGGTCGATCGCGGCGGAACCGCCCCGGCGGATGTCCCGCACCTCCGGGATCAGCCGCCGGGCCACCTCGGCCTGCCGGGCCTTGCGCTCGGCGAGATAGCCGAAGCCGGTGCCCACCAGGGCGAGCCCCAGCTCGGGCGCGGGGCGCACCCGGGCGGGGCGGTCGTTCACGAACGCGCCCTCGCCCCGGACGGCCCGGAAGATCTCCCCGCGCATCGGCGCATGCACCACTCCGACCAGAGTCTCCCCGTCCTGGCGGGCCGCGATGGAGATCGCCCAGCTCGGCAGCCCGTAGAGGTAGTTGACCGTGCCGTCGATCGGGTCGATCACCCATTCGACACCGCTGCGGGTCTCGACGCTGGCCCCCTCCTCACCGAGGAGGCCGTCCTCCGGCCTGCGGTCGGTGATCAACCCGGTGATCAGCTTTTCGGCGGCGATGTCCATCTCGGTGACGACATCGATGGCGCTGGACTTGGTCGCGGCCACCCCGAGGTCGTCGGGGCGCCCGTCGCGCAGAAAGGCCCCCGCACGGGTGGCGGCCTCCAGGGCGAGCTCCAGGAGTTCGGCCTTCAGCCGGCCGGACGGCTCTGACTGCTCGGTCACGGTGCTCCTCACACGTACGGGCTGTCGGCGCCCGCGGCGGCGGGCTTGGGGGTGCGGGCCGCACAGCAGCCCACCGGGCAGACGTTGTGGCTCGGGCCGAGCGCGCCGAGGGCGCACGGGGTCACCTGCTGCCCGCGCTCGGTCGCGGCGCGCTCGACGACCAGGTCGCGAATCGCGGCGGCGAACCGCGGGTCGGCTCCGACCGTGGCCGAACGGCGCACCGGCAGGCCCAGCTCCCCGGCCTTCGCCTTGGCCTCCGTGTCCAGGTCGTAGAGGACCTCCATGTGGTCCGAGACGAACCCGATCGGCGCCATCACGACAGCCGGGGCCCCGGCGCCGTGCAGCTCCTCCAGGTGGTCGCAGATGTCCGGCTCGAGCCACGGGATGTGCTGGGCGCCCGAGCGCGACTGGTAGACGAGCCGCCAGGGGTGGTCGACGCCGGTCCGCTCGCGCACGGCGTCGGCGATCAGCCGGGCCACGTCCAGGTGCTGCTTCACATACGCCCCGCCGTCCCCGTGATCCTCGACCGGACCGGAGGTGTCCGCCGCGGAGTCCGGGATGGAATGCGTGGTGAAGGCGATGTGGGCGCCGGCCCTGACGTCCCCGGGGAGGTCGGCCAGGGACTCGAGGACGCCCTCGATCATCGGCTCCACGAAGCCGGGGTGGTTGAAGTAGTGCCGCAGCTTGTCGATCCGCGGCAGCTCCAGGCCCTCGGCCTCCAGGGCGGCCAGAGCCCCCGCGAGGTCCTCGCGGTACTGACGGCAGCCCGAGTAGGAGGCGTAGGCGCTGGTCGCGAGGACCAGGACGCGGCGGTGACCATCCGTGACGATCTCACGCAGGGTGTCGGTCACATAGGGTGCCCAGTTGCGGTTGCCCCAGTAGACGGGCAGGTCGAGGCCGTGTCCGGCGAAGTCCTTGCGGAGGGCGTCGAGGAGCACGCGGTTCTGGCCGTTGATGGGGCTGACCCCGCCGAAGAGGAAGTAGTGCTGCCCCACCTCCTTCAGGCGCTCCTTGGGGATGCCCCGGCCCCGCGTCACGTTCTCCAGGAACGGGACCACGTCGTCCGGACCCTCCGGGCCTCCGAACGAAAGGAGCAGCAGGGCGTCGTACGGGCTGGCGTCTAGTGCGTCGGGCATGTCTACGATCCTGCCACCCACCGCCGACAACGCTTCCGCCACCCGCCCGCGCCCCGACGCTTCATCCGCGATCGACCGGGTGTTCAGGGTGAGGCAATCCCCGCGGCCCGGCCGGCGCCGGAGCGACGGCATGTGCGCCCCCCTGCTCCGGACGCCTCCCTCCGGACACCCTGGGCGTCCGAAGACCATGTCCGAACACTGGTGCGTCCATGGCATCCCGAATACGTTAGCGTTGCCTAACTCGTAAGGTACATGCTCCTATTTCACGCCTTACCGGACGCATCGGAGACTCCGTGCCCAGCCCCTACCGCGCCCTTTTCACCGCCCCCGGCTCCAAGAGCTTCTCCGCCGCAGGCTTCCTCGGCCGGATGCCGCTGTCGATGATGGGCATCGGCGTGGTCACGATGGTCTCCCAGCTCACCGGACGCTATGGGCTCGCGGGCGCCCTCTCGGCCACCGTCGCGCTGTCCGCCGCCGTCGTCGGCCCCCAGATATCGCGCCTGGTCGACCGGTTCGGGCAACGCCGGGTGCTGCGCCCCGCGACGCTCTGCGCGCTGACCGCGGCCGCGGGGCTGCTCCTGGCCGCCCATCTCGCCTGGCCGGACTGGGTCCTCTTCGGGTGCGCCGCGGGCATCGGCACGGTGCCGAGCCTGGGCGCGATGGTCAGGGCGCGCTGGGCGGCCCTGTACCGGGGCACCCCGCAGCTGCACACCGCCTACTCGTTCGAGTCGGTGGTCGACGAGGTGTGCTTCATCTTCGGGCCGATCATCTCCATCGGCCTGTCCACGAGCTGGTTCCCGGAGGCGGGGCCCCTCCTCGCCGCGTGCTTCCTCGCGACCGGCGTCCTCTGGCTCACCGCACAGCGCGGCACCGAGCCGGAGCCGCACCCGCGCGACCACCACACCGGTGGCACCGCGCTGCGCTCACCGGGACTCCAGGTGCTGGTCGCCACGTTCGTGGCCACGGGAACGATCTTCGGGGCGGTCGACGTGGTGACCGTGGCCTTCGCCGACGAGCAGGGTCACAAGGCGGCCGCCAGCGTCGTCCTGGCGCTCTACGCGGCGGGCTCCTGCGTCGCCGGCCTCGTCTTCGGGCTGCTGCGCTTCACGGGCGCCCCGGAACGCCGGTGGCTGCTGGGCGTATGTGGGATGGCCGTGAGTATGATCCCCCTCCTACTGGTCGGGAACTTGCCGTTTCTGGCCGTGGCGTTGTTCGTTGCGGGCCTGACCATCGCTCCCACCATGATCACGACGATGGCCCTCATCGAGCGGCACGTACCACGCGCGCATCTGACCGAGGGAATGACCTGGGTGTCCACCGGGCTCGCGGTCGGGGTCGCGATCGGCTCCTCCGTGGCCGGCTGGGTGATCGACGCGGCCGGCGCGAGGACGGGGTACGGGGTTCCGGCCGTGTCCGGGACCGTCGCGGTCGCGGTCGGTTTCCTCGGGTATCGCCGGCTCTGCAGGCCGGTTCCGCAGCGGGGAGGGTCCCATGAGCACCACAGCGAGCGGGAAGAGCGGCACATGGCGTAACTGGGCCGGGAACGTCACCGCCCGGCCCCTGCGGGAGATCACCCCCGCCTCGGTCGAGGAGCTGTCCGCCGCCGTACGCAGGGCGGCCGAGGACGGCCTGCAGGTGAAGGCCGTCGGCACGGGGCACTCCTTCACGGCCGCCGCTGCCACCGACGGCGTATTGATACGCCCTCAACTGTTGACCGGCATACGCAATATCGATCGTGAGGCCGGAACGGTCACCGTCGAGGCGGGCACCCCCCTCAAGAGACTCAATGTGGCCCTCGCGCGCGAGGGACTGTCGCTCACGAACATGGGCGACATCATGGATCAGACCGTGTCCGGAGCCACCAGCACCGGCACCCACGGCACCGGCCGCGACTCGGGTTCGATCGCCGCCCAGATCAGGGCACTCGAACTGGTGACGGCGGACGGCTCGGTGCTCACCTGCTCCGAGAAGGAGAACCCGGAGATCTTCGCGGCCGCGCGCGTCGGCCTCGGCGCCCTGGGGATCATCACCGCGATCACCTTCGCGGTGGAGCCGGTCTTCCTGCTCACGGCCCGCGAGGAGCCGATGCCCTTCGAGAAGGTCCTCGCCGAGTTCGACGAACTGTGGGCCGAGAACGAGCACTTCGAGTTCTACTGGTTCCCGCACACCGGGAGCACCAACACCAAGCGCAACAACCGCAGCGCCGGCCCCGAGAGGCCGGTGGGGCGACTGAGCGGCTGGTTCGAGGACGAGTTCCTCTCCAACGGCGTCTTCCAGGCGGCCAACTGGGTCGGCCGCGCCGCCCCCGCCACCATCCCGGCGATCGCCCGGATCTCCAGCCGCGCCCTGTCGGCCCGTACCTACACCGACATCCCCTACAAGGTCTTCACCTCTCCGCGGCGAGTGCGGTTCGTGGAGATGGAGTACGCCGTCCCGCGCGCGGCCCTGGTGGAGACACTGCGCGAGCTGAAGGCCATGGTCGAACGCTCGAACCTGCGCATCAGCTTCCCCGTGGAGGTCCGCACCGCCCCGGCCGACGACATCACCCTGTCCACGGCGTCCGGGCGGGACAGCGCGTACATCGCCGTACACATGTTCCGCGGTACCCCTTATCAGGCATACTTCACGGCCGCCGAGCGGATCTTCACCGCCCACGAGGGACGGCCGCACTGGGGGAAGGTGCACACGCGCGACGCGGAGTACTTCGCCCGGGCCTATCCGCGCTTCGGCGAGTTCACCGCCGTGCGGGATCGGCTCGACCCGGACCGGCGTTTCGCGAACGACTACCTCCGCCGCGTCTTGGGCTCGTGACGGGCGCTCATATCCAGCCGCTTCGCCCGGGTTTGCCGCTCGGATTCCGCTTCGGCACCCACATCCGCTTCCGCGCGTCCACCGCGCACGGCAACCGTCCCCCCTCGGCCGCCCGTACAGGCTCGCCCGACTCCTCAGAGGTGATCGTCCGCACGCGCGGACAGGGGGCGGGGGCCCTCACCATTGGTTCCGTTTCAGGCGGTTGGGTGAGGTGTGCCACGTTTGACGGCCATGAAAACGGCGCATCGGGCGGCCAACTCGCGCAGCTTGCCAGAAGTTGGGCGGCGCGCCGATCCACGGAGGTGGCCCGAATGGAGTACTGTTGCGAGCCCTGGGTCCGGCCTCCCGCCAGGGTGTCCGAGGCCTTGCTGGACCGCCGGGAGGGGGCTAGTTGCACAGGGTGACGCAGTTGGTCACTTAGCGTTGCGAATAGGTAACCGTGCCATAACGGCGATCCAGGGCCCGTGCCCGACACGCCGGGCAACTCGGCAAGGTTGTGGCAGGCTGCACCCGGGCAGGCCACACTCGACTAGCGGAAGCAGCGACGCACGTGACGTCGGCAGGCACCACCCGGGAGGTCCCCATGCCCGAACTGCGTGTCGTGGCCGTCTCCAATGACGGCACACGGCTGGTGCTGAAGGCTGCGGACAGCACGGAGTACACGCTTCCGATCGACGAACGGCTCCGCGCCGCCGTGCGCGGCGACCGTCCCCGCCTCGGCCAGATCGAGATCGAGGTGGAGAGCCACCTCCGCCCCCGAGACATCCAGGCGCGGATACGGGCCGGTGCGTCCGCGGAAGAGGTCGCGCAGCTCGCCGGGATTCCGGTCGACCGCGTGCGCCGCTTCGAGGGCCCGGTCCTCGCCGAGCGCGCCTTCATGGCCGAGCGTGCCCGCAAGACGCCCGTGCGCCGGCCCGGGGAGAACACCGGCCCGCAGCTGGGCGAGGCAGTCCAGGAGCGGCTGCTGCTGCGCGGCGCCGAGAAGGACACGGTCCAGTGGGACTCCTGGCGCCGCGACGACGGCACCTGGGAGGTCCTGCTCGTCTACCGGGTCGCGGGCGAGACCCACTCGGCCAGCTGGACGTACGATCCGCCCCGGCGACTCGTCCAGGCCGTCGACGACGAGGCGCGTTCACTGATCGGGGAGTCCGACGACCTCGCGGCGCCCGAACCCAGCTACCCCTTCGTACCGCGGATCGCGCGTCTGCCCCGCGAAGGCCGGCTGGACCGCGCCCTGGACCGCCCGGCGGAACGGCCCGTCCTGCCCTCGCAGGCACCCGAGCCCGCGGAGGAGAGCACCGGTGAGCGGGACTCGCTCACCAGCCTCCTGGAAGCGGTACCGAGCTTCCGCGGCGACATGGTCGTGCCCGAACGGCCCACGGAACCGCAGGAGGAGGCCGCCGAGGAGCCCGCGGCGGAGGAACCGCCGGCGCCCGCGGCCTCGGCCGGTTCGGCGTACGCCGACGTCCTCATGCCCCGCACGGTCGCCAGCCACCGCGATCGCCTCATCGGCGCGACGGACCGCCAGGCCGAGGCGGACGGGGTCCGTCCCGGTCGCAGGGCGGCGGTCCCCAGCTGGGACGAGATCGTGTTCGGGACGCGGCGCAAGAAGCAGGAGTAGGCGGCGCACCGCCGGGAGCAAGCGGACGCGCGGTCAGGGAGCAAAGCCGACGCGCCGTCGGAAGCGGTGGCCGCACCGTCGGAAGCGGTGGCCGCACCGTCCGGGGCGGTGACCACTCCGGCGCGGGGCCCGCGCGGTCGCGCGGCTACCGCACCGGTGTGGCCGTCCTGAGGCGGTCGCGCCGGCTACCCGGCGGTCATTGCGGGTCGGGGCCCACCGCGACCGGCCGGCTGCCGTTCGATGACCACTCCGACCACGAGCCCGCGTACAGTGCGGCGGGGGTCCCCGCGAGCGTCAGCGCCAGGACCTCTTGCGCGGCGGAGACGCCCGATCCGCAGTACACGCCGACCTCGGTGCCCTCCGTCACCCCGAGCGCCTTGAAGCGCTCGGCGAGTTCGGCGGCCGGCCGGAAGTGCCCGGTCTCCGTCAGGTTCTCCGTCGTCGGCGCGGACACCGCGCCCGGGATGTGACCGCCCACGGGGTCGATCGGCTCGACCTCGCCCCGGTAGCGCTCACCGGCCCGCGCGTCCAGCAGCAGTCCCGTGCGGGCGAGCGCCGCGGCGCCGTCGGCGTCGAGCACCCGCAGGGCACCCGGAACGGGCCGGAAGTCGCCGGGAGCGGACTCCTCGGTTCCGGAGGCCAGGGGCCCCTCCCAGGCGGGCAGTCCGCCGTCGAGCACCCGCACATCCGGGTGACCTGTCCAGCGCAGCAGCCACCATGCGCGCGCGGCGGCCCAGCCGGGTCCGCCGTCGTAGACGACGACCGGCCGGTCCGAGGAGACGCCAGCGGCCCGCATGGCCGTGCCGAAACGATCCGTGTCGGGCAGCGGATGCCGGCCCGCGGGACCGGGCGGATCCGCGAGATCGGCGTCCAGGTCCACGAAGACGGCACCCGGGATGTGCCCGGCCGCGTGAGCGGCGCGGCCGTCGAAGGGAGTGGAGCCGGCCGCGGCGGTGAGCTGCCAGCGGACGTCCAGGAGCGTCGGCGGACGCGGTCCCGCAAGGTCACTGGCGAGTTCGGATGCGGAGATGATGGCCTTCATGCCCCCATCCTTGCGTACGGGGTGGCCGCCCGGCCCGGCTCCGGCTACTCTGCTCCGCCGAACGGCCCGATCACTGATCGTGCGGGATCGGGCACACGCCGTACACCCGATCGACCGCACCCGGCCCTCACGCCGACACGGCAAGGACACACGGCTTCCGGCCGCCGCCTACCCGGGCGTCGTACCTCGGCGCGGCCGGGGCGCATGACGCGGACCGTGGTGCGAGCATCGGCACGGGCGTGCATCTGCGCGTGCGCGGAACATGCGCACGCGCTGGAAGCCGAGCGGCCACCACGAGGGGCCGAGAAGAGAGTGACGATGACCGAGGCGCGGAGACCGGCCGGCCCGAACGACACGACACATGCGCGGCACTCGCCCGGCACACCCTGCTGGGCGAGTCTGATGGTGCACGGGATGGCCGTGACCCAGGAGTTCTACGGGGCTCTGTTCGGCTGGGAGTTCCGGCCGGGACCCCGGCCGCTGGGACCTTATGTACGGGCCGTGCTCAACGGTCACGAGGTGGCCGGCATCGGCCGGCTGCCGCCGGACCGCCATCTGCCGGTCGCCTGGACGCCGTACTTCGCCTCGGACGACGTGGACGCGACCGCCGAGACGATCCGCAGTTGCGGCGGTACGGTCGCGGTCGGTCCGCTGGACGCGGCCGGGGCCGGACGTCTCGCGATCGCCTCGGACCCGATGGGCGCGGTGTTCGGCATCTGGCAGGCGGCCGGACACCTCGGCAGGGGCCTGACGGGCGTACCCGGGACACCGGCCTGGAACGAACTGCTCACCTACGACACTGAGGGCGTCGCCAAGTTCTACCGGACCGTGTTCGCCTCCGGACAGGAGCCGGTCCTGAGCGGCGGCCCCGACCGGGTCACCGTGTACATCGAGGGACGTCCGGTCGCCGGCATCCACGGCTTCGGCTCCGCCCTGCCTCCTGACCGTGGCCCGCACTGGATGACGTACTTCCAGGTCACGGATGTCGACGCGGCGGCCGTGCAGGTCGCGGCACTGGGCGGGCATGTGGTGCGGCCCTGGTTCGACACGGCCCTCGGACGTGTGGTCACCGTTGCGGACCCGGAGGGCGCGACGTTCTCGGTGGTCAGCCGGGCCGACTGAGCCTTCGGGTGAACCGGTGGGCCGTCAGGTGGACGACACGGGCAGGACGTCGGGGGAGAGAGCGGCCGCGCGGGCCGTGGCCGCCGTCATGCGGCGCCGGTGGTGGCGGCGGCACAGCACCTCGTAGCCGACCTCGTCCGCGGACTGGTTGACATCGCCGACGACCACCTGGGCGCCCTCGACCACCATCGCGCCGCCGACCGTGCGGGCGTTGTGGGTGGCGCGGGCGCCGCACCAGCACAGGGCCTCCACCTGGAGGACCTCGATCCGGTCCGCCAGCTCCACCAGGCGCTGGGAGCCGGGGAAGAGCTTGGTGCGGAAGTCGGTCGTGATGCCGAAGGCGTAGACGTCGAGGCCGAGGTCGTCCACCACGCGGGCCAGTTGGTCGATCTGTTCCGGCACCAGGAACTGGGCCTCGTCCGCGATCACATAGTCGGCGCGGCCGCCCTGTGAGAGACGGTCGACCAGGTAGGCGTAGAGATCCTGCCCGTCCGCGACCTCCACCGCGTCCGTCACCAGGCCGAGCCGTGAGGACAACTTCCCCTCGCCGGCCCGGTCGTTCCGTGTGAAGATCACGCCCTGCAGACCCCGCGCGGAACGGTTGTGTTCGATCTGGAGAGCCAGTGTCGACTTCCCGCAGTCCATCGTTCCGGAGAAGAACACCAGCTCGGGCATGGGAAATGGCGGCCTTTCGGGGCAGTGCGGAGGCAGGGCGGGATCGACGGGAGAGTGGGGGCGCGGGTGGGCGCCCCGCTCTCAGGTGCGGACTTCGAGCAGGGGCACGAGCTGTTCCACGGCCGTCATCGAGCCGTGGTTGCCGACCATCGACGACTCCTTCGGCTCCCGCTGCGACGCGATGAGGAGCACGTCGTCGTGGGCGGCCGCGACCACGTCACCGATGCGCGCGTACACCCGTTCGTCGATGTGGGGGCCGAACCAGCCGGCCGCGATCGCCTCGTCCCGCGAGGCGACCCAGAACTGCTCGCCGAGCACCTCGCGCCAGCAGGTCAGGACGTCGTTCTGGGCGCCGGGCACGGCGTAGACGTGCCGGGCGCGTCCCTCACCGCCGAGCAGGGCGACTCCGGCGCGCAGCTCCCAGTCCTCGTCGAAGTCGATGCGGTGCCGCTCGTCGAACGGGATGTCGAGCATGCCGTGGTCGGCGGTGACGTACAGCGCGGCGCGCGGAGGCAGCTGCTCCGCCAGGCGCTGGGCGAGCCGGTCGACGTACATGAGCTGGCCGCGCCAGGTGTCCGAGTCGACGCCGTAGCGGTGGCCGGCCCCGTCGAGCTCGGCGTAGTACGTGTACACCAGCGATCGGTCGCCGGCGGCCAGTTGCTCGGCCGCCAGGTCCATGCGCTCTTCGCCGGTCAGCCGGCCGTGGAAGGTGCCGCCGCTGAGCGCGACCACGGTGAGGGGGGTGTGCTCGAAGGTGGGGGAGGTGACCTGGGCGGTGTGCACACCGGCCGCGTCGGCGAGCTGGAAGACGGTCGGGTAGGGCTGCCAGGCGTGCGGGTCGGTCCAGGGCTGCCAGCGGAGCTGGTTCATCAGCTCGCCGGTCGCCGGGTTGCGGACCGTGTATCCGGGCAGGCCGTGCGCGCCCGGCGGCAGACCGGTGCCGACCGAGGCCAGCGAGGTCGCGGTGGTCGCCGGGTAGCCCGCGGTGAGGGGGCGGCCGGTGCCGCCGCGGGAGGACGCCAGCAGCGAGGTGAGGAACGGCGCCTCGTCGGGGTGCGCCTTCAGCTGCTCCCAGCCGAGACCGTCGATCAGGAAGACGCAGTTGCGGTCGGCGGCGGCCAGTTCCGTTATCGCGGGGGTCTGGCCCGCCACTCCCATGCCCGCGGCCAGGGTGGGCAGGAGGTCGGCGAGGGAACCGGATCCGTACTGGGGCAGGGGCGCGGACCCGGCGGCGAGCGGCTCCGGGTCGTCCTCCCAGGTGGGCAGCGCCATCAGCGGGTCGTATCCGCGGTCGCCTCGGAGAGGGACTGCGCGAAGGCGAGCGCCTGGCGCACCGTCTCCGGGCCGTCCCCGGCCTCGCTCACGCGCAGGCTGAGGTCGTCCGCCGTCGAGCTGCCCGTGTAACCGTGGTCCGCCTCGCAGTTGGGGTCGCCGCAGGCGGCGGGCTCCAGGTCGATGCGGGAGACGGCGCCCCAGCCGATGGTCAGGACGACCTCGCGGGGCAGGGCGCCCGGGGTGTAGGACTCCGGGTTGGCGACCACGCGGCTGACGACGACCGACGAGATCCGGCCGAGCTTCACCGACTCCGTCGACGTGGTGGCGTACGGCGTCGGGGAGGTGTCGTCCGCGGCCTGTTCGTCGGTGTGGCTGACGATGAAACGGGTGCCGGTGAGGACCAGCACGGTCACGTGGCGACGCACCTCGTTCGCGTCGAACGTGGTCTCCTGGTGGACCAGGTACGACCGGATCGGCTCGCCGCCTACCGCGGCTTCCACCGCTTCGGCCACGAGAGCCGGGTAGTAGCCGCTGCGCTCGATCGCCGCGCGCAGCCCCTGGGTCGTCGTACTGGTCTTGGCCATGACGTCCATCCTACGGGGGCGCACTGACTGCGAGGCACCGCTTGCCGCCGCTCAGTACGGCGGGAGCGTCCTCGGCCCGAGGTCACCGCGGGCGGGCGGCGGGGCGAGCCGCACGGTGGCACCGAGCACGCTCAGACCGCGGGGGGCGACGACGACGGGTTCCAGGGTGACGGCGACGACCTCGCGATGGTCGTCTACCAGGCGTGACACGCGCAGCATCAGCTCTTCGAGGGCGGGAGTGTCGACGGGGGCGGAGCCGCGCCAGCCGAACAGGAGCGGGGCAGTCCGGATCGATCGGACCAGGGAGGTGGCGTCACGGTCGGTGACCGGAATCAAGCGGTGCGCCATGTCGCCGAGCAGTTGCGAGGCGGCGCCCGCGAGCCCGAACGACAGCACGGCCCCGGCCGCCGGGTCGATCACGGCCCGTACGAGCGTGTCCACGCCGCGTGGCGCCATACCCTGCACGACCGGCCGTACCTCCTCGGGCCTTCCGAACAGTTCGGTCAACTCGGTGTACGCGCGCAGCAGTTGCTCCTCGTCGGCCAGGTCGAGGCGGACCCCGCCCAGGTCGGCGCGGTGCCTCAGGTGGGGTGCGGTGGCCTTGAGGGCGACCGGGTAGCCGATCGCGCGGGCGGCCCGGGCGGCGGCCTCGGAAGTGGGCGCGGGCAGTGCGCTGCGGACATGGATGCCGTAGCGCGCGAGCAGGTCGCAGGTCTCGTCCGTGCCGAGCGTGAGGCCCTGGCCCCGGGCGAGCAGCCTGCCGATCAGCGCGGCGGCGCCCTTCTCGTCGATGTCGTCGTACTCGGGCACCTTGCCGGGGTCGGCGGAGTCCCGTCGCCACTGGGCGTATCGGACCGCCTCCGCCAGAGCCCGGACGGCGCGTTCGGCGGCGGGGTAGGCGGGGATCAGGCGGGCGTCCGCCGGGGTCTGAACCGTGGCGGGCGGTGGTTCCGCCGGGCGCCGGGGGTCGCTGCGCTGGGCCTGGGGCGAGGTGCTGGCCGCGGCGGACAGCGCCTCGGCGAGACCGCCCAGCTCGACGTGGACCACGAGCACCGGCTTGGCGGGGGCAGCCGCGGCGGCCGAACGGAGGGCCTGCGCCAGCGCGGCGTCCCCGGCCGAGGTCTCCCCCACCGCCGGTATGGCCGTCACGACGACGGCATCGCACGCGTCGTCGGCCAGCGCCGCGGTCAGCGCCCCGCGGAAGTCCTCGGCCGACGCCTCCGTCGTCAGGTCGAGCGGCGGCAACGGGCGCAGCCCTTCCGTCAGACACGCGTCGTAGGTCAGCAGGCCCAGCGACTCGGAGTTGCCGAGGATCGCCACCCGCGGCCCGGCGGGCAGCGGCTGGCGGGCCAGCAGCAGCCCCGCGTCCACCAGTTCCGTGATCGTGTCCACCCGGATCACCCCGGCCTGCCGCAGCAAGGCGGAGACCGTGGCGTGCGGCAGGCGCGTGGCCCGTACGGCATGGCCCTGGGGGGCGCTTCCGTGCCGCGCGCCCTGCACCACGACCAGCGGCTTGGCCGCCGCCGTGCGCCGTGCGAGCCGGTTGAACTTGCGCGGGCTGCCGATGGTTTCCAGATACATCAGGGCGACGTCGGTGTCCGCGTCCTCGTACCAGTACTGCAGGACGTCGTTGCCCGAGACGTCCGACCGGTTTCCGGAGGAGACGAACGTCGACACCCCGGTCACCCCGGTGACGCCTCCGCCGCGGCGGTGCAGCCGGGAGAGCAGTGCGATGCCGATGGCGCCGGACTGGGCGAACAGCCCTATGCGCCCGGTGCGCGGCATCTCGGGCGCGAGGGAGGCGTTGAGCCGGACGTCCGGCGAGGTGTTGATGATCCCGAAGGCGTTGGGCCCGATGATCCGCATCCCGTACGACCGCGCCTGCCGCACCAGCTCCCGCTGGCGCTTGCGTCCGTCCGGCCCGCTCTCGGCGTATCCCGCGGAGATCACCACGAGCCCCTGCACCCCGTGCTCGCCGCACTCGGCGACGACCTCGGGGACGTGCTCCGCGGGGACGGCGACGACCGCGAGGTCCACCGGCTCGGGGATCTCGCGGACGGAGCGGTGCGCGGGCACCCCGTCGAGTTCCCTCCGGTCGGCCTCGAAGGCCTTGTTCACCGCGTACAGGTGGCCGGTGTAGCCGCCGTCCCTGAGGTTGCCCAGGAGGCTGCGGCCCACTCCCCCGGGTGTGCGGCCCGCGCCGATCACGGCGACCGAGCCTGGCGCGAGCAGCCGCTGCACCGACCGCGCCTCGGCCCGCTGCTCCCGCGCCCGCTGCACGGCCAGCGACCGGTCCGTGGGCTCCAGGTCGAACTCCAGGCGTACGACACCGTCCTCGAAGCTGCGCTTCTGCTGATACCCGGCGTCCGTGAACACCTTGATCATCTTGGTGTTGGCGGGCAGCACCTCGGCGGCGAACCGGCGGATTCCGCGCTCCCTGGCGACCGCCGCGATGTGTTCGAGGAGGGCGGAGGCGACCCCGCGCCCCTGGTGCGCGTCCTGCACGAGGAAGGCGACCTCGGCCTCGTCGGCCGGCGCGGAGGCGGCCATGCCGTCGGCCCCGATGCGGTCGTAGCGCACGGTGGCGATGAACTCACCGCCGATCGTGGCCGCAAGTCCCACCCGGTCCACGAAGTCGTGGTGTGTGAAGCGGTGGACGTCCCGGGCGGACAGACGGGGGTACGGCGCGAAGAAGCGGTAGTACTTCGACTCGTCCGAGACCTGCTCGTAGAAGCTGACGAGGCGCTCGGCGTCGTCGGCGGTGATGGGTCTGATGCGCGCGGTGCCGCCGTCGCGCAGCACCACGTCGGCCTCCCAGTGGGTGGGGTACTCCTGCCGGTCCGACGCGGTCTGCATGGGCCCCAGAGTACGGCTCGCGTCCGACAACGGCGCGAGGCAGGCTGGGGGAACCGAGCGGGCACCGTCCAGGATGCGGACCCGCACGGGGAGGGGGCTTCCACCCGGTCCGGGAACGCTTCATCATATGGAAAACTGGTCTAGACAACCCTGAACTCCTGAAGGGCAGCAACACATGGCTGAGCGCCGCGTCAACGTCGGCTGGGCCGAGGGCCTCCACGCCCGCCCCGCTTCCATCTTCGTCCGGGCAGCCACGGCCTCCGGGATCCCCGTGACCATCGCCAAGGCCGGCGGCAACCCCGTCAACGCCGCGTCCATGCTGGCGGTTCTCGGCCTGGGCGCCCAGGGCGGCGAGGAGATCGTCCTGGCCTCCGACGCGGAAGGCGCGGACGCCGCGCTGGACCGCCTGGCCAAGCTGGTCGCCGAGGGGCTCGAGGAGCTTCCCGAGACGGTCTGACCCTTCGCACACCACGGTCACGGAAGCCGCGCCGCCCTCGGGGCGGACGCGGCTTCCGCCATCTTTGGGCGCCACCGAATTGCGCCTCGCTCCGGGCGCGCACGAGAAATACGGCACCGTCGTGAGAATTACGCGCGACACACCGAAATCACGCACGCCGATTTCACCGTGCGCATGAGAACGAGGGCGGAGGAAATAGGCTCCACCGAATATCCCTCTTTGTATACGGCGTCCGTGTTAATGCCGGGCCGCCGACAGGTTTACCGCATGTTGCGAAGTCCTCACACGCTCCGCGCGGTCGCCGCCCGCGCCGGGAAGGCGCAGCCGGTGCCCGGCCGTCGCGCGCTCGACGTGCAGCGCCGTGAGGGCGCGCGCCCGCTCACTGTCCCCGCGTGCGACGGCGTCCACGATGCCGCCGTGCTCGGCCCAGGACTCCACGGGGTTGGCCGGCATCTCGACCGAGTACATCCAGGCGATCTTGTGCCGCAGCTGGCCCAGCGTCGACGTGAGCGCGGGGCTCCGGCAGGCCTGCGCCAGCGTCTCGTGGAACCATCCGCCCAGAGAGCGCAGGTCCTCGCCGGCACCCCTCCTGGCACGCTCCTGTCCCAGCCTGACCAGGCCGCGCAGCACCTTGAGATGGCCCTCGGTGCGGCGCTGGGCGGCCCGGGCGGCCCCCAGCGGCTCCAGCAGCATCCGCATCTCGAGCAGGTCGGCGGCCTCTTGCGCGCTGGGCTCCGCGACACACGCGCCGGCGTGTCTGCGGGTGACGACGAAGCCCTCGGCCTCCAGGGTCCGCAGGGCCTCGCGCACGGGGACGCGAGAGACGCCGTAGCGGCGGGCGAGGAGCTCCTCGGTGAGCCGGCTGCCGCGCTCGTAGACACCCGCGACGATGTCATCACGGATCGCCGTGCATACCGAGTGCGCCGGAATACGCATGACCGACCTCCGCCTTAAACCCCGTGAAACGTCGACGGTTGACGTGTGTTCTGTCGACTCTATTGCAGCGGGGCCGAATTTCCGACGGCGGGCCGGAATCCATGGATATTTTTTGGACAGACAACAGTTCGACACAGCGATGACCCCGGCCGAGGAGCCGGGGTCATCACATCCGAACACGCCGCACGCCGGGCGGCGGCCGGCGGCCGCCGTGCGGCGGTCAGACGTTCACGCCGTGCGACCTGAGGTAGGCGACGGGGTCGATGTCGGAGCCGTACTCCTGGCTCGTGCGCGCCTCGAAGTGGAGGTGCGGCCCGGTGGTGTTGCCGGTGGCCCCGGACAGGCCGATCTGCCGGCCGGGAGTCACACTCTGGCCCACCGAGACACCGATGTACGACAGGTGACCGTACTGCGTGTAGGTGCCGTCGTTCATCTTGATGACGATCTGGTTGCCGTACGCGCCGCCCCAGCCGGTCTCGACGACGGTGCCCGAGCCCACGGCGTGTACGGGCGTGCCCGTACCGGCGTGGAAGTCAATGCCGGTGTGGGCGCCGGAGGACCACAGCGAGCCGCCGGACTTGTAGCCGGTGGAGACATAGGAGTGCAGGACGGGCGCCACATACGCGTTGAGGCGCTCGCGCTCGGCCTCGCGGGCGGCGCGCTCCTTGGCCTCGCGCTCCTTGCGCGCCTTCTCCGCGGCCTGCCTGCGCGCGGCCTCCGCGGCCTTCTTCTGCTCGGCGGCCTGCTTCTGGGCGGCGGCCTGGGCGTCGATCTTCGCCGCGACCGAGTCGCCGAGGGTGACGGCCTGGAGCAGTCCGGTCTCCTCGACGGCGTGCCCGGCGGCGAAGGCCGGGGCGGCGAGGGTGCCGATGACGCCGGTGGTGGTGAGCGCCGCGACACCCACGGCGTTCGTGGTCGTACGCCGCATGCGGCTCGGACGGCGGTGCTTCCCGGTGGCGCAGGTGAACGCCATGAAGTGGCTGGTCCTTTCCTTCCCTCTCGCCTACCGGGTTAGCTGACGGGTTCGGAGCAGGAAGGTCTCCTACGGGCTGACGCCCGATTCACCCCAGGGACTGCATGAGCCCCGGCCGCGAAGGCGCGAGGGCAAGGTGGGTCCCCGGCTCCCCTGGCTCGCGCCGTACGGGGACTCGGCGATGGCTGTCCGGTGCCGCGGGTGCGGCGCACTGCCTGACGGACAGCCCGACAGACGCTAGAAGCGCTCCGTTTCGCTCGGCAAACCGATCAGGGGGTTTGTAGCGCATCCCACAGGGCAGAGCGGCAGCCTCTGTGGCAATACGGACAAACTCGCGAATGAGCCCGAAAGAACGGGCCCTGGTGGCGGAAGACGTCACCAGGGCCCCTTCGGAACGTCGCCGCCCCGGACGCGTACGACGCGTCCCTACTCGGCCCGGACGACGCGGACTTCACCGATGCCGAGCGCCTTGACGGGCTCCTCGATCTGCGCGGCGTCGCCCACCAGGACGGTCACCAGACGGTCCACCGGGAAGGCGTTCACGACGGCGGCCGTGGCCTCCACCGTGCCCGTCTCGGCGAGCTTCTGATACAGCGTCGACTGGTAGTCGTCCGGCAGGTGCTGTTCGACCTGGTCGGCGAGGGTGCTCGCGACGGCTGCCGCGGTCTCGAACTTGAGCGGTGCCACACCCACCAGGTTCTGCACGGCGACGTCACGCTCGGCGTCCGTCAGCCCCTCGGCGGCGAGGGTGCGCAGCACCTTCCAGAGGTCGTCGAGCGCCGGGCCGGTGTTCGGCGTGTCGACGGAACCGCTGATGGCCAGCATCGCGGCGCCGGTGCCGTCGGGCGCGGAACGCAGCACCTGGCCGAACGCCCGCACACCGTAGGTGTAGCCCTTCTCCTCGCGCAGGACGCGGTCCAGGCGGGAGGTGAGCGTGCCGCCGAGGCAGTACGTACCGAGCACCTGTGCGGGCCACACCCGGTCGTGACGGTCGGCGCCCACGCGCCCGATGAGCAGCTGCGTCTGGACGGCGCCGGGGCGGTCGACGATGACCACGCGGCCGCTGTCGTCGGCGGTCACCGGGGGCGCGGGACGCGGCTTGGCGGGCGCCGCCGTCCAGGCCCCGAGCGTCTCGCCGAGAAGCGCGTCGAGGTCGACGCCGGTGAGGTCGCCCACCACGACGGCGGTGGCCGTCGAGGGCCGCACATGCCGTTCGTAGAAGGCCCGGACCGCCGCGGCGTCGATGTGCGCCACCGTCTCCTCGGTGCCCTGGCGCGGGCGCGACATCCGCGAGGACGCCGGGAACAGCTCCTTGGAGAGCTCCTTGGCGGCGCGGCGGGCCGGGTTGGCGGTCTCGTGCGGGATCTCGTCGAGGCGGTTGCGCACCAGGCGCTCGACCTCACCGGCGTCGAACGCCGGTGACCTCAGGGCGTCGGCGAGCAGTCCGAGCGCCCTCGGGAGGCGGGAGACCGGCACTTCGAGGGACAGGCGCACACCGGGGTGGTCGGCGTGCGAGTCCAGGGTGGCGCCGCAGCGCTCCAGCTCGGCGGCGAACTCCTCGGCCGAGTGCTTGTCGGTGCCCTCGGAGAAGGCACGCGCCATGATCGTGGCGACGCCGTCGAGGCCGGCCGGCTCGGCGTCCAGGGGCGCGTCGAGGAGCACCTCGACGGCGACGACCTGCTGGCCGGGGCGGTGGCAGCGCAGCACCGTCAGGCCGTTGTCCAGGGCACCGCGTTCGGGCGCGGGGAACGCCCAGGGCCGAGCCGTGCCCGGCCGGGGCTGCGGGTGGAAGTCCATGGTCGCGAGCTCGGTCACTTCGCCGACTCCTCGTCGTTGCTGGTGCCTTCGGCGGTGGTCTCGGCGGCTTCCGGGGTCTCGGCCTCGGCCGCCACCGGCTCGTACACGAGCACCGCGCGGTTGTCGGGGCGCAGGCGGGCCTTCGCGATCTCCCGCACCTCCTCGGCGGTCACGTCGAGCACCCGTCGCACGGCGGTCAGGGCGAGCTGCGGGTCGCCGAACAGCACGGCGTACCGGCACAGTTCGTCGGCGCGGCCGGCGACCGTGCCGAGCCGGTCGAGCCACTCGCGCTCCAACTGGGCCTGGGCACGCTCCATTTCCTCGGCCGTGGGGCCCTCCTCGGCGAACCGGGCGAGCTCCTCGTCGATGGCGGACTCGATGACGGGCACCTCCACGTCGCCGGAGGCCTTCACGTCCAGCCAGCCCAGCGAGGGCGCTCCGGCGAGCCGGAGCAGGCCGAATCCGGCGGCGACGGCGGTGCGGTCACGTCGGACGAGCCGGTTGTAGAGCCGGGAGGACTCGCCGCCGCCCAGGATGGTGAGGGCCAGATCCGCCGCGTCGCACGCGCGCGTGCCGTCCTGCGGCAGCCGGTAGGCGCCCATCAGGGCGCGCGCCGGGACCTCCTCCTCGACGACCTCGCGCAGCTGCTCGCCGATGGTGTCGGGCAGCGAGCCGTCGCGCGGCTCGGGCTTGCCGTCGTGGGAGGGAATCGACCCGAAGTACTTCTCGACCCAGGCGAGGGTCTGCTTCGGGTCGATGTCGCCGACGACCGACAGAACGGCGTTGTTGGGCGCGTAGTACGTGCGGAAGAAGGCGCGCGCGTCCTCCAGGGTGGCCGCGTCCAGGTCCGCCATCGAGCCGATGGGCGTGTGGTGGTAGGGGTGGCCCTCCGGGTAGGCGAGCGCGGTCAGTTTTTCGAACGCGGTGCCGTACGGAACGTTGTCGTAGCGCTGGCGGCGCTCGTTCTTCACGACGTCCCGCTGGTTCTCCATGGACTCGTCGTCGAGGGCGGCGAGCAGCGAGCCCATGCGGTCGGCCTCCAGCCAGAGGGCGAGCTCCAACTGGTGGGTCGGCATGGTCTCGAAGTAGTTCGTGCGCTCGAAGCTCGTGGTGCCGTTCAGCGAGCCGCCCGCGCCCTGCACCAGTTCGAAGTGGCCGTTGCCCTTCACCTGCCCCGAGCCCTGGAACATCAGGTGCTCGAAGAGGTGGGCGAGGCCGGTGCGGCCCTCGACCTCGTGACGCGATCCGACGTCGTACCAGAGGCACACCGCCGCGACCGGGGTCAGGTGGTCCTCGGAGAGCACCACGCGCAAGCCGTTGGCCAGGCGGTGCTCGGTCGCTGTCAGGCCCCCGGAGCCTGCCTCGGCTGTGGCCGTGTGACCCATGGGCATGTACGTCCCTTCGATCGCGGAAACTGTCGCGGAAATCAGCGGTTTCCCGCCGGTCCTGTCACTGTATGCAAGCGTGCGGACGAGTGGCCAAGTTCCCGGGCTGCGTACGCCGAGAGCGAGACCCTGATTACGGGGGGTGGCGGACACCATACGGTGTTGACGGCTCGGAAGCACGGGCGTCCCCCGCGCCGGGCCCCCAGGGGACGGGTCCTGGTCCACGTTGTCGGTGCGGCGGTCCACAATGGTCGGCGTCAGACTTCCGTTCATGCCCAGCACAGACTGTGAAGGAGCCGGCAGCAATGGCCCGCCGCAGCACGAAGACCCCGCCGCCCGACGATCCGTACGAGGAGAAGATCCTCGACATCGACGTCGTCGACGAGATGCAGGGCTCCTTCCTCGAGTACGCGTACTCGGTCATCTACTCCAGGGCCCTGCCGGACGCCCGCGACGGCCTCAAGCCGGTGCACCGGCGGATCGTCTACCAGATGAACGAGATGGGCCTGCGCCCCGAGCGCGGCTATGTGAAGTGCGCCCGCGTCGTCGGCGAGGTCATGGGCAAGCTGCACCCGCACGGCGACGCGTCGATCTACGACGCCCTGGTGCGCATGGCCCAGCCCTTCTCGATGCGCGTCCCCCTGGTCGACGGCCACGGCAACTTCGGCTCGCTGGGCAACGACGACCCGCCGGCCGCGATGCGGTACACCGAGTGCCGCATGGCCGAGGCGACCGGCCTCATGACCGAGTCCATCGACGAGGACACGGTCGACTTCACGCCCAACTACGACGGCCAGGAGCAGGAGCCGGTGGCGCTCCCGGCCGCCTTCCCGAACCTGCTGGTGAACGGCTCCTCGGGAATCGCGGTCGGCATGGCCACGAACATGCCGCCGCACAACCTGGGCGAGGTCATCGCGGCCGCCCGCCATCTGATCCGCCACCCGAACGCGGACCTGGACACGCTGATGAAGCACGTCCCGGGACCGGACCTGCCGACCGGCGGCCGCATCGTGGGCCTCTCGGGCATCCGGGACGCGTACGAGACGGGCCGCGGCACCTTCAAGATCCGCGCCACGGTCTCGGTGGAGGACGTGACCGCGCGCCGCAAGGGCCTCGTCGTCACGGAGCTGCCCTTCACGGTCGGCCCGGAGAAGGTGATCGGCAAGATCAAGGACCTGGTCGGCTCGAAGAAGCTCCAGGGCATCGCCGACGTGAAGGACCTCACCGACCGCGAGCACGGTCTGCGCCTGGTCATCGAGATCAAGAACGGCTTCGTGCCGGAGGCGGTCCTGGAGCAGCTCTACAAGCTGACGCCCATGGAGGAGTCCTTCGGCATCAACAACGTGGCGCTGGTCGACGGGCAGCCGCTCACCCTGGGCCTGAAGGAGCTGCTGGAGGTCTACCTCGACCACCGCTTCGAGGTGGTCCGCCGCCGCTCGGAGTTCCGCCGCGGCAAGAAGCGCGACCGCCTGCATCTGGTGGAGGGCCTGCTCACGGCGCTGGTGGACATCGACGAGGTCATCCGCCTGATCCGGTCCAGCGACAACTCCGCGCAGGCCAAGCAGCGCCTGATGGAGCGCTTCTCGCTGAGTGAGATCCAGACGCAGTACATCCTCGACACCCCGCTGCGCCGTCTGACCAAGTACGACCGCATCGAACTGGAGACGGAGAAGGAGCGGCTCAACGCCGAGATCGCGGAGCTGACCCGGATCCTGGAGTCGGACGCGGAGCTGCGCAAGCTGGTCTCGGCCGAACTGGCCGCGGTCGCCAAGAAGTTCGGCACGGAGCGGCGCACGGTGCTGCTGGAGTCCTCCGGCGCCCCGGCCCCGACGGTCCCGCTGCAGGTCGAGGACGCCCCGTGCCGGGTGCTGATGTCGTCCACGGGCCTGCTGGCGCGCACGGCGAACGGCGACCCGTTCGCGGAGGACACCGAGGGCAGGCGCGCGAAGCACGACGTGATCGTCTCCGCGGTGCCGGCGACGGCCCGCGGCGAGGTGGGCGCGGTGACGTCCGCCGGCCGGCTGCTGCGGCTGAACGTGATCGACCTGCCGCAGCTTCCCGAGACGGCCACGCGGCCGAGCCTGTCCGGGGGCGCGCCGGTCTCGGAGTTCGTCTCCCTGGCACCGGACGAGACGGTGGTCTGCCTGACGACGCTGGACGAGTCCTCCCCCGGCCTCGCGCTCGGTACGGAGCAGGGCGTCGTCAAGCGTGTGGTCCCCGACTACCCCGCGAACAGGGAAGAGCTGGAGGTCATCACCCTCAAGGAGGGTGACCGGATCGTCGGCGCGACCGAGCTGCGCACCGGCGAGGAGGATCTGGTCTTCATCACGGACGACGCGCAGCTGCTGCGCTACCAGGCGTCCCAGGTGCGTCCGCAGGGCCGCCCGGCGGGAGGCATGGCGGGCATCAAGCTCACGGACGGCGCGAAGGTCATCTCCTTCACGGCGGTGGACCCGGCGGTCGATGCGGTGGTCTTCACCGTCGCGGGCTCGCGCGGCACGCTCGACGACTCGGTGCAGACGACCGCCAAGCTGACCCCGTTCGACCAGTACCCGCGCAAGGGCCGGGCCACGGGCGGTGTCCGCTGCCAGCGGTTCCTCAAGGGCGAGGACTGCCTGTCACTGGCGTGGGCGGGTGCGATGCCGGCCCGGGCCGCGCAGAAGAACGGCATGCCGGCCGAGCTGCCCGAGATCGACCCGCGGCGTGACGGTTCGGGTGTGTCACTGCCCAAGACGGTCGCGGTGGTGGCGGGACCGGTGTAGGTCAGCGCGCGAGGTCATCGAGGTCATCGAGGTCCCCGAAGGGGTCGACGACCTCAGGGACTTCAGGGACATCGGCGACCTCGGCGATCTCGGTTGCCCCGGGGACCTCGGTTGCCTCGCCGTCCTTGTCCTGGACGTAGCGAAGGACGCCCCACATGCCGCGCTCGTCGGCGTGTGGGGTGTCGTCCGCGCACGCCTGGAGCTCCTCGCGGAGGGCGGCGGTGTCGATGCCGGACCCGATGAGGACGAGTTGGGTGAGCCGGTCGTCGTCCGCGCTCCACGGCTCCGGGTAGAAGCGCAGAAACCGGCCGACGGCGTGCACGGCGTACCGGTTGCGCCGGTCGGCGGCGCCGAAGTCGACATATCCCTTGATCCGGTAGAGCCCCTCCGGCCTGGTGTCCAGGAAGTCCAGCAGTCGCCCGGGGTTCATGGGCACGCGGGAATCGAAGGAGAGGGTGTCGTAGGCCGTGTGCAGATGGGCATGGTGCGGGCCGTCGTGCTCGTGCTCGTGGTGCCGGTGGAGGTCGTCGAAGGACAGCTGCCCGATCCGCTCCTCGGCCGGCCGGCAGTCGAACAGGAATCCGGGGTCGATGCGCCCGTAGACGGCCGGTACGACCGCGGCCCCGTCGGTGAGCGTACGTACGAGCCGGAGGACCCGTTCGCCGTCGTCGGCCCGGTCGGTCTTGTTGACGACGACGAGGTCGGCGAGGGCGAGATGCCGGTCGAGTCCGGGGTGCCTCTCGCGGGTGGCGTCGAACTCGACCGCGTCGACGACCTCCACGAGTCCGCCGTAGACGACACGCGGCTGCTCGCTGGCGAGCACCATGCGGACGAGTTCCTGAGGTTCGGCGAGCCCGCTGGCCTCGATGACGATGACGTCGATGCCGGCGGAGGGATGGGCGAGCCGGTCGAGATAGCCGTCGAGTTCGCCGGCGTCGACGGCGCAGCACAGACATCCGTTGCCGAGGGAGACCGTGGAGTCCCCGAGCGCGCCGGCGACCGCCATCGCATCGATCTCGATGGCCCCGAAGTCGTTGACGATGGCGCCGATGCGGCTGCCTCCGCTGTGGTGGAGGAGGTGGTTGAGCAAGGTGGTCTTGCCCGACCCCAGGAATCCGGCGAGGACCACGACCGGAATCTGCTGCGGACCCGACGACCGACTCACCGTGTGCCCCTTCTCGTACGACGTCCAGACGCGACGAACGCCGCCCCAGGATACGAGGGGCGGCCCCACGAGATGACCGTCGGTCGGCGGCGCTCGCGGGGCTGCGTGGAGCCGGGCCTCGGCGGAGGTCAGGCAGCCGGCACGGCCACCGGTGGGACGGCGCCCACATACCGGGCGGCCGGGCGGATGATCTTCGGGTCTTCCGCCTGCTCCAGAATGTGGGCGCTCCAGCCGACCACGCGCGCCGTCGCGAAGGTCGGGGTGAACATCTCACGCGGGAGACCGCAGAGTTGCATGACCACGCCCGCGTAGAACTCCACATTGGTGTGGAGTTCGCGGCCGGGCTTCAGTTCGGCCAGGAGGGCCTCCACACGGCGCTCGACCCGGATCGCGAAGTCGACCAGCGGACCGCCCAACTGCTCCGCGATGCCCCGAAGCATCCGTGAGCGCGGATCCTCCGTGCGGTAGACGGGGTGACCGAAGCCCATGATGCGGTCGCCGGCGAGGACGCGTTCGCGGATCCAGGAGTCGATACGGTCCGGTGTGCCGATCGCGTCGAGGGCGTCGAGGGCCCGGCTCGGTGCACCGCCGTGGAGCGGACCGGACAGGGCACCGACGGCACCCGACAAAGCAGCCGCCACATCCGCGCCGGTCGATGCGATCACCCGCGCCGTGAACGTTGACGCATTGAATCCATGGTCAATGGTCGAGATCAAGTACTGCTCTACAGCTCGCGCCCGCGCTTCGTCGGGTTCCGAACCCGTCAGCATGTACAGGTAGTTGGCGGCGTGCGGCAGGTCCTCGCGCGGCTCGACCGGTTCCAGGCCCCGGCCCAGCCGGTACAGCGCCGTCAGCAGCGTGGGGATGGCCGCGGCCGCCGCGAGGGTGTCCTCACGGCGGCGCTCCGCGGCGATGTCGTAGACCGGCCGGAAGTCCTTGGCCGCGCCGAGCAGGGACAACGCGGTGCGAAGCCCCGACAGCGGTCCGGACCGGCCGCCGGCCGCCGCCACCGCGGGGAGCACGGCCCGCACCTCGTCGGGCAGGCGGCGCAGTGCGGCGGTCCGGGCGGCGAACGCGGACGCCTGCGCCGCGTCCGGCAGTTCGCCGTGGACCATCAGATGCCAGACGTCCTCGAAGCCACGGGTCCGCGCGAGTTCGACGGCCGAGTACTGCCGGTAGTGGTAGAACCCCTCGAGCCCCCTGACGTCACCCAATGCGGTGTCGGTGACGACGACGCCCGCGAGTCCCCGCGGCACGTCGGTGGAGGCCGTTGCGGCCCTGTTGATCGCCATGTGTCCTCCTTGTAGTTGACTCGACTGTCTATGCTTGACTCATCTACTGTCAATATTGATTGAATCAATACATCGTCCATGGATACGGTTGCGACCATGAGGGATCAGGAAGCGGCTCACGGTCAGGACGGGACTCGGCTCTCCACCAGGGAGGCGGCCGAGCTGCTCGGCGTGAAGCCCGAGACCGTGTACGCCTACGTGAGCCGCGGACAGCTCAGCAGCAGGCGCGAGCCGGGAGACCGCGGCAGCACCTTCGACGCCAAGGAGGTGGCGGCACTCGCGCGACGCAACAGGCGTGAGCCGGGAGGGAGCTCACCCACCGGCGGAGATCTGTCGGTCCGTACGGGCATCACCCTGATCGACAAGGACCGCTACTACTTCCGCGGCGTCGACGCGGCCGAGCTGGCCGCGCGCCACTCCTACGAAGAGATCGCCGAGTGGCTGTGGACCGGGCAGCTGCGCCCCGGAGTGACCTTCACGGCCCCGGACACCGCGGTCACCGTCGCCCGCCGCGCGGTGAACGCGCTACCCGAGCACAGTGGCCCCACGGACCGACTGCGGGTGGCCGCGGTGGCGGCGGCCACCGTCGATCCGCTCCGCTTCGACCTGTCGCCGGACGCGGTCCTCGGCGTCGCCCGCGCACTCATCCCCACCCTCGTCGCCGCCCTCCCGCCGCGGCGGCGCGACCATCGCGACGAGGGTCCGCTGGCGCGGCGCCTGTGGGGGCGGCTCACCGGCAGGAACCCCGACGAGGCGTCACTTCGGGTGCTGGACACGGCACTGGGGCTGCTCGTCGACCACGACCTGGCCGCCTCGACCCTCGCTGTCCGCGTCGCCGCATCCGCCCGCGCGCACGCGTACGCCGCCGTCTCCGCGGGCCTCGGCGTGCTGGAGGGACCCCTGCACGGGGCGGCCAGCGGCCTTGCGCACCGGATGCTGCTGGATGTCCTTGACCGGGGCACCGCGGGCCCCGTGATCGCCGACGAACTGCGCGCCGGACGCCGGATTCCCGGGCTGGGCCACCGGCTGTATCCCGGCGAGGACCCGCGCGCCGGTGCGCTGTTCGCCCTTCTCAAGGACGTGCCGGGTGCGGAACCGGCCCTGGCCGCCGCCCGGGACATCGTGTCGACGACGGCCCGCCACACGCCCCTGCACGCCAATGTCGACCTGGCACTGGCCGTTCTCACGGTGGCCTCGGGCATGGACGCCACGGCGGGCGAGACGGTCTTCGCCGTAGCGCGTACGGCGGGCTGGATCGCCCACACCCTGGAGGAGTACGAGGAACGCCCGCTGCGTATGCGCCCGAGCGGCCGTTACGTGGGACCGCGTCCGCCCCAGCCGCTCCCCCGCTGAGCCCGGGGGCGCCCGGCGTCCGCACCGCGCCGCCGGGCAAGCGGGCGTCCATCCGCCCGCGGCGCGCTCCCCCACTGCCGCCCGCCGGCCCCGTCGCACCCCGCTCCCTGCGCTCGGTGGAAGTGACCATGGGGCAAGTCAGGTTAGGCTCACCTCTGTGAGTACGTGCACGAGCGCGTCCCGGGACCTCGACGAGCCCCTCGCGGGGACCGCGGCGACCGCGAGGACATGGCTGCTCCTGGAGCAGCCCGGGCCCTGGGGTCCCAAGGCGCTCACCTCGAGCCATCTGGACCCCGGGCTCGGCCGTGCCCTCGAGGCGGCCGCGGAGGGCACCGGTGTGCGCATCGCGCTCATCCGCCGCCCCGGCAGGCACGCCGACTGCGGCACGACTTCCGTACGGCAGGTGTATGCGGCCCACACCGTCCCCGGAAAGACATGGCTGCACGCCGCCACGACATCCGAGCCGGAACAGCTGCTCGATCTGGACTTCGCGGCGCTCGGCAGAGGCGATCACTTCACCTTCGACGCATCGCTCCAGGGCAGGCCCCACACAGGTGATCCCCTCGCGCTCGTCTGCACCAACGGCAGACGGGACCGCTGCTGCGCCCTTCTCGGCCGCCCGCTCGCGTCCGAGCTGACGGCCTCCGGAGTCGACGGTGTCTGGGAGGTCACCCATCTCGGCGGCCACCGCTTCTCCCCCACGCTCCTCGTCCTCCCGTTCGGCTACGCCTACGGCAGGGCCCAGGCGCCGCACGTCAAGGAGGTCCTCCACGGTGTGCGCGAAGGGCGGGTCGTGCTCGAGGGCTGTCGCGGCAGCTCCGCCTGGGAACGGCCCGCGCAGGCGGCGGAACTCGCGGTGCGCACATCGGCCCACGAGTACACGGCGGACGCGCTGACCGTCGTCCGCACGGACGGTGCCGCGCCGCGCTGGGAGGTCACCGTCGCCCACACCGACGGCCGGCTGTGGCGCGTCCTCGTGGCGCGGGGCGCCTCCCTGCCGCCGCGCCCGGAGAGCTGCGGTTCGGAACTGGGTGCGCCGGCCCGCATGGACGTCGTATCGGTACGGGAGCTGCACTGCGCGGCGGTGGCCGACCGCGCGCACTGCTGAGACACACCCCCGCGCGGTGGCGCTCCGGCCCTCGTCAGGGCCCCTACGCGCCCCCACAGGAGATCCACGCCACACCCCTACGGCAGGGCACGCCCATGCCCGTACCGTCGTACGCATGAGCCCCTCTCCCCCTGCGCGACGGCTGCGCCTCGGCCTGCCGCGGCGGATGTTCTCGCAGCTCCTGCTCATGCAGGTGGCGATCGCCGCGGGCGTCGCCGTGCTCGCGACCGGGCTGTTCCTGGCCCCGCTCGGTCACACGCTGGACGACCAGGCGATGCGCCAGGCCCTGGCGATCGCGCAGTCCACGGCGGCCCAGCCACAGATCGCCAAGGACCTGCAGTCGACACGGCCGTCGCCCGACGGGCCCGTGCAGGCCGAGGCGGAACGCATCCGCAAGGCCAGCGGGGCCGAGTACGTCGTGGTGATGAACATGCAGCATGTGCGCTGGTCGCACCGGGACCCCTCACAGATCGGCAAGCCGGTCTCGACCGATCCGAGCGAGGCCCTGGCCGGCAAGGAGGTCATGCAGATCGACAGCGGCACCCTGGGGCGTTCGGCCCGCGGCAAGGTGCCGCTGCGGGACGCGCACGGCCGGATCATCGGCGCGGTCTCCGTGGGCATCGAGTACAACAGCGTGCGGGCCCGGCTGATCCACGCGATACCGGGACTGTTCGCGTACGCGGGCGCGGCCCTCGCCATCGGCGCACTGGCCGCCTATGTGATCTCGCGCAGGGTTCAGCGGCAGACCCGCGATCTCGCCTTCTCCGACATCTCCGCGCTGCTCGCGGAACGGGAGGCGATGCTGCACGGCATCCGGGAGGGCGTCGTCGCCCTGGACCGCGAGGGCCGGGTGCGGCTCCTCAACGACGAGGCACAGCGGCTGCTGGGCATCGGCGACGAGGTCGTCGGCCGGTCCCTCGACGAGGCGCTCGGCCAGGGCCGTACGACCGATGTGCTCGCCGGACGGGTCACGGGCACGGATCTGCTCACCGTGCGCGGTCACCGGGTCCTGGTCGCCAACCGCATGCCCACCGACGACGGTGGCGCCGTCGCCACCCTGCGCGACCGGACGGAGCTGGAACAGCTGGGCCGCGAGCTGGACTCCACACGCGGTCTGATCGACGCCCTGCGCGCACAGGACCACGAGCACGCCAACCGGATGCACACGCTCCTGGGCCTGCTCGAACTGGAGATGTACGAGGACGCCGTGGAGTTCGTCGGCGAGGTGGTGGGCGACCACCGGGCCACCGCGGAACAGGTGACCGAGAAGATCCACGATCCGCTGCTCGCCGCCCTGCTGGTGGGCAAGGCCACGGTCGCCGCGGAGCGCGGTGTGGCCCTGTGGATCGCGGATCGCACGCTGCTGCCGGACCGGTTGATCGACCCTAGGGGGCTGGTCACGGTGGTGGGCAACCTGGTCGACAACGCACTGGACGCCGTCGCGGGCACTCCGCACGCGCGCGTGGAGGTCGAACTGCGCGCCGAGGGGCGCACGGCGGTCCTCCGTGTGCGCGACACGGGACCCGGAGTCCCGGCCGAGCGCCGGGAGTTGGTCTTCACGGACGGATGGTCGACCAAGCAGCCCCCGGCCCACGGCAAACGCGGGATCGGCCTGTCGATGGTGCGCCGTCTCGCCGAACGCCAGGGAGGCAGTGCCCACGTGGACGAGGCGGAGGGCGGGGGCGCGGAGTTCACCGTCGTCCTGCCGGAGGCGCTCGAGGAGCCTGGCCCGGCGTCCCAGCCCGATGCCGGGGAGCGCCGGGGCCTCGTTCCCGCCCCACAGGCGCCCGCGGGCGGCGCGTCCGGCAAGGTGACACCTGTCCAGGGCCTCGAGGAGGAGTCGCGGTGAACCGGCGCATCGACGTACTGGTCGTGGACGACGACACCCGGGTCGCGCGGGTCAACGCCGCGTACGTGGAGAAGGTCCCCGGCTTCCGGGTGGCCGCCGAGGCGCACAGCGCGGGCGAGGCACTGCGCCGGATGGAGAGCCTGCCCCGTCCGGGCCTGGTGCTGATGGACCACTATCTGCCCGACCACACGGGGATCGCGGTCGTCCAGGAGATGCGCCGCCGTGGTCACGACACCGATGTGATCATGGTGACGGCGGCCCGTGATGTGCGGACCGTGCAGGCTGCGATGCGGCACGGGGTTCTTCACTACCTGGTCAAGCCGTTCACGTTCGCGGGCCTGCGCGCCAAGCTGGAGGCGTACGCCGAACTGCGCCGCACGCTCGACGGCGGTGGTGAGGCCGAGCAGAGGGAGGTCGACCGGATCTTCCGTGCCCTGGCGGCCGGTCCGGAGACGGGGTTCCCCAAGGGGCACTCCCCCATCACGGCGGACCTCGTGCGCCGTGCTCTGGTGGGCGCCGAGGGGGCGCTGTCCGCGCAGGAGATCGCCGATCGGACCGGACTGAGCCGCCAGACCGCCCAGCGCTATCTGAAGCTTCTGGAGCGCACGGGTCGGGCCACGCTGACTCTCAAATACGGCGACGCGGGCCGCCCGGAGCATCGCTACGTCTGGGCGGCCCGCGTCTGAGGGCACGGCTGGGGTCAGCCGGTTGCCTTCTTGACGAACTCGGTGGTGTACGTCTTGCCGAGGTCGATGGTGGCGTTCTTGATGTTGGGGTTGAACGCCTTGAGGACCTTCTCGACGGTCTGGGGGCCGTCCTGGGGCATCACGCCGTCGGTGGTGAACATCGGCAGGGTGCTCTTGATGGCGCTCGCGTAGAGCGTCTTGTCGCCCTGGGAGTAGTCGGCGGGCATCTTCGCGGCGATCTCGTCCGCGGAGTGCGTGGACATCCACTTCAAGGTCTTCACAAAGGCGTTGGCCAGCTTCTGGACCGTGTCCTTGTGGCTGTTCACCCAGTCGGTCTGCATGTAGAGGCTGGACGACGGGTACGGGCCGCCGAGCGCCTGCTGTGAGCCCTGCGGGGTCCGCATGTCGACGAGCACCTGCCCGAGCTTCTTCTTCAGGACCGTGGCGACGGTGGGGTCCGTGGTCATGCCGGCGTCGATGGAGCCCTTCTGGAGGGCGGAGACGAAGGTGGGGCCGGCCCCGACGGCGACCGGGCTGAACTCGCTGACCTGCACGCCGTTCTTGACCGCCAGGTACTTGGTGAGGAAGTCGGTCGAGGAACCGAGACCCGTGATGCCGAGCTTCCTGCCCTTGAAGTCCTTGGGCGAGGTGATGTCCTTGGCGCTCTTGCCGGAGACGATCTCCACCTCACCGGGCGCGTGCGAGAACTGCACCACGGACTCCACGTGCTTGCCCTTGGTCTGCAGGTCGAGCGTGTGGTCGTAGAAACCCACGGCTCCCTGCACCTGGCCGGAGACGAGCGCCGTCTCGGCCTGTACGCCGGCCGGCTCGCTCAGCAGTTCCACGTCGAGGCCCTCGGCGTCGAAGTAGCCGAGCCGCTGGGTCAGCATGGCGGGCAGGTAGATGACCTTGTCCAGGCCACCCACCATGATCTTGACCTTCTCGCCCTTGCCGTCTCCCTTGCTGCCGGAATCCGAGGAGGCGTTGCCGGCGGCTTCGTTGGCGCAGGCGGTGAGGGAGGTGGCGGCGAGCAGGCCGGCCGCGGCGAGAGCGGCGATTCTGGCGGTCTTGCGCATGGTGGTTCACGTCCTTGTGAGATGGCGGTGCGGGGGGAGGAACAGGGGTCCCGGAGGAAGGAGCGACGGCTCCTCTCTGGGGGAGACGGCTCCTCTGTGGGGGAAGGGTGGATCAGTGCCCCGAGTCCGACGGCTTCCAGCGGAAGATGCGGCGCTCGGCGAAGGTGAGCAGTCCCTCGGCGACCAGCGCGACGACCGCGAGGATGACCATCGCGGCGTACACACCGGCTGCGTTGAAAGTGCCCTGGGACTGGGCGACGAGCAGACCGACGCCCTTGGTGGCACCGATGTACTCCCCGACGATGGCGCCGATGAGGGCGAAGCCGAAGCTGACGTGGAGGCTGGTGAAGATCCACGAGGTGGCCGAGGGGATGACGACCTGAAGGGTCACACGGCGATCGCCGGCGCCCAGGATGCGGGCGTTGGCGACCAGGTTGCGGTCGACTTCGCGGGCACCCTGGAAGGCGTTGAAGAACACGGGGAAGAAGACCAGGACGACGGCCGACGCCACCTTGGAGGACGGCCCGAGCCCGAACCAGATCACGAAGATCGGCGCCAGGACGATCCTGGGGATGGAGTTGAGCACCTTGATGTATGGACCAAGGACATCGGCGAGGAAGGCGATCCGTCCCAGCGCGATACCGAAGAACACTCCGGCCGCCACGCCGATGACCCAGCCGAGCAGCGCCTCCTGGAGGGTGACCCAGATCTGCTCGCCGAGCGAGCCGAGCGCGGTGCCATGGGTGATCCAGGTATAGATCTGGTCCCAGATCTTCGAGGGCGCCGAGAAGTTGAACGGGTCGATGACCTCGGCCCGGGAGAGCACCTCCCACAGTCCCAGCACGGCGACCAGCAGCAGCACACGCGCCAGCAGGACGACGGCTTTGCGTTTGCGGGCGGCACGCGCGCGTGAGTGGGCTCGGTCCGGCTTGGACGTGTCGATCGTGGCCGGTGCGGAGATGACGTCAGGCGACATGGGCGGCACCCCTCTCGCGGGTGATGCGGACCTCTTCGCCGAGGGACTCCCAGATCTCGCGGTAGATCTCGATGAACCGCGGCTCCAGGCGCACCGACTCCACCTTGCGCGGCCGCGGCAGGTCGATGTCGAAGACCTGCTTCACGGTCGCGGGTCCGGCGGTCATCACCACGACCTTGTCCGCCAGCGCGATCGACTCCTCCAGGTCGTGGGTGACGAAGACGACGGAGGCGCCCGTGCCCTCCCACAGCTCCAGCAGCTCGTCCGACATCAGGGCCCTGGTCTGGACGTCCAGTGCCGAGAACGGCTCGTCCATGAGCAGGATCTCGGGGTCGTTGACGAAGGTCGCGGCGAGGGCGACACGCTTGCGCTGGCCGCCGGAGAGCTGGTGCGGGTAACGGTCCTCGAACGCTGCGAGCCCGACCCGGGCCAGCCACTCCCGCGCCTTCTCCCGGGCCTCCGTCTTGGGCACACCACGGAAGCGGGGGCCCGCCATCACATTGGACAGCACGGTGCGCCAGGGGAATGTGGCGTCCTGCTGGAAGACGAAACCGACCTTGTTCCCGACGCCGGCGACCGGCTCGCCCGCCACCAGGACCTCGCCCTCGGTGGGCTCCTCCAGGCCGCTGACCAGCGTCAGGGTCGTCGACTTGCCGCATCCTGTGGGTCCGACGACGGCGACGAACTCGCCGCGCTGCACGGTCAGGTCCAGGCCCCGGACAGCCGTGTGCAGACCCCCCGACGGGGTCCGGAAAGTCTTGCTCGCGCCCCGTAGCTCGATTGCGGGGCTGGTGTCTGCGCTCATGGCCGGGACCGTAGGTGTGGTGCGAACCACAACAGCAGTCTTGTGGGCGCAACCCCGTCTTCTGCTTGCAAGAGTCTGTTGTGCTCATTTTGCTCGCGTTACAACAGCGGAGCCGAAACACGGGCTTAACGCTCGCCTGGGCTTGAGGGAGAGAGGCCCGATGATTGACGTCCTGGTCGTGGACGACGACTTCCGCGTCGCCGAGATCAACGCGAAGTACGTGGGAAAGGTTCCCGGCTTCCGGGTCGCCGCCCGCGCGCACAGCGCGGAGCAGGCGCTGGCCGCTGTGGAGCGCGCCCCGATCGACCTGGTCCTGCTCGACCACTACCTGCCCGACCAGACGGGGCTCGAACTGGTCCATCGCATGCGCGAACGCGGGCACGGCACCGACGTCATCATGATCACGGCGGCCGGCGATGTGGCGACCGTCCAGACCGCGATGCGTCTGGGCGCCCTGCACTACCTGGTGAAACCGTTCACCTTCGCGGCCCTGCGCACACGCCTGGACTCGTACGCCGCCCTGCGCCGCACCGTCGACCGCGTGGGCGGCCGGGGCGTGGCGGGCCAGGAGCAGGTCGACCGCATCTTCGGCGCCCTGCGTACCGGGCCCGTCTCCTCCTCGCCCAGGCTGCCCAGCGGTCACTCGGAACCCACGACGGATCTCATCTGCGATGTTCTGCACCGGGCCGGTCAGCCGCTCTCGGCCCACGAGGTGGCCGCCAGGACGGGGCTCAGCCGCTCCACCGCACAGCGCTATCTGCGCCACCTGGAACAGGCGGGACGGCTGCGGCTCTCGCTGAGGTACGGCGACACCGGACGGCCGGAACACCGGTACACATGGGTGGCGCCGTAGGGCCACGGCCCGGAAGGCCCTCGGGCCGGCCCCGCCCGGGCGGTTCGTCGCCGGTTCCGCAGGAGGGCAGGTGGGGCGCCGGAGCGTGGCGCCGGAGCCCACGACGCGGGCGCCCCGGCTCGTCGTGGACGTCACCGAGGCTGCTTTCCAACGGCCCGGCGCCGGGGCACCCTCGCACCGACCTGGCGCGGGAGCGCCCACCCACCGGCCCAGCGCGGGAGCGCCTCCCACCGACCCGGCGCGGGAGCGCCCACCCACCGTCCTCGTGCCGGGGCGCTCAGACGGCCCCGGCGCCCGTGAGCGACCGCACCTCGGTCTCCGCGTGCTTGGCCTCGTCCGCCGGTTCCACCGAGGTGACCGTGCCGAGCCAGCCTGCGAGGAAGCCGAGCGGGATGGAGACGATGCCCGGGTTCTGCAGCGGGAAGTACTGGAAGTCCACGCTCGGGAAGAGCGATTCCGGGCTTCCCGACACGACCGGGGAGAGCACCACGAGTGCCAGCGCGGGCACGAGACCGCCGTAGACCGCCCATACGGCGCCCCTGGTCGTGAAGCTGCGCCAGAAGAGCGCGTACATCAGGACCGGCAGGTTCGCGGACGCGGAGACCGCGAAGGCGAGCCCCACCAGAAAGGCCACGTTGAGGTCGCGGGCGAGCAGCCCCAGCGCGATCGCGAGCCCGCCGATACCGACGGCGGCGGCCCGCGCCACCGCCACCTCGCTGCGTGGCGCGGACTGCCGCCGCCGTTCGCTGCGTGGCCCGCACCGCCGCCGTAGCGAGGCGTACAGGTCGTGGGCGACAGCGGCCGAGGAGGCGAGGGTGATCCCGGCGACGACCGCGAGAATGGTGGCGAAGGCGATCGCGGCGACCACGGCGAACAGGACCGTCCCGCCGGTCGAATTCGCCCCGCCGCCCAGCTTCAGCGCCAGCAGCGGCACCGCCGTGTTCCCGGCCGCGTTGGACTCCCGCACGGCATTCGGTCCGACGACGGCGGCCGCGCCGAAACCGAGCACGATCGTCATCAGATAGAAGCCGCCGATGAGTCCGACCGACCAGACGACCGAGCGCCGGGCGGCGCGCGCGGTCGGCACCGTGTAGAAGCGGGACAGGATGTGCGGCAACCCGGCGGTGCCCAGCACCAGCGCCAGGCCCAGGCTGATGAAGTCGGTCCGCGCGGTCCAGTTCCCGCCGTACTTCAGGCCGGGCGCGAGAAACGCCTCACCGTGCCCGCTGCGCTCCGCCGCAGTGTGCAGCAGCGTGTCGAGGTTCCCGTGGAAGCGCACCAGGACGAGCGCGGTCAGCGCGATCGTGCCGCCGAGCAGGAGGACGGACTTGACGATCTGGATCCAGGTCGTGGCCCGCATCCCGCCCAGCGACACATAGATCACCATGAGCGCGCCGACGGCGATCACCGTCCAGGCGCGCGCGGCCGTGCTCGTCCCCCCGAACAGCAGCGCGACCAGGCTGCCCGCTCCCACCATCTGCGCCACCAGGTACAGCACGGAGACCGTCACCGAGGACATGCCGGCGGCGATCCGCACCGGCCGCGCTCTCATCCGGGCCGCGATCACGTCCGCGAGCGTGAACCGCCCGCAGTTGCGGACGAGTTCGGCGACGAAGAAGAGCACTACGAGCCAGGCCACCAGGAAGCCCACCACGTACAGCATCCCGTCGTACCCGAAGAGCGCGATGAGCCCGGTGACGCCCAGGAAGGAGGCCGCCGACATGTAGTCGCCCGCGATGGCAAAACCATTCTCCATGGGCGAGAACAGCCGCCCGCCCGCATAGAACTCCTCCGCCGAGCCATGTCGGCGGCGACTCACCCAGGTCGTGATGGCCAGCGTGATCGCGACGAAGACGCTGAAGAGCACCAGCGCCAGAGCCTGATGGTGTCCGGTCACCGCTCTCCACCCCTGAATCCCCGGGTGAGCTCCTGGGTGTCCCAGCGCAGATCGAGGGCGGCCCGGTCCCTGCGCAGCCGGGCGTGTCGCGCGTAGGCCCCGGTGAGGAGGAAGGTCGTCAGGAACTGCCCGAGCCCGGCGAGCATGGCCACGTTCACGGATCCGGCCACCGGCCGGCCCATCAGCCCGGGTGCCGTCTGCGCCGCCACGACATAGCCCACGTACCAGGTGAAGAAGACCGCGAACCCCGGGACCACGAACCGCCGGTACCTGCGGCGCACCTCCTGGAACGCCGCGCTGCGCTGAACCTCCAGATAGACGTCCGCGACCCGGCCGGTTCCTTCCTGTTCCCTGCGCGTGTGCGGCACGCCGGGAGCGGGAGCGCCCGTTCCGTCCAATTCGCCCCAGCCGGATCCGAGCGCGTCGTACCACGGGTCGTCGTAGTCCGCCCGGCCGTCCGCGCCTGCGGCCGCGGGGGCCGGGTCGCGGCCTTCGTACTTCTCAACCGAACTCTCGGGGCCTTCCCCGCGTCCGCGGGAATGGCCATTGCTTGACTTCATGCCCAAGGATGGACAGAACGGGAAGATCCCTGACTCTTCTTCTCCGCGCTCTTCACCCCATCAGGTGACTCACTGCGACGGGGGCCGAACCAGCCCTCGCGCGTAGGCGTAACGGACCGCCTGCGCACGGTCCTTGAGTCCCGCCTTGGCGAAGAGGTTGTTGATGTGTGTCTTCACCGTGGCCGTGGAGACGTGCAGCCTGCGGGCGATCTCCTGGTTGGTCAGCCCCTCCGCGATCAGCACGAGCACTTCGGTCTCCCGCACCGTGAGCCCGTCCGGCGCCACGACGGGGGCGGCGGGCTCCGGTTTCGGCTCCGGCTCCGGCTCCGACAGCCGCTCCAGCAGGCGCCGTTGGATGCCCGGGGACAGACCCGCATCGCCGGACAGCACGCTCCGAACGGCTCGCACGATCTCGTCCCCGCCCGCATCCTTGGTCAGGTAGCCGCGTGCGCCCGCTCTCAACGCCGGGAACAGCGAGGCGTCGTCCGCGAAGGTCGTGAGCACCACCACCTGGGTGCCAGGGTGCTCCCCGCGAATGCGGCGGGTCGCCTCGACACCGTCGCAGCGCGGCATGCGCAGGTCCATCAGCACGACGTCCGGAGCGAGTTCGGCGACGAGTTTCACCGCCTCGTCCCCGTCCTTGGCGGCACCGACGACCTCGATCCCGGGAAGCAGCCCGAGCAGCATCACAATGCCCTCGCGCACCACCGTCTGGTCGTCCGCCACCACGACCCGGGCGGGCTTCCCGCTCTCCTCCTCCGTCATACCGGCACCTTCAGTGTCACCACGAATCCTTCCTCGCCCGGCCCGGCGTCCAGCGAGCCGCCCAGCAGCTCGGCACGCTCCCGCATGCCCAGGAGACCGTACCCGGCCCCCGACCCGGTCAACTCGCCCGGCGATCCGCCCGAGTCCCTCACATCCAGCGTCACTTGGTGCTCGGCGTACTCCAGCCGGATGTGCACCTTGGCACCCGGAGCGTGCTTGCGGACGTTCGTCAGTGCCTCCTGAGCGACCCTGCGGACCGCCTGCGAGGCCTCGGCGGGCAACGGCCTGCGATCACCCGAGACGGTGACGTCCGCCCCGGACGCCGTGGCGACGAGTTCGCCGAGGAAGTCCTCGAGCGGGGACATCTCGCCCCGGAGGGCGGAGAGCGCCTGCCGGGTCTCGGCAAGTCCCCCCCGGGCCATTCCCCGTGCCGCCACGACCCGTTCGAGGATCTTGTCCCGGTCGGCTCCGCCCTCGATCAACAGCCGCGCGGCCTCCAGATGCACCAGCTGCGCCGAGAGGCTGTGCGCCAGCACATCGTGGATCTCCCGGGCGATCCGGGCCCGCTCCGCCAGCGCCGCCGACTCCGTCTCTGCCGCCCGGGCGGCCCGCTCCTGGGCCAGGAGCCGCTGGGCGTTGCCGCGGGCCTCGGCGTCCAGGCGCAGAACATAGCCGGCGAGTGCCATGCCAACGACCGTGGCGGCGGTGGTCAGCCACTCGTCGTTGTTCACCGCGGCGTACGCGGCGAGGGCGACCGAGGTCACGGGCAGAGCGGCAGCGAGCGGCAATCGCTCCAGGGCCGCGACGCCGCAGCCGCACCAGATCACGAGGGCCGGGACCCGCAGGCCCGCGGCCTGTGCCGCGACCGCCACTCCGAGAAGGACGGTGACGAGCGTCAGCGACGGCCAGAGTCTGTGCGCCAGCGTGGTGCGGAAGAAGGCCCAGGAGACCAGCGCGGTCACGAGGACGCCCGCTCCCGCTCCGACCGCACCCCAAGCGTGGAGGTGACTGCTGGTGAAGACGCCCCACAACAGCATGCCGAGCACCAACGCCCTCACGGCCCACGCGAGCAGTCGCCGGGGCTCTGAGAGCCCCTCGCGGCCGAGCGCCTCACGGGAGGGCCAGCGCATCCACGCGCTCTCCGTCATACGCGCTCCTTCCACGCGGGCCGAGGCATGCCGTCACCGTATGCCGTGGCAGGACGGGCCGAGGGAACGAGGGACTGCGCACGCCGGACCAGGATTCCGGCGCGGACCAGCAGCGTGCCCGCCAGGGCCGGCAGCAGCGCGGAACTGTCCTGGTGGACGCCCAGCAACGCACCGAACGCGAAGAGGCCGACGCGCAAGGCGATTCCGGCTATCCAGACGACCACGCTCGCCCTGGTGCTCCTGCTCCACACGGCGCCGTCCGCCTCCGCCCATATGCGGGTGGTCCAGGCCCAGCCGGCCCCAGTGGCCATCCCGATGAGCAGCTCGGCCGCGAGCAGCAGGGCGGACTCGATGGGGTGACGGGCATCCAGGATGCCCGTCCCGCGCAGCGCCACGACGGTCAGGATCACGGGCAGCAGCCACCAGCGCCGGTCGGTGTCGACCCGGCGGGCGCGGAACTGCCGCACGATCACCAGGGCGGCCACCGCCACAATCACCAACACGTTGACGAGCGCGGACATCACAGCCTCCGTGAGCGGAAAATGGAGCCGCCGACGGCGAATGCTGTCGACGCCTTCGACGCTACGGAATTCCGCCGGTCGCCAGATCGGCGCACGGGTGGACCGTGGGTGGAAGCCGACATGCCCTCCCGCTCCACCCAGGGGTGGAGAGACGCCTGAGGCCCGTGGACGCGCGGGTGTGGGGCCACCCCTGGGCCGGTCGGACTGAACGCAGGTCTCAGCCCATGACCGGCCCCGGGACGAAACGCACCGGGTGCACCGGCTAGGCGTCGATGCGCGACCGGTCCAGCGTCGCCGCCGAGCTGGAGATGAACTCCTTGCGCGGTGCCACGTCGTTGCCCATCAGTAGATCGAACACCTGTTCGGCGGCCTCCAGATCGGAGAGGTTGATCCGCCGCAGGGTGCGGTGGCGCGGGTCCATCGTCGTCTCGGCCAGCTGATCGGCGTCCATCTCGCCGAGACCCTTGTAGCGCTGGATGGAGTCCTTGTACCGGATGTTCTTGCTCTGCAGCTCCAGGAGCTTGTCGCGCAGCTCGCGGTCCGAGTACGTGTAGACGTACTTGTCCTGGCCCTTCTTCGGCTGGACGATCTCGATGCGGTGCAGCGGCGGCACCGCGGCGAACACCCGGCCGGACTCGACCATGGGCCGCATGTAGCGGTGGAACAGCGTCAGGAGCAGGGTCCGGATGTGGGAGCCGTCGACGTCGGCGTCGGTCATCATGATGATCTTGCCGTAGCGGGCCGCGTCCAGATCGAAGGTCCGGCCCGACCCGGCTCCTATCACCTGGATGATGGCGCCGCACTCGGCGTTCTTCAGCATGTCCGTCACGGACGACTTCTGGACGTTCAGGATCTTGCCGCGGATCGGCAGCAGCGCCTGGAACTCGGAGTTCCGGGCGAGCTTCGCCGTGCCGAGCGCGGAGTCGCCCTCGACGATGAACAGCTCGCTGCGCTCGACGTCGTCGCTGCGGCAGTCGGCGAGCTTGGCGGGCAGCGAGGAGGACTCGAGGGCCGTCTTGCGGCGCTGCGCGTCCTTGTGCTGGCGGGCGGCGATGCGCGTGCGGGCGGCGGCGACGGCCTTCTCCAGTACGGAACGGGCCTGCTGGGCCGCGTCACGCTTCGTGGAGGTCAGCCATCCCTTGAGTTCCTTGGAGATCACGTTCGCGACGATGCGGCGCGCCGCGGAGGTGCCGAGGACCTCCTTGGTCTGGCCCTCGAACTGCGGTTCGGCCAGGCGGACCGTGACGACCGCGGTGAGACCCTCCAGGGCGTCGTCCTTGACGATGTCGTCCTCGGCGACGCGCAACAGCTTCTTGGCGCGCAGGACTTCGTTCATCGTCTTCGCGACGGCCTGCTCGAAGCCGGCGACGTGGGTGCCCCCCTTGGGGGTGGCGATGATGTTGACGAACGACCTGAGCGTCGTGTCGTACCCGGTCCCCCAGCGCAGCGCGATGTCGACGCCCAGCTCCCGGGTGACCTCGGTCGGCGTCATCTGGCCGTGGTCGTCCAGGACGGGCACGGTCTCCTTGAAGGTGCCCTGTCCGGAGAAGCGGAGGACGTCGCACACCGGCTTGTCGTTCGCCAGGTACTCGCAGAACTCGCTGATTCCGCCGTCGAAACGGAAGGATTCCTCGCCCTTGCTGCCGCCCTCACCGAGGCCGTACTCGTCGCGGACGACGATCGTCAGGCCGGGCACGAGGAACGCGGTCTGGCGTGCGCGCTGGTGCAGCGTCTCCAGGGAGAGCTTGGCGTCCTTGAGGAAGATCTGGCGGTCGGCCCAGTAGCGCACACGCGTGCCGGTGCGGGTCTTGGCGATCTTCTTGGTCTTGCGCAGGCCACCCTTGGCCTCGAACTTCGCGTCCGGGCCCTCACCCGCGAAGGCACCCGGCGCACCGCGCCGGAAGCTGATCGCATGGGTGTGGCCGGCGCGGTCCACCTCGACGTCCAGGCGCGCGGACAGCGCGTTGACCACGGACGCGCCGACGCCGTGAAGACCGCCCGACGCCGCGTACGAGCCGCCGCCGAACTTGCCGCCCGCGTGCAGCTTGGTCATCACGACCTCGACACCGGACAGGCGGGTCTTGGGCTCCACGTCGACCGGGATGCCCCGCCCGTTGTCCCGCACCTCAACGGAGGCGTCGTCGTGCAGGATCACCTCGATGTGGTCGCAGTGTCCGCCGAGGGCCTCGTCGACGGAGTTGTCGATGATCTCCCAGAGGCAGTGCATCAGACCACGGCTGTCGGTCGAGCCGATGTACATGCCGGGGCGCTTGCGCACGGCCTCGAGGCCTTCGAGGACGAGCAGGTGCCGCGCGGTGTAGTTGGAACCGTCCCGGTCTGCTCCGGTGAGCAGCGCTGTGGACGGCACGGACGTCTCGGCGGTCACGCGGTTCGCTCCTCGCTGAATTTCGGATGGGGCCCATTGGGGTAAGGGGCCGGCTTCGGTCACCGATCCGAGGGTACCGAGGCCTGGTAGAGCCGTTGTAACGCCACCCTCGTCCCAACCCACACTAGTCCACAGTCGCACGGACGTTCGATCTCGAAGGGGAGGTGAAGTACATATCACGTTCCCTTCGACGCATGAACCATTTAGGCTCCGGGCACGTCCTCATGAACAACCGGCAACCCCGCCGGGAGGGCGAGACAATCGACAGACAGCGCGAATCCGTACGACATAAACACGCAATACGGCACATTCGCCGCCAAACCGGCAACAGACAGCCGGCCCGGAAAGAAATTTTCGAGGAAAAGCCGCGAGCGGGAACGTTTTCGGCCTGGTTGGATGTTGACCCTGGTACGACAGCTCGTCGAGCTAGAGAAGAGGCGACGTGACTACTGTTCTGACCCCCGCGAGCCCGCTGACGGCCGCTGACCGCTGCGACCGCTGCGGCGCCCAGGCGTACGTGCGCGTCGTCCTCCTGAGCGGCGGAGAACTGCTCTTCTGCGCCCACCACGGTCGCAAGTTCGAGCCGGAACTCAAGAAGATCGCCGCTGAGATACAGGACGAGACGGAGCGGCTCACCTCCCTTCCGGCGAGCGCCTCCGACGAGTAACGCTGACGCTTCGCGTCCACGACGAGCCGGCACCGGCGCCGAAGCCGGTGAACGGGCGGCCATCCCGAGCACTCGGGATGGCCGCCCGTACCCGTACGGGCGCGTTCACATCGGCATCCCCGTGCCACCTCCTGGCGCGCTCGTCCGGCGCGGCACGCCACACGCACGAGGCGGCCCGGGGCAGCCCGCATGGCAACCACACACACCACGACGTCTCCGGCACGCGGATCGCCGTGCTCAGCGGATGCCACCCAGGGCCCTGACGACCTCGGAGACACGCGTATAGACCCCGGGGCTCCCCGCCCGCCCGCAGCCGTTGCCCCAAGACACCAGGCCGATCAGGTGCCCCTTGGCGACGAGAGGGCCTCCACTGTCCCCCTGGCAGGCATCGCGCCCGCCGGTGGGCTCACCGGCACACACCATGGAGCTCGGGTCGTACTTCCCGTCCGCATCGCCGGGATAGGCCCGTGCGCAGGTCGTATCCGGAAGCACCCGAAGGTTCGCGGCCCGCAGAGTGTGCGCGTAGTCGCCATCCCCGGTCACATCACCCCAGCCGTACACCGTCGCGGTCGTGCCCGGCGCGTAGGCGGGATCACCGGCTGACGCCATTGCGATCACCGAACCCGCCGGAAGCGGAGAAGCGAGGGTGAGCACGGCGAAGTCCCCGGCGTTGGTGTTCTCGTTGTACCGGGGGTTGACCCAGGTCGAATGCACCGGGATCTCCGCGCCCTGCCCGGACAGAAGGTCCGTGCGCCCCGCGATGACTCTGAGATCCCGCACTTGTCCCGGTGGCGCGCCGAGCACGGCCGCACTCATACAGTGGGCCGCGGTCAGAACCGTCGACCGGTTCACCGCCACACCTCCGCAGAACTGCCCGGCCCGCGTACCCCCGAACCGGTCACGGCTGGAGAGGGCGACCGTCCACGGACTCTGTGAGATGTCCACCGGAAAGCCTCCGACGACGACGCTGTCCGCAGTGGCAGGCGCCGGAGATCCCAGCACTATCAAGGCTGCTGCGGCTGACAGGGCCAGCGCTCCGGCGAAGTGGCGAGACATATGCACTCCTCACTGTGTGATGCCGATAGAACACCCACAGTGATCCAGTTCCCCGGATCGCGCATACGCAGAGGGGCCGGTTTCCCCAGGAAACCGGCCCCTCTCGCTGTCGGGGGAGGCCTAGTCGAGGTAGTCGCGCAGCACCTGGGAGCGCGACGGGTGACGCAGCTTCGACATCGTCTTGGACTCGATCTGGCGGATGCGCTCACGCGTGACGCCGTACACCTTGCCGATCTCGTCGAGGGTCTTCGGCTGACCGTCGGTGAGACCGAAGCGCATCGAGACGACACCCGCCTCACGCTCGGACAGGGTGTCGAGCACGGAGTGCAGCTGCTCCTGGAGGAGCGTGAAGCTGACCGCGTCGGCCGGGACGACCGCCTCGGAGTCCTCGATGAGGTCGCCGAACTCGCTGTCGCCGTCCTCACCCAGCGGGGTGTGCAGGGAGATGGGCTCACGACCGTACTTCTGGACCTCGATGACCTTCTCCGGGGTCATGTCGAGCTCCTTGGCCAGCTCCTCCGGGGTGGGCTCGCGGCCCAGGTCCTGGAGCATCTGACGCTGCACACGGGCGAGCTTGTTGATGACCTCGACCATGTGCACCGGGATACGGATGGTGCGGGCCTGGTCGGCCATCGCGCGGGTGATCGCCTGACGGATCCACCAGGTGGCGTACGTGGAGAACTTGTAGCCCTTGGTGTAGTCGAACTTCTCCACCGCACGGATCAGGCCGAGGTTGCCCTCCTGGATGAGGTCCAGGAAGAGCATGCCGCGGCCGGTGTAGCGCTTGGCCAGGGAGACCACCAGACGGAGGTTGGCCTCGAGAAGGTGGTTCTTGGCGCGGCGGCCGTCCTCGGCGATGATCTCCAGCTCACGCTTGAGCTTGGGGGCGAGCTTGTCGGCGTTGGCCAGCTTGTCCTCGGCGAAGAGGCCGGCCTCGATGCGCTTGGCGAGCTCCACCTCCTGCTCGGCGTTGAGCAGCGGGACCTTACCGATCTGCTTGAGGTAGTCCTTGACCGGGTCGGCGGTGGCGCCGGCCGCGGCGACCTGCTGCGCGGGCGCGTCGTCCTCGTCCTCGTCGGAGAGCACGAAACCGGCGCTCTCGGTGCCCTCGGGCTCTTCGCCGCCCTTGGCCTCCTCGAGAACGTCCTCTTCGAGCAGTTCGACGTCGTCCTTCTTGGCGGCGGTCTTCTTGGCCACCGTCTTCTTGGCGACGGCCTTCTTCGCCACGGTCTTCTTGGCGGCCGTCTTCTTGGCAGCGGCCTTCTTGACGGGCGCGTCCTCAGCCGGGTCGTCGGCGACCGGCGCCGTCGGAGCGGCAGGAGCGGCGGCCTTCTTACTGGTCACCGCCTTCGCAGCGACGGTCTTGGTGGCGGTGCGCTTGGCCGGACTCTTCGCTGCGACGCTCTTGCGGGTGCGCTTGGGCTCTGCGGCACTGACCATCAGCGTCACACCCTCTTCCTCGAGGATCTGGTTGAGGCTGCGCAGTACGTTCTTCCACTGAGTGGCCGGAATCTGGTCAGCTTCGAAGGCCCGACGCACATCGTCGCCGGCGATCTGCCCCTCAGCCTTTCCCCGCTCAATGAGAGCCATGACAGAGACGGACTCGGCGATCTCCGGCGGGAGCGTACGGGATGTGCTGGCCGACACGAACAACCTCTCGGAACGTTGGAAAACGGCTTCCGGCCCCGTCCACGACGGACAGGAGCCGACCGCCGGCTTGGGGATGGGCCGACGGTGCGGGCGGGGGCCGGGAGGATGCACAGCGCCGCGAACGGCGTCCGTATTCCCTCCTCGACTGTCACCTCTTAGGTCATCGCGCAGTTCCGAAGAGTGTTACGCCCAATCTGCGTGGCCCGAGTCACACCCCGTAACCGATCATAAACGCCCAAATATGGGCATAGCTGGTCGGCGAGCGCCATGAGCGTCGCTCAGGCGTCGCGACTCCCCGCTCGCTCGCCACGGATTGATTGCCCCGGGCAGCGAAGTGCATGACTGAGGGCGGGAGTCCACGGCCGGGAGCACCCCGGGCCGCCACGGCTGCGGCCGACAGCTGCGGCCGGCAGCGAACGTCCGCCACGGCTCGGTAGAGCCCGGACCCGGGCGATGCCGCCGGTCTCGTAACCGGTCTCCGCCGGCCGCCACCGGTCTCCGTCGGGCTCCGCCGGGTCCCGGGAGGATCCGACGGAGCCCGACGGCGAGAGCTCGGCGCCCGTCCACGGCGGGTCAAGGCGCTGCCCGGCGAGAAGCCCGGTGCCGCTCACACCGACCGCGGGATGACGTCAGTGCTCGCGGGGCGCGGGCACCACGCGCTCCACCTCGGGGTGGACGGTGAGCAGTTGACGCATCGCCCCCTCGGCGGCCGCGCCGTCGCCTGCGGCGAGCGCGTCCACGATCCGGCCGTGCTGGGCCAGGGCCGCGTCGTTCGGGCGCTCGCAACCGGTGACCGGGCCGCCGGAGACCTGGAGAGCGGCCGAGACGATCCCCGAGAGGTGCTCCAGCATGCGGTTGCCGGCGACCTGGATGAGCAGCGAGTGGAATTCCGCGTCGGCACGCGAGAAGGTCAGGGAGTCGCCCTGCCCCATGGCGTGGCCCATGATCTCGACCATGTCGCCGAGTCGCTGCTGCACCTCCTCGCGGCCGTGCCCGGCGGCGAGGCGCGCCGCGAGCGGCTCGATGGTCCAGCGCAGCTCGCTCAGCTCGCGGCGCTGGTCGTCGCGCTGCGGCCCGAAGGCCCGCCACTCGATGATGTCCGGGTCGAGGAGGTTCCAGTCGCTCACGGGGCGCACCCGCGTCCCCACGTTCGGGCGGGCGCTGACCAGGCCCTTCGCCTCCAGGACGCGCAGCGACTCACGGACGACGGTGCGGGAGACCTCGAAGCGCTGGCCGATCTCCTCGGGAACCAGCGGGCGATCCGCGCCGAGATCCCCGGAGACGATCATCTGGCCCAGCTGCTGGACGAGTTGGCCGTGCAGCCCGCGTCCGCGGCTGCCTGCGGCACGCCGGCCGACGCGGCCCAGTTCCGGTTCCGCCCCCTCCCAGGAGGGCGTGCCGACGCGGTCGGCGGAGGGCGCCTCGGCATAGGGGTAGCGGTCGAGTTCGCCCGGTCCGGCCAGGCCGGAGTCTGCTGAACGGGCGGCGGTCATCATGGTGTGCGCAAGGGTACTCACGGATCCTTTGTCGGCGCCCTCTCCAACTCCCTTGAGGTCTTTGGTGAAAAGCACACGAAAGGGTGATCGCTCACCCTGTCGCAATTGACGCCTTATCGGAAAGAAATGGGCGTTCTCCGAGGAACTTGCGCACAGGGGAGATACAGATCGGCACGGAGGGTGGTCATCGGGCTCTGCCGCGCCGCGTGGCGAGCAGATAGGCGCCGAGCAGCGCGGCCAAGGACAAGGCCAGTGCCCCGCCCACGGGTTGAGCGATCATCCGTACCGCGGCGACCAGATAACGCTCCCCGCCGAACGGCCACCGCAGCAGCGCCACTCCTCGCATCCGTGCGGCAAACCCCGCGGCGACCGGGACGGACCCTTCCCCCAGCACTTTCTGTACGAGGGGTACGACGACGACGGGCACCGCGAGTACCGCGGCGAGCCCGGCGATCGTGGTCCGGAAGATGCCGGCCGCCAGCACACCGGCCCAGGCGCACCCTACGGCCAGTCCGGCCCAACTCGCGCTCAGTGAAAGCCAGTCGGCGGGAACCTCGGCCACCTCCCGCCCGTAGACGATGTAGAGCACTTCGAAGTCGAAGCCGACGGCGAGAAAGGCCAGCGTCAGCGCCGTGGCCCCCGTGACCAGGAGCTTGGCGGCGAGCAGCCCCAGGCGGCGGGGTACGCCGCCCCGGTCCGCCGCCAGCGCGGGGTGGCGGAACTCGTCACCGAAGGAGACGGCTCCGAGCAGCCCCGCGCCGAGCGCCGCGGGCGGCAGCGGGAACTCCGACGGCCAGGCGGCCAGCAGCCGGCCCCGTGGGGTGTGCCCGGCATGGGCGAAGAGCAGCGAGACAAGGGCGGAGGCGACGAGTACGGCGGCCGCGGTGAGGGAGACCGCGCCGATCCCGGTGGCGCGGCGCAGTTCGTAGCGCAGCGGGTGCTGGGGGCTGAGGGCGGGTCGGACGCTGATCGGCGGCGGCAGCGAGGGCGGATCACCGCCGTCCGGCGCCTCGGCCGAGGGAGGCGGGGCAGCCTCCACCGCTGCGGTCGGCCCCATGTCTCCCACTTCGTCGGTCAGTTGGTGTACGAGGATGCCGTGCCGGAACGCGGTCTCACCGATGTCGGCGCACGTACTGCCGTACACCGACAGCCGGTTGCCGTCCTCGTGGACGATCTCCACGGAACGCCGAGCCCTTCTGGCCTCCTTGGCGAGCAGGGCACCGAGCCGGGCGGCGTGCGGGCTTCGGACGGCCACACGGGGTCGCAGCCGGGTGCGGGCGAAGTCGGCGGCCTCCTGGTCGGCGACGAGCCGGCCCTCGTCGAGCGTGATGACGCGGTCGGCCGTGCGCGCGGCCTCCTTGGGGTCACTCGTGGCGAACAGGACGGTGCCACCCTGGACGGCGTGCGCCCGTAGAAGCCCGTGCAGCCAGCGGCCCTCCTCGACGGAGAGCCCGGCGGTCGGATCGTCGAGCACGAGGCTGTGCGGATCGGCGAGAAGGGCGCAGGCGAGACCGAGGCTGCGGTCCATACCGCGGGAGAGGGTGTCCAGGCGCTCGTCGCGCAGGCCGACGAGTCCGAGCGCTTCGAGGACTTCGTCGGCCCGGCCTGCGGGCACACCCACGGCGGCACACAGCATGCGCAGGTGGGCGCGGACCGTGCGCGCGGGGTGACCGGGGACGTCTCCGAGGACGACTCCCACTTCGCGCGCGGGGTGAGCGAGGCGGTGCAGCGGACGGCCCCTGAAGTAGGTGATGCCGCGACCCGGCTGGAGTTCGAGCATCAGCCTGAGCACTGTCGTCTTGCCCGCACCGGAGGCTCCGAGGAGCGCGGTCACCTGACCTGCGCGCGCCTCGAAGGTCACGTCGTCGACGACGGGCGACAGGTCCTTGCGGGTATCGCCGGTCAGTCCGATCGCCTGGATCACTCGAAGCAAGATAGCGCGATATGTCTGTTTTTTCGGTCACCTGACAGGCGGCGTCGGCTGCTGCCCCGTCCGGCCCGGGCGGGAGCGCCCGAGTCCGCGGGATGGTCAGACCTCGGGCCGCAGCATGGGCGGGTTCAGCAGCGTGGCACCGCCCGCGCGGAAAAGCTGCGCGGGGCGGCCGCCCTGCCGGGTCGTCGTTCCGCCTGTCGGGACGAGAAAGCCGGGCGTGCCGGTGACCTTGCGGTGGAAGTTGCGCGGGTCGAGTGCCACGCCCCATACGGCCTCGTAGACCCGTCGCAGCTCGCCGACGGTGAACTCGGGCGGGCAGAAGGCGGTGGCCAGCGACGAGTACTCGATCTTCGAACGGGCGCGTTCGACACCGTCCGCCAGGATCTGCGCGTGGTCGAAGGCGAGCGGAGCCGCCTGCTCGCCGTCCCGGCCGTAGCCGCCCTGTTGCAACAGTTCTTCCACCGGCGCCCAGCGCGCGCTGTTGGCGTCTCCTCCGGCCCGGGGCGCGGGCAGGTCGGGGGCGAGAGCGAGATGGGCGACGCTCACCACTCTCATCCGCGGGTCGCGCTTGGGGTCGCCGTAGGTGGCCAGCTGTTCCAGGTGGGCGCCGTTGTCCAGCGCGGGTGTCGCCGGGTCGTGTGCGCGCAGCCCCGTCTCCTCGGCCAGCTCTCGCGCCGCCGCCTGCGCCAGGTCCTCGTCCGCCCTGACGAAGCCGCCCGGGAGCGCCCACCGGCCCTGAAAGGGCGGCTCACCCCTCCGTACCGCCAGCGCGCACAGGGCATGGCGGCGCACGGTCAGCACGACCAGGTCCACGGTGACGGCGAAGGGGGGAAACGCTGACGGGTCGTAGGGCATGCCGCGATCATAGTCGTCTTCCTGACGATAAACACTCCCCTCGCGGACCGCGTCCACAGCACATCCGTATCTGTCCGGCACAGCTCTCGGCGGCCGCCGTTCACCGTTCACGGGCACGTCTCCCGAGGTCACACCCCCAGCTGCAGTCCGTCGGCCGCCTCCTCCACCGTGGCGAGGCCCAGACGCCCGACGCGCACGGAGAAGGGCGCTCCGGCGAGTCTCAGGCCTCTCAGCACGATCTCTCCCAGCGGTGCGCTGCGGACCGGGCTCAGGGTCACTGTCCCGGCCGGGGCGTCCGGGCGGATGCCGACGAGCGCGGTCAGCAGCAGCACCCCGGCGGCGGCCGCGGTGGCGGCGGGGCGGCAGGCGGCCGGATGCGGCAGGGGTGCGCCCCCATCCCAGCGCGGTTCTCCGGCGAACATCTCGGGCAGCCGGTATCCGAATGCCTCCGCCGCCGCCAGCATCCCGTGCAGCAGCCCGCCCGCCTCCTTCTCGTAACCGGCGGCGGCCAGTCCCGCGACGGCGACCGCGGTCTCCGGGACCCGCACGGCTCCGCCGCGGTGCCCGAACGGGTTGTACGCTGTCTCCGTGGCGGCCAGGCCGCGCAGCCCCCAGCCCGAGTCCATGGCCGGACCGGCGAGCAGTCGGGCGAGTTGCTCGGTCCTCACCTTGTCCAGCAGCCCGGGCGCCGGCGTGCCGGCGCCGAGCAGACCTGTGTCCAGGAGGTGGGCGGCGCCCGCCCCTAGGTGCGGCACCAGGCGCCCGTCGCGGGTACGGGCGGCAGCGGGTCTGCCGCCCGACCGGTCCTCGACCCAGAACTCCTCGCAGAACGCGCCGCGCAGCTCCTCCGCCCACTGACGCAGTTGCTCCCCGCCGGGACGTCCGCACGCCGCGAGCAGATCGGCACCGAGCACCGCGGCACGGTGGGCGTAAGCCTGGGTCTCGCAGCGCAGCAGGCCGTCCGGCTGCGGATCCGGGAGGTAGACGCCGTCGCCGACGGCGGTGCGCAGCCACCGCAGACAGTGCTCGGCCGCGGGCAGCAGTTCCTCCGTCTCGCGTTCGGGAAGCCCCCAGCGCCGGGCCTCCGCAAGGAGCACGGGGAACAGCAGGGTGGCCTCGGTGCCCGTGCAACTCGGCGGAAGGTGCGCTCCCGCGTCCCGCCGGGGGCCCGGGATCATGCCGGAGCGGAGGCCCGGGCCGGCGAGCTGGCTGCGGGCCAGTATGCGCAGCGTGCCCGCGGCGAGCCGGGTGCCGAGCGGCAGCGTCATCCGGGCTGCCGCCAGCGACTCGGCGGGCGCCGGTCCGCAGCGCCATGGGGCTCCGGCCGCGATGTGGGTGTCGGAGGGGTGCAGGGGATCGCGCAGTACCAGGGCCTGCAGGTCCTCGACACAGGTGCGCAGGAACGGCTCGACTCTGGCGTCGTCCCCGGTGGCCCGGGCCCGGGCGAATGGGCTCGCCGCGGCGCGGCCCACGGCGCCGAGCGGTTCCGCGCCTTCCGGCCGCACCCGCAGCCTAAGGCTCCATGTGCCGCCGGGTGGCAGCGCCACTTCCCAGCGCAGGAGTCCGGCGGAGGCGAGCGCGTCGGTGGGCGGCGGGTCGGCGATGACCGCGCAGTCGCCCTTGGGACCGGACCACCGCAGCGCCGAGTCGTGCACGCTGGCTGTGAGTTCGGGTCCCAGGTCGCCCGAGGCGATCGCACTCAGCTCCGCCAGGTCCGCGCCGAGGGCCACTTCCACCGGCAGGCGCAGTGGGCGTGGCGCCGCGTTGTGCAGCCTGATCCGCTCGGTACCGTCCGCGGACCGGACGCGCTCCACGACGACGTCCGGATCGGGTCCGGCGTCCGGGGACGCGTGCACGGTCCCCACGAAGCGGGCATGGTCGGCACCCACCATCCGGGCCTGCACCGGAAGCGGCTCTCGCCCCGCCACCCGCAGCCGGCAGCGAGACAGCACCCGCCGGCCCGCCCGGTAGAACCCCTCCAGACCTTGCCCGGTCAACTGGCCCTCCTGCGAGGAGATCACCAGACCCGGCAGGGCAACGCAGATCAGTGCGGTGTGGGCGGGAGGCAGGTCGGCGATGCGACGGGCCGGGGCCGGCTGGGGATGGGGTGGACCGTGGACATGCCGGTCGGTACGCGGCACGGAAGCCGGCGTGCCGACCGGCGCGCGGCGCCCGGCCTGTGGGGCACCGCCAGGAGCCTGGGGCGCCGAGGGGCTCTGGCCGAGCGGGCTGCCGTGGTGGGCGGGGGGCTGTGTGGGCAAGGACATGAGGCGGCTTCCTGGGCGCTGGGTACGCCTCGGGCGTGGCCGGCGCCGGGTGAGGGGCCCCGGAGGGTCGTGAGCGGTCGTCGGTGGCGCGAACCGGGCACGGGCTCGGCCACTCAGGTGAACGGCTCGGGTCCCTCCGGGGTCACGCCCGTGGGCGGCCAAGCCCGCCGAACGGTGGTGCCGGGGACGGCGGAACTCACTCATGTGGCCGCTCCCCCGTACGCCGACCGGAGCCCCGGTGGGTCCCGAACCGGTTGTTCGCGCCCTCGGCCACCCGCGGCGGCCCGTCACGATGCGGACCGTCACCAGGAGAAGTGCGGGTGTCGGCAGGGCGCCGTCGGCGTGTATCGAGCGCCCGCGGAGCACGACGGCTCGGCCTGCCGCCGCCCGCCGGCCGCACCCTGCGGTGCTTACGGACAGGGCCCTCCCGCGGCGCGGAGGGCTCCTTGCCTTCGAGGTCCTCCCCGGCCGTGTCACAGGGCGAGCCGGAAGGCGCCGTGGCGGCGCCGTCCGGCTCTGCCGCGGAAGCCTGCTCCCCTTCGGATCGGCCGGCTCGCTCCGCCCGCAGGCACCGACGGACGGTCTCCGGATCGAGGCCCTCGTTGCACGCCTGGTGCAGAAGGCGGGCGAAGAGGTAGTCCGGGTCCGCGCCGATGGCCATGGCGAAGGCTTCGCGGGCCTCCAGTTCGTCCCCGGTCGACCAGGCGACCCATCCGGCGAGCGTCAGCGGAGCGGCGGCGTGCTCGCCGTACGGGCCGACGCAGCGGCGGGCCAGGGCTCGCCACAGCCGCAGTGCCACGGCGGCCTCGGCACCCTCCATCCACTCCGCGGCCCGGTCCCGTGTCGTGCGGTCCTGCAGACCGAGGATCAGAGCCGCGGCCTCGTCGTCGGCCAGCAGCCCGTCGTCACGCAGGTCCGCCGTCGCCGTGCCCGACACGGGTGGCGCCTCGCCGAGCCGGGCCATCACCCGCTCCGCCAGCGCGAGGGTGTCCGCGGCCACGTCCTCGCGGGTGTCGCCGTCGAGGATCCGCGGGACGAGCGCACGGCTCGCGGTGTCCAGCGCGACCTCCTGTGCGTGGGCGGCCTCCGTCTGGCACGGGCTCATCCGTGCCCTGAACTCCTGGAGGCTGCCGCGCACTTGGATGCCCGCGTAGGTCGCGGCTGCTGCCAGGACCGAGGTGCCGGGCAGGCCCATCGGCTGCCCTTCGGGCGGACAGCAGCCCGGGCTCGGGCAGCAGTACGACCAGAAGCGTCCGTCGGAGATGCAGAGTGCCTCCACCACTGCGACGTCGAGGCCGCCGCAGGCCGTGCGCAGCGACTGGGCGAGCGGCCGGAGGCGCTCCATCACGTCGCGGCCCGTTTCGCCGCCCGAGGGTTCCTGAACCAGGTAGGCGACCATGCTCTCGGGCCGGGCGCCTCTGCGCTCGCTGCCCGCCACCAGTCCGCGGGCCAACTGCTCGGCCGCGGACGGCCAGTCCTCGGGTTGGGCGGGGATACCGAGCCGTGCCCGCCCGCCGAACCTCCCCCGCCGTTCCCGGTCGTGCAGCGCGACCAGCACGATGCTGTCCTCCGGGCGGTACCCGAGCAGATAGGGCAGGGCGTCGGCAAGCTCAGCGGGGGTGCGCAGGGTGACCATGGGCTCGCCTCGCGGGTCCGCGGGCTCGTGACTCCTGTGGCCGGTGCTGTCACCACCGTGATGGAAAGGTCCGTTCATGTCACCGATGCCGGAGCAGCCGGCTGCTTCGTCGTGGTTCGTCATGCCGCGACCATCTCGCGGATCTTGGACTTCCGCTTGGAGCTGTGGATAACTGCGGGCGTGAGCACGTCATGCGCTGTCCACAGGCCGTGGGGTCCGCTCGCACGATGTCCTGCCGATCGGGTTGCATGGACCCCATGACCGACCAACGCCCGCACCCCACGACGCACGAATCCACCCCGGCAGGAGGGGACGACCTGCGCGCCGCCGACCCCAGCGCCCCCACCCCGGACGACGGCGGTCTGCGCGCCGCCGCGGACGCCGTGCTCGCCCGGCTCGTCGGCGCACCGACGGGCGGGGCCCGGTTGCGCGAGGACCAGTGGCGGGCCGTCGAGGCCCTCGTGGCGGACGGACGCAGAGCCCTCGTCGTGCAGCGCACCGGCTGGGGCAAGTCCGCCGTGTACTTCGTCGCGACGGCGCTGCTGCGCGAGCGCGGCTCGGGGCCGACGGTGATCGTCTCGCCGCTGCTCGCTCTCATGCGCAACCAGGTCGAGGCGGCCGCCCGGGCCGGTATCCACGCACGGACCATCAACTCGTCCAACACGGAGGAGTGGGACACGATCCAGACGGAAGTCGCCGCGGGCGCGGTGGACGTCCTGCTGGTCAGTCCGGAACGGCTCAACAACCCCGACTTCCGCGACCGGGTCCTTCCCCGGCTGGCAGCCGCGACCGGCCTGCTGGTGGTGGACGAAGCCCATTGCATCTCCGACTGGGGCCACGACTTCCGGCCCGACTACCGCCGGCTGCGCACGATGCTCGCGGACCTCCCGCAGGGCGTCCCGGTGCTGGCGACCACGGCGACGGCCAACGCGCGGGTGACGGCCGACGTGGCCGAGCAGCTCGGCACCGGGGCCGGTACGGACGCCCTGGTCCTGCGCGGACCGCTGGACCGGGAAAGCCTGAGCCTCAGCGTGCTCCGGCTCCCGGACGCCGCCCACCGCATGGGCTGGCTCGCCGATCACCTAGGGGAGCTGCCGGGCTCCGGGATCATCTACACGCTCACGGTGGCGGCGGCCGAGGAGGTCGCGGCGTTCCTGCGGCAGTGCGGGTACACGGTGGCGTCGTACACCGGGAAGACGGAGAACGCCGACCGCCGGCAGGCCGAGGAGGACCTGCTGGCCAACCGGGTCAAGGCGCTGGTCGCCACATCCGCCCTCGGAATGGGCTTCGACAAGCCGGACCTCGGCTTCGTGGTGCACCTGGGCTCGCCCTCGTCCCCGATCGCGTACTACCAGCAGGTCGGGCGCGCCGGCCGTGGTGTGGAGCACGCCGAGGTCCTGCTTCTGCCGGGCCGGGAGGACCAGGCGATCTGGGAATACTTCGCTTCGGTCGCGTTTCCTCCCGAGGAGCAGGTGCGGCGCACTCTGGACGTCCTGGCAGGAGCGGAGCGGCCGCTGTCACTGCCCGCCCTCGAGCCACTCGTCGACCTGCGCCGGTCCCGGCTGGAGACGATGCTCAAGGTGCTCGACGTGGACGGTGCGGTGCACCGTGTCCAGGGCGGCTGGGTGGCGACGGGTGTCCCCTGGACGTACGACACCGAGCGCTACGCCTGGGTCGCCAAACAGCGGGAAACCGAACAGCAGGCGATGCGCGACTACGTCACGACGACCGGCTGCCGCATGGAGTTCCTGCGCCGGCAACTGGACGACGAGGGCGCCAGGCCCTGCGGACGCTGCGACACCTGTGCCGGACCACGGTTTTCCGACTCCGTCTCCTCTGCCGCCCTGGACGCGGCGCGCGGGGAGCTCGGCCGTGCGGGCGTCGAGGTCGAGCCCCGCAAGATGTGGCCGACGGGTCTTCCGGCGGTCGGCGTCGAGCTGAAGGGCCGAATCCCGGCCGGCGAGCAGGCGGCGCCGGGGCGGGCCCTGGGGCGACTGTCGGACATCGGCTGGGGCAATCGGCTGCGGCCGATGCTGGCGCCCCAGAGCCCGGACGGTCCCGTGCCGGACGATGTGGCACAGGCCGTGGTCGGCGTACTGGCCGACTGGGCAAAGGGGCCCGGTGGCTGGGCCTCCGGAGGGCCCGACGCACAGCCGCGCCCCGTCGGAGTCGTCACCATGGCCTCGCGCACGCGCCCGCGCCTGATCCATTCCCTCGGGGCGCACATAGCGGAGAGAGGGCGGCTGCCGCTGCTGGGCTCCGTCACGTACGCAGTCGATGTACCGCGGCTGCCTCGCAGCAACAGCGCGCAGCGACTGAAGGCGCTCGACGGGGCGCTGACCGTACCCCCCGCCCTGGCCGCGGCGCTCCGGGCGGCAGGCGGTCCGGTGCTGCTCGTGGACGACATGACGGAGACGGGCTGGACCTTGGCAGTGGCGGCACGCATGCTGCGACGGGCCGGAGCGGAGGGGGTGTTGCCGCTGGTCCTCGCCGTGCAGGCGTGACCCGTCCTTGCTCCGGGAACACACTGGGCGGATCTCCGGCGGGGATATAGGCCACACATCGCCATAAACCAGCCGGTGGCTCCAATTGCTCGTTGCCGCATTCCAGTTCGACGGGAAGAATTGGGGTTCCGCTCCCCGCACGGCTCGTCCGTGATCCGAAAGGGCTCTGCTGCGGTGTGTGCCCCCTAGTCCGACCTCGCCCGCAGTGTGGGCGCGTAGCCGAAGGGAGGATCGTGACCTTCGGATTCGCTCCGTCCTCGGCGGCATCCTTGTCGGCCTCCGCCGAATCGTCCGCCGCTTCCGCCAATCCCGTGGCGCGGATGCTGGAGCCCGCGGAGTGGGCCGCCGCCGGCATTCCACTACTGCGCAACCCCCGGGAAGTCGTCAGCGAACTGCACGCCCTCCACCGGCCACGGCCATCCATGGCCGTGGTGGCCGTACTGGACTCGGACGAACGGCCGCGGGCGAGCGCCTCGTTCACCCGGCGTCCGGCACCCGCGGACGGCTGGGTGTTCCGCAACGCACTGCTCGCCCAGCTGCGCAGGGTCATCCCGCACGACCTGCGCCGCCGTACGCCGGTGCGGACGGCCGTACTGATCTACTGCCGCGAGGGCGACGGGCGTTGGACGGAGGAAGACGGGGCGTGGATGTGGGGTCTGCGCGACGCCTGCACGTTGCACGGGCTGCGCTGCGGCGCGTACATCACGCTGACGCATGACGGCTGGCAGGTCCTCGGCGAGGGTCGCGGCGGACGTCGCCCCAACGCGGATTCACCGCCGGAGGCGTTCGGCCTGATGGGCGGGGCACCCCCGCTGCCGCGCACCGGCGGCGTCACCTCGGAGGCGCTGCGCCGGGCCGCCGCCCGCTGAGGCATCCCGGGGGCGCGAGCCGCCGTAAGCACCGGACTGCCGTAAGCGCCAGCCGCGATCGGGATCGGTATCAGGATCGGGGTCGGGAGCTGGATCGGCCAACCAAACGAGCGCGGACGTCGCGACCCGCGGAAGTGCGACGCGACGCCAAGCACAAAAGCAGACGCAGACACCCCGGGCGCAGACTCAGACCCGCCGAAGGTCACCGCCGCCTCAGCAGCAACTCACCGTCCTGCCTCGGCCGGAACGCGAAGGCCCCCCAGCGCCTGTAGCCATCGCCTGCCGTGGGAAGCCCCACCCCGCCCCGCCCCTCGGCACACGGGCGCCGGGCGGACAACCAGGCCTGGCCACCGTGGGCGCCCCGGGTGCCGCGGGCGCACGGTCCCCCGCATAGCTGCCCGCCAGGGTCGTACGCCACCGTTTCCAGGTGTTCCAGTAGGGCCGCACGCTGCCGCGCCCCGGCTCCACGCATGACGAAGCGACCGCCGTACAGTCACCGCCGACGCGGCAACCCACCAGCCGTCTCCCCCGGACCGGGCGGCAGCCCGGCTCCCGGTGCGGGACGGACGGCGCCCGAGCGGAACGGACGGGGTCCGGCCCGCTCAGACGCCTGCGCCGAGCACCGAGTTGATCTGCTTCGGGTCGCCGCAGACGATCAGCAGGGCACCGGCCCGGCCGAGCGCCAGCGGAAGCGCTGCGGCGACAGCCGCGTCGGAGCCACCGTTGACGGCGGTGACGACCACCGGGCGGGCGGCGGCGCGGGACGCGATCGAGGCGTCGGCGTAGAAGACGTCGTCGCGGGCGTCGTGCTGCGCCCAGTACGAGGCTTCACCGAACGACAGCTCGTGCGCGGCCCATGGGTGCGACTCGCCGGTGGTGATCACCAGCACGTCGCCGGGGGCACGACCGGACTCCAGCAGCAGGTCGACGGCTTCCTCTGCAGCGTCCAGCGCACCCTCGGCCGAGGCCGGGATCAACTGGATCTGCGGAGTCGCTGCGGGAGCGGGCGGCCCGGGCTTGGATGCGACAGGCTCGCGCGTGGTGCGCTGGGCCGGCATCGGCCGGACTGCCCCCGGACGGCCGGGACGCGCGGGGGCCGCGGGGCGGGGGCCGGGTACGGGACGGGGGGTCGGCGCGGTGCGGCCGGCGGCCGGCGTGACGCGGGGACCCTGGGCACTCTCGTGAATCTGAGGCTCCTCGGGAATGAGAGGCATGAGCTGATTTTTATCAAACGCCGGTGCCACTCGCGTCGGCGGGTGGCACATGAGTGCGATCGGAACGGGTCAGAAGTCGAAGCCGAGCTGGCCTTCGATCTCCGGAACGTCTCCGTCCGCCCAGCTGCGGACCTTCTTGAGGTGCCGCCACTGGGGCAGCGCATCAAGATACGCCCACGACAAGCGGTGGTACGGGGTGGGACCCCGCTCCTCCAGTGCGGCCTTGTGCACCGGCGAGGGGTACCCGGCGTTGGCCGCAAAAGCGAAGTCTGCATGGTTGATGCCCAGTTCGGCCATCATTTTGTCCCGGTGGACCTTGGCGATCACCGAGGCCGCGGCGACGGCCACGCAGGACCGGTCGCCCTTGATCACCGTCCGCACCCTCCAGGGAGCCCCCAGATAGTCGTGCTTCCCGTCGAGGATGACCGCGTCGGGCCGGGTGGGCAACGCCTCGAGGGCACGTACCGCCGCGAGCCGGAGCGCGGCGGTCATCCCGAGCTCGTCGATCTCCTCGGGGGAGGCATGACCGAGGGCGTAGGCCGTCACCCACCGCTCCAACTCCCGGGCGAGCACGGTGCGCCGCTTGACGGTGAGCAGCTTGGAGTCGGTGAGACCCTCGGGCGGTCGGCGCAGGCCCGTTACCGCGGCGCAGACGGTGACGGGACCGGCCCAGGCGCCGCGCCCCACCTCGTCGACACCGGCGATGACCTTCGCTCCGGTCGTTGCGCGAAGGGAGCGCTCGACGGTGTGAGTAGGCGGTTCGTACGGCATGGCGCCCTTAGCGTACGCTGCCGCGCTCCCCTCGCGACACCCAGGTTTCCCCGGGCAACGGCACGCCCGCGGACGGGCGTCGGCCACCGCGCCCACAGGCCGGTCACGGCTCCTGGGGGAAGGGCTTTCGGACCCATCAGTCCCGTTCGGGCCGTAGCAGCGGAATCATCAGCTGATCGATCATTTCCTCGATATCCCGCTCGGTCCATTCGCTTCCGCGCATCTTTGAGCGGTACATCATCATGGCCGGCATCGCGTCGAAGACATATCCGTTCATGGCGTCGGCGCGCACCTCTCCTCGCCCGATTCCTCGGTCGATGACCTCGCGGAGCAGTTTGAGGGTCGGCTCCACCACCCCGTCGAAGATCACACCGTGGAAGCGCTCGGCTTGCACTCTGTCGCATTCGTGAATAACCGAGCGAAGTGCAAACCCGGGGCGTGAGTACATCGCCTCACGCGCCTGCCGGCACAGCTCCAGCAGGTCCTCGCGCACGCTCCCGAGATCCGGCGCCACGTCGAAGCGTGGCAGTCCGGACTGGAGCGCGTCGGCGACGAGGTCCTCCTTGGACGACCAGCGGCGGTAGACCGCGGCCTTGCCGGTCTGGGCACCGGCGGCGACGCCCTCCATCGTGAGGCCGTTCCAGCCCACCGTACTGAGCTGCTCCAGAGCGGCGTCGAGGATCGCGCGCTCGAGCACGGCACCGCGTCGACGGAGGGAGGCCGGCTGGGCGGAGGCGTCCGTCCAGGGCGAAGTACCCATCTGTGTTTCTCCGTTGGGCATGGGGAAGCGGGGATTCCGGGGAAGGGGACGGGGCGGGGAGACGTCGCACGGCAATGAAGTCAGTGAACGCTTGCGTTCACTGACGGGGACTCACTACCGTTTGACGCGACAGTGAACGCGAGCGTTCACTAACGCACTCGTGGGGGACTCATAGTGACAACCTCTCCATTGATCCAGGAAGACAAGCCGACAGCCGCCCGCCGGGAGGGGCGTCCCGGCATCGCGCTCACCGTCATCGCGGCCTGCCAACTCATGGTGGTACTCGACGCGACGATTGTGAACATCGCTCTCCCGCACATTCAAGACGCGCTCGAGTTCAGCACGACCGACCTGACATGGGTGGTCAGCGCGTACACCCTCACCTTCGGTGGCCTGCTGCTTCTCGGCGGCCGGGCCGGGGACATCCTCGGTCGGCGCCGGGTCTTCATGACAGGCATCCTGCTGTTCACCTTCGCCTCGCTGCTCGGCGGATTCGCCCAGGAACCCTGGCAGTTGCTGGCCGCGCGCGCCCTGCAGGGCATGGGTGGCGCGATAGCGTCGCCCACCGCGCTGGCGCTGGTCACCACCACGTTCCCCGAAGGCCCGGAACGCAACCGGGCCTTCGGCGTCTTCGCCGCGGTCTCGGCCGGCGGCGGCGCGATCGGTCTGCTGGCCGGCGGCATGCTCACGGAGTGGCTCGACTGGCGCTGGGTCCTCTTCGTCAACGTGCCGATCGGCGTTCTGATCGTCTCGCTCACCCCGCTTTACATCAACGAGTCCGAGCGCCACCCGGGACGCTTCGACATCGCGGGCGCGCTCACCTCTACGGCGGGCATGGCGTCCCTGGTGTACGGCTTCATCCGTGCCTCCGAGGACGGCTGGCGGGACAGCGGCACGATCGGCTCGTTCGGTGCGGCGGTGGTACTGCTGATGGCGTTCGCCCTCGTCGAGGCGCGGGCGAAGGAGCCGATCACCCCGCTGAGGATGTTCGCCGAGCGAAACCGCTCGGGCACGTACGTGATCATGCTGAGCCTGGCCGCGGCGATGTTCGGGATGTTCTTCTACATCGTGCTGTTCGTGCAGAACGTACTGGGATACTCGCCGATCTCCGCCGGTGTGGCGTTCCTCCCGGTGACGGCGGCGATCGTGATCGGCGCGGGTCTGTCGCAGCGGTTCCTGCCGGTGCTCGGCCCCAAACCGTTCATGCTGACCGGGGCGACCCTCGTCGGGACCGGGCTCGGCTGGCTGACGTTCATCGGCACCGGCAGTTCCTACGTCTCCGGCGTGCTCGGCCCTATGCTGCTGTTCGGCCTCGGCATGGGTCTGAACTTCGTGACGCTGACGCTCACCGCGGTCTCGGGGGTCGCCCAGCACGAGGCGGGCGCGGCCTCCGGTCTGCTCAACGCCACACAGCAGGTGGGCGGCTCGCTCGGGCTGTCCATCCTGACCACGGTCTTCGGCACGGCCAGCCGGAACGAGGCGGAGAAGCAGGTGCCGAAGTTCCTCGCGAGTGGCACGGCCGAGCAGAAGGCGCAGTTCGCGAAGACACACCAGCTGCCCGCTCCCTGGGGGCACGAGGTGCTCGCCCACGGCATCGGGACGGCCTTCCTGCCGGCTGCCGGGATGGCCCTGCTGGCGCTGGTCACGGCCGCGGTGGTGATTCGCGTACGCAAGAGTGATCTGGAGGCCCTGTCCGGCACGGCGGGTCCCGCGGCGGGCTGAGGCGGGCTGGGTCCCATCGGGAACCGAGGCGCGCCGGTCCCGCGGCGGGCCGAGGCGCGCCGGGTCCCATCGCTGACACGCCGCGGGTCCCGTCGCGGGCCTACACGCGCCGGGTCCCGCGGTGGGCTGAGAGCTCCCGTCCGCCCCCGCCTCCGCCCACCGGGGGCGGGAGGCGGGAGCCGACGGCGGCCGGATGTCACCCGCCGGAACGATGGCCGGAGCCCCGGCGGTCCGACCGTCCGGCCGTCCGCGGCACTAAATCCCGTAGCAAGGCGGGCGGAGCCCGGCAGCGGTCCGGCCGCCTGCACGAGCGGTTTGGCCGCCTGCACGAGCCGTTTGGCCGCCTATGCGAGCGGTGTGGCCGTCAACGCGATCACCGGAGCCAGCCCGGCAGCGGCTCCACCCGGTCGAACCACTCCCCGGGCGGTGTCCCACCCTTGGCCGAGGCGACCACCGAGCCGACGATGGCACAGGTCGTGTCCATGTCTCCGCCCGCCTGGGCGGTGGTCCAGAAGCCGCGCTCGTAGTCACCGAGGGCGCGCGCGGCGGACCACAGCGCGAAGGGGACCGTGTCGTGCGCCGTCACGCGCCGCCCACAGCCCAGTACAGCGGCGACGGTCGCCGCGTCGCCGTAGTCGAGCATGTCCCGGGCGCGCCGCAGGCCCATGCCGACGGCGCTCTTCGGCACGAGCGCGACGACCCCGTCCAGGAGCGCCTCGGCGCTCGGCGGTCCCGCCGGATCGGCGGCCAGCGCGGCGGCCGCGGCCACGGCCATCGCTCCGACCACGGCCTCGCGGTGCTGATGCGTCGGATAGGCGGAGATCTCCGCCTGGTGGGTGGCCTGCTGGGGGTCGTCCGCGTACCAGGCGCCCAGGGGGGCGGCCCGTACCGCGGCGCCGCTGCCCCAGGAGCCGTGGCCCCTGAACAACGAGGCGGCCAGTTCCCGCCAGTCGTCGCCAGCGGCGATCCGCTCCAGCAGCCGGTCGATCGCCGGTTCGTGCCGCCGGGCGGCGCCGTGGTGCTCCGCAAGGGATCGTGCCAGCGCATCCTGGTCCACACGGCGGTGCGCGGCCACTACGGCGACCACGGAGCAGGCCATCTCCGTGTCGTCCGTCCATGGCCAGGGGCCGGGCGGCAGCTCGCGGCGCTGGAGCAGGGGATAGTTCGCAGGAAGGAAGAACTGTGCGCCCAGCGCGTCCCCCACCGCCAGTCCGCGCAGGGCTGCCAGGGCACGTTCCAGACGCCTGTCGGGAGAGGAGTCAGCGGTCATCTCCCTGCCACTCTATCCCGTGATCCAGTAGGGGTCAGGATCACGCCAGCGGTCGAACGGCCGGTCGAGTGTGTATCTGCCGTCCTCCCCGAGGAGGAGCATGCGCGTCTCCCCGTTCCCCGGGTTGGAGAGCGACTCGAATTCGGCGACCGTCCAGTGGAACCAGCGCATGCAGAACAGCCGCATCGCCAGGCCGTGCGTCACCAGGAGCACGTTCGGCGGGTGATCGGGCGCCTCGAAGCTGCGGAAGAGGCTCTCCAGGAAGCCGCCGACGCGGTCGTAGACGTCGGCGCCTGACTCCCCCTGGGCGAAGCGGTAGAAGAAGTGTCCGTACGCGTCCCGGTACGTCTTCTGCAGGCGTACGTCGTCGCGGTCCTGCCAGTTGCCCCAGTCCTGCTCGCGCAGCCGGGGTTCCTCGCGGACGCGGACGCGGTCGGGGTCCAGGTGAAAGGCGCGGAGCGTCTCGTGGGTGCGGCGGTAGGGGGAGACGTACACGCTGACGCGCTCCCTGCCGAAGAGCTCCCGCAGCCGTTTGCCCGTCTTCTCCGCCTGCCGCCATCCCCTCTCGGTCAGCGGAAGCGCGTGGTCGGGCTCGCGTTCGTACACGGAGTCATCGGCATTGCCCACCGACTCGCCGTGTCGGACAAGGACGATGCGCCGTGGTCGTGCCATGCCAAAACCCTAGATCGAGTGACGGCCGAACGGGCACCGGAAGAGCCTCCATACGGCGCAGGTCACACTGGGGCCTCCGCTGCACTCGGTCCGGATTCCAAACTCAGCGGGGGGACGAACAGGTCGGTCCGCGGTGCCGGTCCCGGCCCCGCCCGCCCCGGGTCGCGCGCGGGCGGCCCTCACACCGTCCAGGTCGGCTCCAACTCCACGATGTCGCCGGTGAGCGCCGCGACGTCCGCCTCCGTCTGAGCCCTCAGCGCCAGGCGCTCCACGCGCTCCTCGCGGTACTTGCCGTGCTCCGCCGCCGACTGCCACATGGACAGGATGAGGAACTCATGGCCCGGCGCCTCGCCGAACAGTCCGCGGATCATGCCCGGCGAGCCCGCCATGGCCGGGTTCCAGACCTTCTCCTGCATCAAGGCGAAGTGCTCCGCCCGCTCCTCGTGAACCCGGCAATGAGCGACGCGCACCAGGTCGGCGTCCGAGAAGCGGGGTTCGAAGCCGGTCTTCACGTCGAAGCGATAGTCGAAGAGCCGGACCTGCTGGTCCTTGAACGTGCCCGACTGCGACGCGGCCAGGCGGTCGTGGGAGCGCGCCATGAACGAGTCGTAGAAGGCGCGGCTTTCCCAGAATGCAAAGACATGCGCCACACCGGGCCTCACCCGGCTGAAGCCCCCGCCCTGCCCCCGGAAGCCCGGCTCCCCCGGAAGACCCGCCCATTTCCGCTGCCCCCGTTCGAAACCGCGGCGGTCCACCACGGTGCAGCGAGTCCACTTGACCAGCACCGCGCCATCGTAAGGCCCCATCGCGTGGCGTCGGTCACGCTCCGGCGCAGTACACCCGGGCGAGCGCTCCGGCGCAGCGAGGCACAATGGACAACTGGGCCCTGACGCAGATGAGTTCATGAGGGCCGCGCCGACGGGGAGGGATGAGGGATGACCGGTCTCAACAAGGGCATCGGCAAGGCCGAGCTGGCACTGAAGTGGGACCCGAGTCCGAAGGGTCAGTCGCCCACCGATCTCGACATCGTTGCCGCGACCTACCTGGCGGACGATCCCTATGGGGCTCCCGCCTACGTCGTGCACTTCGACAGCCGCTCCCCCGACGGCACGATCTATCTCAACCGCGACAGCCTGGACGGCAAGGGCTTCGGCTGGGACGAGGTCATGACGCTCGAGCTCCACCGGCTCGACAGCCGGTACGCGCGCGTGGTGGCCGGCGTCGTCATCCAGCAGCGCACCGGTCGCAAGACGTTCGTCGACGTGCTGAATCCGGCGCTGCGGCTGCGCGAGGGGTACACCGTGCTCGCCGAGGACGACTTCGGACACGTCCTGGGGTCGACGGCGGCCACGGTGGCCGAGTTCGTCCGCGACGGATCGGGCGAGTGGATGTTCCGCTCGGGGATCCACGGATACGACACGGATCCCGAGGGCTTCACCCGTGTCATGGGCGGGTCCCCGTCGGGCCCCGAGCCGCGCGACTCCTGAGCCGTCTGGGGCCCCCACGAGGGGACCTGGGCCCCCGAGGACTCGCCTGGTCGGGTGCTGCGGGAGAAAGCTCATGGGTTCGATGCGGTTCGCAGACGACGCCGCCTTCGTCCTGTTCGGTGACCTGAGCGGCGAGTCCCTGATGCCGCCGGAGGTGAGGCGGCCCGCTACCGGGCCGCCGCGACGATCCCCGGCGTGCGGGTCGTCGAGAAGGTCGGGGATTCGGCCGGCCGCGAAGGCGTCGCGGTCAGCCGGGCGAGCGGGGACGAGCGCGACCACCTGATCTTCGACCCCGAGACCCATATCCTCCTCGCGGAATGCGAGGTGGACGCGGAGGGGCAGGTCATGGGCATGAGCGCAGTGACCGAACGGGCCGTCGTCAACAAGGCGGGGCCGGCGCCCGTAACACCGTCGCCGCGGAAGCGAGAACATCCTGCCGCTCCACGACAGCTCGCAGGCGGTCTCGGCGCCGTCGGTGAGGGCGGTCGCGTCGTCCGTCACCTGCCCGTGCCGGTGGCGGCCTACGCGGTCGATGACCCGGCCGCCGCCTGACAGCGCTGAGCGCGACGGCGGTCGGGCCGCGTTCGAGTCGTCGGCGGAGACGGCCCGTTGTGCCTGCAGATGCCGAGCCGGCGGAGCGGCTACGGCTTTGCCGGCCGCCACTGGGGAGGGGCGTCAGCGCGAGGCTGACGCCCCTCCGATCAGGGATTACTCGTCATGGCGTGAGCTGCCGAGTGATGCACTCGATGCAACTCCGCTCGTTTTCAGCTGCAGCCGCTCGTCGATCCGCAGCCCTCGCAGATGTAGCAGGAACCGGCCCGCTGCATCTTCGTGCCGCAGGAGAAGCACAGCGGGGCGTCCGCCTGGATGCCCAGCTGCATCTCCACCAGCTCGGCGCTGGTGTGCGCCTGCTTCGGGGCCGGCTTGGCCGTCGCGGCCTCGGCCTTCGGAGTGGCGACCGCCTTCAGCTCCTGGGTGCGCGGGGCCGACTGGGCCAGGCCCTCGACATCCACCTCGTCCTCGGTGGGCTCGTACGAGCCGGTCTCCAGGTGGCGCTGCCGCTCCTCGGCGGAGTGGATGCCGAGCGCTGAGCGCGTCTCGAAGGGCAGGAAGTCCAGGGCCAGGCGGCGGAAGATGTAGTCCACGATCGACTGCGCCATCCGCACGTCCGGGTCGTCCGTCATACCGGCCGGCTCGAAGCGCATGTTGGTGAACTTCGAGACGTACGTCTCCAGCGGCACGCCGTACTGCAGACCGACCGAGACGGCGATGGAGAAGGCGTCCATCATGCCCGCGAGGGTCGAGCCCTGCTTGGACATCTTCAGGAAGACCTCGCCGAGACCGTCGTCCGGGTAGGAGTTGGCGGTCATGTAGCCCTCGGCGCCGCCGACGGTGAAGGAGGTGGTGATGCCGGGACGGCCCTTCGGGAGACGCTTGCGGACCGGGCGGTACTCGACGACCTTCTCGACCTTGGGCTCCACGGCGCGCTGCTCGGCCTTCTCCGGCGCGGTCTCCTTCTTCTTGGCGGAGAGCGGCTGGCCGACCTTGCAGTTGTCGCGGTAGATCGCGAGCGCCTTGATCCCCATCTTCCAGGCCTCGAAGTAGATCTCCTCGACCTCCTCGACGGTCGCCGACTCCGGCATGTTGACCGTCTTGGAGATGGCACCGGAGATCCACGGCTGGATCGCGGCCATCATGCGGACGTGGCCCATCGGGGAGATGGCGCGCTCGCCCATGGCGCAGTCGAAGACCTCGTAGTGCTCGTGCTTGAGGCCCGGCGCGTCGATCACATTGCCGTGCTCGGCGATGTGGGCGACGATCGCCTCGATCTGCTCCTCCTGGTAGCCGAGGCGGCGCAGCGCCTGCGGCACGGTGCCGTTGACGATCTGCATCGAGCCGCCGCCGACCAGCTTCTTGAACTTGACCAGCGCCAGGTCCGGCTCGACACCGGTGGTGTCGCAGGACATCGCGAGACCGATGGTGCCGGTCGGCGCGAGGACGGACGCCTGGGAGTTGCGGAAGCCGTTCCTCTCGCCGAGGCGGATGACGTCCTGCCAGGCCTCCGTCGCGGCGGCCCACACCGGGGTGTCCAGGTCGTCCATGCGGACGGCCGCGGCGTTGGCGTCGGCGTGCTGCTTCATGACGCGCAGGTGCGGCTGCTCGTTGCGGGCGTAACCGTCGTACGGTCCGACGACCGCAGCGAGTTCGGCGGAGCGCTTGTACGCCGTGCCGGTCATCAGGGAGGTGATGGCGCCGGCCAGGGCGCGGCCGCCGTCGGAGTCGTACGCGTGACCGGTCGCCATCAGGAGGGCGCCGAGGTTGGCGTAGCCGATGCCGAGCTGGCGGAAGGCGCGGGTGTTCTCGCCGATCTTCTGGGTCGGGAAGTCCGCGAAGCAGATCGAGATGTCCATCGCGCTGATGACCAGTTCGACGACCTTGGCGAAGCGCTCGACGTCGAAGGACTGGTTGCCCTTGCCGTCGTCCTTCAGGAACTTCATCAGGTTCAGCGAGGCGAGGTTGCAGGACGTGTTGTCCAGGTGCATGTACTCGCTGCACGGGTTCGAGCCGTTGATGCGGCCGGACTCCGGGCACGTGTGCCAGTGGTTGATCGTGTCGTCGTACTGGATGCCGGGGTCGGCGCAGGCCCAGGCGGCCTCGGCCATCTTGCGGAAGAGCGCCTTGGCGTCGACCTCCTCGATGACCTCACCGGTCATCCGGGCGCGCAGGCCGAACTTCCCGCCGCTCTCGACGGCCTTCATGAAGGTGTCGTTGACGCGGACCGAGTTGTTGGCGTTCTGGTACTGGACGGAGGTGATGTCGTCGCCACCGAGGTCCATGTCGAAGCCCGCGTCACGGAGGGCGCGGATCTTCTCCTCCTCCTTGACCTTGGTCTCGATGAAGTCCTCGACGTCCGGGTGGTCGACATCCAGGATGACCATCTTGGCGGCACGACGGGTGGCACCACCGGACTTGATCGTTCCGGCGGAGGCGTCGGCGCCGCGCATGAAGGACACCGGGCCGGAGGCGTTGCCGCCGGAGGACAGCAGTTCCTTGGAGGAGCGGATCCGGGAGAGGTTCAGGCCGGCACCGGAGCCGCCCTTGAAGATCATGCCCTCTTCCTTGTACCAGTCGAGGATCGACTCCATGGAGTCGTCGACGGACAGGATGAAGCAGGCCGAGACCTGCTGGGGCTGCGGGGTTCCGACGTTGAACCAGACGGGGCTGTTGAAGCTGAAGATCTGGTGCAGGAGGGCGTACGCCAGTTCGTGCTCGAAGATCTCCGCGTCGGCGGGCGAGGCGAAGTACTTGTAGTCCTCACCGGCCTTCCGGTAGGTCTTCACGATGCGGTCGATCAGCTGCTTGAGGCTGGTCTCGCGCTGCGGGGTGCCGACGGCACCTCGGAAGTACTTGCTGGTGACGATGTTGACCGCGTTCACCGACCAGAACTCGGGGAACTCGACGCCACGCTGCTCGAAGTTGACCGAGCCGTCGCGCCAGTTGGTCATGACGACGTCACGGCGCGCCCACTCGACCTCGTCGTACGGGTGCACGCCGGGGGTCGTGTGGATGCGCTCGACACGCAGCCCCTTGGTGGCCTTGGCGCCCTTCGCTCGGGAACCTCGTGCCGGACCGCTCGCCGTCTCTGTCATGCCGCCTCCCTGTATCAGGCAAAAACGCCCTGACGTGCCCTTTTCTTCCCAAGGCACGGTGTTGTGTCTGCTTGTCACGCGCGTCGTACGCGGGCGCGCGTGACGGGTCTGTGTGCGCCGCCGACGGAGCCGGTACCCCCCGGCTCTCCCGTCAGTCGGCGGCAGTGGCGGGCACGGGGACGTCGGCCGTCCCTCCGGACCCGCGGTCGGTTCCCCGGCGCTCCGCGACAGCGTTCTCGTGGTCGTCGTCGTCCACGGCGGGATGCTCGCGCTGCTGCTCCCTGAGTTCCGTGATGGCGGCCTCGAAGTCCTCCAGCGAGTCGAACGCCCGATAGACGGACGCGAACCGCAGATAGGCGACGAGGTCGAGCTCCTGCAAGGGGCCGAGTATGGCCAGCCCCACGTCGTGGGTGGTCAGCTCGGCGCTCCCGGTGGCCCGCACCGCCTCCTCGACCCGCTGGCCGAGCTGGGCGAGTGCGTCCTCGGTGACAGGCCGCCCCTGGCACGCCTTGCGCACGCCATTGATGATCTTGGTGCGGCTGAAGGGCTCGGTGACTCCGGACCGCTTCACCACCATGAGCGAGCACGTCTCCACGGTCGTGAAACGACGGGAGCAGTCGGGGCACTGGCGGCGCCTGCGGATGGACGTGCCGTCGTCGGTCGTACGACTGTCGACGACGCGGCTGTCGGGGTGCCTGCAGAAGGGGCAGTGCATGGCTCCAACCCTCCTTTTCAGCACGACTCATTGACCTCGTGAGCCCCATGGGCCCCTCGAAGCAGCCCCAAGCATAGGCGATCGCCCGAGACGGGGAGACCAGGGGGACCACAACTTCTGGGCCACTGTGGCAATCCAACCACTAGATGTAGCGATTGGCTCGCACATATGGCGGCGACACGCCCACCGTGGATGGATTGGCACATGCCGCGCGGCCATACCGGACCAGGCCACTGCGCGGATACGGTGGACGCCGCATGGAGGAGGAGGCCGGTACACGGCCGGCGGGGTGCGGGGTGGCAGACTAGGCACCTGCCGCGGCGGCTCACAAGGCCCTCACCCCGGCGGTGAAGAGTACAGCAACGAGCGCTTTCGGCCTCTTCTCGCCGCCGGCTTCGCCCGAGCGGGGACCCGCGGAGCGGGCATCGGCCATACACCCGAAGACCCGATCACGTCAGGTAATTCGCCGTTTTTCACTCGAACGTGTGTTTGGCGCAACCTTTCGAAAGCAACTACCGTTGTTCTGCACGGGAGACCATCGAGAGGGGCCGACGTGACCACCACCGCAGACAGTGCCACCATCACTGCCCAGGACCGCTCCCAGGGCCGACTCGAGCCGGTGCATGCGATGAACGAAGCCGCGAACCACGAGGGGCCCAAGCGGTCCCTGCCAGGCCGACCTCCAGGCATCCGGGCGGACAGCTCCGGGCTGACCGACCGGCAGCGCCGGGTGATCGAGGTCATCCGGGACTCTGTGCAGCGGCGCGGCTACCCACCGTCGATGCGGGAGATCGGCCAGGCCGTGGGGCTCTCCAGCACCTCCTCGGTGGCGCATCAGCTGATGGCTCTGGAGCGCAAGGGTTTCCTGCGCCGCGACCCGCACCGCCCGCGCGCATACGAGGTGCGCGGCTCCGACCAGTCGCCCTCCGTGCAGCCCACCGACACCGCGGGCAAGCCCGCCGCGTCCTATGTTCCGCTCGTCGGCCGCATCGCCGCCGGTGGGCCCATCCTCGCCGAGGAGTCGGTCGAGGACGTGTTCCCGCTCCCCCGGCAGCTCGTGGGCGACGGTGAGCTCTTCGTTCTGAAGGTCGTCGGCGACTCCATGATCGAGGCCGCGATCTGCGACGGCGACTGGGTCACGGTCCGTCGCCAGCCCGTCGCCGAGAACGGCGACATCGTCGCCGCGATGCTCGACGGCGAGGCCACGGTCAAGCGCTTCAAGCGCGAGGACGGCCATGTATGGCTTCTCCCTCACAACTCCGCCTACCAGCCCATCCCGGGCGACGAAGCCACGATCCTCGGCAAGGTGGTGGCGGTGCTGCGGCGGGTGTGACACCGTCGCGGCGGGCGGGCCTTCGGCCGCCCCCATGATCCGGGCCCCGGGACCCCTGCGCCGGTTCCGGGGCCCTGTGGTGTCCTCCGGGGCCCTGTGTTGTCCGAGGCGCCGGGCCCCGTCCCTTACGGGGGGCGCATACGGGTCCCGCCGTACGTTCGAGGGGCCTGGCCCGCGCCGACTCGAGGGGCCGTGCCCGCGCCGACCGGCCCCCGGAACGGACCGGCCCACGCGGACACGGCCCCGGTCGGTCACGCACCCTCCGCCTTCGCCGCCGCGTCGATGGCCGCCAGCGACTTGCGCACCTGATGACGGTCCGTCGTGTACCAGAAGGCGGGAAGTGACGCCTTCAGATAGCTGCCGTAGCGGGCCGTGGCGAGCCTCGGGTCCAGCACCGCGACCACACCACGGTCCCCGGAGGCCCGTACGAGCCGGCCGGCGCCCTGCGCCATCAGCAGCGCGGCGTGCGTCGCGGCCACGGCCATGAAGCCGTTGCCCCCTTCGTCCTCCACCGACTTCTGGCGGGCGCTCATCAGCGGGTCGTCGGGGCGCGGGAAGGGGATCTTGTCCATGACGACCAGCTGGCAGCTGGGTCCGGGGACATCGACCCCCTGCCAGAGCGAGAGGGTGCCGAACAGGGAGGTCTTCGGGTCGGCCGCGAAGTTCTTGATCAGCTCGCCGAGGGTCTCCTCGCCCTGGAGGAGGATCGGGAACTCGGGGATGCGGGTGCGCAGCTCCTCGGCTGCGCTCTGGGCCGCCCGCATCGACGAGAAAAGGCCCAGTGTGCGGCCGCCGGCCGCCCGGACGAGTTCCGTCAGCTCGTCCAGCATGTCCGCGCGGTCGCCGTCCCGGGCGGGGCGGGCCAGATGCTTCGCGACATACAGGATGCCCTGCTTCGGATAGTCGAAGGGGGAGCCGACGTCGATGCCCTTCCACTTCGGCAGGTCCTCCCCCTCCGTACCTTCGGGCGCGAGACCCAGGGACCCGCCCACACCGTTGAAGTCGCCGCCCAGCTTCAGCGTGGCGGAGGCCAGGATCACCGAGCGGTCCGCGAAGAGCTTCTCCCTGAGCAGCCCCGAGACCTTCAGCGGGGCGACCCGCAGGGATGCGCCGAAGCGGTCATGACGCTCGTACCAGACGACGTCCCACTCCGAACCGTTGGTGATCCGCTCCGCCACGTCGTGCACGGTCTCCACCGAGGCCAGCGCCTGCTTGCGGACGGCGTCTTCGTCCTGGACCGATCTGTCCCGGGTGGTGCCGAGTGCGGAGATCACCGCACGGGCCGCGTCGCGCAAGGCCATGAGGACGTATCCGAGGTCCTCCGGGATCTCCTCCAGGCGCCCCGGCAGCGCCAGTTCCATCAGCCGCTCGAAGCCCTCGGCCGCCGTCTGGAGCCGGTCCGCGGCCTTCTCGTCGACGAGCTTGGCGGCGCGGCGCACCGCGCGGTCGACCTGTCCGGGAGTGAGCTCACCGGTGGCGACCCCCGTGACCCGGGAGACCAGCTCGTGGGCCTCGTCGACGATCAGCACCTCGTGCTGCGGAAGGACCGGCGCGCCCTCGATGGCGTCGATCGCGAGCAGCGCGTGGTTGGTGACGACGACCTCGGCGAGCTTGGCACGCTCGCGGGCCATCTCGGCGAAGCACTCGGCGCCGTAGGCGCATTTCGAAGCCCCCAGGCACTCCCGGGACGACACCGACACCTGGGCCCAGGCGCGGTCGGAGACTCCGGGGGTGAGGTCGTCACGGTCGCCGCTCTCCGTCTCCTGCGACCAGTCGCGCAGCCGCAGCAGGTCCTGGCCCAGCTTGCTGCTGGGCGCGGCGGCTTCGAACTGGTCGAAGAGGCCGTCCTCCTCGTCCTGGGGCATGCCCTCGTGCAGACGGTGCAGGCACAGGTAGTTCGAACGCCCCTTGAGCATCGCGAACTCCGGCCGGCGGCGCAGCAGCGGATGCAGTGCCTCCACCGTGCGTGGCAGGTCCCGCTCGACGAGCTGACGCTGCAGCGCCAGCGTGGCGGTGGCCACCACGACGGGCTCCCCGTGCGCGAGCGCGGGCACCAGATAGCCCAGCGACTTGCCGGTACCGGTGCCGGCCTGGACCAGCAGATGGGTGCCGTCGTCGATGGCCTCCGCGACGGCTTCGGCCATCGTCACCTGGCCGGGGCGCTCCGTGCCGCCGACGGCTGTGACGGCTGCATGCAGGAGTTCGGGGAGTGAGGGCTTCGTCATAGCTCGACCACCCTACGACCCCGCACCGACAACAGGGGGGTCAAGGCCGCGGCGCACGAGGCGTCCGCGGGTGGTGCGGGGGGCGGGGAGGGTTCCGCGGGGTGGCGAGGACAAGTGCACCGGCCGGTCCGAGCAGGGCGGGCGGACGGATTCGGCACGAGGGCTCCTCGGCTCGGAACTCACACGGAGCAAGCTTCGTTACGCACAGTGATGGAACTACAGCAGACGGCGCAGGAGCCGTTCCCGGACCATGAGGGCGGCCCGCTTTCCGGGCAGGTGCACCTCGGCGGAGAACCGGAAGCCGGCGCTCAGGAAGGCCGCGATGGAGGGGGTGTTGCGAAGGTCGGGTTCGGCGACGACACGGGCACAGACGGGGCGCCGGTCGAGGACGAGATCGGCGACGGCGCGCAGGAGGGTAGAGCCGAGGCCGCGCCCCCGGGCGGAGACCTCGCCGATGAGGAGGTGGATCCCGGTGTCGTGGGGACGGGCGGGGTAGTGGCGGGCCAGAGGATCGAGGTCGGCGCGGTAGATCTCCCAGTAGCTCATCGGGGTGCCGTCCAGCACGCCCAGGCAGGGCACGCTGCGTCCGTCACCGTCGAGCTGGGCGCGCAGGTGCCGCTCGGTCACCGCCTCGTCTCCGGCCAGCTCCCAGAACACTGCGGCGGTGGGGTCGTTCATCCAGCGGGCGACAAGCGGGAGGTCGCGATCGAGCTGGACGGGGACGAGATGGAAGGCGCCCGCGGGGGTGGTGACCGGATCCCAGTCGGCGAGGTGTCCGAGGAGGTCGTCGTCCTGCGGGACGGCGGGACGGACGGGGGGTGCGCTGGGTGCGGTGGCTGGAGTGGCCACCCCGTCCGGGTCCCCGGCCGGCATGGGTCTCGTCGTCCCGCTGCGGGTCGCCTCCTCCTCCGCGCACAGCGCCAGGAACCCCTCGGGCAGCCGGAGGTCGAGGGTGTCCTCGCAGTCGGGCCCCGGACCGGGACCCGGGCCGGGGACGGGGACGGCTTCGCCGCGGGACACGGGGTCCGTGCCGGTGTGGGACCTCCTGGGTGCGGAGGCGGTGCCGGCGTCGGTGCCGGCATCGGTGGCAGACAGGACGACGCTCCTCTCAGACGACGGGGTGGGCAGGTTCCTCAGGGATGAAGGGGGTTGGCGATGGTGACGTAGACGGACTGGGTGTCCACCGGGCCGACGAGTTCGTCGAGGCCGTGCAGCCGGGTCAGCAGGTTGGCCTTGCAGCGCAGGACGGGTGAGTCGAGCAGGCGGGCGGGCAGGGATGTGCGCAGCCGCCCGGGGCCGGTGGCCGCCTCGGTGAGGAAGCGGCGGAACGCGGCGAGCAACAGCGCCTCGTGGACGAGACGCTGCGAGCCGAACGCGCCGATGAGCCCGAGCACGTTGTTGATGCCGAGGTAGTAGGCGAAGCGTTCGTCGGTCACCTCGTCGGAGACGAAGGTGTCGCTGTGCTCGCCGATGCCCGGCAGCCGGGAGTGGAGTTCGCCGCGGCGGGACTCGCGGAAGTAGTAGCCCTGGTTGTCCCGGTAGCGGCCGCCCGCGGGCCAGCCCTCGGGGTCCAGCAGGAGCACGGTGTTCTGCTGGTGCGCCTCGAGAGCGATGCCGGCCTCGCCGTCCAGCCAGAGGACCGGGCGCACCACCTGTGCGAGGTAGCGCAGGAACCACTCGGTGGCGACGGCACCGAGCGGGCGACCGGTACGCCCGGCGAGGCGCGTGATGATCTCCGCGAGCCGGGACGGCGCGGGGCGCTGCTGTTCGGCGATCCGGGCTCGGCAGCCGGGGGCGACGAGTGCGGCGATGCACGACGCGTTGTCCGTCGGGGTGAACGGGTTGTGGCGGATCACCACGTCCAGGCCGCTCACGGGGTTGCCGTCCGGGTCGTCGACGGCGAGCCAGGCGGGGTCGCGGACGATGCCGAAGCCGGGGTGGGCCGACTGCCACTGCCTGCCGAGGCCGCTGCGCAGCAGGCGGTGCACCTCGACGCCCCGGTGGAGTTCCTTGCGGAGGTTCTCGCGGCGGGAGTTGGTGATGCGCAGGCCCAGCGACAGCTTGAGCATCGCGGGGGCGCCCGAGCGGTAGACGGTACGGACGGAGGAGGTGGGGTGCCAGCTTTCGCCGTGCGGGCCGAGATCCCGGAGCAGTCCGGCGTCCAGGAGGGCTCCGACCGCCGGTCGGTGCCGGGTCTCGCGCGCCTGCCAGGGGTGCAGCGGTAGCGCGGCGAAGCCGTCGGGCAGGGGAAGCGCCGGACCGGCGAGTCCTTGGGTCAGCCGGGCGGCGGGCACGGGCCGTCCGCGCTCCGTCCACGCCGAGTCGGCGGCGAGTACGGAGGGGGCGACCGCGAACCAGTGCAGCGGGAAACTGCCGCGCCGTTCGGGCGAGTAGAGCCGGTCCTCGGTGTCGGAGAGCCCCTCGCGGCTCTTGGCCGTGGGGTGCAGGGGGTGCCCGAGCAGCAGTGCCTGCTCCGCGGAGAGGAAGACGTCGGCCGTGCCCGCCGGGCGCGTACGGCGCTCCGCGAGGAAGGTGGCGGTGCGGTGCGTGGAGTCGGCGACACGGCGCACCAGGTCGGCGACATGGCTCGGCGCGGAGCCCTGCGTACGCGCCGCGCCGGCGGCTTGAGCCGGCCCCGGTGCCGATGGCGGTGTGATGGAGGGCGCGGTTCCGGCCGTCTCCCGTCCCAGCAGTGCCGCCACGGTCACCGCGTCCACGGGCGGGGCCCACCCCGGCGCGCCCGCCAGGCGCGGTGGGCCGAAGCGGTGCCATCCGGTCGCGGACCAGTAGCGGACCGGGACGAGCAGTGCCGCACCGCTGGCGGGGAGCGGGATGCGCAGGACGGCATCGGCGGGAGCGGCGAGGCCTGTCTCGCGCACCCAGCAGCGCAGCAGGTTCTCGACGGTCGCGGCCTGGGCCGCCGTGTGCGGGTCGGGGTGCTCCAGTGGGTCCGGGGTGCCGCCGGGTTCGGGAACCGCCGACGTCTGTCTGGGGATGGTGCCCGGTGCCGGTGCGGGCACGGCGGTCTCCGTGCGGTCGGTCTCCGGCTCGGGGGACGGCGGGCCGCCGTCGGACGTGGGCGTGACGTTCAAGGGCGTTCCTCGGAGGTCGTTCGAGCCCGTGGGGCGAAGGACGAGGGCGAAGGGTGAGGGGCGTGGGGCACAGGGCGTGCGCGGTGGGTGGGCCGGGTGAGGAGTCGTGACCGCCGGAGTGCCGGTTCCGGTGGAGGGGCGCGCGGGCTCAGGGCCGGAGGGCGCGGAGGGGTTCACGGGCGACCGCCGCCACCGCGTCGGCGAGCCGGTCCAGGACCGCGCTCGTCTGCTCGTCGCTGATCGTCAGGGGTGGGAGCAGCCGCACCACGCTCGAATGCCGCCCGCCCAGCTCGACGATCAGCCCGCGCCGCAGGCATTCCCGCTGGACGGCCGCCGCCAGCAAGGGGGCCGCGGGCCGAGGCCCGGCATGCGCGGAATCGGCGACCGAGGACGAGGCGCCGCCCGAATCGGCGCCCACGGACGAAGCGCCGCCCGAATCGGCGCCCACGGACGAAGCGCCGCCGGAATCGGCACCCCCGGAAGCGGCGCCCGGGGGGTCGGACAGCGCCGGTTCGGGTGCGGACTCGGGGTCGACCAGTTCGACACCGATCATCAGCCCCCGGCCGCGTACGTGTCCGATGCACGGGAACTCGTCTGCCAGTGAGCCGAGTTGGGCGAGCATACGAGTGCCGAGCGAGGCGGCGCGTTCGGCGAGGCGGTTCTCCCGGACGTAGGCGAGGGTGGCCGTGCCGGCGGCCATGGCGAGCTGGTTGCCACGGAACGTGCCGGCGTGCGCACCGGGTGGCCACACGTCGAGGTCGTCGCGGTAGACGACGACGGCGAGCGGCAGACTGCCGCCGATCGCCTTGGACAGCACCATCACGTCGGGGACCACCCCGCTGTGCTCGACCGCCCAGAACCGCCCGGTGCGCCCCACGCCCGTCTGCACCTCGTCCGCGATCAACGGGATCGACCGGGTCTCGGTGATCTGCCGCATACGGCGCATCCAGGAATCCGGCGCGGGATTGACCCCACCCTCGCCCTGGACGGGTTCCAGGATCATCCCCGCGGGCAGCGGGACACCCGACTTGGCATCGTCGAGGACCGACTCGCTCCAGCGGGCCGCGAGTTCGGCGCCGCGCTCCCCGCCGACGCCGAACGGGCAGCGGTAGTCGTGCGGATACGGCAGGCGCGTCACCCGTACGTCGGTCGCGCCCCCGGACGCCTCGAGAGCTCCGGCGGTCATCCCGTGGTACGCCCCGGTGAAGGCGAGGATCCCGCTGCGGCCGGTGGCGATGCGCACCAGTTTGAGCGCGGCCTCCACGGCGTCCGTCCCGGCCGGACCGCAGAACTGCACCCTCGCGCGTTCGGCGAAAGCCGGCGGCAGCGTGCGGAACAGCTCGCTGGTGAAGGCGTCCTTGACCGGCGTGGCCAGGTCCAGCACATGCAGCGGCGCCCCGGAGTCGAGGACCTTGCGGATGGCCTCCAGGACGACGGGGTGGTTGTGTCCCAGGGCCAAAGTGCCCGCACCGGAGAGGCAGTCGAGGTAGCGGCGCCCGTCGGCGCCCTCGATGGTGAGCCCGCGGGCCCGCACGGGAACGATCGGGAGGGCGCGCGCGTAGGTGCGCGCCGCGGATTCGCGCGCCGATTGCCGGCGCAGAATGCCGTCATGCGCCGAGCGCGTTCCCCGGGTTGCAAAAACCCCTTCACGCGCCGGGCGCTGCTCCTCCGCTCCCGTGCTCCCCTCCGGCTCGCCTTCCACCGGCACCACCGCAGTCTCCGTCACGGTCACGACGTCAGTTCCTCCCACTGTTCAGAGGGGACGGGGTGAGGGTTCGGGCGTGAACGACAGGTCACCCCGTACGTATCAACGACATGAACGGCCTGTGGAAGCGGGTGGCCGGAAGATCGTTGCCCCGTGACCCGGCGCTCCCCCCGGGGCGCCCGCCCGGGGCCGGTGTCAGGCCGTGCTCCCGGGCGGGCTCTGCCCGGTCGACGGCTCCCCCGCGGGCCCGCTCGTGCCAGGGGCGCTGTCCTCGGGACCCGGCGGGCGCTCCTCCCAGGCAAGGACTCGCCAAGCCCGACCGGGAGCGCCCGAGAGTACGACGACACCGGTGTTCCGCAGTTGGTGAGCGGATGCGAAGTCGACGTCCACGTTCTTCGCCCGGGCCGCTGCCCACATACGGATCGCGGCGCCGTGGCTGACCATGGCAACCGTCCCGGCTCCCGTGCCGGCGGCTTCCGCGACGACGGCGTCGAAACGCTCCAGGGCCTCCGCACCGGTCTCACCGCCCGGCATCCGGCGCCCGAGATCCCCTGCCGACCAGGCGAAGGCGGTGGTGAGGTAGGTGCGGACGGCCTGATCGTCGCCTCGCATCTCCAGATCCCCTGCGGACAGCTCCCGAAGCCCCTCCCGTACTCGTACCTCCAGCCCGGTCTCGGCGGCCAGCGGTGCCGCGGTGAGCCGCGCCCGGAGCAGGGTCGACGCGTAGAGCGCGCCGATGTCCTCCTCCGCCAGCGCCGCCGGAAGAGCGGCGGCCTGCCGCTCCCCCAGCGGGGTCAGCTCGGGCCCCGGCTCGGCGGTGTCCAGAAGGTGCTTCAGGTTCGAGGGAGTCTGGCCATGGCGGATGAGCAGCAAGCGCATATGAGGGTCTGTCTCCAGGGGAGGCCGGCTGGGGGTTTCACTCTGCCACCGGCCATCGGCCTCTGGCCGATCGCCAGGTCAGACGGCTTGTAGCCGAACCGTTGCCGTTCCGTGGGAAGTCGCCCACGGCGGGCACATAGTGTGGGAGCCCTTCAACACAGGCTCGCCACAGGGGGAGTTCAGACCATGCGACGCATACGCCCGCTCGTCACCGTTCGCCGGGAAGGGAGCGTGCGCGGCAGAACCTCCCCGGTGCTGGCGGCCGTCGGACTCGCCACGGCGCTGGCGCTGACCGCGACCGCGTGCGACTCCGGCGACAGCTCCCGGGCGAGCGGCGGGGCGAGCGCGTCCGCGTCCTCTGCCGGCGACGGAAAGATAAAGATCCCGGACGACATCAAGCAGAAGCTCAGGGAACACGGGATCGACGTCGACAAGTGGAAGAACGGCGCCTGGAAGAAGTGGAACAAGGACGACTGGCTGCGCGAGGCGGACGACTTCATCAACCCGATCATCAAGGGTCTGTGGAACCCGGACCGGATGCGCAAGGCCCATGACCCCGGCAAGGTCGTCGACGCCGGTGACCTCTCGGGCGACCAGGGCGTCACCGATCCGACTCCCGCTCCGGTGGAGGCGCAGGCCGTGCCGGCCGCCTACCACGCCCATGCGCCCGTGGCGGGCAAGGTGTTCTTCGACTCTCCCAAGGGCACGATGGTCTGCTCGGCCACCGTGGTGAAGGATCCGGCGCACCCCGGCAAGTCCAACATCGTGTGGACGGCGGGTCACTGTGTGCACGCCGGCAGGGAGGGCGGCTGGTACCGCAACATCGCGTTCGTGCCCGCGTACAACAACGCCGGGCGGACGGCGGCCGAGCTGAGGTACACGCCGCGGGAGGAGGTCGCCCCGTACGGCGTCTGGTGGGGTGACTGGGCGCAGACCTCGCAACAGTGGATCGAGCAGGGCGGCGAGACCGGCGGCCAGGGTGCGTCGTACGACTTCGCCGTCATCCATGTGACGCCGGAGAAGGGCAACGGTGGCAAGTCGCTGGAGGAGACGGTCGGTGCGGCGCTCCCGGTGAACTTCAACGCGCCGGCCGTACCGAAGGTCGACAGCATCACGGCGAGCGGCTACCCGGCCGCGGCGCCGTACGACGGCCAGAAGCTGTACCAGTGCCAGGACAAGCCGGGCCGGCTCTCGCTCCAGCGGACGGACCCGACGATGTACCGCATCGGCTGCACCATGACGGGCGGTGCGTCCGGCGGCGGCTGGGTGGAGAGGGGCGCGGACGGCAGGGCCGCCCTGGTCTCCAACACGTCGATCGGTCCGGTGACCGCGGGCTGGCTGGCCGGACCGCGGCTGGGTGCGGTGGCCAAGGGCGTGTACGACTCGGTCTGTGAGAAGTTCGCGCGGCAGTGACGGGGCGTGACGGTTCACGCCGGACCGTGGGTGGTCCCTGCGGCGGCCGGTGGCCCGGGAACGCGCGAAGGCCCGCTCCCCGACGGGGAGCGGGCCTTGTGCCTGTGCGGGTCGAAGGTCAGAGCGCGGGTGCCGGAACGTGGGGCGTCAGCTCCGCCGCCAGTTCCTCGTGCACCCGTACCTTGAGCAGGGTGCCCTCCGGGGTGTGCTCCTCGGAGATCACCTCGCCCTCGGAGTGGGCGCGCGCGACCAGACGGCCCTGGGTGTAGGGCACGAGCGCCTCGACCTCGACCGCCGGCCTGGGCAGCACGTCATCGATGACCGCGAGCAGCTCCCGGATGCCCCGGCCGGTGCGTGCCGAGACCGCGATGGAGCGCTTCTCGACCCGCAGCAGCCGCTGGAGCACCAGCGGGTCGGCCGCGTCCGCCTTGTTGATCACGACGATCTCGGGAACGTCCGTGGCGCCGACCTCCCTGATCACCTCACGCACGGTGGCCAGCTGCTCCTCCGGGTTCGGGTGCGAGCCGTCCACCACGTGCAGGATCAGATCGGAGTCGCCGACCTCCTCCATGGTGGAGCGGAACGCCTCGACCAGGTCGTGCGGCAGGTGCCGGACGAAGCCGACCGTGTCGGCCAGCGTGTACAGCCGGCCGCTCGGGGTCTCGGCCCGGCGCACGGTCGGGTCCAGGGTCGCGAACAGCGCGTTCTCGACCAGGACGCCCGCGCCCGTGAGGCGGTTGAGCAGGGAGGACTTCCCGGCGTTGGTGTAGCCCGCGATGGCGACCGAGGGCACCTTGTTGCGCCGGCGCTCCTTGCGCTTGATCTCGCGGCCGGTCTTCATCTCCGCGATCTCCCGGCGCATCTTCGCCATCTTCTCGCGGATCCGCCGCCGGTCCGTCTCGATCTTGGTCTCACCGGGACCACGGGTCGCCAGGCCGCCGCTGCCGCCACCCATCTGCCGGGACAGCGACTGGCCCCAGCCGCGCAGCCTCGGCAGCATGTACTGCATCTGGGCCAGCGCGACCTGCGCCTTGCCCTCTCGGGACTTGGCGTGCTGGGCGAAGATGTCCAGGATCAGGGCCGTGCGGTCGACGACCTTGACCTTGACGACGTCCTCGAGGTGGATCAGCTGGCCGGGGCTCAGCTCACCGTCGCAGATGACCGTGTCCGCGCCCGTCTCTAGGACGACGTCCCGCAGCTCCTCGGCCTTGCCGGAGCCGATGTAGGTGGCCGCGTCCGGCTTGTCGCGGCGCTGGATGACGCCGTCGAGCACGACCGCGCCGGCGGTCTCCGCCAGGGCGGCCAGCTCGGCGAGCGAGTTCTCCGCGTCCTGCGCGGTCCCCGAGGTCCACACTCCGACGAGCACGACGCGCTCCAGGCGCAGCTGCCGGTACTCGACCTCGGTGACGTCCTCGAGCTCGGTGGACAGGCCCGCGACCCGGCGCAGGGCCGCGCGCTCGGAGCGGTCGAACTGGTCGCCGTCCCGCTCTCCGTCGATCTCGTGGCTCCAGGCGACGTCCTCTTCCATCAGGGCATCGGCCCGAAGACCTTCGGGGTAGGCGTGCGCGAGGCGCTTGGTGTCCTGGGAAGGGGAAGAAGAGGAGGTCATTGGATCCTTACGTCCTTGGGGATTCCGTATGCGGCGAGGATGCCGGCCGTCTCGGCCGCACCGCTCGTCTGAGGTCACAACGCTCGGGCCGTCCGGGACATTCCCGTCGCCCGGCCTGGGGCCGCACCGCCGACCTGACGATGGTCGCACGGCACGGCCCGTCTCGTCATCCGAGTTCCCGCCCGCCGCGGGGCTCAGGCGGAACCGCTCTTCCAGTCCGGGTGCCCGGGCATCGGCGGGGTCTTCCGGCCGTACAGCCAGCCCTGGAAGAAGGCGCTCAGATCGCGCCCCGCCTGGCGGGACGCCAGCTCCTCGAAGTCGGCCGTGGTCGTTGTGCCGTCCCGGTGCAGGGAGGCCCAGGTCCGCTCCAGGCGCTCGAAGGCTGCGCGCCCGATCTCCTGGCGGAGGGCGTACAGCACCAGCGCGGAGCCGTCGTAGACGCTCGGCCGGAAGATGCTGATCTTCTGGCCCTGCCGCGGCGGCTCGGGAGCGGCGGGCGGGCCCCCGGTGGCGCGCCAGCGGTCGGACAGACCGTACGCCGCCTTCATGCGCTCCTGGAGCGGGCGGTGCGCGTTCTCCTCCGCGTACAGGGCCTCGTACCAGGTGGCGTGCCCTTCGTTGAGCCACACGTCGGACCAGGTGCGCGGGCTGATGCTGTCGCCGAACCACTGGTGGGACAGCTCGTGGACCATGACCGACTCGACGTACCAGCCGGGGTAGGCGGGCTCGCTGAACACCCCTTTCTCGAAGAGGGAGAGCGTCTGCGTCTCGAGTTCGAAGCCGGTCCGTGCCTGGGCGATCAGCAGCCCGTAGGTCTCGAAGGGATACGGGCCGACCTTCTTCTCCAGCCAGGCGATCTGGCCGGGTGTCTTCGCCAGCCAGGGTTCGAGCTGCGCCTCGTCCTTGGCGGGGACGACGTCGCGCACGGGCAGTCCGTGCGGGCCCCGGCGGTGCAGCACGACGCTGCGGCCGATGGAGACCTGGGCGAGTTCGGTCGCCATCGGGTGCTGGGTGCGATACGTCCAGGTCGTGGCGCCGCCGGTGTGCCGGGTGCCCCACGGCAGGCCGTTCGCCACGGCGGTGTAGCCGTCCGGCGCGGTCACGTGGAAGGTGAACTGCGCTTTGTCGGAGGGGTGGTCGTTGCAGGGGAAGACCTGGTGGGCGGCGTCGGCCTGGTTGGCCATCACCAGCCCGTCGTCGGTCTGCACCCAGCCGCCGTCCCGGCCTTTGCCGGACATCGGGTCGCTGGTGTGCCGCACGGTGATGACCAGCGCGCCGCCCTTGGGGATCGGGGCGGCCGGTGTGATCACCAAGTCCTCTCCCGCACCGGTGAAGTCCGCGGGCGCACCGTTGACGTCGACGGACGAAACCGTGCCGTGCGTAAAGTCGAGGTTGACGCTCTCCAGGCGCTCGGTTGCGCGTGCGCGGATCCTGGTGACGGCCGTGAGCGGCTTGCTGTTGCTGCCGGGATACGTGAACGACAGGTCGTACGACAGCACGTCGTAGCCGGGGTTGCCGAGCGACGGGTAGAGCCGGTCGCCGATGCCCTGGGGCTCGGCGGACCGTGGGGCGCTCGCGGCGATCAGGCAGCCGGCGACCACGCAGGCGAGCAGGGCCGCCCGGGCACGCCGGGCACGGGGGATCACGGAACGGGGGGTGTGCGGCATGGACCACGGCTACCAGCGCGCGTGCATCACACGGTGACGGCGCGCGCCGGGCCCACCCGAACGGGTTCAACTCCGGCCCCCGGCACCCCCGGCACCCCGGGTGACACCCGGGGTGCCGTCTAACGGGTGGCGGCCGCGGCGTGCTGGGCGCGGCTGACGTCGTATACGCCGGGCACGTTCCGCATGGCGCGCATGAGGGCCGGAAGGTGTGCCGCGTCGGGGAGTTGCAGGGTGTAGGTGTGGCGTACGCGCTGCTGGCTGGGCGGCTCGACGGTGGCGGAGACGATCGCCACCCCTTCCACGGCGATGGCCTCGGTGAGGTCCGCGAGGAGGTGCGGGCGCCCGAAGGACTCGACGACGAGGGTGACCCGGCAGTCGGCGGTGTCGCCCCAGCGCACACCGATCTCCGCGCGCCCGGCGCTCTTCATGCGCGCCACTCCGGCGCATTCGACGCGGTGCACGGTCACCGCGCCCCCGCGCACGGCGAAGCCGGTGACCTCGTCGGGCGGCACGGGCGTACAGCAGCCCGCCAGACGTACGGAGGCGCCGGGCAGGTCGACGACCGCGTTGGCGGCGCGTGCGCCGGGCGCGTCACCCGTGGGGCGAGCGGGAGGCGCGGACGGTCGTACGGCGGTCCCGGACGCGGCGGTACGCGCGGTGGCGCCGTCCTGCGCACCCTCGGCGTCGTGCCGCGCGGCGACCGGGGCGGACGCCCCGCCTGACGGTTCCCCCGGCGCGGGGTGCGCCGCCAGCCGACGCTGGATGGCGATCCGCGCGGCGGGCGTGTGCGCGTGGTCCAGCCACTCCCTGGAGGGCTCGGAGGCCGGGTCCTGGCCCATCAGGAGCTGCACGGTGTCGCCGTCCTTGAGGACGGTGCCCAGCGTCGCGAGCCGGCCGTTGACGCGGGCGCCGATGCAGGCGTGCGCGTCCTCTCCGTACTGCGCGTAGGCGGCGTCCACACAGCTCGCGCCCTCCGGGAGCCCCAGTGCGGCCCCGTCGGGGCGGAAGACGGTGATCTCCCGGTCCTGGGCGAGGTCCTCGCGCAGGGTCGACCAGAAGGTGTCGGTGTCCGGAGCGGCCTCCTGCCAGGTCAGAAGCCGTGAGAGCCAACCGGGGCGGGTGGGGTCGGCACGCTCGCCGTCGGAGGGGTCGTCGGACGCGGGGGCGTAGGGATTGCCGAGCGCGATCACGCCCGCCTCGGCGACCTGGTGCATCTGGTGGGTGCGGATGAGGACTTCGGCGATCTCGCCGTCCTCGCGCGCGATCGCGGTGTGCAGCGACTGGTACAGGTTGAACTTGGGGACGGCGATGAAGTCCTTGAACTCCGAGACCACCGGGGTCATGCAGGTGTGCAGCTCACCGAGGACTCCGTAGCAGTCGGCGTCCTCGTTCACCAGGACCAGGAGCCGGCCGAAGTCGGCGCCGCGCAGCCGGCCCCGCTTGCGGGAGATGCGGTGTACGGAGACGAAGTGCCGAGGTCTGATGAGGACTTCGGCCTGGATGTCCGCCTCGCGCAGGACGGTGCGTACCTGTTCGGCCATGCCGGCGAGCGGGTCGTCCCCGTGCGCCGCGTTCTCGACGATGAGCTCCCTGGTGTGCTCGTACTCCTCGGGATGCAGGATCGCGAAGACGAGGTCCTCTAGTTCCGTTTTGAGCGCCTGGACGCCGAGGCGCTCGGCGAGCGGGATGAGGACGTCCCGGGTGACCTTGGCGATGCGTACCTGCTTCTCCGGGCGCATCACGCCGAGGGTGCGCATGTTGTGCAGGCGGTCGGCGAGTTTGATCGACATCACGCGGACGTCGTTGCCGGTGGCGACGAGCATCTTCCGGAAGGTCTCGGGCTCGGCGGCCGCGCCGTAGTCGACCTTCTCCAGCTTGGTGACGCCGTCGACGAGGTAGCGCACCTCCTCGCCGAACTCCTGGCCCACCTGCTCGAGTGTCACATCCGTGTCCTCGACGGTGTCGTGCAGCAGGGAGGCGGTCAAGGTGGTGGTCTCGGCCCCGAGTTCGGCGAGGATCAGGGTCACGGCGAGGGGGTGCGTGATGTACGGCTCGCCGCTCTTGCGCATCTGGCCGCGGTGCGAGGTCTCGGCCAACAGATAGGCGCGGCGCAGGGGTTCGAGGTCGGCGTCGGGATGGTGGGCGCGGTGCGCCTCGGCGACATGGCCGATCGCGTCCGGCAGCCGGTCGCGGGTGGCCGGGCCGAGCAGGGCGGCCCGCCCAAGGCGGCGCAGGTCGATCCGGGGGCGGCTCTTCCTGCGGTGCGCCCCCGGTGTCGTGGGGGCGGGCGATGCAGGGTTCGTGGCCTCCGCACTCATGGGGCACCTCCGGCTCGTTGACCGGCGGACGGAGTGCCCCTTGCCCTACGCGCCGCAGGGGATGGCGTTCGGTCCCCCGTCCGGGCCGGTGCTTGATGCTATCGAGCCCATCACGCCCGCCCGACCGGCTCTCGCCGAGCGTGAAACGGATCACCCATTCGAGCGACGAAACCGATGTTTGCGGCTTTCGGCCACGGGGCGAGGTGTCCGCCGTCGATCCGAACACGCCCGACCACCCTGGGCTGCGGATCGGAACGGCTCGGGGGGAGCAGGCTGAGATCCGGAGCCGCGCGGGGGTGCACCCGAGGGCACTTTCCGGCCACCGGACTGTGCCGAGCATCACGGTCCGCGTGCTACTCCGTGCTTCAGCGCGCCGCCCGTTCGCCCCCAAGGAGGCGCTGGCCGGGGCCGGTTGGCCGGGTGGCCGGGTCAGCGGGTCGCGGCCCGCAGCCGGTCGGTGTCGATCTCCCCCTCGGCGACGATCACCGCCGGACCGGTCATCTCGATCTCGCCGTCCGGGTGCTCGGTGATCCGGAGGGTGCCGCCGGGGACGTCCACGGTGTAGGTGACCGGGGTGCCCGTGACGGCCGGGTCGGCACCGTCGCGGCGCGCGGTGGCGACGGCCACCGCGCACGCGCCCGTGCCGCACGAGCGGGTCTCGCCGGAACCCCGCTCGTGGACGCGCATCGCGACATGCCGGGGAGCGCGGTCCACCACGAACTCGACGTTCACCCCGTCCGGGTACACGGAGGCCGGGCTGAACGGGGGCGGGGTGAACAGGTCACCCGCGTGCCCCAGGTCGTCGACGAAGGCGACCGCGTGCGGGTTGCCCATGTTGACGTTGCGCGCGGGCCAGCTGCGCTCGCCGACGCTCACCGTGACCTGCCCCTCGGGGAGGAGCGCCTTGCCCATACCGACGGTGATGTCACCGTCCTTGGCGAGGTGCACGGTCTTGACGCCCCCGCGCGTGGCGATCGCCAGATCCCCCTCGACCGCCAGCCCCGCCTCCTGGAGGTAGCGCGCGAACACGCGTACGCCGTTGCCGCACATCTCCGCGGTCGAGCCGTCCCCGTTGCGGTAGTCCATGAACCACTCCGCCTCGGCGGCCATCTCCTCGGCGTCGGGGTGCGCGGCGGAGCGCACGACGTGCAGCAGACCGTCGCCGCCGATGCCCGCGCGGCGGTCGCACAGGGCGGCGACGGCGGCCGGGGGCAGGTCGATGACGTTGTCGGGGTCCGGGACGATCACGAAGTCGTTCTCGGTGCCGTGCCCCTTGAGGAAGGCGATCCGCGTGCTCATTCCTCGATCGTACGGGGTGGCCGCGACCCCCGGGACGACCGGTTCGGTGGGCGGGACGGCCGGGGCGGGGGCGCTACGCAGGAGCGGGGGCCCAGGCGTCGCAGAGGCGCTCGGACCGGCGCGCACGCTCGGACGCTGCACAGGCGTCCCGGCGTGGCCAAGCGCGCACGGGCGCTGCACAGGCGTCCCGGCGTGGCCGAGGCGCTCGGGGGTCGCACAGGCGTCCCGGCGTGGCCGAGGCGCTCGGGTGTCGCAGAGGCGTCCCGGCGTGGCAGGTGCACTCAGGCGCTGCAGAGGCGCTCAGGCGTTGCAGAGGCGCTTGGGCGGAGCCCGACCCGGTGCGGCCGCGCCCGGTGCGGATGCGGTGGCTCAGCGCAGGCGGGCCACGCGCCACACGGCCAGCACGACCACCGCGGCGACCAGTACGGCGTAGCCGAGGACGACCCGCCAGTCCGGGCGCCGCCCGGAGCCCCGCTGCGGCAGGCCCGGCCACGTGTAACCGACCCGGCGCGCGGCCATCATGCCCCAGCCGGCCGCACAGGAGAAGATCAGCAGGCCGAGCATCGCGACCACGGCGCCGCCGTCTCCGAACTCGAAGGCAAGCGGGAAGGCGAACATCAGGGAGCCCATCGCCGCCAGCGCCACGATGGGGGCGAGTTGCCATATCCGCAGCCGGCGCTGCGGGCGCAGCTCGACCTCGACCTCGGGCCCGGTGGACAGTTCGTCCACGCCCGGCCCGTCGTCCGTCACACCGCCCGGGGGCTGATCGTCGGGACCGTCGGAACTGAGCCTCTGGTCCCCGGCCTCCGCGGTGTCATGTTCCGCGCTCTCTGCGGCGTCCCGAGGGCCGGCCTCCATCGCCACGCGCCCTCCCAACTCGGACTCCACTTGGTCGATCGAAGCTCGATGATGGCATGCCGCCGGACGCCCGTATGACGGGCAGGGCGTCCCGATGCCATCACGTGATCAGGCTGTAACCGGTCGTTCGACCAACGCCAGCGCGAGGTGCGGAAGTTCCCGCAGGTCCGACGCGGCGCCGCTGAGCCAGTGCACCCGCGGGTCACGGCGGAACCAGGAATCCTGACGGCGCGCGAAGCGCTTGGTGGCGCGCACCGTCTCCGCGCGCGCTTCTTCCAGCGTGCACTCCCCCGCGAGCGCCGTGAGCACCTGCTGGTACCCCAGCGCGCGCGACGCCGTAAGCCCCTCCCGAAGACCCTGCGCCTCCAGTGCGCGCACCTCGTCCACCAGTCCCGCCTCCCACATCCGGTCGACCCGCCGCGCGATGCGCTCGTCGAGTTCGGGGCGGGCCACATCCACGCCGATCTGGACGGTGTCGTAGACCGAGTCATGGCCCGGGAGGTTGGCCGTGAAGGGCTTGCCGGTGATCTCGATGACCTCCAGGGCCCGGACGATACGGCGGCCGTTGCCGGGCAGGATCGCCCGCGCGGCCTCCGGGTCGACGGCGGCCAGGCGAGCGTGCAGTGCTCCCGGGCCACACCGAGTGAGTTCGTCCTCGAGCCGGGCGCGCACCTCCGGGTCGGTTCCGGGGAACTCCAGGTTGTCGACCGCGCCGCGCACATACAGGCCGGAGCCGCCCACCAGGATCGGCCAGCGACCCTCGGCGAGCAGCGCGTCGATCCGGGCGCGGGCGAGGCGCTGATACTCGGCCACGGACGCCGTGACCGTCACATCCCATATGTCCAGCAGGTGGTGCGGGATACCGCCACGCTCCTCGGGGGTCAGCTTGGCGGTTCCGATGTCCATCCCCCGGTAGAGCTGCATGGAGTCGGCGTTGACGACCTCGCCGCCGAGACGCTGGGCAAGGAATACGCCCAGATCGGACTTTCCGGCCGCGGTCGGTCCGACGACGGCGATGACCCGCGGTGCGGGGGCTGCACTACTCACCGGAACAGTCTCGCAAACCTCCGGACCCCATCCCGAACGAGCGACGTGACGCCCCGCATGTGAGGTCGTTGCCTGTTGCGAGGTTCCGGTCATCGGTTCGAGAACGGGATGGCCGGGCGATGCAAACGGGCGCACCGAACTACGCGGCATTTCGCCCGCACGAGTAACGTATGGAGTGGATATGGGCGTTTTTGCACGGCTCTTCCGGCGGTCGAGCACAACGAAGGAGGCGCAGTCCGCCGTGACGGAGGCCGCGCAGACGACGGCTGGGACGGAGGCGGAGGCGACGGACGAGGCCAAGGGAGCGGCCGAGGCCGGGACCGGTTCGGAGACGGTGGCCAGGGAAACGGCTCCGGCCGGTGACGACGGCGTCGCCATTCCCAGGCAGCAGTCCGCCGCGGAGGCCGCCGAGACCGAGGCCGAGGAGGGCGCCCGCACGTAACCGCGCTTCGCAGGGAAGGTGGACCATGGGTCTCGTGGACAACCTGATGGCCAAGGTCTCGAACTTCGCGCAACAGCACGAAGGGAAGGTCGATCGCGGCCTCGACAAGGCCGCGAAGATGATCGACGAGCGGACCAAGGGCAAGTACAGCGGCAAGATCGACACGGGCACGGGCAAGGCGAAGCACGCGATGGAACGCCTCGCACACCGGGGCACCGGCCCTGCGACCGGTGACAGGACACCGCCGGGAGCACCGCCCCCGGCCTCCTGACACGGCACGACACATCGGCGGACGGCCGCGAGGCACACAGCCTCCCGGCCGTCCGCCGTGTCCGCGACCCGGACGCCACCGGCCGGCGATCCAGCCGCACACGTACAACGGGCATGCGCCCATGCCGGGTGCAGGCGCGCGCCGGGGCGTCCGTGGCGATCACGGTCGTACGCCCCGCGGCGGCCGGACACCCTACGACCAGACCGCCACCAGATACCCCACGCCGTACGGCGCGTCGTCGTACAGCAACGCGCCGGTCAGATCCGCGCCCTCCGCCGCCCCCGCGAGAACCTGCCAGGGAGCCCGGCCGCAGGCCTTCAGCTCATGGGCCGGCTCGACGTCCAGCGACTTCAGGGCCGCCACGTCGGCCGCGCCGAGCGCACGTGCCACGGCGGCGTCGAAGCCGGCCGCGCGCTCGTCCAGATAACCCGGCGCCTTGACCGTGCGGCACGCGCTCGCGTCCCCCATGACCAGCAAGGCCACCCGCTCGTCCCTGCCGGCAAGCTCCGCCCCCATCTCAACGCACCGCTCGGGGGCCAGGAGTTCGGGCACTCCGAGCCCCTCCACGGGCAGGTCCTCCCAGCTCAGGCGCTCCAGGAGCCACGCGGCGACGGCGAGCGAAGGCGGAAGCTCCCGCTCCGGCGCGCCCGGCTCCGTCCCCCCGGCGCCCAGCCGTACGTCGACGTCCACGCCGAACCCGCGGAACGATCCCCGCGCGCCCCGCGGATACCGTCCGCACCCGCTCTCCTGAGCGGGGCCGACGACCACCAGCCGGCCGGGGCGCGCGGCGGCCAGCACGCCCAGTGCGTTCCTGCACGCATCACGGGCGCCGTCCAGCTCGGGCGCGGCACCCGCGGCGACCTCGGGCACGAGCAACGGCGGACAGGGACAGACGGCGGCGGCGACAAGCACGGTCCGCAGCGTAACCCGCAGGACGGCGCCACAGCGCTTCCCGGGCACACCGTCGCCGTACGCGGGGCCCTCATACGGCCGAAGCGCTCACGCCCTCACACGCCGGTGACGCCGCTGTCCGTCAGTCGCAGCCGCACGCAGCCGCCGTGGCCGCCGGCAGCGGCTCCGGAATCCCGACCTTGGGCAGCCCCAGCATGACGCCGGCCGGCTTGGCGGCCTCCGCCGCGTTCCGCTTCGCCCACGCGTCGCCCGCGCGGGTGCGGCGCACACCCAGGACGGTGCCTTCGGCGAGCAGGTGGTGCGGGGCGGCGTACGTGATCTCCACCGTCACCACGTCACCGGGCCGGACCTCCTCGTCCGGCTTGGTGAAGTGGACCAGACGGTTGTCGGGGGCACGGCCGGAGAGGCGGTGGGTCGCGCCGTCCTTGCGGCCCTCGCCCTCGGCGACCATCAGCTCCAGCGTGCGGCCGACCTGCTTCTTGTTCTCCTCCCAGGAGATCTCCTCCTGAAGGGCGACGAGGCGCTCGTAGCGCGCCTGGACGACCTCCTTGGGGATCTGGTTCTCCATGGTGGCCGCCGGGGTGCCGGGCCGCTTGGAGTACTGGAAGGTGAACGCCTGTGCGAAGCGGGCCTCGCGCACCACGTGCAGCGTCTGCTCGAAGTCCTCCTCGGTCTCACCCGGGAAGCCGACGATGATGTCGGTGGTGATCGCGGCGTGCGGGATGGCGGCCCGCACCTTCTCGATGATCCCCAGGTAGCGCTCCTGGCGGTACGAGCGGCGCATCGCCTTCAGGACCGTGTCGGAGCCGGACTGGAGCGGCATGTGCAGCTGCGGCATCACGTTCGGCGTCTCGGCCATGGCCGCGATGACGTCGTCGGTGAAGTCACGCGGGTGCGGCGATGTGAAGCGGACCCGCTCCAGACCCTCGACGCTCCCGCAGGCGCGCAGCAGCTTGCTGAAGGCCTCCCGGTCGCCGATGTCGGAGCCGTAGGCGTTGACGTTCTGTCCCAGCAGCGTGATCTCGGAGACGCCCTCGGCGACCAGGGCCTCGACCTCGGCGAGGATGTCGCCGGGACGGCGGTCCTTCTCCTTGCCGCGCAGGGCGGGGACGATGCAGAAGGTGCAGGTGTTGTTGCAGCCCACGGAGATCGACACCCAGGCCGCGTACGCGCTCTCGCGGCGCGTCGGCAGGGTCGAGGGGAACGCCTCCAGCGACTCGGCGATCTCGACCTGCGCCTCCTCCTGCACACGGGCGCGCTCGAGCAGGACGGGCAGCTTGCCGATGTTGTGCGTGCCGAAGACGACGTCCACCCAGGGCGCCCTCTTCACGATGGTGTCGCGGTCCTTCTGCGCGAGACAGCCGCCGACGGCGATCTGCATGCCGGGGCGGCCGGCCTTCTTGGGCGCGAGGCGGCCGAGGTTGCCGTAGAGGCGGTTGTCGGCGTTCTCGCGGACGGCGCAGGTGTTGAAGACGACGACGTCCGCGTCGCCGTCCGACCCCTCGGGCGCGCGCACATACCCGGCCCCTTCGAGCAGACCGGCCAACCGCTCGGAATCGTGGACGTTCATCTGACACCCGTAGGTGCGGATCTCGTACGTCTTGGAGGATCGAACGTCCACTGCCGGGCTCCGGTCGCTGCTGCTGGTCATGCGTCAAGGGTAGGCGCTGCCGGCGGACGTCCGTTCCGCATATCCGGCAGGGGGTACGCGGCCGCCTAGCCTGGTGGTGTGGCGGCCCTTTCGCGGAACCCCGTACCCAGGCAGCCCGACGATCTCCTGCGGGCCCTTGCAGCCGCCGGGATCAGGGACGAGCGGCTGCTCGAGGCTGTGCGAGCCACGCCCCGGGCGGGATTCGTCCCGCCCGGCGAGGTGGCCGCCGCCTATCTGGATGTACCCATCGCAATCGGGCAGGGACAGGTCACCACCCAGCCCTCGCTGTCCGCCAGGATGATCGAGAGCCTTGCACTGGACGGGAGCGAGCACGTCCTCGAGGTCGGTACCGGTCTCGGCTTCCAGACCGCGCTGCTCGCCCGGCTGGCCGCCGACGTGGTCAGCATCGAGATGCGGCCGGACATAGCACGGCAGGCGCGCGCGAATCTCTCGCGTCTCTCGCGGCAGGGCGTACGGAACGTGGAACTGCGCATCGGCGACGGCAGCGGAGGCGTGCCAGACCGGGCCCCGTTCGACGCGGTTGTTGTGTCGGCCGCGTTCCCCGAGGTGCCCGCGCCACTGGCCGCACAGGTGCGCCAGGGCGGCCGCCTGGTGCAGCCGATCGGGCCGGGCGGACACGAGGAGGTGGTGTGCTTCGAGCGCACCCCGTCCGGGCTGGTGCGGCTGCGCTTGGTGACCCCGGCCTGCTTCGTCCGGCTGCAAGGGCGGTACGGCTTCCCGCCGGACGATACGGACGGTTCGTGAGGCGGCCCCCGACGAGAGAGACGCAGGCGGTCTTCCTGAGGCGCCTGCATGGCGGCCACGCGCGGGCGGTTCTCCAGGGCGCCTGTGTCGCCGGACGCGCGCGGGCGCGCTCTATGCGTCCGCGACGCGTATGACCGCCAGCGTGATGTTGTCGGGGCCGCCCGCCGCGATGGCGGCCTGCCACAGCTCGAAGGCCGCCTGGCCGTCGTCGTGCTCCCGCATCACCCCGTCGAGCACCTCCGTCGGCACAGGATCGGTCAGACCGTCGCTGCAGACGAGATAGCGGTCGCCGGGAGACAGGGATTCGGCCGTCACATGGGGCTGGACGGCCCGGTATGTGCGGGTGCCGCCCAGGCACTGGGTGACGATGGACGTGGTGCGCCGCCCGGGTTCGAGCGGGGGGCTGTCGTCGACGCTCACCTGGCGCAGCCCGTCACGGGAGGCCGCGAAGACCCGGCTGTCGCCCACGTTGAACACCAGCAGCGAGCCGGGCCGCACAACGGCACCGGCGACCGTCGTCCCCATGGCCGCGAGCTCACCTCCCGCGTCGCCGCCGGCGGCCTCGTACACAGCGCGGTTGCAGGCGTTCAAGGCGTCGCGCACGGCGTCCTCGCTGCTCAGGGCCGGGCCGATCGACGCGATCCGGCGCACGACCAGCGCGCTGGCGACATCGCCGCCGGGATGCCCGCCGAGCCCGTCGGCGACGGCGACGACCAGGGGTGTCCGGAGCGGGAAGACCAGGGTCTGCGGACTCTCGGTCACCGTGGCGCACAGGGTCCACGGCCCGATCACGAGGCTGTCCTCGTTCCGTTCGCGGAGCAGTCCGGGATGACTCAGCGCACTCACCGCCACGTACCGCATGCAACGCCACCGCCTCGCTGCCGCTCCTGGCTCAAGCGTAGGCGGTGCCCGCGGACCGCTCCCACCCGGCGCTCGCGGGAAGCGGATCACCGGAGGACGGGCCACCGGGATCGCCGCCCGGCACGGGACGTCCCAGCGGCGGCGCGGCGCGCTCGGCGCCTGTGGGTGTGGCGGATCTCGTAGCCCAGCCCGATGGCGAAGGTCTTTCCGGGTTCGCCCCAGCCGCCGCGGCGCCGGGTGACGGCTCGCGCGGTCCACAAGTAGCGCTGCCCGGCCGGCATTTCGGCGATCTGGACATGCATGCGGCCCGGGGCGGCGAAGGCCTCGTACACGTTCCACAGCGGGCAGGTGCCGCCCGCCCGGGAGAAGTGGAAGCGGATGCGGACGCGGCAGCCGTCGACGAGGCGCGGGGCCCTTCGAACGCACCGCTTCGAGCGGCGGGTTGCCGCTCCTCTTCACCCCCGAGGCCTGCACCCGCCGCCTCGTGCACCGTGCGGAGCCGCGGTCATGAGCGGCGGCATCCGGCGCACTGGGCCGTGCCGTCCGGCGGGCCAAGCTGGAGCGGGCCGCCGCGCGCGGCGCTCTCGCCCGCATCGTCTTCACCGGCGGCAAGCAAGCTGCGGCCGGGCCGCCTTCGCCGGGGCGGCCCGGCCACCGGGCCACGCGTACATTCATACGCACTCGGATCACGTCCCGCGTCCCGCGTCGCCCGTCGCCCGTCCGCCAGAAACCACAAGGAGCAACCGCGTGACCAGCCGTGTCACCCTCATCTCACCGGCGATCACGCCGTCGCTGCGGCGGGCCCGCTTCGACGACGGAGACTCCATCGAGGACGGCGCGGCCGTACGCGCCGGATCGGCGGCGCTGTCCCTGCCCGCCGCCGCCCGCGTCTTCGCCTCCCCCAGCGTGCGCTGCCGGGAGACGGCCTCGGCACTCGGCCTCGACGCCTCGGAGGATCGGGAACTCGCGGGCCTGGACGTCGCCCGCTGGCGCGGGCGGACGCTGGACGAGGTCGGCGCCGCCGAGCCCGAGGCGGTGGCCCGCTGGCTGGCCGACCCGGGCGCCGCGCCGCACGGCGGGGAGTCGGTGCGGGAGCTGTGTGAGCGGGTCACGCGGTGGTGGGAGACGACCGGGTCGGCCGAGGGCAGGACTCTCGCCGTGGTGGAGCCGGAGGTCGTGCGGGCTGTGGTGGTGCACGTGCTGGGGGCGCCCGAGGCCGCGTTCTGGCGCGTCGACGTCCCACCGCTCACGGCGACGGAGTGCACCGGCCGGTCCGGGCGCTGGAACCTACGGGTCGGGCACATCCTCGCCTCCCCCGGGGACGTCTCGGGTCGCTGACCCGGTCGCCTGACGTGTCCTTTCGACCAGGAGACTCCTCCAGGGTCACGGCGACCGCCTCCCGTCCGCCGAGAGTGATGTGGCGCGGTCGGGGATGCCGTCCGGCCACTCGGCTCCTCCGCTCGCGTCGCCTGCGCCGGTGTTCGAGAACACGAGAGGGCCCTCGGATGGTTCCGAAGGGCCCTCTCGTGTTCTGAAGGGTTCAGTGGGCGGCTGGAACCGCCCGCCCCGACGTGGAGGTCGCGGGCTTCGGATTCAGCAGCCGCTCGGCCAACTCGCCGAAGACGAGGCCGAATCCGCCCCACAGCACCGTCTGGATGGCCAGCGCGGACAGCCGGAACCGCCACAGCAGGGTGGCCGGGAAGTGCTTCGGCACCTCATTGACGACCGGCAGGAAGGCGTACGCCAGACCGATCACGAGCACGAAGCCGGCCACCGCGACGACGGTCGCGTACCAGGTGCCCAGGCTGGGTGCGAGCCGTTTGCCCAGGATCGTCGCGGCGATCGCGAGGAGGACGCTGAGCACCATCATCAGGAAGTACAGGCCGGTCCGCTTGCCGATGGTGTCGGGGTCGCCGACCGACGGCGGGTTGGCCGGGTACTTCAGGAAGGGCACGACGTACACGGCGAGCAGCGCGCAGCCGGACAGCAGCAGCGCGGTTGCCCGCGGACCGAAGCGGCCGACACGGCCGAGCGCGAAGCAGAAGGCGAGTGCGGCGATGCCGCCGAAGGCGACTCCGTAGACCAGGACACCGGTGGCGAGACCGGCGGTGGACTGCAGAGAACGCGAGACGACCTCCATCTCGTGCTCGTGGGAGTGGGCTTCCTCGAAGCTGATCGCGCTGTCGACGCTCGGCTCACCGAGGAAGTAGGCGGCGATCAGGGCAAGCACGCCGGCACCAAGGCCGGCGAGCATGCCCCGCACCAGAAGACTTCTTACCGTTGCGGAGTTCATCGGGTGTGCGGCACCCCTCGCGTCAGTGGCAGGGGAAGCCGAGCAGGTGGCGTGCGTCGTGCACCCACTCGTGGACGTCCGTGCCGTTGAACACGGAGGTCGCGCCCTGTTCGGCGCCGACGAAGTAGAGCAGGAGCATCATCAGGACGCCGAAGAAGACCGCCCACGGAGCGATCGCCTTCAGCGGCAGCTTGGCGGGAACGACGGGGGTGGTGGCTGTCGGCTGGGCGACGGTCTGCGCCATGGCAGGGCCTCCTCTGGGAGTTCGCGTCCCATCTCGGTGGTGCACAGGACGACGGCCACGGGTCTGACTCACGAGCTGCCAAAGGCGCTCGCACACAGTGGCGCGACCGTGCCGGACTCCAACCGGCTTCCGTCGTACCGTCGTCGATATCGGACAGACCGTACCGCGTGGCGCGTGCATGGCCAAGACCGCATCACCTGGCGTGATCTTCCTCTCCCGAACGGTCCCGGGCGCGGACCGCGGGGCACGGACCGCGGAGAGGTGGGCGCGGACCGCGGAGAGGTGGGCGCGGACCGCCGGGAGGTGGCGCAGCTCACAACACTTCAGCGATTGCGCAACTTTAAGGTACAGACATGGATCTTCATGTCCCGACGAAGTGGGAGACGGCGGTGCTCGCGGGCGGGCCGGCCGACGGCCTGCGTATGCAGGTCGCGGGCCGGCCCTCGGTGGTGCAGGTGACCCATCCCTGCCGGGTCGAGACCCCTGCGGACGGCGTCCAGGTGGCGGCGCTGTACGTGTACCGGCGCCGGCTCGGCGAAACCGGCGGGATCCTGACGTACGGCTACGACAGCGCCAGCCCCTGAGCCGGCCTCGGAAGGCCGCGGGTCAGGAGGCCGGGGCCGGGGGCTCGGCCGCGGCGGCCTCGGCGGAGGTGCGGATCGCCGACGGCGCCACCGGGGCGGACGGGGAGGCGCCCGGCGAGGGAGCGTTCTCGTCCTTCATCGCCTTCGCCTCGCTCTTGAGGATGCGCATGGACTTGCCGAGTGCGCGGGCGGTGTCCGGCAGCTTCTTCGAGCCGAACAGCACGATCACGACGATCGCCACGATCAGCAGGTGCCAGGGTTCCAGTCCGTTGCGGAGCATTGGCCGCGCCCGCCCTTTCCTCGCTCGGCCGAGGACGGCTTCCGTCCCTCGACCGTCCGGTCATGCTTGCCACTTTGCGCAACTGTACAACCGTGGGGGCGGATCGGAGCGGACGAGGGCACGCTCGGCACGAAACGTGACCTAGGGATGGTCGTCGTTCGCCGCGCACCGCCGCTCGTAGCGCGCCCTGACCGCCCACAGGGCGAGCGCGTACAGCGCCAGGACGGCGGCGAGCAGCAGGTAGTACCCCACCGGCAGAGCGATGAGGCCGAGCGTGGCCCCGAGTGGAGTGAAGGGCAGCAGAAGGGCGACCGCGGCGAGGACCCCCGCGGCCCGCGCGACCGGGCCCGGGGCACGTCCCTCGGCGAGGCTCCGGCCGGAGCGCAGCAGCACCATCACCAGGGCCTGGGTGAGCAGGTTCTCGGTGAACCACGCCGAGTGGAAGACGGCTTCGTCGTCGAGTGCGTCGGGGCCGTACAGCGAGACCGCGAGCACACCGAAGGTCGCGAGGTCGGCCACGGCGTTGAGCAGGCCGAAGCCGGTGATGAAGCGGAGGAGGCCGCGCGGGCGCAGCACGGTGGGACGGGTGAGCACCGCGGGCGCGGGACGGTCGTGGGCGAAGGCGAGCTGGGCCGCGTCGAAGCACAGGTTCTGCACCAGGACCTGGGCCGGGAGCATCGGCAGGAAGGGCAGCAGCAGACCGGCGGCGAGCATCGCGACGACGTTTCCGAGGTTGGAGGAGAGGGTGACGCGCAGATAGGTGGCGATGTTGCCGCTGCTGTGCCGGCCGGCGGCGACGGCGTGGTCGATCGCGGTCAGGTCCTTGTACGCGAGGACGACGTCCGCGCTCTCGCGGGCGACGTCGACGGCGCCCCTCGGGGCGATCCCCACGTCGGCGGCGTACAGCGCCGGCACGTCGTTGACGCCGTCACCGAGGAAGCCGACCGTGTGCCCGGCCCGGCGCAGCGCGGTGACGATCCGCGCCTTGTCCTCGGGAGTGCACCGGGCGACGACGGTCGCGGTGTGGTCGTCCGCGGCACCCGCGGTCCGTACGTCACCGGAGTCGAGGCCGAGATCGCGGCAGACGCGGGCCGCCGTGCCCGGGTGGTCGCCGGTGAGGACCCGCACGGTGACACCGCGGGCGGCGAGGTCCCGCAGGGCCCGCGAGGCGGTCGGGGCGAGGGCGTCCCGGAAGGTGACGAAGCCTCGGAAGGCGAGCCCGCGCTCGTCGGCGGGGGTGTAGGGGCGGGTGCGGGCGGGGCGGTCGCCGGTGGCGATCGCGACCACCCGCAGGCCGTCCCGCGCCTCGCGGGCGGCGAGCTCGAGCAGCCGCTCCCGCTCGTCGGGCTCGAGCGCACAGCGCTCCAGTACGGCCTCGGCGGCGCCCTTGACGAGGAGGGTGTGCGTGCCGAGGCCGCCGCGGACGACGGCGGTGGCCAGTCGGCGGACCGGGTCGAACGGCACGACGGCGACGCCCTCGTACGCCTCCCAGCTTCCGTCGGCCGCGTCCAGTAGTGCCTCGTCGAGGGCGTCCGGGGCGGGCAGGTCGGCGAGTTGGAGGGTCCACCAGGCGGCCGTGGCGGCCTGGTGCAGCACCTCGGGCGAGTCCCGCCCGGTCCCGTCCAGGGCCCGCTCGACGACCGGCCGGTCCTCGCTGAGGGTGCCGGTCTTGTCCAGGCAGAGCACATCGACCGCGCCCAGGTCGTGCAGGGCGGGCAGGCGTTTCACGATCACGCCGTGGGTGCGGGCGAGCAGCCGGGCACCGCGGGCCAGGCAGGTGGTGACGATGACCGGCAGCATCTCGGGAGTGAGGCCGACTGCGACCGCGACGGCGAAGGGCAGCGTCTCCAGGCCCCGGTCGCGCAGTGTCGCGTTGGCCATCAGCACCAGCGGCGGGGTGAGCAGCATGAACCGGATCAGCACCCAGGAGATCCCGTGCACGGTCCGCTCGAAGGCACTCGCCTCCCGCCGGGCGGGGGCGCCGTGGGCCCGGGCGAACCGGGTCCGGGCGCCCGTCTCCAGGACGAGCGCGGTGCCGCCGCCGGTGGCCACACTGCTGCCCTGGAAGCACAGGTGGGGCTGCTCGAACGGGCCGGCTTCGGCGGGTGCGGGCGCGTCGAGCGCGTACTTGGCGACCGGTGCCGACTCCCCGGTCAACGCCGCCTGGTGCACCGTCAGGCCGTGGGTGCGCAGCAGCCGTACGTCGGCCGGGACCAGGTCGCCGGGGGCGAGGCGGATGACATCGCCCGGCACCAGCTCGGCGGCGGGCGCCTCCCGCTCCTGTGACGGCCGGTCCGGGTCCGGGCGGCGCAGTACGGTCGCGGTGGTGGCGACCAGGTCGCGCAGCGCGGCCATCGAACGGTCGGCCCGGTACTCGCCGGTGGCGCGCAGCACACAGCTGACGACGACGAGGGCGAGGATCACGCAGGCGGTGCCCCAGGCGCTGACCGTCGCGGACACCAGGCCCAGGCAGAGCAGGACCGTGGTGAACGGATCGCGCAGGCCGCGTGCGAAACGGCGGGACCAGGAGGGGGTGCGGGCCTCGGGGAGCACGTTCTCGCCGATGTCCGCGAGCCGGGCCTCCGCCTCCGCGTCGGTCAGCCCGCGCGGACTGCTGTGCAGGCGGCGCAGCTCCTGGAGGGCGGTGGGCGCCGCGGCACAGCGTCCGACGCCGGCGTGGGACGGCCAGGCCGGTGACGGTGCGGCGCTCTCAGAGGCCACGGAGCCGGGATGCCGGGGCGCGGGTCCGTGCGGCGCGGTCGCTGAGCTGGCCCACCACGAGACGGACGACGGTCACGACGTCCGCGTCGTCGACGAAGTAGACCTGGCGGCGGCCCTCACGACGGGAGCGGACGAGTCCGGCGAGCTTCAGCTTGGTCAGGTGCTGGCTCACTGCGGGCAAAGCGCCGCCGACGCGCTCGGCGAGGCCGGTGACATCGCTCTCGCCCTGCGCGAGCGCCCACACGATGTGCAGTCGTGCGGGCGAGGCCAGCAGCCCGAACGCGGCGGCCGCCTCCGACAAGACCTCGGCGGACGGGTCCTCCGCGAAACCACCGCCACCTGCCGCCACCGTCGTCGTCCCCTTCCCGTCCAGGCCCTGTCCTGAAGTCGCCCCAGTCTAGGGGCGGCCATCGGGGTACGGCCCCACGAGGGCAGGGACCGCCGACGCGCGAGGGGCCACGGTGACCGGCACGGGCGCCGGGCGGACAGCCGACCCGCGACGGACCGGGACCGGCAGCGGGGCGGGAGTGTCCCGCAGGGCCATCGCCGTGACGACGGCCGTGCCGCCGGCGCTGTCACCGCGCGCGGCACCTTCTACGCCGACGAGGGCGTCCACCCCTGACGGCGCAGTACCGCCGAGACATCCGGGGCGCGGTAGTGGTCGCCCTTGAGGACCTTCCCATCCGCCCGCCGGGCGACCGTGCCGTCCGGGCCGATCTTGGTCATGTTCGCGCGGTGGATCTCGGCGATCACGGCGTCGAGGTCGATGCCGTGCACGAGGGCCGTGCCATAGGCCACGTACACGAGGTCCGCCAGCTCGTGCGCCAGCCGGTCCAGCGGACCGGCGGCCGCCACCTCGGCGACCTCGGCGGCCTCCTCGGCGAGCAGCTCGCCGCGGTGTGCTGCCAGCTCCGGGGAGACCTCGGTCGGCACGGTACGGGCGTCGAGGCCGAAGGCGAGATGGAACTCGCGGACGAGGGAGGCGGGCGAGAGGGAGCCGGTCGAGAGGGAGTCGGTCGAAGGGCGCATTCGGCGACCCTACCGGTCACCGCAGCCGTGCCGCTCCCGGTCCACGTCCGCACCCCGCCCTGTTCAGGGGTGCGTGCGGCCTGGCAGGATCGCCCGCATGCTCCAGGCACTCCCACGTATGAGCAGGCGTCGTGCGCTGCTGGGCTCGGCGGCCGCCTTCGTGGTCTTCGGGCTGCTGCTGTGGTGGCTGCTGCCGATCGGCGAGGAGTTGCCGAACGGCACGGTCACCTTCAGTACCGGCACCCCGACCGGCGTCTACGAGAAGTACGGCACGCTGCTGCGGCCCGCCATCGCCAAGGACCTGCCGAAGCTGCGGGTACGGCTGCTGAACAGCGACGGCTCGCAGGAGAACGTGCGCCGGGTGGCCACGGGCCGGGCGGACTTCACCATCGCCGCGGCCGACGCCGTGGAGACGTACCGGCTGGAGAACAAACCGGGCGCCGGGCGGCTGCGCGGCTGCGCACGCCTGTACGACGACTATGTGCATCTGGTGGTGCCGCGCTCGTCCCCCGTGCAGTCCGTGGCGGACCTGAAGGGGCGGAGGGTCGCCGTCGGGCCGGGCGGATCGGGGGTGCGGCTGATAGCGGAACACGTGCTCGCCGCGGCCGGGCTGAATCCGCACAAGGACATCACCGCCCTGTCCGACGGCATCGGGACCATGCCCGACCTGCTGAAGCGGCACAGGATCGACGCGTTCTTCTGGTCGGGCGGGCTGCCCACCAGCGCGGTCACCCAGCTGTCGCGGCAGTCCGCGGTCCGCCTGGTGCCCATAGGCAGCGATCTGGTGGCGAAGCTGCACGAGCAGGGCGGCGCCTCGCGCAACTACCGGGCCGCGGTGATGCCCGCCGACGCCTACCCGGACATCGAGCAGGGTTCCGCCGTGCAGACCGTGGCCGTGGCGAACCTCCTGATCACGCGGGAGGAGATGAACGCGGACCTGACCGAGAAGATCACCCGCACGGTGATCGACAGCCGTGACCGGATCGGCGCCCAGGTGCACGCGGCCCAGCTGGTGGACCTGCGGACGGCGATCTACACGGATCCGCTGCAGCTGCACGAGGGCGCGCGGCGGTACTACCAGTCGGTGAAGCCGTAGCCGCCCGGCACCGCCTCGTCCTCAGGCACCGGACGCGCCGGGCCGGGGGGCGCTCCGCGGCACCCTGACCGTCACCCTCAGCCCGTACGGCTCGTGGCGCGCGTACACGATCGATCCCCCGCCCGCCGCGAGCAGCGCCCGTGAGATGGACAGCCCGAGTCCCGAGCCCTTGATGTTCTGGTGGGCGGCACTGCGCCAGAAGCGGTCGCCTATGCGGGCCAGTTCCTCGTCGCCGAGTCCGGGGCCGCCGTCGGTGACCACCACCGTCGCCCACTCGCCGTCCGTAGCGACCTCGAGCTCGACCCGCTCCCCCTCCGGGGTGAACTTCACCGCGTTGTCGATGACCGCGTCCAGCGCGCTGGAGAGGGCGATGGGATCGGCCCAGGCGGTGGTGGCCGGGCAGTTGCCGGTCAGCGCCACGCCCTTGGCCTCGGCTGCCGGGCCCCACGCCGCGACCCGCTCGGCGGCCAGCGCGCCGACGTCGGTGACGCACAGGTCGGCGTCGGCGTGCTCGGCGAGCGCGAGGTCGAGCAGGTCGTCGAGGACCTGCGCGAGGCGCTTGCCCTCGGTGCGGACCGAGGCGATCTCCTCATTGCCCTCGGGCAGTTCGAGGGCGAGCAGCTCGATGCGCAGCAGCAGCGCGGAGAGCGGATTGCGCAGCTGGTGGGAGGCGTCCGCGACGAAGGCGCGCTGCTGCTCGAGGACTTCCTCCACGTTGTCCGCCATCTCGTTGAACGACCGGGCCAGGCGCCGGAGTTCCGGTGGCCCGCCGGCGGCCGCGACCCGGGACTTCAGACGCCCGGTCGCGATGTCGTGGGTCGTCGCGTCCAGGATCCGCACGGGCCTGAGCACCCAGCCGGTCAGACGCAGCGCCGCACCCACCGCCAGCAGCATCGCGGCGATCTCCCCGGCGCCGATGAGCAGCCAGCCGTGCAGGATGCTCGACCGCATCTGCCCGGTGGGCGAGTCGGTGACGACGACGGCGACGACGTCACCGTCGCGGATGACCGGGGAGGCGACCACGAGCCGGGTCCGCTGCCAGGGCCACACCTGCTGCGGGTCGTGGCTGCGGCGCCCGAGGAGGGCCTCGTCGAAGGCGTCCCGGCCGCCGCCCTCCTGGGGGAGGTACCAGTCCTCCGGCGCATTGGCCATGGGTACGTCGTCACGGTAGAAGACACCGGCCTTGATGCCGTAGACGCTGTAGTACATGGAGAGTTCCTTGCGCAGGGTCTCGCCCCGCTCGTCCTCCTTCCCCACCCGGGAGCCGATGCTGGGCCGGTCGGTGACGAACTGCGCAAGGGCGGCGAAGCGGGCCGTGTCGTCGATCCGGTCGACGACGACCCGCTGCTGCTGTGCGGCGGCGAGGCTCACCGCGAGCGGCACGCCGAGCGCGAGCAGCACGGCGGCCATCAGAACGATGAGCAGCGGAAGCAGTCGTGCGCGCACCCGTCCCCGCTACGCGGCCGGGGCGACGAGCCGGTACCCGACGCCACGCACGGTCTCGATCAGCGCGGGCATGCGCAGCTTGGAACGCAGCGAGGCGACGTGCACCTCCAGGGTGCGCCCCGTCCCCTCCCAGCTGGTCTGCCAGACCTCGCTGATGATCTGCTCGCGGCGGAAAACCACACCCGGGCGCTGGGCCAGCAGGGCGAGCAGATCGAACTCCTTGCGGGTCAGCTGGACCGCGGAACCGTCCACGCTGACCCGGCGGGTGGGCAGTTCGATATGCACCGGGCCGAGGCGCAGCACGGTCTCGGTGGCGCCGGTGTCGTCCAGGTGCGGGGTGCGCCTGCTGACGGCGTGGATGCGCGCGAGCAGTTCCCCGGTGTCGTACGGCTTGACCACGTAGTCGTCGGCGCCGAGATTCAGGCCGTGGATCCGGGAGCGCACGTCGGAGCGTGCGGTGACCATGATCACCGGAGTGCTGGTGCGCTTGCGGATCTTCCCGCAGACCTCGTAGCCGTCCTGGTCGGGCAGGCCCAGGTCGAGCAGGACGACGCCGAAGCCGGCCCCCTCGGGGACCAGCGCCCGCAGGGCCTCCTCGCCGTTGCGGGCGTGTGTGACGTCGAAGCCGTGCCGCGCCAGCACGGCGGACAGGGCGGCCGCGACGTGGTTGTCGTCCTCGACGAGAAGCAGTCTCATGCCGGCCCCCTCCGGTCTCTGGTCCAAGGTCCCCGTTCGGTGTCGGCCTGTACAAGGGCCGGTCAGCACCCTGTACTGGAAAGCGTCATCCACACGAACGAAGGCGTTATCCATACGAACAGGTGCACGCGTGCGCGTGCACCATGGCAGTCACGCCGATGAACATGGACGGCGTCAAGAGGCTTCCGGTTGCGGACGCCTACCGTTACTGAGCCGGTACGCGGGCGGCGCAGTGCGGCTACGGCATGTGTCCGGCCGCTACCGGATCGTGATGCTCAGATCTCCCTCAGATGTAATGACGCTGGTCGCACCACGTCATTACTGTCCTCCGAAACCGAGTGAGGACGGAGCCAACCAGCAATGACCGCAGTATCGGTGGCCAAGGACTCGGTGGCCGCGACCGACGAACTGGTCGTCCTGAAGAACGTCAACAAGCACTTCGGCGCGTTGCACGTGCTCCAGGACATCGACCTGACCATCACCCGTGGTGAGGTCGTCGTGGTCATCGGCCCCTCGGGGTCGGGAAAGTCCACCCTGTGCCGCACCATCAACCGCCTGGAGACCATCGACTCGGGCGAGATCCTGATTGACGGCAAGCCACTGCCCCAGGAGGGCAGGGAACTGGCCCGGCTGCGCGCCGATGTCGGCATGGTCTTCCAGTCCTTCAATCTGTTCGCACACAAGACGGTGCTCGAGAACGTGATGCTGGGCCAGGTCAAGGTCCGCAGGACGGACAAGAAGAAGGCCGAGGACAAGGCGCGTACCCTGCTCGACCGGGTCGGCGTCGGCACCCAGGCGGACAAGTACCCGGCGCAGCTCTCCGGCGGGCAGCAGCAGCGTGTCGCCATCGCCCGGGCGCTGGCCATGGGCCCGAAGGTGATGCTCTTCGACGAGCCGACCTCCGCCCTGGACCCGGAGATGATCAGCGAGGTCCTGGATGTCATGCAGCAGCTCGCCCGGGACGGAATGACCATGGTCGTCGTCACGCACGAGATGGGCTTCGCCCGTTCGGCCGCAAACCGGGTGGTGTTCATGGCCGACGGCCGGATCGTCGAACAGGCTGCCCCCGATCAGTTCTTCAGCAATCCGCGCAGCGACCGGGCCAAGGACTTCCTGTCGAAGATCCTCCACCACTGACACCGGCCCCGTGTCGCCGCCCGTGCCCTTGCGCGCCCGGGTCGGGGCCCAGACAACGCCGAACCCGCCGACTCTAAGGATGTCCACCATGAAGTTCCGCAAGTCCTCCTCCGCAGCGGTCCTCACCGCACTGGCACTGGCCCTGACGGCCTGTGGCGGCGAATCCGGCAACGCCGGTGACCAGCCCGCCGGCGAGAGCACCGGGGCGAACGCGCCCAAGCTGCCGACGTACGCCGTCGCGGGCAATGTGAAGATCGACTCGCCCACGCTGAAGAAGGCCCAGCAGGCCGGCAAGCTCGTCATCGGCGCCAAGAACGACCAGCCGTACCTCGGCTTCGAGGACACCACCGGCAAGCGGTCCGGCTTCGACATCGAGATCGCCAAGATGGTCGCCGCCGACCTCGGCTTCAAGCCCGACCAGATCGAGTTCAAGACCGTGGACTCCAACGTCCGCGAGACCACCATCTCCAAGGGCGAGGTCGACCTGTACGTCGGCACGTACACGATCAACGACGAGCGCAAGAAGCAGGTCGGCTTCGCGGGACCGTACTTCCAGGCAGGCGCGGACCTGCTGGTACGCAAGGACGAGCAGGGCATCACCGGTCCCGACTCGCTCAAGGGCAAGACGGTGTGTTCCATCAAGGGCTCGACGCCGCTGCAGGAGATCAAGAAGCCCAAGTACGGCGCGAAGACCGTCGAGCTGTCGAAGTACTCCGAGTGCGTGCAGCAGCTGCTGAACAACGAGGTCGACGCCGTCACCACCGACGACGCGATCCTCAAGGGCTATGCCGCGCAGCGTCCCACCAAGCTCAAGGTGGTCGGCAAGCCGTTCACCAAGGAGCCTTACGGCGTGGGCATGAACAAGGACGACAAGGCGCTGCGTGACGCCGTGAACAGCGCGCTCGAGAAGCACGAGAAGAACGGCGACTACAAGAAGGCGTACGAGGCGACGCTCGGCCTGTCCGGCTCCCCGTACTCCGAGCCGCCGGCCGTCAGCCGCTACTGACGCGCCGCTGAGACGTCGCCCTCGCGGCGTCGAGTGAGCCGGCCGCCGCCGACCCGGTGCCCTGCGGGTCGGCGGTGGCCGGTCGGCCCGTCCCGGCGACGCCGTCCGGCCAATCGCCCCTGACGCGGCCTTCCCTGCCCGTACACCGCCACGAGGACCTCCCCGTGAACGTATTGCTCGACCATCTCGCGGAATTCCGCGAGGGGTTCATCGGCACCGTCCTGCTGACCCTCGCCAGCGGACTGCTCGCGATGACGCTGGGTGTCGTCATCGCCGGGTTCCGCGTCTCCCCGGTCCCTCCGCTGCGGATGTTCGGGACCGCGTGGGTCACCCTCTTCCGGAACACTCCCCTGACGCTGCTCTTCCTCATCGCCTGGTTCGTCGTCCCGGTCATTTTCGTGCCGGGCCTGAGCCCGTGGACGAAGGCCCTGCTCGCCCTGAGCTTCTACACGTCGGCATTCGTCTGTGAGGCGGTGCGGTCGGGCATCAACACCGTGCCCCTGGGGCAGGCGGAGGCCGCCCGCTCCCTCGGCATGACCTTCACGCAGACCCTGCGCATGATCGTCCTGCCGCAGGCGACGCGCACCGTGATCGCACCGCTGAGCTCGATCTTCATCGCGCTGACCAAGAACTCGGCGATCGCGGGCGCGTTCAGCGTCACCGAGCTGTTCGGTGTGCAGAAGCTGCTGAGCGACAAGGGCTTCCCCATCACCTGGATCTTCCTCTGGGTGGCTCTGGGCTATCTCGTCGTCACCTTCTCGATCAGCGGTCTGTTCCGGCTGCTGGAGCGGCGCCTGGGGGTCGCGCGATGACTGCAAGCGTTCTGTACGACGCGCCGGGCCCGAAGGCCCGCATCCGCAACCGCATCTACTCGGTGCTCGGCTCCCTGGCGCTTGTCGGGCTGCTCGCCTTCGCCGTGTACCGGCTCGATGCCAAGGGTCAGCTCGACCCGAAGGTCTGGGAGATATTCAACAACGCGGGCGTGCGCACCAACATCCGCGACGGGGTGCTGACCACCTTGAAGGTGTTCGCCGTGGCCGGGGCACTGTCCCTGATCGTCGGGCTGCTGCTCGCCGTGGCGCGGCTGTCGGAGCACCGGCCGGTCCGCTGGCTCGCGACCGGCTTCATCGAGCTGTTCCGTGCCGTACCGCTGCTCATCACCATCTACGCCCTGTGGGTGCTGTTCCTCACGTACAAGCAAGACCTCGGCGTGATCGGGGACAACACCGCGTTCTGGGGACTTGTCGTCGGTCTGACCGTCTACAACGGCTCAGTGCAGGCCGAGGTGTTCCGCGCGGGCATCAACGCCGTGCCCCGGGGACAGGTGGAGGCTGCTTACGCGCTCGGTCTGCGCAAGTACCAGGTGATGACGACGCTCTTGCTGCCGCAGGCGATCCGCTCCATGCTGCCGACGATGATCAGCCAGTTGGTGGTCACCCTGAAGGACACCTCACTCGGCTACGTCATCACCTACACGGAACTTCTGTTCGCCACCCGGACGATGGCCAACAACATCATCGTCAACGGGGAGAACCCGTTCACGGCGGTCACCATCGTCGTGGGCGCGATCTACATCGCGATGTGCCTCGCCCTCTCCTCGCTCGCGACCTGGATCGAACGACGGGGGCGCCGCACGAAGACCGGTGTCGCCGTGGCGGCGGCGGCCGAGCCCGCCGAAGCACCCGGAGTGCTCGACGCCTCGGGCGGCCCCCTCGGTCCCACGGCCGACCGTGAGCCGCGGCCCTGACAGGCCGCGTGGCCCGCAGCGCACGACGGCCGGTTCCTCCCGCGGCATGGCGGGTGGAGCCGGCCGTCACCACCCGGCGCCACCGAGCGCTTGATGGACCGGCGACTCGCGTCCACGTCGCGGCCGGCCGGCGGGGTCCCGCCCCGCCCGCTTCGCCGGTCCCAACGGGCCACCACCGCGCGGGCCCACCCCATGACGATCGCGCGCATGACGGAACCGGAATTGGAAGTACCGTATCTATGGCCTAAGGCGATCGGTGAGCAGGCGGCTCCCTGCCCGGCCCACTGCCTCGCTTGACGGCAGCCTCGGCAGTGGGTTGCATACGTTCTGTGATCGTTCGCCCTGCTCCCCTCCTGTGTTCGTACCAGTCCGTCAGAACACCGCTGCGGGCAGGGGGCGCCGCGCCGTGGACCCGGTGATCGTCGTCGGAGCGGGGCCTGTCGGGCTCACGCTCGCACTGGCGCTGGCCCGTCAGGATGTGCCGTCGGTCGTCCTCGACGAGGGGCCCGGCGGAGATGCGGCACGTGCGGCGCGCACGGTTGTGCTGCGCGAGGACACGGCCGCGCTCATGGAGCGGCTTTCGGGGGCCCCGCTCGGGGAGAGCGGACTGCACTGGGTCGGCTGGCGGTCGGTCAGGCGCAAGCAGACGATGCGCGAGGTCCTCTTCGGCGACACCGAGCCCGCCCCTCTGCACATCGCCCAGCATGTCCTGACCGGCGCCCTGCGGGCCGCCGTCGCGGCAGAGCCGCTGGTCGAGCTGGCCGTGGACAGCCGCCTCGACACGATCGAACAGGAGTCCTCGGGCATCACGGCCCACACCCGAGGCCCCAAGAGCACGTGGTGGCGCGGCAGTTACCTGGTCGGCTGCGACGGCCCGCGCTCGACCGTGCGCAAGCTCCAGGACATCCGCTTCCCCGGCCGTACGGCGGTGGAGCGGCACGCCGTCGCGGCGCTGCGGACGGAACTGCCCTGGGCCGGCCAGGCGTTGCTCCACCGGACGCCGCCGTGGCGGACATCGGGCCCCTCAGCCGGGGAGGTCACCGCACGCCCGCTCCCGGACGGCGTCTGGCGCCTGGACTGGCTGCTCCCGCCCGGCAAGGACCTGGTCACGCCCGAGTTGCTGATCACCCGCATCCGGGAGACGCTGACCGGCTGGACCGGTGAGTCGACACCGTCGTACGAACTGCTGGACACCGGAGTCCACACCGTCCACCACCGGCTCGCCCGCCGCTGGCGCGTCGGCCGGGTCTTCCTCGCCGGGGACGCCGCGCATCTGCTCGGCACGCTCGGCACCCAGGGCCTGGACGAGGGGCTCAGGGACGCGGACAACCTCGCCTGGAAACTGGCGCTGGCCTGGCACCACGGCCCACGCGGGACACTGCTCGACAGCTACCAGAGCGAGCGGCGCGCCGTGGTCGCGGCCCGGCTGCGCGCCGCCGACCAGGCGCTGCCGCTGGTGCGCGCCGGAGGAAGCCTGCGGTCGTACGTTCCCGGGTCCGCGCGCGGTCAGGACGCGCTGCTCGCGGACGGCCATCTGGGGCGCGGGACGCTGGGTGCGCCGGGCACCTACGCCGGCTCGCCGCTCACGCCCGCGCCGAGCGACTCGGAGGCACGAGTGGGCACCGAGCCCGGGGCGGCGGTCGCGGATGTGCGGGTGACGGCCGAGGACGGTTCGTCCGTACGGCTGCGGGACCGGCTGGGGCGCGGATCGCTGCTGGTGGTGCTGGTGGCGCCGGGCACCGGGGTGTGGGAGCGCAAGCACTGGGTGTCGGCCGGGATCATGCCCCGGCTGGCGGCGGCGGTCACGGCCCTGCCGCACCCCGCGGAACTCCTGGTCGCCGAGAGCTACCCGGGCGCGGCCGCCCACACGGTCCTTCTGGTCCGCCCGGACGGTCACCTGGTGACCGCGCTGAGCGGGGTACGGCCGGCGGACCTGTACCGGGCGGCGGAGGCGACGCTGGGCGGCCCGGCGAAGGAACAGGCCGCCGTGAACGCGGGCTGAGGGGCACGGGACGCCTCCTCGCACACACAGTCACCGCGGTGTCCACATGGTGACGGTGAGTTTGACCGGTCGGCACCTCCGTGGTGTACTCCGAATCGTGACCGACACCTGTGTGCGCCTGTGGCGGAGGGTCCATATGGACCTCGTCCGCTATGCGGGCTGCGTGTGTCGTCCGTCCTGCTGATCTCGCCATCCCTTCACCCGCGCGCGCCGTCTGGCACCACCGCGCGCTCCACGCGAACCTCAGGACGGTCCCGTTGTCCGTGCACCCTTCTGTCTCATCGGTCCCCCCCGCCCCTCCCCTTCCCTCCTCGTCCGGCTCCGCCGCCGCCCAGGCCCCCACGCAGACCGAGCTGCTCGACTTCGCGAGCCGGACGGCGGCCGACGCGAAGCTGATCTCCTCGCTCCCCCTCGACCCCGAGGGCCGTACCTGGGTGCGGCTTCAGGGCCCCGGCGGCAGCGAGGCGTGGCTGATCGGCTGGCCGCCCGGCACCGGCACCGGCTGGCACGACCACGCCGACTCGGTGGGCGCCTTCGTCACCGCATCGGGCGAACTGAGGGAGAACTCCCTCGCGGCCCGGCTGCCGTCCGACGGCTGGAAGACCCTGGAACTCACCGAGGGGGTGGACCGGGAGCGACGGCTGCCGGCGGGCAGGGGCCGCTCCTTCGGGCAGCACCATGTACACGAGGTGCTCAACGAGTCCCCCGACCGGCACGCGGTCTCGGTCCACGCCTACTACCCACCCCTGCCGCGGATCCGCCGCTACAGCCGCACGGGGCAGATACTGCGCCTTGAGCAGGTCGAGCGCCCGGAGGACTGGCAATGACGTCCCTGCCCGAAAGCCCCCTGGGCATCGACGTGTTGCTGGAACGGGTCCGTGAGGACCTGGACCGCGTGGAGGCGAGGGAGGCGTACGAGGCCGTACGCGCCGGTGACGCCCTGCTCGTGGACATCCGCTACGCGGCCCTGCGCGACCGGGACGGGCTGATCCCGGGTGCCCTCGTCGTCGAGCGCAACGAACTGGAGTGGCGCCTGGATCCCCAGGGCAGCCACCGTGTCCCCGAGGCCACGAGTCACGACCTGCGGGTGGTGGTCGTCTGCAACGAAGGCTACGCGTCGAGCCTCGCCGCGGCCTCCCTGCGCCAACTGGGCCTGCACCGCGCCACGGACCTGGTGGGCGGCTTCCAGGCATGGAAGGCGGCGGAGTTGCCGGTGACACCGTAGGGCGCGCCGGACGGGCCTGACGAGCCCTGAACGCGATCGGCGCCCCCGCGCGTCCACCGTGTTCAGGGCTCGCGTCCCCCGCCCGGCCCACCGGGCCGCGTATTGCTTCCGACCGGGCCGCGTCTTGCGTCCCACCGGGCTGTGGAGCGCCTCCGCCCGGGGCCGCATGTCCCGCTTCCGTGCCGCCGAGCGGCCCCGCAGGCTCAGAACTCCCCGTCGTCCAGCCCTTCCGTGTCCTCCCCCTCGTCCTCCAGTGCCCGGCGGACCACCCTCAGGGCCATCCCCTCGGGGTAGCCCTTGCGGGCGAGCATGCCCGCGAGGCGGCGCAGGCGCTTGTCTCGGTCGAGGCCCCGCGTCGCGCGCAGCTTGCGGGCGACGAGTTCGCGCGCGGTGGCCTCCTCCTGTTCGGTGTCGAGCTGCCCCACCGCTTCGTCGATCAGCGCGGAGTCCACGCCCTTGGTACGCAGTTCCCGCGCGAGCGCCCGGCGGGCCAGGCCCCGGCCGTGGTGCCGGGACTCCACCCAGGCGTCCGCGAAGGCACCGTCGTCGATGAGCCCGACCTCCTCGAACCTCGACAGCACCTCCTCCGCCGCCTCTTCGGGAATCTCCCGCTTGCGCAGGGCGTCCGCGAGCTGCTTCCGGGTACGCGGTGTCCCGGTGAGCAGGCGCAGGCAGATCGCCCGCGCCCGCTCCACCGGGTCCGCCGGGAGCTCCCCCTTCTCGGCCCTCGACGAGAAAGCGGACCCTCCGTCCTGTGGACCGTCGGCCGGTTCCCCGGAACCACGCCGCCGCTCCCGTCCGCGCCCCCCGTGCGCGCGGCCGTCACCACGCGGAGCGCCCGCACCCCGGGCATCCGCATCGCCCCGCATGTGGTCGTACACCCCGTCGCCGCCCCCGGCCGATCTCCGGTCGCCCCGGCTCCCCCGGCCCTCGGGGGCCACCGGGAAGGTGTACTCGGCCCAGTCGGTTCGTCGTGTCACGGGCTAGCTCTTGGCCGCCGGTGCCTTGGTCTTGGTCGCCTTGGCCGCCGGCGTGGACGCCGCCTTGGCGGTCTCCTCGGCCGCGGGCGTGCCACTCGCCGCGTCCGCCCCGGGCCCGGTGGCGGGCTCCTCGGGACGCACGCCGACGCCCAGCTTCTCCTTGATCTTCTTCTCGATCTCGTTGGCCAGGTCGGGGTTGTCCCTCAGGAAGTTGCGCGCGTTCTCCTTGCCCTGGCCGAGCTGGTCGCCCTCGTACGTGTACCAGGCGCCGGCCTTGCGGACGAAGCCGTGCTCGACGCCCATGTCGATCAGGCCGCCCTCCCGGCTGATGCCCTGTCCGTAGAGGATGTCGAACTCGGCCTGCTTGAAGGGCGGAGCCACCTTGTTCTTGACGACCTTGCAGCGGGTGCGGTTGCCGACCGCCTCCGTGCCGTCCTTCAGGGTCTCGATGCGGCGGATGTCGATACGCACCGAGGCGTAGAACTTCAGCGCCCGGCCACCGGTCGTGGTCTCCGGGGAGCCGAACATCACGCCGATCTTCTCGCGGAGCTGGTTGATGAAGATCGCGGTGGTCTTCGACTGGTTGAGTGCGCTGGTGATCTTCCGCAGGGCCTGGCTCATCAGACGGGCCTGCAGACCCACATGGCTGTCGCCCATCTCGCCCTCGATCTCCGCGCGCGGGACGAGCGCGGCGACGGAGTCGATGACGATGAGGTCGAGAGCGCCGGAGCGGACCAGCATGTCCACGATCTCCAGCGCCTGTTCGCCGTTGTCCGGCTGGGAGAGGATCAGGTTGTCGATGTCGACGCCCAGCTTGCGCGCGTACTCGGGGTCGAGGGCGTGCTCGGCGTCCACGAAGGCGACCTGGCCGCCGGCCTTCTGGGCGTTCGCCACCGCGTGCAGGGTCAGGGTCGTCTTACCGGAGGACTCCGGTCCGTAGATCTCCACCACTCGGCCGCGGGGGAGGCCGCCCACGCCGAGGGCCACGTCGAGCGCGGTCGACCCGGTCGGGATGACCTCGATGGGCTCCTTGGACCGCTCGCCCATGCGCATGACCGCGCCCTTGCCGAATTGCCGTTCAATCTGTGCGAGCGCGGCGTCCAGGGCCTTCTCGCGGTCGGTACCTGCCATGGGTTCCACCCGGTTTGCTTGAGTCGATCGCTTCACGTCAAAGACGCTAACGCCTGCCACTGACAATGCGCCCCGACGCTCGTCCGGCCTGTGGATAACTCGGGCACTTCTCCAGGAAAACCGCGTCGAAGCCCCGCGGAGAGCCGAGCCGGAGGCTCCATAAGAATGGATGTTCGATTTTCGTGTCAAGCGCACCGCGTGGCATCTCCGAGCCTACGTTCGCGGACCGACAACGCCGGTGCCCGGCCGCGGCGGGACGCTGCTTCCCGGGGCGTAGGGCAGGAGTCTCCGTCGGTACGACGACCCGGCGGCCCCTCCCCCCGACGCTGTCCCCATGGACCGACACGGAATCCGCACCCCCGCCGCCACCGCCCCGGCCCGCCCGGCCGGCACCGCCGCCGCCCTCGTCCCCGCCGGCCGGGCGAGCACCGTGTGGCGCGCCGCCCGCCCCGGCGAACGCCTCTGTCTCGCGACCGGCACCGCCCTCGTCCTGTGGGGGCTGGCCCATCTGCTGGTGTTCGCCGTCGACGGCGGCCCCTGGGACGGTCCCGTCTCCTGGCGCAAGCCCGTCACGTTCGGGCTCTCGTTCGGGCTGACGCTGATCTCGGTCACCTGGGTGACGTCGTACCTGCGCATCGGTGCCCGGCCGCGCACGGTGCTGCTCGTCGTCTTCGCCGCCGACTGCGTCGTGGAGGTCGCCGGAATCACCCTCCAGGCGTGGCGCCACGTCCCCTCGCACCTCAACACCGCCACGCCCTTCGACAGCGGGGTCGCGATGACGCTCGCGGTGGGCGGCGGCGTCCTGGTCGTCGTGCTCTCGGTATTCGCCGCCGCCGCGTTCCGGCACCGGCCCGACGGCCCTCCGGGCATGCCGCTCGCACTGCGCTCCGGTTTCGCGATCCTGATCGTGGCCCTGCTGTCGGGAGCGGTGATGATCGCACGCGGGGTCGTGCTGTCCCGCACCGGGCACCAGGAGGCGGCATACCACTCGACGGCGCCGCTCAAGCCCCTGCACGCGGTCGCCCTGCACGCCGTGCTGGTGCTGCCCGCCCTGGCCTGGCTGCTGTCCCGCACCGCCTGGAGCGCCGCCGCGAGGCGGCGCATCGTGCGCGCGGCGGCCGGCGGTTACACGGCCGCCGTGCTCGGCGCGGGGGTCTGGGCGGCGCTCACCTGGTGAGCCCGGGCGGTGGCGCTCAGCGGGCGAAGAGCCGCCGCAGGCGCACCGTGAGGTTCCCGGAGCCGCGGGTCCGGTGTCCGTGGACACGCGGGTCGTCCGTGACGGCGTACCGCTTCACGTACGCCCCCAGGAACGCCTGGAGCGTCGCGACCGCGGGGATGGCGATCAGCGCGCCGACCGCGCCGAGCAGGGCGGTGCCCGCGATGACCGACCCGAAGGCGACCGCGGGGTGGATGTCCACGGACCGCGCGGTCAGCTTGGGCTGCAGCATGTAGTTCTCGAACTGCTGGTAGACCACGACGAAGACCAGCACCCACACCGCGTACCAGGGGTTCACGGTGAAGGCGATCAGCATCGGGAGGGCGCCCGCGAGATAGGTGCCGATGGTGGGGATGAACTGAGAGACCAGACCGACCCAGACGGCGAGCACGGGCGCGTACGGGATGCCCAGCGCCTCCAGCAGGACGTAGTGCGCTATGCCCGAGATGAGGGCCATCAGCCCGCGCGAGTAGAGGTAGCCGCCCGTCTTGTCGACCGCGATCTCCCAGGCCCGCAGCACCTCGGCCTGGCGGGCGGGCGGCAGCACCGAGCACAGCGCACGCCGCAGTCTGGGCCCGTCGGCGGCGAAGTAGAAGGAGAACAACCCGACCGTCAGCAGCCGGAAGAGGCCGCCCAGCACCTGCGCGGAGACGTCCAGCACACCGGTGGCGCTGTTCTGGACGTACTTCCTGAGCCAGTCGGAGTGGACCAGGCTGTCCTGGACGTCCACGCGTCTGAGCTGGGTGTGGAATGTCGTGTTGATCCAGTGGATGACGGAGTCGAGGTAGGCCGGGAAGCCGTCGACCATCTTGATGATCTGGCCCGCGAGCATCGAGCCGAGCAGCGTGACGAATCCGGCCACGGCGATCGCCAGACCGAGGAAGACCAGGAAGGTGGCCAGTCCCCGGCGCATGCCGTGGGAGGCCATCCAGCTCACCGCGGGCTCGATGGCCAGCGCCAGGAAGAACGCGATGAGGATGTTGATCAGCAGACCGGTGAGCTGGTGGAACGCCCAGCTGCCCAGCTGGAACACCGCGATGAGGGCGAGCGCCAGCACCATGGCGCGCGGCAGCCAGCGCGGCATACGGGCGCCCGGCACGGCGCCGTCACCCGCCGGGGGCCGGTCGGGCGGGGGCGTGCCGAGCGGGGATTCCTGCTGGGCGACCTGTGCGGTCTCGTCTGTCGGGGCCACGGGGCAAGTCTCCCCGACGCGACCGGCAATCGGGTACCGCCTGCGGATCTCCGGGCGCCGAGCGCTTCCCGGGTGCCCTCAGCGCTTCTCGTGCGGGACGTCCATGGCTCCGCACACCACACGCCACACGTCCTTGGCCTCCCAGCCGGCGTCCAGTGCCTGGTGCACCGTGCGACCGCCCAGCTCCGCCATCACATGGTCGCGCGCGAAGGTGTCGGCGTACGCCGCACCGAAGTGATCCGCCATCCTCTGCCAGAAGACCGTCAACCGCATGACTCCAGTATCACGCCCCTGAGCGTGGGCCCTGCCCGGTACCGCTCGCCGAGACCGCTTTCCGTCCTACGGTCTGACCCATGGCCGAATCCGGAGCATCCCCTCTCCCCGCTGCGCCCCCGGCGCACACCCCGCTCTCCCGCGCCGAGCGATTCGTCTGGCTCACCGCGCGCGTGCTGGAGCAGCGCCGCTTCGCATACCACTTCCTGGGCGGCGGCGCCGACCCGGTGGAGACCGCGCTGGCCGCCTACCGCAACGAGGACGAAGGATACGGTCATGCCCTCGAACCCGACCTGCGCGGCCCGGTCAGCCAGCCCCTGCACACCGCACACGCGCTGCGCGTCCTGGACTCGATCGGGCGCTGCGGCGGGCAGCGGGTGGAACGTGTGTGCCGCTATCTGACCGCCGTGTCGACACCGGACGGTGCTCTTCCGGCGATCCATCCGAGCCAGCGCGGCTACCCGGCGGCCCCCTTCGTGCCGGTCGTCGACGATCCGCCGGGCGACCTCCTCGCCACCGGGCCGGTCGTGGGCCTGCTGCACCGCAACGAGGTGTGGCACGCATGGCTGTTCCGGGCCACCGACTTCTGCTGGCACGCCACCGAGTCCCTGCGGACCACGCATCCCTACGAGGTGGAGGCGGCGGTGGCGTTCCTGGACTCCGCGCCCGACCGGCCGCGCGCGGAGGCGGTCGCCGACCGGCTGGGCCGCCTGGTGCGGGAACAACGGCTCGCGTGCCTGGCCCCCGGCCGCCCGGAGGCGTACCCGGTCGCGCCCGGGTACGCGCCGGGCGAACACCACTTCCCGTACGACTTCGCGCGTACGCCAAACTCCCTCGCGCGCGCGTGGTTCACCGACGAGGAGATGGCCCGTGCCCTGGACCACCTCGCGGGCGAACAGCAGGAGGACGGCGGCTGGCCCGTCCGGTGGCGCCAGTGGGCGCCGGGCACGGCTCTGGAGTGCCGCCCCATGGTGACCATCGAGGCGCTGCGCACGCTCCGGGCGTACGGACGGGCCATAGGCTGACGCCGGTCGTTCAGCCCGTCAGCGCGCGCAGCCCCGCCGTCACCACGACCGCGGCCGCGACGACGACCAGGAAGGGGGCCCGCAGGAGCAGGGCGACGGCGGCCGCGGCGAGCCCCGCCGCCCTGGCGTCCGGCACCAGGGCACGGCCCTCGGCGAAGGTCTGCTGGGCCGTGAGGGCGGCCAGCAGGGCGACGGGCAGCAGGGCCGCGAGCCGCTGGACGAGCGGCCTCTCCAGCACCCCGGCCGGAACGAGCAGACCGAGGAGCTTGACGGCGTAGCAGCCGAGGGCGGTGGCGCCGATCGCGATCCAGACGTTCAACGGTCTCCCCCCTGTTCCCCGTCGGCCCTGCGCGGGGCGTCGACCTGCACGCCCCGAGCGGCCGCCGCCGGCCGGCGGCCCTCCAGGAAGAGGACGACCGGGGCCGCCAGCGCCGCAGCCAGGACCGGGACACCGGCGGGCAGCACCGGCAGCAACCCGAGTCCCAGGACGACGGCCGCGCCCGCCACGGCACGTTCCGTGGCGGTCCGCAGCATCGGCGCGAGCAGCGCCAGGAAGACCGCGGGCCCGGCGGCGTCCAGACCCCATGCCCTGGTGTCGCCGATGGCCTGCGCGCCGACGGCCCCCAGCAGCGTGGTCAGGTTCCACAGCACGTACAGGGAGAGCCCGGTCACGGTGAAGCCGATGCGGACACTCCGCCGGGTCGGCTGGGCGAGCGCCACGGCGGTGGTCTCGTCGATGACCCATTGGGCGGCGAACGGCCGCACCGCGCGCGGGAGGGCCAGCAACTGCGACAGCCGCAGCCCGTAGAACGCGTTCCGCACCCCCAGGAAGAAGGCACCCGCGGCCGCCGTGAACGGATTGCCTCCCGCCGCGAGAGCGCCGACGAGCGCGAACTGCGAGGCGCCGGTGAACACCAGGAGGCTGAGCGCGCAGGTCTGGAGCAGATTGAGCCCACTGCCGGCCGAGGTCACCCCGAAGGCGAAGCCGGACAGGCCGACGGCGACCCCGACCCCGAGGGCGTCCCGGACGACGGCGGCGTCCGGCTTTCCACTGCCTGACCGGTACATGCCCGGAAGGGCGGTCTGTTCTGTCACGCGCCGCACGGTAGAAGCAGTCACGCCCCCGGGTCTTGTACGTTCTTGCGCCTGGAGGCCCGGGCCCCGCCCCCGCCGCGCTCCCTCTGGTAGGCCCCGGGAGGCACGCCCACGATCCGTGCGAAGTGGCGGTTGAGGTGCGGCTGGTCGGTGAAGCCGACCTCGACCGCCGCCTGAGCGGGTGTGGTCCCGGCGTCCAGCAGCCGCCGGGCCCGGCGCACACGGGCGTCGGTCAGCCAGGCGTGCGGTGGCATGCCGTAGGTGTCGCGGAAGGCGCGCAGCAGCGAGAAGGGGCTGATGCCCAGGTCTGCGGCGAGCCGTTCCAGGGTCGGGGGCTGTGCCATCCGCTCCTCGAGCACGGCACGCGCGCGTGCGGCGGCACGGGCTCCCGCGGTGCGCACGGCCCGTTGCGGCGTCGGCCCGCCTCCCCGCCGCAGCAGCCGGGTCACGGCGACCCGCAGCAGGGTGTCGGCGGCGAGCGCGTTGCCCTCGTCCGCGGCCCGGAGCACCTCGTGGACCAGGCCGACGGTGTACGGATCCTCGAGCACCGGGACGGCGAAGCCGGGGGTGCCGCGGATGGCCGTGGTCTCGGCGGCGATCTCGGCCACCAGCTGCGGCGAGGGGTAGACCGCCCCGTACCGCCAGCCCTCCGGCACGCCGGCCCGGCCCGTGTGCGCGGTGTCCGGGTTGATCAGCGCCAGTGCTCCCGGGCCCGCGTACTGGTTCGAGCCGCCGTGGTGGAAGATCTCCACGCCGTCGGCGATGGCCGCGATCACGAAGTTCTCGTGGGTGTGCCGCACGAAGGTCTTGTGGATGTAGCGGGCCCGCAACAGGTCCACTCCCGGCAGTTCCTCGTACTGCCAGTGCCGCGCCCGCTCCCCGGAACCTGCCATGGAACCTGCCATGGCCCCATTCTGCGGCACCGCCCGGGCGACCCGGCCGGCCCGGCCCACCATCCGGGACAAGAGCGTTTGCCCAGGTCGGAGTCGTTGTCAGTGGGCGGGTGCAGGATTGAGGACATGGTCAGTCCCGCACACGGAGCCCTGGACGGCTTCTCGCCCGCGACCCGCGGCTGGTTCACGGGGGCGTTCTCCGCGCCCACCGCGGCCCAGGCCGGGGCATGGCGTGCCATCGGCGAGGGTTCGGACGTGCTCGTGGTCGCCCCGACCGGCTCCGGCAAGACACTGGCCGCGTTCCTCGCCGCGCTCGACCAGCTGGCGTCGGCCCCGCCGCCCGCCGACCCGAAGAAGCGCTGCCGGGTGCTGTACGTGTCCCCGCTGAAGGCCCTCGCGGTCGACGTCGAGCGGAACCTGCGCAGTCCGCTGACGGGCATCCGCCAGGAGTCGGTCCGGCTCGGCCTGCCCGAGCCGGAGGTCAGGGTCGGCATCCGCTCCGGCGACACCCCGGCCGCGGAGCGCCGCGCCCTTGCCACCCGTCCGCCGGACATCCTGATCACCACACCGGAGTCGCTGTTCCTGATGCTGACGTCCGCCACGCGCGATGCGCTGACGGGCGTGGAGACGGTCATCCTGGACGAGGTGCACGCGGTGGCGGGCACCAAGCGGGGCGCGCATCTCGCGCTGACCCTGGAGCGCCTCGACGAGCTGCTGCCGAAGCCCGCGCGCCGCATCGGCCTGTCGGCCACCGTCCGCCCGGTGGACGAGGTGGCGCGCTTCCTCTCCCCGCGGCGCAAGGTCGAGATCGTCCAGCCCGCGTCCGGCAAGGAGTTCGACCTGTCCGTCGTGGTCCCCGTCGAGGACCTCGGCGGGCTGGGCGGCTCCCCGGTCAGCGACGGGTCCGAGGGCGCCGAGCGCCCGTCCATCTGGCCGCACGTCGAGGAGCGGATCGCCGATCTGGTCCAGGCCCACCGCTCCACGATCGTGTTCGCGAACTCGCGCCGTCTCGCGGAGCGGCTGTGCAACCGGCTGAACGAGATCGCCTACGAGAGGGCCACCGGCGAGTCACTGGAGGAGCACCACTCCCCCGCCCAGCTGATGGGCGGCTCGGGCGCGGCGCAGGGGGCTCCGCCGGTGCTCGCGCGCGCCCACCACGGCTCGGTCTCCAAGGAGCAGCGCGCTCTGGTCGAGGAGGACCTGAAGGCGGGCCGGCTGCCGGCCGTGGTCGCCACCTCCAGCCTCGAGCTGGGCATCGACATGGGTGCGGTGGACCTCGTCGTCCAGGTCGAGTCGCCGCCGTCCGTGGCCTCCGGACTGCAGCGCGTGGGCCGCGCGGGGCACCAGGTCGGAGCGGTCTCCACGGGTGTGGTCTTCCCCAAGTACCGGGGCGACCTGGTCCAGGCGGCCGTGGTCACCGAACGGATGCGTTCCGGCTCCATCGAATCGCTGCGGGTTCCGGCCAACCCGCTGGACGTGCTGGCTCAACAGCTCGTCGCCATGACGGCGCTCGACACCTGGCAGTTCGACGACCTCCTCGCCACGGTCCGCCGGGCGGCCCCCTTCGCCGCGCTCCCCGAGTCGGCGTTCACCGCGGTGCTGGACATGCTCGCGGGCCGTTATCCCTCCGACGCCTTCGCGGAGCTGCGCCCGCGCGTGGTGTGGGACCGGGTGGCGGGCACCATCACCGGCCGCCCGGGCGCCCAGCGACTCGCGGTCACCTCCGGGGGCACGATCCCCGACCGCGGGCTCTTCGGGGTTTTCCTCGCCGGGTCCGACCCGAAGAAGGGCGGCGGCCGGGTCGGTGAGCTGGACGAGGAGATGGTGTACGAGTCCCGTATCGGGGACGTGTTCACGCTGGGCACCAGCTCCTGGCGGATCGAGGACATCACACGCGACCGGGTGCTGGTGTCCCCTGCGCCCGGTGTCCCCGGCCGGCTGCCCTTCTGGAAGGGCGACCAGCTGGGCCGCCCGCTCGAACTGGGACGCGCGGTCGGCGCGTTCCTGCGCGAGGTCGGCTCGCTGTCCACTCAGGACGCGCGGCTGAGGCTGCTGGCCGCGGGACTCGACGCCTGGGCGGCGGACAATGTGCTGTCCTACCTGGCCGAACAGCGCGAGTCCTGCGGCCACGTCCCGGACGACCGCACGATCGTCGTGGAGCGCTTCCGTGACGAGCTGGGCGACTGGCGGGTCGTGGTGCACTCGCCGTTCGGTGCGCAGGTCCACGCCCCGTGGGCGCTCGCGCTGGGCGCCCGGCTGGCCGAGCGGTACGGCATGGACGCCCAGGTGATGCACGCCGACGACGGCATCGTGCTGCGCCTGCCCGACGCCGATCTGATGGGCCTGGAGCTGCTCGACCAGGAGCCGTCGAAGGCGGGCGCGGAGTACGACGCCGAGCAGGCACCCGTCGGCGCGGCGGACGTCGCCTTCGACAAGGGCGAGGTCGACCAGATCGTGACCGACCAGGTCGGCGGGTCGGCGCTGTTCGCGTCCCGGTTCCGCGAGTGCGCGGCCCGTGCGCTGCTGCTGCCGCGCCGTAACCCCGGCCGGCGCACCCCGCTGTGGCAGCAGCGTCAGCGGGCGGCCCAGCTGCTCCAGGTCGCGAGCGAGTTCGGCTCGTTCCCGATCGTCCTGGAGGCGGTCCGCGAGTGCCTGCAGGACGTCTTCGACGTTCCCGGTCTCGTCGAGCTGATGGGGGACATCGAGTCCCGCAGGGTACGGCTGGTCGAGGTCACCACCCCGGAACCGTCCCCGTTCGCCCGCTCACTGCTGTTCGGGTATGTCGCCCAGTTCCTCTACGAGGGGGACTCCCCGCTCGCCGAACGGCGCGCCGCCGCCCTGTCGCTGGACTCCCGGCTGCTGGCGGAGCTGCTGGGCCAGGCGGAGCTGCGGGAACTGCTCGACGCCGAGGTCCTGGTCGAGCTGGAGCGGGAGCTGCAGTGGCTCACGGAGGACCGGCGGGTCAAGGACGTCGAGGGGGTGGCGGACCTGCTGCGGCTGCTGGGTCCGCTCACCGACGCGGAGCTGGTGGAGCGGGGGGCCGAGCCGCACTGGGCCCCCGAGCTGGCCGCCGCCCGCCGCGCGATCAAGGTCCGTATCGCGGGCGCCGATCACTGGGCGGCGGTCGAGGACGCGGGCCGGTTGCGGGACGCGCTGGGCACGGCGCTGCCGGTGGGTGTCCCGGAGGCCTTCACCGAGCCGGTCAAGGACCCGCTCGGAGACCTTCTCGCCCGGTACGCGCGCACACACGGTCCCTTCACTTCGGCGACCGCGGCGGCGCGCTTCGGCCTCGGGGTGGCCGTCACCGAGGGCGCGCTGCAACGGCTCGCCGCGTCCGGCCGGATCGTCCAGGGCGAGTTCCATCCGGCGGGAATCGGCCAGGAGTGGTGCGACGCGGCCGTGCTGCGCAGGCTGCGGCGACGTTCGCTGGCGGCGCTGCGGCATGAGCTGGAGCCGGTGCCCGAGGCCGCGCTGGCGCAGTTCCTGCCGCAGTGGCAGCACGTCGGCAGCGGGCACGGTCTGCGGGGCGTGGACGGTCTGGTGCGCGCGATCGAACAGCTCCAGGGCGCGTCCGTGCCCGCGTCCGCCCTGGAGAAACTCGTCCTGCCGTCCCGTGTCGCGCACTACACGCCCGCGATGCTGGACGAGCTCACGGCCGCCGGCGAGGTGGTGTGGGCGGGCGCGGGCGCGCTGCCCGGCAAGGACGGCTGGATCTCCCTCTACCTCGCGGACGCGGCCCCCGTGCTGCTGCCCGACCCGCATCCGCTGGAGCTGACCGCGCTCCACGAGTCGGTCCTGGCCGCCCTCTCGGGGGGCTATGGCCTGTTCTTCCGGCAGATCGGCGACCAGGTCCGGGCCACGACCCACCCGGATGTCACCGACCCTCAACTCGCCGACGTGCTCTGGGACCTGGCCTGGTCGGGCCGGCTGACCAACGACACACTGGCGCCGATGCGGTCGCTGCTCGGCTCCGGCCGCACGGCGGGTTCCACCGCACACCGTGCCAAGCGCGCCGTCCCGCGCGGCCGGTACGGCTCGCTCACGGCCGCCGCCCGCCCCCAGTCCCGTACGGGCCCGCCGACCGTCGCGGGCCGCTGGTCGCTGCTGCCCGTCCGCGAGGCGGACCCCACCGTCCGCGCCCACGCCCTGGCCCGGACCCTGCTGGACCGGCACGGTGTCGTGACCCGGGGCGCGGTGGCGGCGGAGGGTGTGGAGGGCGGCTTCTCGGCCGTCTACCGCGTTCTGTCCGCCTTCGAGGAGAGCGGGCAGGCCCGGCGTGGCTATGTCGTCGAGGGGCTCGGTGCAGCGCAGTTCGCGATGGACGGCGCGGTGGACCGGCTGCGCGCGGTGGCGAACGCACGCGAGCGGGGCGAACCGCTGCCCGGCGCGGGATCGGCCACGGGCCACGGCTTCGCGAACGGCTTCACGAACGGGCCCACCGGGGGCTACGCACCATCGTTCGACGCCGGAGACCACGACGACTTCGGTGACCCGTCCGCCGCGGGGTTCGACGACCCGTTCGCCAGGGACCCCTCACTCTCCGGCCCGCTCCCCGACCCTCTGTCCGCCCCCGGTTTCGGAGGCCCGCGCTCTGGTTCCGGACCCGCCGTGGAATCCGGCCCCCGCTCGCCGTACGGGCAGCCGTCGTACGGCCAGCGTGGACCCGGGCTTCCGCCGAACCGGACCCGCTCCACCGGCCCGGCTCGTACGGTGGTCCTCGCGGCCGCCGACCCGGCGAACGCATACGGCGCCGCGCTCGCCTGGCCCGAGCCGCCCACGGGCGCGGGGCACAAGCCTGGACGCAAGGCGGGTTCGCTGGTGGTCCTGGTAGACGGCGAACTGGCCCTCTACATGGAGCGCGGCGGCAAGACCCTGCTGGCCTGGCCCTCCGACCCGGAGGCCAAGCCGACGGACGACGCGCGTCTGCGAGCGGCCGCCGAGGCTCTCGGATCGGCGGCGCGGGAGGGCGCTCTGGGCACGGTCACGGTGGAGCGAATCAACGGCGCATCCGCCCTCACATCCCCCTTCGGCATCCTCCTGGAAGGAGCGGGTTTCATCGCGACCCCCCGGGGGCTGCGCATCCGCGCGTAAGCCTCCGGCGCCCCGGCGACGGCACCCGGCGTGTCACCCTTGACCCATGCCCGAAGGCGACACCGTGTACCTGGCCGCGAAGCGTCTGCACGGGGCGCTCGCGGGGAAGGTGCTGACCCGCTCCGACCTGCGGGTGCCCCGGTACGCCACGGCCGACCTGACCGGCCGTGCCGTCCTCGACGTCACCCCGCGCGGCAAACACCTGCTGACCCGGATCGAGGGCGGACTCACCCTGCACTCGCACCTGAAGATGGACGGCGCCTGGAGGATATTCACGGCAGGACAGCGGTGGAGCGGCGGCCCGGCCCACCAGATCCGGGCGATCCTCGGCACCGCCGACCGTACGGCCGTCGGCTACCGGCTGCCCGTTCTGGAACTGCTCCGCACCGCCGACGAGCCCCGCGCCGTGGGCCACCTCGGCCCGGACCTCCTCGGCCCGGACTGGGACCCGGGTCTGGCACTGGAGAACCTGCTGCGCGACCCCGCCCGGCCCCTCGGCGAGGCCCTGCTGGACCAGCGCAACCTGGCGGGGATCGGGAATGTCTACAAGAGCGAGCTGTGCTTCCTCCTCCGGGTGACCCCGTGGCTGCCCGTCGGCGCCCTCCCGGCCGAGCACGCCGCAGGGCTCCCCGCCCTCGCCCAGCGGCTGCTGGAGGCGAACCGCGACCGCCCGGCGCGCAACACCACGGGACGGCGCGAGCAGAACCTGTTCGTGTACGGCCGTGCGCCCCGTCCCTGCCTGCGCTGCGGCACCCCGGTCAAGGTGGCCGACCAGGGCGACGGCTCCCGCGAGCGCCCCACCTACTGGTGCCCGGCCTGCCAGTGGGGGCCCGCTCCGCCGCCGTACCCGGCAGAGCTTCGTGGCAGCCGCCCCCGCCCGACTAATTGACGACCCGTCAGATACCTTCGTACCGTCGGTCCATGCCCGTCACGGCGTACGACCTCAGCGGCCGCACCGCATTCGTCACCGGCGCCGCCGGCGGTATCGGCCGGGCCTCGGCTGTGCTGTTCGCGGAGGCAGGCGCGACCGTGCACTGCGCGGACCGGGACGCAGAAGGCCTGGAGGAGACGGCGGCCTTGATCAGGGATCGCGGCGGCACGGCGCACCTCCACCCCCTGGATGTGACGGACCGGGCGCGGCTGAAGCAGGCGGTCGCCTCCTGCGAGCGCCTCGACGCTATGGCGGCCATCGCCGGGATCATGCACAGCAGTCCCGTGCTGGAGACCCGGGACGAGGACCTGGACCGGGTGCTGGCCGTCAACTTCAAGGGCGTGCTCTACGCCTGCCAGGAGGCGGCCCGCCGCATGATCGCGGACGGCGTCCGGGGCAGCATCGTCACCATGGCGTCGGGCGCCATCGACACCGGCGGTCCGGGGCTGCTGTGCTACGGCGTGGCGAAGGCGGCCGTGGTGCAGCTGACGAAGACCCTGGCGGCCGAGGTCGGACGGCATGGGATCCGGGTCAACGCGGTGGCGCCGGGATGGACCCGTACACCGATGACCGACCGGCACGGGGAGTCCCGGGAACGGACGGAGGCGTCGATGGCCCGGCTGTCACCGCTCGGCCGGGTCGGTGAACCGCAGGACATCGCCCATGCGGTCCTGCACCTGGCCTCCGACGCCGCCTCGTTCACCACGGGCCAGATTCTGCGCCCGAACGGCGGTGTCGCGATGCCCTGGTGAGAGGCCCTGTGAGAGGCCCTGACGCCCGTCGGGGCGCGGCCACGCGGCTCCACGGTGTCCGTTGCGGTCCTGGCGGCCGGGCCGGCCACAAACCACCCCCAGGAGCCACCTGAATGCCCCCGGACGCCGTCTCCAGCCGACCCCGCACGCCCCCCTGCACCCACCCTCACCCAGGTTGCGCGTCCCTCCCGCGCCCCCTCGCGGTCCGCAACCGGCGCCAGGGCCCAGCCCACCGGTCGGACCCGGCCGCCCCCACGGCCCGGGTCTTCGGCACACAGTGCACCGGCAGCAGGCTCAGCCCCCACCCCCCGGTCGCGACCGCACCTTCCAGCACCCCCGCATCGGGTGCCAGCACGAGTCGGAGTACCCCCCACCACCACAGCGCCCCCAGCGCCAGCGTCGCCCCCCAGCGCGCCGTGCGCCCCGCCATGGCCGTCACCTCCAACCCGAGGAACCAGACCCTAGACCGCCCTGTCACGACCAGGGAGGGCGCACCAGCGGCACACAGGCGCACTGGACCCAGCGCATGCCGCCGGCATCTGTCGCACACGGCGCACCCCGCGCACGCCCTCCCCCGTGCCCGGCCCCACCAGGCGAGCCGGTGGTCCCTCGTGGCACGCCCGCGCGCCCGTTCTCCTCACCCGTTCTCCGCCTGGAACATCCAGTGGTGCTTCTCGAGGTCCGCGGTGATGCCGATGAAGATGTCCTGGCTCACCGGATCCGGCTGGGCGGTCGCCTGCACCCGCTCCCGCATACGCGCGATCACCGCACCGAGCGCGGAGACGAGCGTGCCCACCGCGTCGGTGTCCTTGACCCAGCCCTGTGGCACCGCCCCGATGCCGCTGCCCTCGGCGACGGTCGCGGCGCGCCCGTCCGGCGGGACGCCGAGCGCCGAGGCCCGTTCCGCCACGGTGTCGGAGTGCTGCCGCGCGCTGTCGACGACCTCGTCGAGCTGGAGGTGGATGGAGCGGAAGCGCGGCCCGATCACGTTCCAGTGCACCTGTTTGGCCACGAGGGAGAGGTCCACCAGGTCCACCAGGGCTCCCTGCAGGGCGTCGGAGACGGTCTTGAGGTCCTTGTCCGACAGCGGGCTCTTCACGACGTACATCGGCATCCTCCGCAAGCGTGAGTACGGCCCCGATCCCCCGCCTCTCCACGATGACCGGACCCCCCGGGCCCGGCAAACGGGCCGCGGGCCCGCCGAGCCGCCCCCCTGCGGCGCCCCGCGGTCACCGGTGGCGGGTCACCACCCAGGGCGCGCAGGAGCCCGGAGAGCCCAAGAGCCCAGGACGCACGAGAGCCCCGGCCGCACCCCTCCAGGTCTTCCCGGAGAGGCCCCGGCCGGGGCTCTCGCACACTTCGCCGCCTTGCCCGCCTGTGTGCGGGTCTCAGGCGGCGACCACGTCCACTGCCTCGGTAGGCGCCTTGATCGTGACCCGTTCCGGTGGGACACCGGCGACGGACACGGAATTGAGCATCGGGCGACGCACCGGTGCGGGCACCGGCTCGGTGGCCGCTGCCGACTGTGCCAGCTCGGCGAGCGCGAGCTCGTCGCTCACTTCCCGCATGAGCTCGGACATCCGTACGTCCAGCGCGTCGCAGATCGCGGAGAGCAGTTCGGAGGACGCCTCCTTCTGCCCCCGCTCCACCTCGGAGAGATAGCCGAGCGAAACTCGGGCGGACGAGGAGACTTCGCGCAGAGTACGGCCCTGGCGCTGGCGCTGCCGACGCAGCACGTCACCCAGCAGGCGACGGAGCAGAATCATCGGTGGCTCCCTCCTCGGACCGCGAAACCGCATCCTTCACGCCCCACCGTACCGCCTTGCGCCGCGGCCGTGCGGGGAGCGCTGTTGTGTTCACTCAGGGCTGCAAACATCAAGTCCCCCCGTTCTGTTCCGTATCCTGTGCCCGCTCATTCCCAGTCTGTTCGCCCGCAAGCTGCTCGAGAAGCAGGGCGAGTACGCTCCGTACACTCTCCATACGGATTTCCGCACGGTCGCCGTTCAACCGCAGCGCGGCCACTTTCCCGCCACCGAGTTCGTCGGAAACTCCTTCGAACGGCCCGTCCACGGCCACGAAGACCGTGCCGACGGGCTGCCCGTCCTGCGGGTCGGGGCCGGCCACGCCGGTGGTCGCGAGACCCCAGTCCGCACCGAGCGCCTTGCGCACACCTGCCGCCATCTGGGCGGCGACCTGCGGGTCCACCGCTCCTCGCTCGGCCAGCAGGGTGCCGTCCACCCCGAGGACGTCCCGCTTCAGATCGGTGGCATAGGCCGTCACGGAGCCGCGGAAGACCTGGGAGGCCCCGGCCACCGCCGTGATCTCCGCCGCCACCAGACCACCGGTCAGCGACTCGGCGACGGCGAGCGTCTCGCCCCTCACTGTCAGTAGTCGCAGCACCTCGGTGGCCCTGGAATTCAACGTTCCGCCTCCTCGGCCGCGGCGCGGCGCTCGGCGATGCCGCGCCTGCGCAGCACAATGGCCTGTCTCACATAGTCGAGCCCGGTGACGACGGTCAGAACGAGCGCGACGGCCATCACCCAGAACCTCAGGGTCGCCAGCCACCCCGTGAGCGCCAGGACGTACATCCCGACGGCGACGCCCTGCGTCAGCGTCTTCAGCTTGCCGCCCCGGCTCGCCGGTATCACCCCGTAGCGGATGACCAGGAAGCGCAGCAGGGTGATGCCCAGCTCACGGCCGAGGATCACCCCCGTCACCCACCACGGCAGGTCGCCGAGCCAGGACAGACAGATCAGGGCCGCTCCCATGATCGCCTTGTCGGCGATGGGGTCGGCGATCTTCCCGAAGTCGGTGACGAGGTTGTACGTACGCGCCAGATGACCGTCGAACAGGTCGGTGATCATGGCGATGGCGAAGGCCGCCCAGGCGAGCGAGCGCCACGCCGGGTCGTATCCGCCGCCCGCCAGCATCAGTGCGACAAAGCCGGGCACCAGGACCAGGCGCAGCATCGTCAGGAGGTTGGCGACGTTCCAGACGCTGGCCTGGTTGACCGCGGCGGCCGTCAGCTTGCCGCCCCGCGGCGGCCGTACACCGTCCGGGGAGCCGGGGGCGTCCGGGCCCGGGACCGCCTGGGCGGCCGGAACACCGGAAGGTCCCTTGCCGCCCTTGGGGCCGGACATGGCCGCGGTGCCGGGGACGCCCGGGACGGACGCCGTGCCCCGCGCGCGGGAGGAGCCGCCCGCCGCGGATGCCGGGATTCCGGTCATCTGCCCGCCTCCTCAGGACACCCGAGCGAGCCCGCAAGCGGCTCGGCCACCAGGTCGACACCCTCCGTACCGACCACCTTCGCCTCGACCATACGGCCCACGGCCAGACCCGTGCCCTCCGTGAACACCACCTGGCCGTCCGTCTCGGGCGCCTGGTGCCCGGCGCGGCCGTAGGCCCCCTCCTCCGCGTCCACCGACTCCACGAGCACCTGGACCGTCTCCCCGACGCGCTCCTCGGCTCGCTGCGACACCAGTTCCTCGGCAAGCCGGGAGATGTGGGCCAGCCGCTCGGCGACGACGTCCTCGTCGAGCTTGCCGTCGTACGTCGCGGCCTCCGTGCCCTCCTCGTCGGAGTAGCCGAAGACACCGATCGCGTCCAGCCTGGCACCGTTCAGGAAGCGCTCCAGTTCGGCCAGGTCGGACTCCGTCTCGCCGGGGAAGCCCACGATGAAGTTGGAACGCACACCCGCCCCCGGCGCCTTGCTTCTGATGGTGTCCAGCAGCTCCAGGAAGCGGTCGGTGTCACCGAAGCGCCGCATCGCGCGCAGCACGCCGGGCGCGGAGTGCTGGAAGGACAGATCGAAGTAGGGCACGACCTTGGGGGTCGAGGTGAGCACGTCGATCAGGCCGGGCCGCATCTCGGCCGGCTGGAGGTAGCTGACGCGGACCCGCTCGACGCCGTCCACCTCGGCGAGCTCGGGCAGCAGGGACTCCAGGAGACGGATGTCACCGAGGTCCTTGCCGTACGAGGTGTTGTTCTCGGAGACCAGCATGATCTCCTTCACGCCCTGCTCGGCCAGCCAGCGTGTCTCGTTCAGCACATCGCTCGGGCGGCGGGAGATGAAGGAGCCGCGGAAGGACGGGATGGCGCAGAAGGAGCAGCGCCGGTCGCAGCCGGAGGCGAGCTTCACCGAGGCGACCGGGGAGCCGTCCAGACGGCGGCGCAGCGGCGCACGGGGGCCCGAGGCCGGGGCGACGCCCTCCGGGAGGTCGGCCGGGCCGTGGCCCGGCAGCGCGACGCCCGCGGCGGACTCCTGCCGCTCCGCCGGCGTGATCGGCAGCAGCTTGCGCCGGTCGCGCGGGGTGTGCGAGGCGTGGATGCCGCCGTTCAGGATGGTCTGGAGGCGGTCCGAGATGTCCGCGTAGTCGTCGAACCCGAGCACGCCGTCGGCCTCGGGGAGGGCCTCGGCCAGTTCCTTGCCGTACCGCTCGGCCATGCAGCCCACCGCCACGACGGCCTGGGTTCTGCCGTGTCCCTTGAGGTCGTTGGCCTCCAGGAGGGCGTCGACGGAGTCCTTCTTGGCGGCCTCGACGAAGCCGCACGTGTTCACCACGGCGACGTCCGCTTCCTGGGCGTCCTCCACGAGCTGCCAGCCGTCCGCCTCCAAACGGCCTGCGAGCTCCTCCGAGTCCACCTCGTTACGGGCGCAGCCAAGGGTGACGAGTGCGACGGTACGGCGTTCAGACATGGGCTCAAGACTACTTCGTCCCGCTGACAGCCCACGTCGACGGGGTTGGCCGATCTTGGCCAACCCCGTGTGTCCGTGCCCCTTGCGTACCGCTCGGCCGCCTCCCGGGCCCGGCGGCCGTCCGTCACCCGGTGACGGGGTCACCCTTCGTATAGGTCAGGCGCTCGACCTGACCGGGCCGGAAGTCGTCCTGGATCTTCTTGCCGTTGACGTACAGCTCGATGGCGCCCGCGTCACCGAGGACCAGGTCGATCTTCTCCTTGTCCTGGAAGGTCTGCGAGTCGCCTTTCTTGAGCAGGCCGTCGAAGAGGGTGCGTCCGTTGTGATCCTTTGCCGAGATCCAGCTGCGGCCGTCGGCTGCGCTGACCTGGACCGTCACCTTGTCGCGGGGCGCGGCCGCGATGGCGCTGTCGGACGGCTCGGGCTTGGGCTCGGCGGGCTTGCTGCTCTTGGGTGTGGCCGAGACCGGCTTGCCGGTGCTCGCCTGGGGTCCCTTGGCGATCGGCGTCTTGGCGCTCTGCCCGCCGTCGCCTCCCTTGACCAGGGTGAACCCGACGAAGCCGATCACGGCGACGATCGCCGCGACCATGGCCGCGGTCCAGTTGGGCCCGCGGCGCTCGGGGCGGATACGTTCCGCCTCGAAGAGCGGGGCCGCCGGGGTCGGGGCGGGCCGTCCGCCGTGCTCGGCGGCGAACTGTTCGAGCAGCGGGGCGGGGTCGAGATGCACGGCCCGCGCGAGCGTGCGAATGTGGCCGCGGGCGTAGACGTCGCCGCCGCACGGCGCGAAGTCGTCCCGTTCGATCGCGTGCACGATGGCGATGCGGACCCGGGTGGCATTGCTGACCTCGTCGACGGTCAGCCCGGCCGCGATGCGCGCCTGCTGCAGGGCTCGGCCGATCGAGAGGCGGTCCGACGCCCCGGCGTCTTCACGGGCGTCTTCTCGGTCGTCGTCGAAGGGACGTGCGTCCTCAGGGGAGTTGTCGTCAGGGGAGTTGCCGATGGACACGGGGGCGCCTTTCGAGCGTGTAGCCACCTGTGCTGGAAGTTCAGTCTAGGGGGGTAACGAAAGGGTGGGGCAACCGGGCGGTAGGACTTTGTACGCCATCAGAACGGCCGGTCATCCTGATGGTGGGACATATTCTCGTCGTCTTGCTCAACTTGACGTACGTGGCGGGGGAACGGTTGCTCACGGAACACTTACGAGTGGGTCACGGTCCATCGCCGGGCGCGTCGCCGGGGTTCCGGCGACGCGGCCCGGTCCACCCGCTCGCACGGTGAACCGGGAACCTCCGAATCCCTACGGTTGAGACTCCCCGCGAATCAGGGCGAGCACTCCGTCCAGTTCGTCGGGTTTCACCAGGACGTCGCGGGCCTTGGATCCCTCGCTGGGGCCGACGATGTTCCGTGACTCCATGAGGTCCATCAGACGGCCTGCCTTGGCGAAGCCGACGCGCAGCTTCCGCTGGAGCATCGAGGTGGATCCGAACTGGGTGGAGACGACCAGTTCTGCCGCCTGGCACAGCAGGTCGAGGTCGTCGCCGATGTCCTCGTCGATCTCCTTCTTCTGCTTGCCGCCGACCGTGACATCGTCCCGGAAGACGGGCGCCATCTGCTCCTTGCAGTGCCGGACGACCGCCGCGACCTCCTCCTCGGTCACGAACGCGCCCTGCATACGGGTCGGCTTGTTCGCGCCCATCGGCAGAAACAGCCCGTCGCCCTTGCCGATCAGCTTCTCGGCGCCGGGCTGGTCGAGGATGACGCGCGAGTCGGCCAGGGAGGAGGTGGCGAAGGCGAGCCGGGACGGCACGTTCGCCTTGATCAGACCGGTGACGACGTCAACGGACGGCCGCTGCGTGGCGAGCACCAGATGGATGCCCGCCGCGCGCGCGAGCTGCGTGATGCGCACGATCGCATCCTCGACATCGCGCGGTGCGACCATCATCAAATCGGCCAGCTCGTCGACGATCACCAGCAGGTACGGGTAGGGCTGCAGTTCGCGCTCGCTGCCCTCGGGCGACTTGATCTTGCCGTTTCTGATCGCCTCGTTGAAGTCGTCGATGTGCCGGAAGCCGTACGCCGCGAGGTCGTCGTAGCGCAGGTCCATCTCCCGTACGACCCACTGGAGCGCCTCCGCTGCCCGCTTCGGGTTGGTGATGATCGGCGTGATCAGGTGCGGAATGCCCTCGTACGCGGTCAGCTCGACGCGCTTGGGGTCGACGAGGACCATGCGCACGTCCTCCGGTGTCGCGCGCATCATGATCGAGGTGATCAGGCAGTTGATGCAGGACGACTTGCCGGAGCCGGTGGCACCGGCGACGAGGATGTGCGGCATCTTCGCGATGTTCGCCATCACATAGCCGCCTTCGACGTCCTTGCCGAGCGCCACCAGCATGGGGTGGTCGTCCTCGGCGGCCTCCGCGAGGCGGAGCACATCACCGAGGTTGACCATCTCCCGGTCGGTGTTGGGGATCTCGATGCCGACCGCGGACTTGCCGGGGATAGGGCTGATGATCCGAACGTCGGGGCTGGCGACGGCGTACGCGATGTTCTTGGTGAGCGCGGTGATCCGCTCGACCTTCACGGCGGGGCCCAGCTCCACCTCGTAGCGGGTGACCGTCGGGCCCCGGGTGAAGCCGGTGACGGCCGCGTCGACCTTGAACTCGGTGAAGACGTTCGTGAGCGCGGCGACGACGGCGTCGTTGGCGGCGCTGCGCGCCTTGCCTGGGCCGCCGCGCTCCAGGAGGTCCAGAGCGGGCAGGGAGTAGGTGATGTCGCCGGAGAGCTGGAGCTGCTCGGCGCGCGGCGGCAGGTCCCGGTGTTCCTGCGGGGGCGTCTTGGTCAGATCGGGCACCGCCGGCTCGGCCGTGAGCCGCTCCTGCTGGGGCCGCGCGGCCGGCACGGGTGTCGGCGTCGTCGGCTCGCGGTCCCCGGCGCTGACCCCCTGGGTGAGATCGGCGACGAGCGGGGACGGCGGCATGCCGTGCAGGACGGCGCCGTCCAGGGCGGCAGCGGCGGCCGCCGCGACGTCCACGGCGTCCATCTGCCGGCCCGCGGCGGGCTGCTGCGCGGCGGGGCGCCGGGCGCGGCCGCGCCGCCGGGCGATCGCGTCCTGCTCGGCCGCGTCCGGGTCGTAGGGCTGGTCGGCGGGGCTTCGCCGCCGGGAACGGGGCAGCGCCTCACGCCACTGTTCGTCGTACCGCTCGTCGTCCTCGCCGGGGAAGTCGTCCGGGGCGTGCAGGAGACCCAGCTTCACACCGAGCAGCCGCAGCCGCTGCGGAATGGCGGTGACGGGTGTGGCGGTGACGACGAGCAGTCCGAAGAAGGTGAGCAGGACGAGCAGCGCCACCGCGAGGGCATCGCCCATGGTGTACGTCAGTGGTGTGGCCGCGCCCCAGCCGATGAGCCCGCCGGCGTCCCTTATCGCCTGCATGCCGTCGCTGCGCGCGGGGCCGCCGCAGCCGATGTGCACCTGGCCGAGCACCCCGATCACCAGCGCGGACAGGCCGATGACGATACGGCCGTTGGCCTCCGGCCGCTCCGGATGCAGGATCAGGCGCACCGCGATCACGCCGAGCAGTATCGGCACGAGCAGGTCCAGCCGGCCGAACGCGCCGGTGACCAGCATCTCGACGAGGTCGCCCACCGGGCCGCGCAGATTGGCCCAGGTGCCCGCGGCGACGATCAGCGACAGGCCGAGCAGCAGGAGCGCGAGGCCGTCCTTGCGGTGTGCCGGGTCGAGCCCCTTCGCGCCCCGCCCGAAGCCGCGGAGCATCGCTCCGACGGCGTGCGCGAGGCCGAGCCAGAGGGCGCGTACGAGTCTGTACACGCCCGCGGTCGGGTTGGGCGCCGGCGCGGGGGCGGGCTTCTTCGCCGCGGACTTCCTGGCGGGTGTCTTCTTCGCGGCGGCTTTCTTCGCGGGGGCCCTCTTCGCCGGAGCCTGCCTCGGAGCGGCCGCCTTCTTCGCGGGCGACTTCTTGGCTGCGGGACGTGAGGCCATGAGTGTGAGGTTACCGGTGGAGGCGACAGGGGACACGCGTGGCCACAGCTTCACCCGTTCGTGTCGCCCTTGGAGAGGCACGAAACTGACGCGAGCTCAAGGCGACTGCGCCGCCTGGCGGAGAAGCGTGGCCGAACGCGCGGCTGACACCAGGGCTCCGAGACCGGCACCACGGGCCACGACGCGCGGCCGTCGCCTCTCGGCTCACCCGCGGAGCGAATCCCTTCAGCTCTGGGACGGTACCGGGGCTGTGCCGCTGCCCGTGCCCGGTTCCAGGGCGTCCAGGGCGCGGCGCAGGCCCGTGAGTTTGCGCTCGAGATGGGCCGCGGTCGCCACCGCCGCCGCGTCCGCCGACTCGTCGTCGAGCTGCTTGGACAGCGCCTCGGCCTGCTCCTCGACCGCGGCGAGCCGCGCGGACAGCTCGGCGAGCAGCCCGGCCGGCTCCTTGCTGTCACCGGCCGCGGACTTGCCGCCACCCTCCAGCTGCAGCCGCAGCAGTGCCGCCTGCTCGCGCAGCTGGCAGTTCTTCATGTACAGCTCGACGAACACGGAGACCTTCGCGCGCAGCACCCACGGGTCGAACGGCTTGGAGATGTAGTCCACCGCGCCGGCCGCGTATCCCCGGAAGGTGTGGTGCGGGCCGTGGTTGATGGCGGTCAGGAAGATGATCGGGATGTCACGTGTCCGCTCCCGCCGCTTGATGTGCGCGGCGGTCTCGAACCCGTCCATACCCGGCATCTGGACGTCCAGCAGAATGACCGCGAAGTCGTCCGTCAGCAGTGCCTTGAGCGCTTCCTCCCCGGACGATGCCCTGACCAGCGTCTGATCGAGCGCGGAGAGGATGGCCTCCAGCGCCAGCAGATTCTCCGGCCGGTCATCGACCAGGAGGATCTTGGCCTTCTGCACCATGGCCCGCCCTCCTCGCCCCGGCGTGGGGCCTCCCCTGTCCTCAGGACTCGGAGTGACACCTCCCGGAGCCACCCCAGGGGACGACTCCCTTGCGCCGCCCGTCCTTGTGCCGGTCATCGTAGCCGCACCCCGCCTGTCGCCACACCCTGTCACCGCGATGTCACTGTGCACATAGCAGAAACGCGGCAGGGGACCAGAAGGTTCCCCGCACACCGCACTTCTACACGGCCCCGACACCACCCCGTCAGCAACTCCGCGTGAACATTCGGCGTGCCCTCCACCGCACAGACTTCCACGTCACTGCACACGCATCCATTGTTCCATCACGGACAGCAGATGATCGGGATCGACCGGCTTGGTCACGTAGTCGGAGGCGCCCGACTCGATGGCCTTCTCCCGGTCACCCTTCATCGCCTTCGCCGTCAGCGCGATGATCGGCAGCCCGGCGAACTGCGGCATCCGCCGGATCGCCGTGGTCGTGGCATACCCGTCCATCTCAGGCATCATGATGTCCATCAGGACGACCGCGACATCGTCGTGCTGTTCCAGCACCTCGATGCCCTCCCGGCCGTTCTCGGCGTACAGCACCGACAGGCCGTGCTGCTCCAGCACGCTGGTGAGCGCGAAGACGTTGCGGATGTCGTCGTCGACGATCAGCACCTTCTCGCTGTCGAACCGCACGCCCTGCCGCGTCTTGGGCCCCTCCTGCTGCTCGCCGGGCCACTGCTCCTGCCCTCCGCCGGCGCCGCGCTGTCCGCCCGCGGAGACCGCCCTGCGCCGCCGCCGGAAGAGGGCCGCGGGCCCGTTCTGGGTCTCCTGGTACGACTTGACCTCGGCCGGGGTCTCGATGTCCGGCGCGGACAGCTCCGCCTCGGACGCCAGCAGCTCGTCCGCCTCCAAGGCGGGCGCCAGCTGCGCGTAGCCCTGCGGCGGCAGTTCACTGGGGTGCAGCGGCAGATACAGGGTGAACGTCGAGCCGCGCCCGGGCTCGCTCTGCGCGTGGATCTCGCCGCCCAGCAGCCGCGCGATCTCGCGCGAGATGGACAACCCGAGGCCCGTACCGCCGTACTTGCGGCTCGTCGTGCCGTCCGCCTGCTTGAACGCCTCGAAGATCACCCGCATCTTGCTCGCCGCGATGCCGATGCCGGTGTCGGCCACCGAGAAGGCGATCAGTTCCGCGTCCGGGTCCCGCAGCGAGCCGGCCTCCAGCAGCTGCTCCCGGATGGCCATGGGCACATCGTTGCCCGCCGGGCGGATGACCAGCTCGACGGCCCCGGTGTCGGTGAACTTCACCGCGTTGGACAGCAGGTTGCGCAGCACCTGCAGCAGGCGCTGCTCGTCGGTGTGCAGTGTGGCGGGCAGCTCCGGCGACACCCGTACGGAGAAGTCGAGCCCCTTCTCCGCGGTCAGCGGCCGGAACGTGGCCTCCACGTAGTCGACGAGCTGCACCAGCGCGATGCGCGTCGGCGAGACGTCCATCTTGCCCGCCTCGACCTTCGACAGGTCCAGGATGTCGTTGATCAGCTGGAGCAGGTCGGAACCGGCGCCGTGGATGGTCTCCGCGAACTCCACCTGCTTCGGCGAGAGGTTCCCCTCGGCATTGTCGGCGAGCAACTTGGCCAGGATCAGCAGGGAGTTGAGCGGCGTGCGCAGCTCGTGCGACATATTGGCCAGGAACTCGCTCTTGTAGCGCATGGAGACCGCGAGCTGCTCGGCGCGCTCCTCCAACACCTGCCGCGCCTCCTCGATCTCGGTGTTCTTGACCTCGATGTCCCGGTTCTGCTGGGCCAGCAGCTCGGCCTTCTCCTCCAGTTCGGCGTTGGACGACTGGAGGGCCTTCTGCCGCTGCTCCAGCTCCTCCGACCGCAGCCTGAGTTGCTCGGTCAGTTCCTGCGACTGCTTCAGCAGGACCTCCGTCTTGGTGTTGACGGAGATGGTGTTGACGCTCGTCGCGATCATCTCGGCGATCTGGTTCAGGAAGTCCCTCTGGATCTGCGTGAACGGGGTGAAGGACGCCAGCTCGATGACGCCGAGCACGGTCCCCTCGAACAGCACCGGAAGGACGATCACCTGCGCGGGGGGCGCGTCCCCGAGCCCGGAGGAGATCTTCAGATAGCCGCTCGGGGCGTTCTCCACCAGGATCGTGCGCTTCTCCTTGGCGGCCGTCCCGATCAGCGCCTCACCCGGCCGGAACGACGTCGGCATGGAGCCCATGGAGTAGCCGTAGGACCCCAGCATGCGCAGCTCGTACGCCTCGTCCGCGTCGGCACCCAGGTCCTTGCCGTCGACCAGCGGCATGGCGAGGAAGAACGCGCCGTGCTGCGCGGAGACCACCGGCGTCAGCTCGCTCATGATCAGCGAGGCCACGTCCTCCAGATCACGGCGGCCCTGCATCAGGGCGGAGATACGGGCCAGGTTGCCCTTGAGCCAGTCCTGCTCCTTGTTGGCGATCGTGGTGTCCCGCAGGTTGGCGATCATCTTGTTGATGTAGTCCTGAAGTTCCTGGATCTCGCCCGAGGCATCCACATCGATCTTCAGGTTGAGGTCGCCGCGGGTCACCGCGGTCGCCACGCGCGCGATGGCACGCACCTGCCGGGTCAGGTTCCCGGCCATCTCGTTCACCGACTCGGTGAGGTCCCGCCAGGTGCCGTCGACGTCACGCACGCGTGCCTGACCACCGAGCTGTCCCTCGGTGCCCACCTCGCGGGCCACGCGGGTGACCTCCTCGGCGAAGCTGGACAGCTGGTCGACCATCGTGTTGATGGTCGTCTTGAGCTCGAGGATCTCACCACGGGCGTCAATGTCGATCTTCTTCGTCAGGTCACCCTTGGCGATGGCCGTGGTGACCATGGCGATATTGCGCACCTGACCGGTCAGGTTGGACGCCATCTGGTTCACGGACTCGGTGAGGTCCTTCCACGTGCCGGCCACACCCGGTACGTGCGCCTGGCCACCGAGGATGCCGTCCGTGCCCACCTCGCGGGCCACCTTGGTGACCTGGTCGGCGAACGAACTCAGCGTCTTCACCATGGTGTTGAAGGTGTCGGCGAGCTGCGCGACCTCGCCGCGCGCCTCGATCGTCACCGTCCGCGTCAGGTCGCCGTTGGCGACGGCCGCCGCGACCTGGGAGATGTTGCGCACCTGCATGGTCAGGTTGTTGGCCATGAGGTTGACGTTGTCGCTGAGGTCCTTCCAGATGCCCGTGACGCCGGGGACGTGCGCCTGGCCGCCGAGGATGCCCTCGGTGCCCACCTCACGGGCCACCCGCGTCACCTGCTCGGCGAAGGACGACAGCTGGTCGACCATCGTGTTGACGGTGGTGACCAGCTCGAGGATCTCGCCCCTGGCGTCGACGGTGATCTTCTTCGACAGGTCGCCCTTGGCGACCGCGGTGGTGACCTCGGCGATGTTGCGCACCTGGATCGTCAGGTTGTTCGCCATGAAGTTCACGGACTGCGTGAGGTCCTTCCAGGTGCCCGAGACACCCTGCACCTCGGCCTGGCCGCCGAGGATGCCCTCGGTGCCCACCTCACGGGCCACCCGCGTCACCTGCTCGGCGAAGTTGGAGAGCTGGTCGACCATCGTGTTGATGGTGTTCTTCAGCTCCAGGATCTCGCCGCGCGCGTCCACGTCGATCTTCTGCGACAGATCACCCCGCGCCACCGCCGTCGCGACCTGCGCGATGTTGCGCACCTGGGTGGTGAGGTTGCCCGCCATGCCGTTGACGGAGTCGGTCAGGTCGCGCCACACACCGGCCACGCCCGGCACCTGCGCCTGACCGCCGAGCCGGCCCTCGGTGCCCACCTCACGGGCCACCCGGGTCACCTGCTCGGCGAACGCCGAGAGCTGGTCCACCAGGTTGTTGATGGTGTTCTTCAGCTCCAGGATCTCGCCGCGCGCGTCCACGTCGATCTTCTGCGACAGATCACCCCGCGCCACCGCCGTCGTCACCTGGGCGATCTGCCTCACCTGCGAGGTGAGGTTGCCCGCCATGAAGTTGACGGAGTCGGTGAGCTCCTTCCAGGTGCCGGAGACACCCGGCACCACGGCCTGGCCGCCCAGACGGCCCTCCGTACCGACGTCCCGGGCCATACGCGTGACCTGGTCGGCGAACGCGGACAGCTGGTCCACCATCGTGTTCACGGTGTTCTTCAGCTGGAGCATCTCACCGGACACGTCAACGGTGACCTTCTGCGACAGGTCGCCGTTGGCCACCGCCGTCGTGACCTGCGCGATATTGCGGACCTGACCGGTGAGGTTGCGGAACGCCGTGTTGACGGAGTCCGTGAGGTCCTTCCACGTGCCGGCCGCGCCCGTCACCTGCGCCTGGCCGCCCAGCTCACCCTCGACGCCGATCTCCCGCGCCACCCTGGTGACCTCGGAACCGAAGGCGGACAGCTGGTCCACCATCCCGTTGACGGTGTTCTTCAGCTCCAGCATCTCGCCGGCGACGTCGACGGTGACCTTCTGCGACAGGTCGCCGCTGGCCACCGCCGTGGTGACGGCGGCGATGTCCCGCACCTGGGTGGTCAGATTCCGGAAGACCGTGTTCACCGAGTCGGTGAGGTCCTTCCACGTGCCCGCCGCACCCGGCACATTCGCCTGCCCGCCGAGCCGGCCCTCGCCGCCCACCTCGTTGGCCACCCGGGTGACCTCGTCCGCGAAGGTGCGCAGCGTCTCGGTCATCTGGTTGATCGTCTCGGCGAGCTGCGCGATCTCGCCGCGCGCCGACACGGTGACCTTCTGCGACAGGTCGCCGTTGGCCACCGCGGTCGTCACCTGCGCGATGCCGCGCACCTGGGCGGTCAGATTGCCGGCCATCAGGTTCACCGAGTCGGTGAGGTCCTTCCACACGCCCGACACACCGGGCACCTGGGCCTGGCCACCCAGCTCGCCCTCGGTACCGACCTCCCGGGCGACCCGCGTGACCTCGGAGGAGAAGGACGCCAGCTGGTCCACCATCGTGTTGACGGTGTTCTTCAGCTCCAGCATCTCGCCGGCCACATGAACCGTGACCTTCCGCGACAGGTCACCCTTCGCGACCGCCGTCGTCACCAGGGCGATGTCCCGCACCTGTGCGGTCAGCCGGTACGCCATCGTATTGACCGAATCCGTGAGATCCTTCCACGAACCGGACATACCTCGCACGCGTGCCTGACCGCCCAGCTTGCCCTCGGTGCCCACCTCGATGGCCACCCGCGTGACCTCGTCGGTGAACGTCGACAACTGGTCGACCAGGTTGTTGACCGTACGGCCCACCTTCAGGAACTCGCCGCGCAGCGGATGCCCCGTCCCCTCCGCCCCAGGCGTCCGCAGCTCCATCCGCGGCGACAGATCGCCCTCGGCGACCGCCGACAGCACCCGGCTCACCTCGGAGACGGGGCGTACGAGATCCTCGACGAGTGCGTTGGACGCGTCGATCGCGGCCGCCCAGGAGCCCTCGCAGGCACCCGTCTCCAGCCGCTCGGTGAGCTTGCCCTCACGCCCGACCACGCGCCGCACCCGCGCCAGCTCCCCGGTCAGGTGCAGATTCCGGTCCGCCACCTCGTTGAAGACGGCGGCGATTTCGGCCATCACTCCGTCGCCGGAGACCGTCAGCCGCTTCCGGAAATTTCCGTCCCTCATGGACTCCAGGGCCGTCAGCAGCCGGTTCAGGGCCGCCGTGTCCACCGCGGTGGTTCCCTTGCGCGCGGTGCGCTGGTTGCTCAGGGACTGTCCGCCTTTCGCGCGCGTCTTCGTGCCCCGCGTCGCTGCGCCAGACTCCACTGTGTCCCTCCCGCAGGTGGTCGACCATCACTGCTGTGCTCAGGGGTACTGCTCGACGTAACCGGTCACTGGCCCGTAGGAGTGCCTGTTTCCACTTCCACCGGACACGCGCGGTGCTCCTGCCCGGCTTGGCGGGAGACACTCAGCCTGCCCGAACCTCCTTTTGGAAGCTTGCCCAGTGTTTCACCCTGCCTGAACCAGGCCATAACAGTTCGGCAGCTTCGCACACGCTCCGCACACCTTCCGGACGTAAACACCGGCGACCGGCATCCGCATGGACCGCGAAGGTAAGTAACCTTGCATGCGGCTGTCCAGCCGCGCCGGTCCGACCGGCCTGGGCGGTGGCACGAGCACGAGCGGGCAGGCATCGGAGGGGCACCGCACCATGACCACCGGACTGCGTCCCGGGGGACACCCCCAGGATCCTCGGCAGCGGGCGAACCAGCCTCTGCCCCGGCAGGAGGGGGTCGGCCCAGGCGCCCCGCACGTCGAGAACCGGACAGGGAGTTCTGTGATCACCGCGCGCGCGGCCGCCAGCTTCGAGCCCGTCGGACGATCCGTGGCGACCGCCCGGGCGTTCGTCCGCGACACCCTCCAGGGCTGGGGCTTCGCGGACATCGTCGACGATGCCGTGGTCCTCACCAGCGAGCTGGTCACGAACGCCGTCGTACACGCGGGCACCGCCGCGGAGGTCCTGTGCCTGCGCAGCGACGACGGCGTACGCATCGAGGTCGCCGACCGCTATCCGGAACGTGAGATCCCGCTCCAGTCGAGCGCCGTGAACATGGGGAGCCCCGACCGGGAGGGCGGCCGCGGCCTGCAACTCTGCGCCGCCCTGGCCAACCGCTGGGGTGTCGATTACACACCGACGCACAAACAGGTCTGGTTCCAACTGGATCTACCGGAACGCCCCGTGGGCACCCGCGCGGCGGGTCCCTCGCTCCCCGCGGACCTCCTGCCGCTCGCGGACGGCCGGGTCCGCGTCGCGGTCGTCCAGATCGACCGCAAGGGCACCATCACCGCCTGGAACGAGGACGCGGAGGACCTCTTCGGATACGCGGCCGACCAGGTCACCGGCAGACCGCTCACCGACCTCGCCGCCTGGCCGCACACCCCCGGCACCGGCACCGGGATCGCCGAGGCCCTCCGGCTCTCCCGCTGGGAGGGCAGCTACGGCATCCGCGGCGCCGACGGGCGGGTGAACCCCGTGTACGCCTCCCACCTGCGTGTACGCGACACGGCCGGCGAACCGTCCACGGTCTGCCTGCTGGTGCGCGACCACGAGCGGGCCGTGCTCCAGACCCCCCTGCGGGGCCCCGCCACCGACACGTCCACCGTCTCGGACGGCAACACCCCGGACCCCTTCGAGGTCTTCATCGGCTCGCCGGCCCCCGACGATCTCGACGGCCTCCTCCAGCGCACGGTGGAGCGCGCCCGCGACATGCTCGACGGCGACGCCGCCTTCCTCCTGCTGGCCACCGACGACGAAACGGAGCTGGAGGTGCGCGCCTCGACCGGCCTGCCCTCCGCCCGCCAGCGCTTCGCCCGCGTCCCGGTCGAGGCGGGCCCTGGCCGCTACGGCTCGGCCCGTATGCCCGCCGTCCACGACGACCTGGCCGCCGTACCCGGCGCGGTGCCCCTGCTGAGCGGCACGGGCATGCGCTCCGTGGTCACGGTCCCGCTGAAGGTGGAGGGCCGTCTGACCGGCTCCCTCGGTGTCGCTGCCGAGTCGCCCTCCCGGTACTCCAACGAAGAGGCGCTGCGTCTGCAGTTCGCGGCGGACCGAATCGCGCTGGCCGTGGAATCGGCCCGTCTGGGAGAGCTGGAGCGGCTGCGCCGCGGCTCGCTGAGCTTCCTCGTCGAGGCCTCCGACCTCCTCGCCGGCACGCTGGACCGGGACCAGACGCTGGCTCTCATGGCCCAGATGACGATTCCGACGCTGGCCACCTGGTGCGCGGTGTACACGATCGCCGACCAGGCGTCGGAGCCCTACCTCTCCTACGTCCTGCACGAGGACGAGGAGCGCATCGACGGCCTCAAGGCGCTCCTGGCGAAGATCCCCCCGCCGGAACCCATCCCCACACCCGGCGCCCGGGTCTGGGCGGCCCCCGCGGACGCGGCCCACGAGGCGGCGCTGCGCACCTCGATGCGGAGCCTGGGCCTGGGCGAGCCGCCCCCGCTCAGCTCCGGCATCGGCACGACACTGGCGACGGCCTCCACGGTCGGCGGCGAAACGGTCGTACTGCCTCTCGTGGCCCGCAACCGCGTCATCGGCATGCTGACCCTCGGCAAGCCGACGGACGAACACTTCCGCCAGGAGATCCTGGAACTGGCCGAGGACCTGAGCCGACGGGCCGCCCTGGCCCTGGACAACGCCCGGCTGTACTCGGAGCGCACGGCCATCAGCCAGTCCCTCCAGCGCAGCCTGCTCCCGCCGGAGCTCCCGCGCATCGACGGCGTCGAGGTCGAGGTGATCTACCGCGCGGCCGGCGAGGGCAACGAGGTCGGCGGCGACTTCTACGACCTGTTCCCGATCCGCGACGGCGCATACGGCTTCGCCATCGGCGACGTCTGCGGTACGGGCCCGGAGGCGGCCGCGGTCACCGGCCTGGCCCGCCACGCCCTGCGGCTGCTGGCCCGGGAGGGCTTCGGCGGCCCGGCGGTGCTCGAGCGCCTGAACTCCGCGATCCTCGACGAGGGGGCGCGCAGCCGCTTCCTGACGCTGCTCTACGGCGAATTGTGGCCCCAGGAGGACGGCAGCGCCGTGCTGAAGGTGGTCTGCGCCGGCCATCCGCTCCCGCTGCGTCTGCGCCAGGACGGCACGGTGGAACCTGCGGCGGAACCGCAGCCACTGCTCGGTGTGATGGAGGACCTGGAGCTGTACGAGCAGACGGTGACGCTCGATCCCGGAGACGTCCTGCTGTGCGTCACGGACGGCGTCACCGAACGACGCGAGGGCACGCGCATGTTGGGCGACGACGGACTCACGGAGGTCCTCACCACCTGCACGGGCCTCACGGCGGGCGCGGTGGCCGCGCGGATCATGCGCGCGGTCGAACGCTTCGCCTCGGACGCCCCGTCGGACGACATGGCGATTCTGGCGATGCGTGTACCGGGCCTTCCGAAGGACTGAGGAAGGGCAACACGAAGAAGGCCCCGCCCTGATGGGCGGGGCCTTCTGGCTGAGCCCCCAAACGGAATCGAACCGTTGACCTTCTCCTTACCATGGAGACGCTCTGCCGACTGAGCTATAGGGGCCTGTCACCTATTTCGAGGATTCCCTCGCGGCAACGGAATAGATCGTACCCCGAACTGGCGTGTGTTCCCAAACGGGGGGCACCGCTCAGAATGCGGGTTGCAGCAACCCTCCCAGGGCGTTGCACGCCGAGACGATCCGGTTCATCTCACGCTTCGTCAGCGAGGCGTCCACCGGCAGGGCGAGGGTCTCGTCGGCCGCACGCTCGGTCTCGGGCAGACACACGTCCCGGCGGAAATCCGGCATGCGGTGGACGGGGGTCTTCACCGGCACCCGGCACTCAACTCCCCTGGCCCGTACGGCCCGTGCGAAGGCGTCCCGGTCCGGTCGGCCGTTGCCCGGCACCCGCACGACGTACTGCTGATAGGTGTGGCCGCCGCTGCCCTCGGGCGTACGCACACCGCGCAGCCGCCGGTCCAGGTACGCCGCTCGTTCCCGCCGCTGGGCCACCTCGGCGTACGGCGTCTCGGACTCTCCCTGTTCCAGCACCAGCAGCCCGTGCCGCTGTCCGATCTCGTGCAGATGCGGCACATCGGCGGGTTGGCCGAACCGATGCACGACGACGACCGCGACGGTCTGCGGGCTCACCGCGGCTTCGACGGCAAGGGGGTCCAGGCAGTACGTCACCGGGTCTATGTCGGCGAACACCGGGATCGCCCCGGCCAGGGTCACGGCCTCGGCAACATCGATGTTCCCGAAGGCCGGCACGATGACCTCGTCACCGTGACCGATACCTGCGGCCCTGAGCATTCCAGCGGTACCCATGGCTGGGATGTTCGTCCGGCAAAGTGAACGCAAAGTGACGGGCAACGCAAAAGAGCTGGTCCCCGAACCGAAGTTCGGGGACCAGCTCTGAAGTATTGTTCGGCGGTGTCCTACTCTCCCACAGGGTCCCCCCTGCAGTACCATCGGCGCTGTAAGGCTTAGCTTCCGGGTTCGGAATGTAACCGGGCGTTTCCCTCACGCTATGACCACCGAAACACTATGAAACTGACAACCCGGCCGCCGTATCACTACAACGGGGTTGTTCGTGGTTTCAGAACCAACACAGTGGACGCGAGCAACTGAGGACAAGCCCTCGGCCTATTAGTACCGGTCACCTCCACACGTTACCGTGCTTCCAGATCCGGCCTATCAACCCAGTCGTCTACTGGGAGCCTTACCCCATCAAGTGGGTGGGAGTCCTCATCTCGAAGCAGGCTTCCCGCTTAGATGCTTTCAGCGGTTATCCCTCCCGAACGTAGCCAACCAGCCATGCCCTTGGCAGAACAACTGGCACACCAGAGGTTCGTCCGTCCCGGTCCTCTCGTACTAGGGACAGCCCTTCTCAAGACTCCTACGCGCACAGCGGATAGGGACCGAACTGTCTCACGACGTTCTAAACCCAGCTCGCGTACCGCTTTAATGGGCGAACAGCCCAACCCTTGGGACCGACTCCAGCCCCAGGATGCGACGAGCCGACATCGAGGTGCCAAACCATCCCGTCGATATGGACTCTTGGGGAAGATCAGCCTGTTATCCCCGGGGTACCTTTTATCCGTTGAGCGACGGCGCTTCCACAAGCCACCGCCGGATCACTAGTCCCGACTTTCGTCCCTGCTCGACCCGTCGGTCTCACAGTCAAGCTCCCTTGTGCACTTACACTCAACACCTGATTGCCAACCAGGCTGAGGGAACCTTTGGGCGCCTCCGTTACCCTTTAGGAGGCAACCGCCCCAGTTAAACTACCCATCAGACACTGTCCCCGATCCGGATCACGGACCCGGGTTAGACATCCAGCACGACCAGACTGGTATTTCAACGACGACTCCACCCGAACTGGCGTCCGAGCTTCACAGTCTCCCAGCTATCCTACACAAGCCGAACCGAACACCAATATCAAACTGTAGTAAAGGTCCCGGGGTCTTTCCGTCCTGCTGCGCGAAACGAGCATCTTTACTCGTAGTGCAATTTCACCGGGCCTATGGTTGAGACAGTCGAGAAGTCGTTACGCCATTCGTGCAGGTCGGAACTTACCCGACAAGGAATTTCGCTACCTTAGGATGGTTATAGTTACCACCGCCGTTTACTGGCGCTTAAGTTCTCAGCTTCGCCCACCCGAAAGTGAGCTAACCGGTCCCCTTAACGTTCCAGCACCGGGCAGGCGTCAGTCCGTATACATCGCCTTACGGCTTCGCACGGACCTGTGTTTTTAGTAAACAGTCGCTTCTCGCTGGTCTCTGCGGCCACCCCCAGCTCGAGGAGCAAGTCCTCTCACCAGAGCTGGCCCCCCTTCTCCCGAAGTTACGGGGGCATTTTGCCGAGTTCCTTAACCATAGTTCACCCGAACGCCTCGGTATTCTCTACCTGACCACCTGAGTCGGTTTAGGGTACGGGCCGCCATGAAACTCGCTAGAGGCTTTTCTCGACAGCATAGGATCATCCACTTCGCCACAATCGGCTCGGCATCAGGTCTCAGACACAAGCCAGGCGGATTTACCTACCTGACGTCCTACACCCTTACCCCGGGACAACCACCGCCCGGGATGGACTACCTTCCTGCGTCACCCCATCACTCACCTACTACCAGCTCGGGTCACCGGCTCCACCACTCCGAACCACGTCAAAGACGGGGCCCGGCGGCTTCACGGGCTTAGCATCACTGGATTCAATGTTTGACGCTTCACAGCGGGTACCGGAATATCAACCGGTTATCCATCGACTACGCCTGTCGGCCTCGCCTTAGGTCCCGACTTACCCTGGGCAGATCAGCTTGACCCAGGAACCCTTAGTCAATCGGCGCACACGTTTCCCACGTGTGAATCGCTACTCATGCCTGCATTCTCACTCGTCAACCGTCCACGACTACCTTCCAGTGCCGCTTCACCCGGCAGACGACGCTCCCCTACCCATCACAGCCGGCGTTGGCCGTTATGCTGCAATGACACGACTTCGGCGGTACGCTTGAGCCCCGCTACATTGTCGGCGCGGAATCACTAGACCAGTGAGCTATTACGCACTCTTTCAAGGGTGGCTGCTTCTAAGCCAACCTCCTGGTTGTCTGTGCGACTCCACATCCTTTCCCACTTAGCGTACGCTTAGGGGCCTTAGTCGATGCTCTGGGCTGTTTCCCTCTCGACCATGGAGCTTATCCCCCACAGTCTCACTGCCGCGCTCTCACTTACCGGCATTCGGAGTTTGGCTAAGGTCAGTAACCCGGTAGGGCCCATCGCCTATCCAGTGCTCTACCTCCGGCAAGAAACACACGACGCTGCACCTAAATGCATTTCGGGGAGAACCAGCTATCACGGAGTTTGATTGGCCTTTCACCCCTAACCACAGGTCATCCCCCAGGTTTTCAACCCTGGTGGGTTCGGTCCTCCACGAAGTCTTACCTCCGCTTCAACCTGCCCATGGCTAGATCACTCCGCTTCGGGTCTTGAGCGTGCTACTCAAACGCCCTATTCGGACTCGCTTTCGCTACGGCTACCCCACACGGGTTAACCTCGCAACACACCGCAAACTCGCAGGCTCATTCTTCAAAAGGCACGCAGTCACGAGAGCCCGAAGGCTCCGACGCTCCCACGGCTTGTAGGCACACGGTTTCAGGTACTATTTCACTCCCCTCCCGGGGTACTTTTCACCATTCCCTCACGGTACTATCCGCTATCGGTCACCAGGGAATATTTAGGCTTAGCGGGTGGTCCCGCCAGATTCACACGGGATTTCTCGGGCCCCGTGCTACTTGGGTGTCTCTCAAACGAGCCGCTGACGTTTCAGCTACGGGGGTCTTACCCTCTACGCCGGACCTTTC
>NZ_JAKEEB010000004.1 GCF_021462825.1 Streptomyces glomeratus | reverse complement strand
CACCGTCCAGGTGTCGCCGCCGGTGAGGAGGGCGGCGAGGTCGCCCTTGCCGTGTTGTTCGATGGCGGTGTCGAGTTGGTCGGCCATCTGGGTGTCGTAGACGGGTCGGTCCACGGAGCGGAAGACGCCGATCGGGGTGTTGTGCAGGGTGTCGGGGTCGGCGAGCCGGGACAGCGCGAAGGCGGTGGTGGGGGAGGCGGCGTGGGCGTTGTGGACCAGGACGTCGGTCTCGTTGTGTGCGGTGAGGGTGACCACGGTCAGTTCACCGGTGTCCGGGTCGCGTACGACGCCGCGTGAGCGGTCGGGTCCGAAGCGGATGGGCTGTCCGTGTTCGAGGCGGATCACTGCTTCCTCGGCGCTGTGTTTGTCCTTGAGGGCGTCGAAGGCGCCGTCGTTGAAGATGTTGCAGTTCTGGTAGATCTCCACCAGGGCGGTGCCGGGGTGGGCGGCGGCCTGGCGCAGGATGCCGGTCAGGTGGGCGCGGTCGGAGTCGATGGTGCGGGCCACGAAGGATGCCTCGGCGCCGATGGCCAGGGAGACCGGGTTGAAGGGGGCGTCCAGGGAGCCCATCGGGGTCGACTTGGTGATTTTGCCGACTTCGGAGGTGGGTGAGTACTGGCCTTTGGTCAGGCCGTAGATGCGGTTGTTGAACAGCAGGATCTTCAGGTTGACGTTGCGGCGCAGGGCGTGGATGAGGTGGTTGCCGCCGATGGACAGTGCGTCGCCGTCGCCGGTGACCACCCATACGCTCAGGTCGCGGCGTGAGGTGGCCAGTCCGGTCGCGATGGCGGGGGCGCGGCCGTGGATGGAGTGCATCCCGTAGGTGTTCATGTAGTACGGGAAGCGTGAGGAGCAGCCGATGCCGGAGACGAAGACGATGTTCTCGCGTGCCAGGCCCAGTTCGGGCATGAATCCCTGGACGGCGGCGAGGACGGCGTAGTCGCCGCAGCCCGGGCACCAGCGGACCTCCTGGTCGGATTTGAAGTCCTTCATGGACTGTCCGGCGGTGGCTTTGGGTACCAGGGCCAGTGCCTGGGGGGTGGGGGTGCCTTCCGTGGTCGTCTCAGCCATCGATGGCCTCCTTCAGAGCCGTGGCGAGTTGCTCGGCCTTGAACGGCATGCCGTTGACCTGGTTGTAGGAGCGGGCGTCCACCAGGTATTTCGCCCGGATGAGGGTGGCGAGCTGGCCGAGGTTCATCTCGGGGATCACCACCTTGTCGTAACGCTCGAGGACCGGGCCGAGATTCGGCGGGAAGGGGTTGAGGTGCCGCAGGTGGGCCTGGGCGATCGACTCGCCGGCGCGGCGCAGCCGGCGTACCGCGGCGGTGATCGGGCCGTAGGTGGAGCCCCAGCCCAGCACGAGGGTGTGTGCCTGGTGGGGATCGTCGACCTCGAGGTCGGGGACCTGGATGCCGTCGATCTTGGCCTGGCGGGTGTGGACCATGAAGTCGTGGTTGGCCGGGTCGTAGGAGATGTTGCCCGTGCCGTCTTGTTTCTCGATGCCGCCGATGCGGTGCTCCAGGCCGGGTGTGCCCGGGATCGCCCAGGGCCGGGCCAGGGTCTGCGGATCGCGTTTGTAGGGCCAGAAGACCTCGGTGCCGTCGTCCAGGGTGTGGTTGGCGCTTCGGGCGAACTGCACCCGCAGATCCGGCAGCTCCTCCAGCTCCGGGATCCGCCAGGGCTCGGAGCCGTTGGCCAGATAGCCGTCGGAGAGCAGGACCACCGGCGTGCGGTAGGTCAGCGCGATCCGGGCCGCCTCCAGCGCCGTGTCGAAACAGTCCGCCGGCGTGCGCGGGGCGATCACCGCGACCGGCGCCTCACCGTTGCGCCCGTACATCGCCTGCAGCAAATCCGCCTGCTCGGTCTTGGTCGGCAGACCGGTGGAGGGGCCACCGCGCTGGATGTCCACCACCAGCAGCGGCAGCTCCAGCGAGACCGCCAGCCCGATCGTCTCGCTCTTGAGCGCCACCCCCGGCCCCGAGGTCGTGGTCACCGCCAGCGACCCGCCGAACGCCGCTCCCAGCGCCGCGCCGATCCCCGCGATCTCGTCCTCCGCCTGGAAGGTCCGCACCCCGAAGTTCTTGTGCCGGCTCAGCTCGTGCAGGATGTCCGAGGCCGGAGTGATCGGATACGAACCCAAAAACAGCGGCAGATCCGCCTGCTGCGACGCCGTGATCAGACCGTAGGCCAACGCCAGGTTCCCGGAGATGTTGCGGTAGGTGCCCACCGGGAACGCCTTCGCGGCCGGCGCGACCTCATAGGAGACCGCGAAGTCCTCCGTGGTCTCCCCGAAGTTCCAGCCCGCCCGGAACGCCGCGATATTCGCCGCCGCGATCTGCGGCTTCCGGGCGAACTTCGACCGCAAAAACCTCTCCGTGCCCTCCGTCGGCCGGTGATACATCCACGACAGCAGACCCAGCGCGAACATGTTCTTGCTGCGCTCGGCCTCCTTACGGGACAGATCGAACTCCTTCAGCGCCTCCACCGTCAGCGTCGTCAACGGCACCGGATGCACGCTGTAGCCGTCCAGCGAACCGTCCTCCAGCGGAGAGGCGGCATAGCCCACCTTCTGCATCGCCCGCCGGGTGAACTCATCCGTATTGACGATGATCTCCGCACCCCGCGGCAGATCCCCCACATTCGCCTTCAACGCCGCCGGATTCATCGCCACCAGCACATTCGGCGCATCACCCGGAGTGAGAATGTCATGATCCGCGAAATGCAACTGGAAACTCGAGACACCCGGCAGGGTCCCGGCAGGAGCACGGATCTCCGCGGGAAAATTCGGCAGCGTCGACAAGTCGTTACCAAAGGACGCCGTCTCCGAAGTGAAACGGTCACCCGTCAGCTGCATCCCATCACCCGAATCACCCGCGAAACGAATGATCACCCGGTCGAGCTTGCGCACATCCTTCGTGCCCGCCGGTTTGCGCTGCTCTCCTACGACGGCTCCGTCGGCCTGCTCCGCTGTCCTGCTGACCTGGCTGGTCACTGAACTGGACCTCCTTCGAGGCGGCTGTCCGGGAGCGGCCGTCCCGCCGGCCTTCCCGTCTTCAACCCTACGTCGGTAAGGGTCGCCTTCCCTCGGTAGTTCGCATGGTGGACACCACCGTGAGACAGTCCGACGCCTAGTTTTGCCATGATTCGTCCGCCTTCCGATGCTGCTCTGGAAAACGCTCCCTGCTCATCCTTTGGTGCTGGTGGTTCCGGGGTGCTGCTGCGGCGCCGGGGTCGCGCCGACGCCCGGCCCAGCCCGGCCCGGGACGATCGGGCCCGCGCATGCGCTTCCCGTCGCCTGACACAGTGTCGGTCGATCAGGAGTTGAGGTAGGTGAGCACGGCCAGAACACGCCGATGATCCGCGTCGCTCTGCGCCAGGCCGAGTTTCAGGAAGATATTGCTGACGTGCTTCTCCACGGCTCCGTCGCTCACGACCAGCTGCCGGGCGATCGCGGAATTCGTCCGCCCCTCGGCCATCAGTCCCAGGACCTCGCGCTCGCGTGGAGTGAGCGCGGCGAGCACGTCCTGCTTGCGGCTGCGCCCGAGCAGCTGTGCGACCACCTCCGGGTCCAGTGCGGTGCCTCCCTGGGCGACCCGGACCACGGCGTCCACGAACTCGCGCACCTCGGCGACCCGGTCCTTGAGCAGATAGCCCACGCCGCGACTGGAGTCGGCCAGCAGTTCGGTGGCGTACCGCTCCTCGACGTACTGCGACAGCACCAGTACGCCCAGACCGGGGTGCGCCTTGCGTAGCTGGACCGCGGCTCGCACACCCTCGTCCGTATGCGTCGGCGGCATCCGGACGTCGGCCACGACCACGTCGGGCAGCTCGTCGCGGTCCGCCAGCTCGGTGATGGTCTTGATCAGCGCGTCCCCGTCCCCGACCCCGGCGACGACATCGTGTCCGCGGTCGGTCAGCAGCCGCGTCAGGCCCTCCCTGAGCAGCACTGAATCCTCGGCGATGACCACCCGCACCCTGTCCTCCACGATCCTCGGCCCCCGTGCCCCTTCGTCTTCGGCCCGTGCGTCCACGCGTCCGGCGGTGTCCCGGACGTGCGACGCCCCGCCCCTTCGGCACCTCAGTATCGCGCGGTCCACACTTCCACACCGGGCCTGTGGACAAGTCCCCCCGCGGCCGTGTTGTGGGGCGTTTCCGCGGCGTACAGGGGTGGGCGGGGTGGGGCGGAGCGGGGGCCCCGGCGGGTGCCGACGGGTCTTCGCGGGGCTTGGGGCGGTGGTGGTGCCGCCGGGTGTCATGTGCCGAAGGGTTGCACGCGTTGTGCACGGAGGTGTTCGGGGCCTTGGGCAGGGGGGCGTCGGCGTCGGGTGTCCTCGGGCGACTCTGCGGTGTGCCCGGTTTTCGGGTGTTCAGGGTGGTCGGGGTCTTCAGGGTGGTCCGGGTGGTCCGGGTGGTCCGGGTGGTCGGGTGGTCGGGGTGTTCGGGGTGTCAGGGGGTGTCCGGGTGGGTGGCGGGCCGGGTCAGGATGATCGCCACGGCAGTTCGGCGGTGACTCGGGTCGGCCCCCCGGGTGGCGAATCCACCACCAGGATCCCGTCCACCGCATCGAGCCGTCCCGCCAACCCCGCAAGCCCCGACCCGGCGGAGGCATCCGCTCCCCCCACCCCGTCGTCCACCACCTGCAGCAGCAACCGGTCCTCCACCCGCCACACATCCACCGTCGCCCGTGACGCCTGTGCGTGCTTGCTGACGTTTTGCAGCAGCTCCGAAACGGTGAAATAAGCGATCCCCTCGATCGCCGGCGCCGGCCGTGACGGCAGGTCCACCTCCACCTGCACCGGCACGGTGCATCGCGAGGCCACCGCCGACAGCGCCGCGTCCAGTCCCCGGTCCGTCAGCACCGCCGGATGGATACCGCGCGCGAGGTCCCGCAGCTCCTGGAGCGCCGTCTTGACCTCGCCGTGTGCCTCCTCCACCATCCGTGCCGCCGCCCGAGGGTCCTGCGCCAGCTTCTCCTTGGCCAGCCCCAGATCCATGGCCAACGCCACCAGCCGAGCCTGCGCCCCGTCGTGCAGATCCCGCTCGATGCGCCGCAGGTCCGCCGCCGCCGTGTCGACGACCACCCCCCGGTCCGACTCCAGCTCCACCACCCGGGTGGCCAGGCGCGAGGGCCCGAGCAGCCCGTGCACCAGCAGCCGGTCCACGGTCGTCAGTCCCCGGACGATCCACGGCGTGGCCAGCGTGATCAACAGACCCACCAGCGCGGTCACCGTGATCTCGAAAGGGTTGTCCAGATAGACGCTGTGTGTCTCGTCGCCGTACAGCTGAAGCCCGCCCTGACCGCCGTACATGGGGAACACCCAGAACCACAGCGGATACGTGAGCAGCGCCCACCCGCACGTCCAGCAGGTGACCCCGACGGTGAACGAGAAGACCGCCCACGGGAACTGCACCACCGTGTACAGCATGTGCCGCCACGACACCCCGCTCCTCAGCATCGTTCCGATCCAGGCCATCGGCCCTCGCCGGTTTGCCGCCACGGGTTCTGGATCGGCGATCTCCAGCCGCAGCAGCCCCCGGGCCCGCGCCCGCTCCAGTGCACCGAAGCCGCGGCAACCCGCGAGCGCCGCCGCCAGCACCGGTATCCCCAGGAACGTCACCAGCAGACCCGCGCCGAGCGAGAACATCGTGACGCTGTAGGTGAACATCACGATCGCGATCGGCAGGCTCAGCAGCAGATAGCAGAACTCACCCCAGCTGCGCCCCTCGACCGGCGCCCGCAGCGCGACCGGAAGCCGGTGCGGCCGCCTTCCGGCGCCCTGGGTCCGCGGGCCGTCCCACTCTCCGTACCCCTGCCCGTACTGCGTGGCCATCGGTGTCGTCCGTTCTCCTCGTCGTCCACCCCGGTGAGGCCGGCCTGGTCGGCCCTCTCCGGGTTCGTACCTCCACAGTGCTGGTCACGCCGCCCGTCCGGCCATGGAGCGCGTCGGCGTCTTGGTACGGGGGTTTTCCCCACCCCGTACCAGGGGCGCACACGACCTCGCGTGACCGGCGAACACGGTCCGCCGTGCCGAGGAGACGAACACAGCCCCGCGTACGCGGAGGCGGCCGCACGCTTCCGCATGCGGCCGCCTCCCCGCAGTCCTCAGTCCCCGCACTCCCCTCGGCGCCCGCGCGCCCCTACCGCCCGCGCACCGCGTCCTGCCGGTCCCGCCATGGAAGCTCCGCCGTGACCGTCGTCGGGCCCCCCACCGGAGAGTCCACGACGAACAGGCCGTCGACCGCGCCGAGCCGCTCGGCCAGCCCCGCCATGCCGGAGCCGCCGTCGAGGCGGGCGCCGCCGCGACCGTCGTCCCGCACCTGGATGAGCAGCCGCTCCTCCGCCCGCCAGACATCGACGGAGGCGGACTTGGCCCCGCTGTGCTTGCTGATGTTCTGCAGCAGCTCGCAGACCGTGAAGTAGGCGATGCCCTCGATCGCCGCGGCCGGTCTCGTGGCCAGGTCCACGGTCACCTTCACCGGCACCGTGCAGCGCGTGGCGACCGCCGACAGAGCCGCGTCCAGGCCCCGGTCGGTCAGCACCGCCGGATGGATGCCCCGAGCGAGGTCCCGCAGCTCCTGCAGTGCCAGCTTCACCTCGCCGTGTGCCTCCTCGACCATCGACGCCGCCGCGTCCGGGTCCTCCAGCAGCTTCTCCTTGGCCAGTCCGAGCCCCATCGCCAGGTTCACCAGCCGGGCCTGCGCCCCGTCGTGAAGATCGCGCTCGATGCGCCGCAGGTCGGCTGCCGCCGTGTCGACGACCACCCCGCGGTCGGACTCCAGCTCGGCGATGCGTCGCTCCAGCTCGTCGGAGGGGGACAGCAGGCCCCGCACCATCGCCCGGTCCACATTCGCCAGGCCACGCGCCAGGAACGGCAGCACCGGCCACAGCAGGAACAGCGACACGAACGTGACCGTGAAGGTCAGGATCCCCCAGGGCAGCCGGATGAAGTCGTAGAGGATCGTCCGCCAGCCGACGGGGTCCTTCAGCGCCAGCCACAGCCGCTGGGACAGCCCGCCTCTCTTGAGCCAGGGCAGCGGCGTCGGCTCCTCCACCCGCAGCCCGAGCAGCGCCCTGGCCCGCGCTCGCTCCAGCCTGCCGAGCTGCCGCGCACCCACCAGCCCGGCCGCCAGCAACGGGAAACCGATCACGGTCACCGTCAGACCCGCACCCATGGCCAGCACCGTCACCACGTAGGTGAACCCGATCAGTGACATCGGCAGATTCGCGAGCAGATACGCGATTTCCCGCCAGGTGTACCCGTCCAGGGCGAGACGCGGGGGTGGCGGACGCTCGTCGCCGTCCCGGACGCCGTGGATCGTCATGCGTTCGGTCATATCTGCCGGCCTCGTTCGGTCATGTCGCTCAGCCTGCCGTGCCGCCTGCCGCGACACCATGAGGCGGGCCGCCGCGTTCCACTGGGGAAAACCCCACCTTTCCGGGTCCCGCAAGGAGCAGAGCCGGGTTCCACCAGAAGCAGTTCCCAAAGTCCCCTCACGGGCGGTTCGGTGAGTCCCGTCAGGGGCGGTCCCCGAGTCCCCGTGGGACGGTTTCCGAGTCCCGTCAGGGGCGGTTCCCGCCTCGCGTGAGGCGTGAGTGGAGTCGCGTCGGGGGTAGTGGTCGGTGTGCCCGGGGAGTACCAGGGCGTCTCGAGGTGTGACGGGCTGCTTACCCTTTCTTTAGCAGGGCCTAGACTCCCGTGCGTACAGATCGTCGAACACAAGGTTCGCAGGGTTCACCAAGGTCACGAGGTCAGGGAGCGAGGGGCTGACGTGCCGGATCCGACCGCCGTAGCCGTCATGGCGGAGACCGGGAGCGCGGGGACCGCCGGGAACGTCATCGCGGCGGGCTACTTCCACTCCTACTCCGTCGTCGGGCTGCTCGCCGCCGTCGGCGTGCTCTTCGTCGCCGTCGCCTTCGGCGCGGGCCGCCTGCTGCGCCCCGTCGTGCCGACCCCGGAGAAACTCCTGACGTACGAGTGCGGCGTCGACCCCGTGGGCGAGGGCTGGGCCCACACACAGGTCCGCTACTACGTCTATGCCTTCCTGTACGTGATCTTCGCGGTCGACTCGATCTTCCTGTTTCCCTGGGCGACGGTCTTCGCCGCCCCCGGCTACGGCGCGGCGACGCTGGTGGAGATGTTCATCTTCCTCGGCTTCCTGGCCGTGGGCCTGCTGTACGCATACAAGAAGGGCGTCCTGACATGGACGTGAACCCCTCGGCTGCCTCGGCCTCCCCGGCTCCGGAGCCCGTGCTCCTGCCCGAGCCGAAGCGGCTCGGCGCGCTCGCCCGCCTCGCCCCCGAGCCGATGAAGGTGATCCTGAACTGGGGCCGCCGCTACTCGTTGTGGGTGTTCAACTTCGGCCTCGCCTGCTGCGCGATCGAGTTCATCGCCGCGTCGATGGCCCGGCACGACTTCATCCGACTAGGGGTGATCCCGTTCGCGCCCGGCCCGCGCCAGGCCGACCTGATGGTGGTGTCCGGCACGGTCACCGACAAGATGGCCCCGGCGGTCAAACGCCTGTACGAGCAGATGCCCGAGCCGAAGTACGTCATCTCCTTCGGGGCGTGCTCGAACTGCGGCGGCCCCTACTGGGACTCGTACTCGGTCACGAAGGGCGTCGACCAGATCATCCCGGTGGACGTGTACGTCCCCGGCTGCCCGCCGCGCCCCGAGGCGCTGCTCCAGGGCATCCTCAAGCTGCAGGAGAAGATCGCGCGCGAGTCGCTGGGGGAGCGGTACGGCTCCTCGAGGCCGTCCACCGCCGCCCTGCGGAGCGGGCTGGTCCAGCCGCCGGCCGCTCCGACCGCGGGCCAGGGGGCCGGTGAGGGTCCGGAGGCGGACCCGGATTCCGGGGTGGCGCGATGACCACCATCGGCTGGCTGCCCGTACCCGTCGAGGACCTCTTCGGCCCGGAGGCCACGGCCGAGGAGTCGTACGAGGTCCTGACGGTCGACGTGCCGCCCGCGGGCTGGACCGCGTCGCTGCGGGTCGCGCGCGACGAGCTGGGCTGCACCTATTTCGACTGGCTGAGCGCGGTCGACGAACCGGGCACCGGCCTGCGTGTGTCGGCGCATGTGGTGGCGCTGTCTCCGGTCCGCCGTCTCCTCCTGAGGACCACGGTCCCGCACGAGACCGCCGTTCTGCCCTCCGCCGTGGAGATCTACGCGGGCGCCGCCTGGCATGAACGCGAGACCCACGAGATGTTCGGCATCACCTTCGAGGGCCACCCGGCGCTGGACCACCTGCTCCTGCCCGAGGGCTTCGAGGGCCACCCTTTGCGCAAGGACTTCGTCCTGGCGGCCCGGGTCGCCAAGGCCTGGCCCGGCGCCAAGGAGCCGGGCGAGTCCGATCACGGCGGACCCAAGCGCCGTCAGATGCTGCCTCCGGGCGTCCCCGACCCGAACGAGTGGGGCCCTCTCAAGGGGCAGCTGCCCCCGGCTCCCGCCCGCCCCGCGCGAGCCGCGGGCCGTGCGGCGGGCGACCGCCCGGTACGCCGCACCCGCACGACAGCCGAGGGCTCGGCGAGCCAGGCCCCGGCAGCAGCCGAACCCGCGGAGACCACGCCCGCGCCGGCGCCCCGCCGCGCCCGCAGCGTCTCGGAGGGCTCGGCATCGCAGCGCCGGGCGGAGCCGGGCACGCAACCCGCGACTCCGGCAGGTCCGCGCCGCGCCCGGAGCACCTCGGAGGGGTCCGCTTCCCAGCGAGCCGAAGCCGACACCGGTGCGACGGCTGCTCCTGCCGCCCCGGCCGGTCCCCGCCGTGCACGGAGTGCTTCGGAGGGTTCGGCCTCGCAGCGCGCGGCCGAGCACGCCTCCGCCCCGCGCAGCGCGGACGCCCCGTGGCACCACGCCCGCCCGGCTTTCGGCGAGCAGGAGCCGACTGCTCCCGAGCCGCCGGCGAAGCCGCAGACCCCCGCCGAGCCCTCCGCGAAGCCGCAGCCCCCAGCCGAGCCTTCCGCTGCCGAGACCGAGGTCGGAACCGCGGCTGAGACCGAGGCCGAAACCGCAGCCGAACCTTCCGCGGAGGCGGAGTCCCCGATCTCAGAGGGGAACCTCACGCCCGCGACGGATCCGGACGCAACCGGCGGGAAAACCCGCTCCGGCGACACCGGCTCCCCCGAAGACCGCTCCGGCGACACCGGCTCCCCCGAAGACCGCCCCGGCGACAGCGGACCCGGCAAGTCGCGCCCCGGCGACACCCAGCCTGCGAAGCCGCCCACCCCAGACGGGCGCACCCCAGACGAGCCCACCCCCGACGACCCCTCAGGAGGCACGCAGTGAACGGCGCTCTCGACGTCGGCCTGCGACTCCTCGTCGTATTCGTCGTCTTCCTCACCTTCCCCCTGATCGTCGGCCAGACCGAACACAAGGTCATGGCGCATATGCAGGGCCGCCTCGGTCCGATGTACGCCGGTGGCTTCCACGGCTGGGCCCAGCTCGTCGCCGACGGCGTGAAGTTCGCCCAGAAGGAGGATGTGGTCCCGGCGGGCGCCGACCGCCGTATCTTCCAGCTCGCCCCCGCCGTCGCCCTGCTGCCCTACCTCCTCGTTCTCCTCGCCATCCCGATCGGGCCGAGCGAGGGTGCGGTCGGCCAGGTCGTGGACGCGGGCATCTTCTTCGTTCTCGCCGTCATGGGCGTCGGCGTCCTCGGCTCCCTCATGGCCGGCTGGGCCTCCGCGAACAAGTTCTCCCTCCTCGGCGGCCTTCGCACCGCCGCCCAGCTCCTCGCCTACGAACTCCCCATGCTGCTCGCCGCCGCCTCCGTGGCCATGGCGGCGGGCACCGTCTCGCTCCCCGGCATCGTCGACGCCTTCCGGTGGTGGTGGCTGCCCTGGCAGATCATCGGCGCGCTCGTCTTCTTCATCGCGGGCCTCGCCGAGCTCCAGCGCCCCCCGTTCGACATGCCTGTCGCCGACTCGGAGATCATCTTCGGCGCGTACACCGAGTACACCGGTCTCCGCTTCGCGCTGTTCCTCCTCGCCGAGTACGCCGGAATCGTCGTCCTGTGCGGTCTGACCACCGTCCTGTTCCTGGGCGGCTGGCACGGTCCCTGGGGCGCCGACGGCCTCGGCTGGCTCTGGACTCTCCTGAAGACCGCGATCCTCGCCTTCGTGGTCATCTGGCTCCGCGTCACCTATCCCCGTCTACGCGAGGACCAGCTCCAGAAGCTCTCCTGGACCCTCCTCGTCCCTCTCTCCCTCGCCCAGATCGCCCTCACCGGCATCGTCAAGGTGGTGATCTCGTAACCATGTCCCGCCCGTCGCCCGACCACCACTCCTCGACGACGCCCTCCGGGCGGCCCCGCCTGTCGATTCCCGGCTCCGGCCTCGCCAAGGGGCTGGCTGTCACCCTGCGCACGATGACGAGGAAGTCCGTCACCGAGCAGTACCCGGACTCCCAGCCCGCCCTCCCGCCACGCAGCCGGGGCGTCATCGGCCTGTTCGAGGAGAACTGCACCGTCTGCATGCTGTGCGCCCGCGAGTGCCCGGACTGGTGCATCTACATCGACTCCCACAAGGAGACGGTCCCGCCCGCCGCCCCCGGCGGCCGTGAGCGCAGCCGTAACGTCCTCGACCGCTTCGCCATCGACTTCTCCCTCTGCATGTACTGCGGTATCTGCATCGAGGTCTGCCCCTTCGACGCACTGTTCTGGTCCCCGGAGTTCGAGTACGCCGAGACCGACATCCGCGACCTCACCCACGAGCGCGACAAGCTCCGCGAGTGGATGTGGACCGTGCCGGCCCCGCCCGCTCTCGACCCCGGCGCCGAGGAGCCCAAGGAGATCGCCGCCGCCCGCAAGACCGCCGAGAAGCTGGCCGCAGCCCAGGCCGAACCGGCCGAACCGGCCGAGCCCGCCGATCCGCAGGAAGGAGCGTCGTGAGCCCCGCCTTCGCGACGGCGGCCGCGGCCGCCGCCCCCACGCACGGCTTCCTCTCCCCGACCGGCGTGGAAGTCGCCTTTCTCCTCGTCGGACTGGCCACCTTCGGCGCCGCTCTCGTCACGGTCACCACGCGGCAGCTGGTCCACGCCGCCCTGTGGCTCGTGGCGACCCTCGGCGGGCTGGCCGTCGAGTACCTCCTGCTCACTGCCGAGTTCATCGCCTGGATGCAGGTCCTCATCTACGTCGGTTCCGTCGTCGTCCTCCTCCTGTTCGGTCTGATGCTCACCAAGGCACCTATCGGCCGATCCCCGGACGCCGACTCCGGCAATCGCCTGGCCGCCCTCACCGTGGCCGTCGCCGCCGCGGCCGCGCTGGTGTGGGTGGTCGTCGACGCCTTCCGCACGACCTGGATCGACCTCGACGGTGCCGCCTCCGGCTCCACCAAGGTCACGGGCGCGAGCCTCTTCCAGAACTGGGTTCTCCCCTTCGAGGCCCTCTCCGTTCTCCTCCTCGCCGCCCTGGTCGGCGCGATCGTCCTGTCCCGCAAGGCCAAGGCGGACGCGGCGAACACCGGCGCGAGCGCTCAGGCCGCCCCGGGCAGCAGAAGCGAGAAGGAAGGCGTCCGCTGATGCATCTCGCCTATCCCGCCGTACTCTCCGCCCTCCTTTTCTGCACCGGCCTGTACGGCGTCCTCGCCCGCCGCAACGCGATCCTCGTCCTGATGTCGGTCGAGCTCATGCTCAACGCCGTCAACCTCAACCTCGTCGCCTTCGACGTCTGGCTGAGCAGGACCGCCCGCGAGACGCTGCACTCCGGCCAGGCCCTGACCCTGTTCACCATCGCCATCGCCGCCGCCGAGATCGGTATCGGCCTGGCGATCATCCTCGCCGTCTACCGCAACCGCGGCACCTCGGACATCGACCGGCTCCGCGACACCGCCGAGGGCCACGACGGCGACACCCCTGCGGCTGAGAAGGCTGAGGCCACCGCGTGACCACGACCACCCTCGCCGTTCTCGTCCCCCTTCTTCCGTTCCTCGGTGCCGCAGCCGGCCTGCTGCTCGGCCGCACAGCCCCCCGGTTCGTGCGCCCGCTCGCCGTCCTGCCGACGCTCGCCTCCCTGGCACTGGCGGTGCTGGTCGCCGCACGCCAGGGTGGCGGCCGGGCCCTCGACTCCGCGACCGAGCTGACTCCCACCGGCTCGGTCCCCATCGAACTCGCCCTGCACATCGACGGCTTCGCCGCCCTCGTCGCCGTCCTGGTCGGCGTCGTCGCCACCTGTGTGCAGATCTACTCGACGGGCTATCTGCGCGACGACCCGCGCTACCCCTCGTACGCCGCTCTCGTCTCCCTGTTCACCTCCGCGATGCTTCTGGTCGTCTACTCGGGCGACCTGATCGTGCTCCTGGTCGGATGGGAAGTCATGGGCATCTGCTCCTACTTCCTGGTCGGTCACTACTGGGAGACCCCGGAAGCCCGCGCCGCCTCCATCAAGGCCTTCCTGGTCACCAAGCTCGGCGACATCCCCTTCCTCATCGGACTGTTCGCGCTCGGCACCGACGCCGGGTCCTTCCGCATCACCAAGGTCCTCGGCGCCGTCGCCGGCGGCGGACTGCATCACCCCACCCTGGTCGCCCTGCTGCTCCTGGCCGGCGTGGCGGGCAAGTCGGCGCAGTTCCCGCTGCACACCTGGCTCCCCGACGCGATGGCGGGCCCCACCCCCGTCTCCGCGCTGATCCACGCGGCGACCATGGTCGCCGCCGGTGTCTACTTCATCGCCCGTCTCCTCCCGGTCTTCGAGGCCTCCTCGGCCGCGATGGTGGTCCTCGCCGTGATGGCCGCTGTGACGATGGCCGGATCGGCGCTCGCCGCACTCGCCCAGGACGACGTCAAACGCGTCCTCGCCTATTCGACGGTCGGCCAGCTCGGCTACATGACCGGCGCCCTCGCCGTCGGCGACCGCGGTGCCGCCGTCTTTCATCTGCTGTCGCACGGCGCCTTCAAGGCGCTGCTCTTCCTCGCCGCCGGCGTGATCATCCACGCCGCCGGCACCAACTCGCTGGCCGCCATGTCCCGTATGAAGGACCTGCGCGCCCGCGTGCCCGACGCCTACTGGACGATGACCGTGGCTCTGCTGTCGCTCGCCGCGATCCCGCCCTTCGCGGGCTTCTTCTCCAAGGAGTCCGTCCTCGGCGCCGCCGAGCACGTCGCCACCGGCCACACCGAGCACGCACCCGGCGTCGCGGGAGGGATCGTCCTCGTCAGCGGTCTGGTCACGGCCCTGCTCACTGCCGCCTACGCGACCCGCCTGTGGCTGCTCGCCTTCCGCGGCCACGGAACCGAGGCCCCGGACCACGGCAAGCAGCCCCTTGCGATGAACGCCGTGCTGTGGGTGCTCGCCGTCCCGTCGCTCGCGTTCGGCCTCGGCTACGGCGTCCTGCCCGACTGGTTCGACGGCCGCTCCCTCGCTCCGGCACTCCCCACCTCCGTGCTCGGCACAGGCCTGGCGCTGGTCGGCGGCCTCGTGACCTATGGGGCCTGGCGGCACACCACCGCCCTCGCGGCCCGCGTCCCGCTGGGTGCGGTCGCGGCCCACCCCGAGGGGGACGCCGGTCTGGTCGAGGCCGAGGCCATCGCCAGCCACGCGCCCGCGTACGGCGATGTGGCCTACGCACCCGACCCGGCGGACCCGGGCCGTCTGCTGCTCGGCCCACTGCACCGCCACGCGGCCGTCGGCTTCCACCTGGACGCCGTGTACGACGCGCTCTTCGTCCGGCCGGTCAGGGCCGGGGCGAGCCTCGTCAGGTTCCTGGACAGCGAGGTCGTCGAAACCTACGTACGCGGCGCGGGAGCCCTGCCCCGCCTGCTCGGCGCCGCCGTACGGCGAGCCCAGACCGGCAATGTGCAGACCTATGTGAGCGCGCTGCTCGCCGGCACCGTCGTCCTGGCGGTGGCCGCCCTCCTCGTCGCCACGGGAGTGTGAGCAGACGTGATCGATATCAGCGAGTCCGTGATGCAGTTCCTTCTGGCATTCATCGTCGTCGTGCCGCTCATCGGCGCACTCGCCGCTCTCCTGCCGGCCCCGCCCGGGCTGAAGGGAAAGTCGCCCGAGCAAGCCGTACTGCGGCACGGTGTCACCATCACCGGCGCCGTCCTCGTCGCCGCTGTCGTCCTCGCGCTCGGCTTCGACCACGACCACCCGTCGAAGATGCAGGCCACGACCGACATCAGCTGGATCCCCGCACTCGACGTACGGATCCACCTCGGCATCGACGGCATCTCCCTCCCCCTTCTGGTCCTGACCGCGCTGCTGACCTTCCTGTGCGCGCTCTACTCGTACTTCAAGCTGCCCGCGGGCCCGTCCCCGAAGGGCTTCGTCGCCCTGCTGCTGGTCCTCGAGTCCGGCACCCTCGCCACCTTCGCCGTCCTCGATCTGCTGCTGTTCTTCCTCGCCTTCGAGATGGTCCTCATCCCGATGTACTTCCTCATCGCCCGCTGGGGCGGCGAGGGGCGGACCCGGGCCGCGTGGCGATTCATCCTCTTCACGCTGCTCGGCTCCGTCGTGATGCTGCTCGGCCTGCTCCTGATCGGACTCAAGGCGGGCACGTTCGACATGGTGGCACTCGCCACTGACAACGGCCGGTCGCTCACCACATCCGTGCAGGTCATCGCCGTTCTGGCGATCGGGGTCGGGCTCGCGGTCAAGACGCCGATGTGGCCGCTGCACAGCTGGCTGCCCGATGCGCACACCGCGGCACCCACCGTCGGCTCGGTTCTGCTGGCCGGCGTCCTGCTGAAGATGGGTACATACGGTTTCGTCCGCATCCTCCTGCCGGTCGCGCCGGAGGGATTCCACACCTTCGCGCCCTACCTCGCCGCCTTCGCCGTCGTCGGGATCATCTATGGATCCCTGGCCTGCCTCGCCCTCGCCAAGCGGGGCGCGAAGGGCGACCTCAAGCGGCTCATCGCCTACTCCTCCGTCGGCCATATGGGCTTCGTGCTCCTCGGCATCGCGACGACCACCCCGACCGGAGTGAACGGCGCGCTGTTCGCCAACATCGCCCACGGCCTCATCACCGGCCTGCTCTTCTTCCTGGTCGGGGCGCTGAAAGACCGCACAGGCACCACCGACCTCGACACCCTGTCCGAAGAGACCGGCGCCGCCCTCTACGGCAAGGCACCCCGCCTCGGCGGCCTGCTCGCCTTCGCCGCCGTCGCCTCGCTCGGCCTGCCGGGTCTGGCCGGGTTCTGGGGCGAAATGCTCGCCATGTTCGGCGCCTTCAAACCCGCCGCCGACCTCAGCCGCCCGGCCTTCCTCACCTTCATGGCGATCGCCGCGTTCGGCACGCTCCTCACCGCCGCGTACATGCTCGTGGTGGTCCGGCGGGTGTGCATGGGCGCCGTACCGCAGAAGGCCCCGAGCCTCGCCGACGTCCAGACCTACGAACTGGCGGCCTGGACGCCGCTCGTCGTCCTCACCGTCGTGGCCGGCCTGTGGCCCAGGGCCCTCCTCGGCCTGACCGACCCGGCCGTGCAGCAGCTCCTCGCAGGAGGCACCCGATGAGCTCCCTCGTCCAGTCCGTCGACTGGTTGGCGATCGCGCCGCCCACCATCACGGCCGTCGTCGGACTCGTCGTCCTCGTCGCCGACCTCTTCGTCGACGAGCGGAGAAGGGCCCTGCTCGGCTGGGTCTCCATCGCGGGGCTCGCCGCCGCGACGCTCTTGCTGCTGCCCCTGTCGGACGGTGACCGCGCCACCTTCTGCCTGACGGGCGATCCGCGTCTGTGCAGCTACACGGTGGACCGTTTCACCCTCGTCATCCAGCTCCTCGTCCTTCTCGGCGCCCTCCTCGCGGCCCTGCTGTCCGTCACCGCTCTGAAGGACGCCCGCAAGGGCGTCCCCGAAGGCGAGTTCTGGTTCCTGCTGCTCTCCTCCGCGGCCGGAGCCGCCCTGCTGCCCGCCTCCCGAGACCTGGCGACCCTCGTCGTCGCCCTGGAGGTCGCCTCTCTGCCGGCGTTCGCCCTCGTCGGTATCCGGCACGGCGACAGGAAGTCCTCCGAAGCGGCCCTGAAGTTCTTTCTGTCGTCCGTCACCGCGACTGCGGTGACCCTCATGGGTATCAGCTTCGTGTACGCCTCCACGGGCACCCTGTACCTCCTCCGCATCGCCGACCGGATCCAGCACGTGGACGGTCAGCTGCACACGCTCGCCCAGGCGGGTGTCGTGCTCACCCTCGTCGGCTTCGCCTTCAAGACGGCCGCCGTCCCGTTCCACTTCTGGGTGCCCGACACCTATGTGGGTGCGCCCCTGCCGGTCGCCGCCTACCTGTCCGTCGTCGGCAAGGCGGTCGGCTTCTCCGGCCTGATCCTCGTCACCGTCGTGGCCCTCCCCTCGTACTCCGACGCGTGGGGCCCGGCCCTCGCGGCGCTGGCGGCCCTCACCATGACCGTCGGCAACGTGGGCGCCCTGCGGCAGCAGGCCACGCGCGCGTACAGCGCGGTACGCCTGCTCGCCTGGTCCTCCGTCGGCCAGGCCGGATACCTCCTGGTGCCGATCGCCGCGGCCGCCTACTCCAGGGACGCCCAGAAGTCGATCGGCTCCACCGTGGCGTACGCCCTCATGTACGGGGCGGTGAACCTGGGCGCCTTCGCCGTGGCGGCGCTCGTGGGCCGGGCGAGGACCCTGAACCGGATCACCGACTACCGGGGCCTGTACGCCTCCCACCCCCTCGCCGCCCTTCTGCTGGCCTTCTTCCTGCTCTGCCTGGCAGGCCTGCCGCCCGGCATCATCGGCCTCTTCGCGAAGGTCACGGTGTTCTCGGCGGCCGTCGACGCCGGGCTCGGCTGGCTCGCCGTGGTCATGGCCGTCAACGTGGTGATCGCGCTCTTCTACTACCTCCAGTGGACGGCCCTGCTCTTCCGGGCCCCCGAGGGGGAGCCCGAGAAGCAGCGTGTTCCGGCCCCGCTCACGGCCGCCATCGCCCTGACCGCCGTCCTGGGCATCGCCCTTTCCGGGGCACCGCAGCTGGTGCTCCGCTTCTCGGCCACCGCCCTGTTCTGACCGACACCTCACCGCGCGGGCACCGAGACTCGCCACGCGCGCGTGAGGACGCCGCCGCCTCACCCGGACGGCCTAGGCGTCCCGGTGCCCGCGCCAGGGAACTCGCGCTTCCCGCCTGGCGTTGACCAGTGCGGGAGGGTCCACTGAGAAGTGGAGTCAGCAGCATCAGCAGACAAGGGTTCCCCTGCCGCACCACTTGGAGGGCGTACCGTGCACCGCCGGCACAACGGGCTCAGGACCGCAGTACTCCTCGGGGGACTGTCCGCACTCATCATCGTCATCGGCAGCTTCTTCGGGCGCATGGGCCTGATCGTCGCGGTCGTCGTCGCACTCGGCACGAACGCGTACGCGTACTGGAACAGCGACAAACTGGCTCTACGCGCGATGCGCGCGCGACCGGTGAGCGAGTTCGAGGCCCCTGCGCTGTACCGCATGGTCCGGGACCTCTCCAACCAGGCCCGCCAGCCCATGCCCCGCCTCTACATCTCGCCGACGGAGGCGCCGAACGCGTTCGCGACGGGCCGCAACCCGCGCAACGCGGCAGTGTGCTGCACCGAAGGCATTCTGCGACTCCTCGACGAGCGCGAACTGCGCGGCGTCATCGGCCACGAGCTGAGCCACGTCTACAACCGCGACATCCTGATCTCGTCGGTCGCCGCGGCCCTAGCCTCGGTGATCATGTTTCTGGTGAACTTCGCCTGGCTGATTCCCGTCGGCCGTTCGGACGACGACGAGGGCCCCGGCATCGTCGGCATGCTGCTCATCCTGATTCTGGGCCCGCTCGCCGCGACCGTCATCCAGCTCGCCATCAGCCGCTCCAGGGAGTACGAGGCGGACGCCTCCGGCGCCCAGCTGACCGGCGACCCCCTCGCGCTCGCGAGCGCCCTGCGCAAGCTCGAAATGGGTACCAGGCAGCTCCCGCTGCCGTCCGAGCCGCGCATCGAGACCGCGAGCCACATGATGATCGCGAACCCCTTCCGCCCGGGCCAGGGACTCGCCAGGATGTTCTCCACGCACCCGCCGATGCCCGAGCGCATCGCCCGGCTCGAGCAGATGGCAGGTCGCCACCGGTAACACCCGGGCCCGTACGGGGCAGGGGACCCCGCCTCGTCGCCCGTCGGGCACCGGCCTCCATCTCCGCCGGCTGTTCCGCCTCTTCGGCACGCAGGTTCTGAAGATGCTGGAGTTCTTCGCTCAGAGCGGCCGTCGCCAAGTTCGACGGTGTGGATCCGTCGGAGGTGCCGGTCCCCGCTGTGGCCTCGTCCGGGTCGGGTCTCGACGCGGACATCTCCCCGGCCTATGCGTACGAGCACGCCGACCGCGTGGCCAACGCTCGAGGCCTTGCTCCGGCAGTGGTCCGCACGCTGGTCGTCGACCACATCAGCGGCCGTCGGTGGCTGCTCCTCCGTTTCCAGTCCCCGCCCCTTCGAACCGGGCCAGCCGTCCGGGTGGGTATCGGCAGGATCAGCGCCCGGCGAACCCCTGATCCGTCTGCACTACCTCACGCCCGAGCGGCATGAGCGAGATCGGGATGAGTTTCAGGTTGGCCCACCCGAAAGGGATGCCGATGATCGAGAGGAAAAGCGGGATGCTGGTGATCAGGTGTCCCAGAGCCAGCCACCACCCCGCGAAGATCACCCAGATCACGTTGGCGATGAACGACCCCGCCCCAGCGTCCGGCCGCTCCACAGTGGTGCGGCCGAACGGCCACAGCACGAAGCCGGCGATACGTAGCGACGCGATGCCGAATGGGATGGTGATGATCAGGATGAAGCAGATCAGCGCGGCGATCAGGTAGCCGATCGCCATCCAGATGCCACAGAAGAACAGCCACAGGATGTTCAGCAGCAGGTTGACCAGCTTCATGATCGGCACCTCTCCAGGTCGCTCCGCCCGCACTGCCTGCCAAGACAAGTATCAGCTGGTCACGCGTTCAGACGGAACCGCAACGGCCTTGTGGCGCGATCAGGAACGGTCCGAGACGATCCCGTTCGGCATCGCCGACTTCAAGCTCATCCCGGTCTCAGTGCTGCCTCCGGGGCGCGAAATCGTCCGCTCGGAGGAGCCCTTCACGGCGCGTCGACGGGCAGGGCGGCCGACGCCGCCGGATCCATGCCCTGCCCGTGCCGGACGGCCGCCGGACTGTCGGCGGCGCCTGGTGCCAGGCAGTGGCGGGCGCGGTTGTCCACAGGCCGCCCGATTGTCGGTGGCGCCCTGCATCATGAACCCATGACCGAGATCGAGCAGTTGCTGGAGAGGGTGGCGGAGCAGGCCCGCAACACCCGCCCGTGGGGCTGGCCTTCGCTGCCCGAGCCCGTGGAGAAGGACGCGATCGCCCGCGCCGAGAAGGCCCTGGGCTTTTCCCTGCCACCGCTACTCGCCGAGTTGTACCGGATAGGAGACGGCGGATTCGGCCCCGGGTACGGCCTGTTGCCCCTGCTCGACAACCCTCCGTCCAGAGAACCGGCCGCCGTCCCGCAGTACCTCGCCAACCGCGAGAGCGGCCGCAAGGACCCTGAGTGGCCCTGGCCCGAGGGCGTCCTGCCGATATCCGACTGGGGCTGCGGAATGTACGCGTGCGTGGACTGCCGCACGCCGCGCGGCACGGTCCTGCTCTACGAGCCGAACACCGACGATGCCGAGCACGCCTGGTACGTGGACGCCCCCGACCTCGCGCAGTGGCTCCGGACCTGGCTCGACGGCACGGGCTGGTACGAGGAGTCCAACGACGGCGCGGACCTGGCCCCCTGGCCGGACTTCCCGATACGCACGGCCACTACGCGGGCGGCGTAGCCAGGCGCGCACACGCCCCACCTCACCGGGGCGCTCACACCGTCACCATCGGGGCCCCACACCGTCACGGCCGGGGGCTTCCTCACCACCACCCTCGGAGACTCCCGACACCTTCGGCGGTGTCCTCCCATGCGCCGATGGCTACCGGGCGGCACCCCACCGCCGCACGCCGTACGCCGCCACGCCCAGAAGCAGCACCCCGGCGCCCACAGCCACCGACACGGCGGGCAGCGCGAACGCCAGGGTGACGCAGCCGACGAGCCCGACCGCCGGTACGACACGCGAAGCCGGCGAACGACTCAGTGTCCAGGCGGACGCGTTGGCGATCGCGTAGTACGCCAGCACCCCGAAGGAGGAGAAACCGATCGCGCCCCGGACATCCACCGTCGCGGCGAGCGCGGCCACCACGGCACCCACGGTCAGTTCGGCCCGGTGCGGCACCTGGAAGCGCGGGTGTACGACCGCCAGGCCGCCCGGCAGATGCCGGTCACGGGCCATGGCCAGCGTCGTCCGCGAGACACCCAGGATGAGCGCCAGCAGGGAGCCCAGCGCGGCCACCGCGGCGCCCACCCGCACCACCGGGACGAGACCGGGCACGCCTGCCGCTCGCACCGCGTCCGACAGCGGCGCCGCCGCATGCCCCAGCCCATCCGGACCCAGCACGGAAAGGACGGCGACAGCCACCGCCGCGTACACCACCAGCGCGATGCCCAGTGCCAGCGGGATCGCGCGCGGGATGGTGCGCTCCGGATCCCGGACCTCCTCGCCGAGGGTCGCGATCCGCGCGTATCCCGCGAACGCGAAGAAGAGCAGCCCGGCCGCCTGCAGCACCCCGGCGGCGCCGTCCGGGCGGCCCACGTCGAGCCGCGAGGCGTCGGCCGCCCCGGAAGCGAGACACACGACGACCACGGAAGCGAGGACAGCCAGGACCAGCGCCACGATCAGCCGAGTCAGCAGGGCCGACTTCTGCATGCCGCCGTAGTTCACGGCGGTGAGCGCCACCACGGCAGCCACCGCCACGGCGTGCTCCTGGCCCGGCCAGACGTATGCGCCCACGGTGAGCGCCATGGCCGCGCAGGAGGCGGTCTTCCCGACGACGAACGACCAGCCGGCCAGATAGCCCCAGAACGCGCCGAGCCGTTCCCGTCCGTACACGTATGTGCCGCCCGAAGCGGGATACAGGGCGGCCAGCCGTGCCGAGGACGTCGCGTTGCAGTAGGCGACCACGGCCGCGACCGCCAGTCCGAGCAGCAGCCCGGACCCGGCCGCGCGCGCCGCCGGGGCGAGGGCGGCGAAGATCCCGGCGCCGACCATCGATCCGAGCCCGATGACGACGGCGTCACCGAGCCCGAGGGTCCGGCGCAACCCCACGCCACCGGGCGACTGCGCCCCTGCCTGTTCCATGGACCGCACCCTACTGACCCGCAACCGCCGGCAGCCCGGGGACGTCCTCCCCGATGACGGACACGGCCGCGGGAAACAGCGCGACCAGCAGCATCAGGTGGCGTCAACGCATGAATACGGCCTGGCCGGAGCATGAGCTCAGCACAGGCGCAGCGTGGAGAGACAGGGGCAGGGCATGGGCATCGTCGGCTGGATCGTTCTGGGGCTGTTGGCGGGCGCCATCGCGAAGTTCCTGCTGCCGGGCAAGGACCCCGGCGGCTTCTTCGGCACGACCCTCATCGGTATCGCGGGCGCCTTCATCGGGGGCTGGATCTCCGCCCGCTGGCTCCACCACCCGATCACCAAGCACTTCTACGACGGTCCGACGTGGGCGGCCGCGATCGGCGGCTCTCTGGTGTTGCTGATCATCTACCGCATCCTGTTCGGCGACTCACGGCGCTGACCGCACCCCTGAAGCCGCAGCCGGCAGCGGAAAAGGGTGGGCACCCCGCTCGGGGTGCCCACCCTTCCTCGTACCGGACGACGGACCGCAGGGGCCTACCGGTAGTTCACGAACTGCAGCGCGAAGTCGAAGTCCTTGCCCTTCAGCAGGGCGATCACGGCCTGAAGGTCGTCGCGGCTCTTGGAGCTGACGCGCAGCTCGTCCCCCTGCACCTGCGCCTTGACGCCCTTCGGGCCCTCGTCGCGGATGATCTTCGCCACCTTCTTGGCGTTCTCCTGGGAGATGCCCTCCTCGATCGACGCGAAGATCTTGTACTCCTTGCCGGAGAGCTGCGGCTCACCGGCGTCCAGCGACTTCAGGGAGACTCCGCGCTTGACCAGCTTCGACTCGAAGACGTCGAGGATGGCCTTCACACGGTCCTCGGAGTTGGCCTGCATCAGGATCTTGTCGCCGGACCAGGCGATCGAGGCACCGACGTTCTTGAAGTCGTAGCGCTGCGAGATCTCCTTGGCGGCCTGGTTGAGGGCGTTGTCGACCTCCTGCCGCTCGACCTTCGAGACGATGTCGAAACTGGAGTCGGCCATGTCCTGTGGCTCCTTGTATCGGGATGGATCGGGGTGCGTATAGGCGTGCGGGAGCGCGGCCGCCTGGCCCGGTTCCGACCCCGGGCCGCATCCGCTTAAGCCTAGTCATCCCGTCCCGCTCGAGGTGCCGATCTATCGGGTGGCGAAGCACCCCTGTGCATCGGGTATCGTTTACGTCGTTGCCAGGGAGCACCGCGGAAAAGCGGATCCACGGCAGCGATCCCCGGCGGTGTGCCCGAGCGGCCAAAGGGAGCAGACTGTAAATCTGTCGGCTATGCCTACCCAGGTTCGAATCCTGGCGCCGCCACTGGACTGAAAGGGTCCGCGACCAGCGAAAACGCTGGTCGCGGACCCTTTCAGCGTTCAGAGTGACTGTGTGGTCACTTCAAGGTGCCTCGCTCCACCTTGTCTCACTCTGATTGCCGTGCCGACTCGTGCTTGCGGGGCATCGGTGGGGCGGTGTGGGTCACGTCCAGCGCTTCAGAGCTTCGTCGATCCGGGCTTGGTCATGGCCGTCGCGCCGTACAGACTCTTCGCGTAGACCTTCAGTAGGACGGCCCGCAACACTCGCCTTGCCGCCCGCATCCAGCAACTGGAGAAGCAGCTGTCCGAAGCGCTGGGAGAGCAGGTCTGGCGCGAGTCGGGTCTCGAAGCCTCCGGCGACATCGACGAACTCCAGCGCACGGTCACCGGAGTGGAACAGCGCAACGTCGAGCTCTCCGCTCGGCTGGAAGAACGCGATACCGAACTCGCCGCCGCGCGAGCCGCCGGCAGGCAGCCGGCCAAAGCTCTGAACCAGCGTCTCTGACAGTCGGCTCAGGGGCTGGTCGCCGGTGGGTGACCGGCCCGCGGCCGGATGCGAGGACCCAAGGCCAGAATGCACTCTCAGCAGATATACACTCAGAGTATATCCTCGGTGTATGGTCCTCGCATGAGTGTTCCTCTCACCCTGTTGGGGCTGCTGGAGCGGGAGCCGAGCCACGGCTACGACCTCAAGCGCGACTACGACGCCTTCTTCAACCGTGGCAAACCGCTGCCGTACGGGCAGGTCTATACGACCCTTGGCCGGTTGGCGCGGGACGGGAAGGTCATCGCCGGCGAGGCGGAGCCCGGAGTCGGCCCCGAGCGCAAGCGCTACGTGATCACCGAGGCGGGGGCGACGGAGTTCGAGGCCTGGCTCACCGAGCCGGTGGCCCCCGAGCCCAACCTGCAGACGGTGCTGTTCACCAAAGTCGTGCTGGCCCTGATGCTCGGCCGCGACGCCCAGCAGTACCTCGACACCCAGCGGGCCGCCCACCTGCAGCGGATGCACGAGCTGACCCGGCTGCGCCGCACCGGCCCGATCATCGACGCCCTGCTCGCCGACCACGGCCTGTTCCACCTGGAGGCCGACCTGCGATGGATCGAGCTGACCGCGGCCCGGATGGATACGCTCGCCGCGGCGGTGCGCACATGACCGCCCTGATCGAGGCCCGCGACCTCACTCTCTCCTTCGGCGAGACCCCCGCCCTGCGCGGCGCCAGCCTGGCCATCGAGGCCGGCGAGGTGTTCGCCGTGATGGGTCCGAGCGGCTCGGGCAAGTCCACGCTGCTGTACTGCCTGGCCGGCATCCTCACCCCCGACTCGGGCGAGGTGCACTTCGACGGACGCCGCATCGACACCCTGAACGAGGCCGAGCGCAGCGCCTTTCGCCGCGACACCTTCGGCTTCGTCTTCCAGTTCGGCCAGCTCGTCCCCGAGTTGACCGCCGAGGAGAACGTCGCCCTGCCGCTGCTGTTTGCCGGCGTGCGCCGGACGGCCGCGCTCGCCGAGGCCCGGCCCTGGTTCGCCCGGCTGGGCCTGGACGGCCTGGAGCGGCGCCGTTCCGGGGAGTTGTCGGGTGGTCAGGCGCAGCGGGTGGCGCTGGCCCGCGGTTTGGTGGCCCGGCCCAAGGTCCTGTTCGCCGACGAGCCGACCGGGGCGCTGGACTCGCTGACCGGCGAGCAGGTGATGGACCTGATGGTGGACGCGGCCCACGAGGAGGGCACCACCGTCGTCCTGGTGACCCACGAGCCCCGGGTCGCCGCGCACGCCGACCGGGAGGCCATCGTGCGGGACGGCAAGGCCAGCCTGCTCACGACCGGACGGATCGCCTCGTGATCGCCTTCGCGCTCCGCCTCGCGGTCAGCGGCGGCCGGGAGGCGGTCGCCCGGCTGGCCATGATCGCCGCCGCGGTCGCCATCGGCGTCGGGCTGCTGCTGTCGACCTTCGCCAGCATGAACGCCGTCGAGCGGACGAACCAGCGGCAGGTGTGGCTCGACACCGGCGCCGCGAGCCGTACCGAGCAGGCGTCGGGGGACCCGCTGTGGTGGTGGGCGCACGGCGACTACTACGACGGCAAGTCCCTCACCGAGGTCGACGTCGCCGCGACCGGCCCGAACTCGCCCGTCCCGCCCGGCCTGACGCACCTGCCCGCGCCCGGCGAGTACTACGCCTCCCCCGCGCTGGCCAAGCTGATCCGCGACACCCCGGCCGACCAGCTGGGCGACCGCTTCCCAGGGCGGCTCACCGGCACGATCGGCGACGCCGCTCTGGCCTCCCCGGACTCGCTGATCGCCGTCATCGGCCGTGCCCCCGCCCAGATCAAGGGCGCACCAGGGGCGAGAGCGGTCACCAGCATCGCCGGTACCCGGCCGCCCATCTGCGACAACGAGTGCTGGGACAACGCCGTACGCGGCGACGCGATGACGCTCATCTCCTCCGTGGTGGCCGGGGCACTGATCTTCCCGGTGCTGATCTTCATCGCCACCGCGACCCGCCTGTCCGCCGCCACGCGCGAGCAGCGGTACGCGGCGATGCGGCTGGTCGGCGCCACTCCCCGGCAGGTGTCGGTGCTCTCGGCGGTGGAGTCCGCGCTGGCGGCGGCCGCCGGGACGATGATCGGCTTCGGGCTCTACGCCGCGCTGCGCCCGCTGGTCGCCACCGTTCCGCTCACCGGGCAGCAGCGGTTCTTCCTTTCGGATCTGACGCTCAGCATCCCGCAGGCCCTCGGCGTCGTCGTCGGCGTGCCGGTGGCGGCGGCGATCGCGGCGCGCCTCGCGCTGCGCCGGGTCACCGTCTCCCCGCTCGGCGTGACCCGTCGGGTGACCCCGCGCCCGCCGCGTGCCTGGCGGCTGATCCCGCTGCTGGCGGGCCTGGCCGAGCTGGCGTACTTCGTCTTCGCCGGCCGTCGCCCGGCGACCGGGAACGGCCAGACGGCGGCCTACCTCCCGGGATTCCTGGTGGTGATGCTGGGCCTGGTGATCGCCGGGCCGTGGCTGACCATGACCGCCGCCCGGGCGGTTGCCCGGCGCACCCGACGCCCGGCCGCTCTGATCGCGGTGCGCCGGCTCGCCGACGACCCGAAGGCCGGCTTCCGCGCGGTCAGCGGCCTCGTCCTGGCCCTGTTCGTGACCACCGCAACAGTCAGCATCATCGGCACCATCAACGACCACCGCGGCACGCTGGGCGGCGACCGGCAGACCCGGACGGTAGTGGAGGACGGCGGCGACGGCAGGGCGCCGCTGGCCGGGGCCATTCCGGCACAGCTGCTCACCGAGGTGCGGGCGATCCCGGGCGTGCGGGGCGTGGCCCTCGTCCACGCCAACCCCGACGGCATCGGCAAGGACCCAACCGATCCCCTCCCGGAGGCGCCTGCGCTGGTGTCCTGCTCCGACCTGGCGCAGACCCCGATGGTCGGCCGCTGCCCGACCGGAGCAAGGGCCACGGCCGTCGACTTCTACGCCTTCGTCAGCCTGCAGTCGCGACCGAGCCATCAGTGGCCCGCCGCCGCGATCAGCACGGCCGCCCTCGCCAGGCTGCCCGTGCAGATGGTCTACGTGGCCACCGACGGGTCGACAGCCGCCGTGGAACGCGTACGGACCCTGCTCACCACCGCCTACCCGCATCAACAGGCCCGCACGGTGGGCGACTGGGGCACCGACTTGCAGCAACAGCTGGCCGGTTGGCGGCAACTGGCCAACGTGGTGCTGCTGACCACCCTGCCGATCGCAGGCTGCAGCCTGGCGGTGAGCGTCGTCGCGGGCCTGACGGATCGCCGGCGCCCGTTCGCGTTGCTGCGACTCACCGGCGCGCCGCTGCGGTTGCTGCAGTGGGTGATCGGCCTGGAGAGCACGCTGCCGCTGCTGGCGGTGGCCGCGATCTCGATCGGTACGGCCTTCGCCGCCTCCGCCCTGTTCCTGAAATCGCAGATGCACTACGACCTGGTGTCGCCGGGCGCGGCGTACTACGCGCTCGTCGCCCTCGGCCTCGTCGCCTCGCTGGGCATCATCGCCTCGACTCTCCCCCTCCTCAAACGCATCACCGGTCCAGGGGCCGCCCGCAACGGCTGATACGTCAACTCCTCACTACGCCCCGGACACCCCTCCAACGGCGTCCGGGCCAGCCGCCTCGGCGGAGCGACGAGGACCTGACACCTGCATTCGAGGGTCCCAGTCAGGACCTTCTGATCCCTCGTCACAAAGCGCCGACATCCAGACGTCGAAAGAAGTCGGTGGGCTCGGCCGGCTACCCGAACGCGGTGCCGCAGCCCGGTTCTGCACAAGAAGCCCAGGGAGACTCCGTGACAACCGCACCGCTGAACCAAGAAGGAATGACACGCCGCCGCATGCTCAAAGCCACGCTGGCAGTCGGAACCGCCTTACCGATCGGCGTCGCCCCCCGGGCGTGGGCGGCCTCCGCCGCCCCGGGCCCGGTGCAGCTCACCCTGCCCGCGCCCACCGGACCGTACCCGACGGGCACGGTGGCGCTGCATCTCGTCGACAGTTCGCGTCCGGATCCCGTGGCCGGCCCCGGACATCACCGCGAACTCATGGCCGGCGTCTGGTACCCCGCCCGGGACGCCGAACGGTATCCGCCGGCGCGTTGGACGCCCCCGGCCGTGCTGCGGGCGCTCCTGACGTCCGGGGGGTTCCCGGCCGACGCCGCGGTGGCGCCACTCACGGCCGGCCACCAGGGCGCCCCGGTCCGGCGAACCGGCGGACGACTGCCCGTCGTCGTGTTCTCGCACGGCGCGCACGATCACCGTGCGGACACCACCACCGTGGTTCAGGAACTCGCCAGCCACGGATACGTGGTGGTCACGGTGGATCACACCTACGACACCTTCAGCGAGTTCCCCGACGGCCGGGTCATCGTCCCCCTCATGGACCCGAAGCACGCAATGCGGCCAGCGGACTTCGCCACGGACATCCGGTTCGTCCTAGACCGCATCGAGGACCTCGCCGCAGGGCGCAACCCCGACGCGGAACACCGGCCGCTGCCGGCCGGCCTGCGTGGCGCCCTCGACCTGCACCGCATCGGCATGTTCGGCTGGTCGAAGGGCGGGACGGCGACCGCCCTCGTCGTGATCGAAGATCAGCGCGTCAGGGCCGGGCTGAGCCTCGACGGCCCGATGCAACCGACGATCACCACCGACCTGAACCGGCCGTTCATGATGATGACCGCCGAAAACACCCGGGCCGCGCAGCCCAGCGCCGCCGAGTTCTGGTCGCACCTGAGGGGATGGCGGCTCAACATTCAGGCCGACGGCGCAGTCCACCCTTCCTACGGCGACTACCAGGTGCTGATCCCCCAGCTGGCGAAAGCCGTCGGGATGAGCGACGAGGACCTTCGGGGCTGGATCGGCACCCTCGACCCGGCCCGAGCGGTGCGGATCCAGCAGGCGTACCCGCTCGCGTTCTTCGACCTTCACCTGCGCCACCGCACGAGCCATCTGCTCGACGGCCCGAGCCCGGCCTTTCCAGAGGTGAAGTTCGTTCCGTGAAGCGTGGGCACCCCGCAGTTGCGCGGTGGTCACGAAGACCTCCATGAATTGCCGGCTCCGTCCGGCCGCGGCGTCCGGAGGGGCGGCCGCCCGGCAGCCCCACGCTCTGCCCGGCCTGTCGGGCGGCCGAGGCCGCGCTCCCACGCGGTGCCGCCGACTGACCGTCATGGGTCACCTCACCCGGCGGCCGGCATTGCGGTCGCGGTCGGCAAGGGTCGGTTCCGCCACCCGTCCGCATCCTGAGGGTCCGGGCGGAGATGGATCCCAGGGGTGCCGACTGGTGCGGCGCGGGTGCCGTTTCACCCTTCCGTTTCGGGCTCGGGTGTGGCCGACAGCCCGCGACGGTGTGCGAACGCGATCACCGGGACCATTCCGATCAGAGCCGCCAGCGCCCCGTAGCCGGAGGTGAGCGTGGTGAGCGAGGCGACGGCGGCGACCAGGAGGGGCCCGCCGGCGTCGCCGAGTTCGCGGCCGAGTTCGGCGGCGCCCATGGTCTGGCCCAGGCGTTCCGGCGGGGTTGAGGAGGCGAGGGCGGCGAAGCCGAGCGGGGTGATCAGTCCGGTGCCGATGCCGGTGAGGGCTGCACCGAGAAGGACGCCGGTCAGGCCTGGCAGCATCGCGCAGGCCAACCCCGCGGCGGTGACCAGCAGACCCGCTGCCAGGCCGGAACGAGTGGTGAGGCGCCCGTCGTCCAGCGCATGCCCGGCGCGCGGCTGGACGACCGCGGCACAGGCGGCGAGCAGCGACACCGCTGCGCCGGTGGCGACCGGTCCCAGCCCGGCAGCGCGGCCGGAGACCGGCAGGAAACCGACTCCGACCGACAGGGCCCCGGTCGCCGCCGCGAGCGCGGCGGTCGGGGCGAGGAAGTCCGGGTCGGCCAGCCGCCGGGCCAGGTCCAGCACGGTCTGCCGGGCCTTGGGCAACGGAGCCGCGACGGGCACGGTGAGCGCGCCCCAGACGGCGACCGCCGCACCGAGCACCGCGAGGACGACGAACAGCAGCCGCAGCCCTCCGGTCCACACCAGGACGCCACCGAGCAGGGGACCGAGGGTGTAGCCGATGGACTTGTAGAAGCCGTAACCGCCGAACGCGCGGCCGTGCTTGGCGGCCGGGTTGAGCCGGGCGACCAGCGCGGAGGCCGAGGGGGAGAACGCGGAGGCCGCGGCGCCCTGGCCGAGACGGGCGGCCCACAGCCAGCCCGGGCTGTCCGCGACGACGTACAGCGCGGACGCGCCGGCGAAGGCGGCGAGCCCGCCGAGCAGTACGGGGCGGGCGCCGATCTTGTCGGCGAGGGTGCCGAAGAGCGGCTTGAGGACGACCTCTGCACCGTCGTACAGGGCGAGCAGTCCGCCGAGGACGAGCAGGGAGGTGACCGCGTCCTCGGCGTCGCCGCCGAGGCTGGCGGCGATGCCGTGCGCGCCGAAGGCGGTGGTGAACCCGGCCGCGTACAGCGGCCACATCTGCCGGGCCGGGGCCGCCTGCGCGGTCACTGCTCCCCCTGCGGGGTCTGGTGCAGCGCGGCGAAGACCCGCTCGGCGTAGTCCTCGCAGGCCGCGGCGCACCGCTTGAGCCGCCGGCCGGCCTCGGCCGCCTCCGGAGCACCGAACACGTCCCGCGCGGTGAGATCGCGGTACCAGCGCCGCAGCCGCTCCAGCGACTGCTCCTCTTCCTCCAGCTCGGCCAGGGTGAACTTGCCGATGTGGATCTCCTTGGCCAGCTCCCGGTCGAACTTGCCGCAGTCGGCCAGGAACTCCGCCCAGTCCTCGGACCGGGCGGCCGTGAACAGCGCCTGGAAGCGGGACGCGTCCGCCTCGCTGCGCCCGGAGGCGTTCAGGGTCACGGCCTGCCCGCCGGCCTGCTCGGTCAGCGTGATCGCCCGGGAGATGCCGTCGGCGAAGACGGGCACGTCCGGAACGGCCCAGATCCCCTGGCCCAGGGAGAGCGCACCGGCCTTGCGCAGTTCGCGCCAGACCGCGACACGGTGCCGCGACGGCTCCGCGGGCAGCTTGATCACAAGAACGAGCCAGCGGCTCGCAGGTTCTCTGTTCGCCGCAGCGTTCGCCACAGCCATAAATGTAGCGAGTGTTACATCACTGTGCTCAGTGGGGCGTCAGGCGGTGAGTACGCCGGTGGTCAGAAGTCCCAGCAGCGCCACTCCGACGACGATCCGGTAGAGGACGAACGCGTTGAAGGAGTGGCGGGCCACGAACTTCAGCAGCCAGGCGATGGAGGCGTAGGCGACCACGAAGGAGACGGCGGTGCCCACGGCGAGCGGCGCGGCGCCGACGCCGGCTCCTACGGCGTCCTTCAGTTCGTACAGTCCGGCACCGGTCAGCGCGGGGATTCCGAGGAAGAAGGAAAGCCGGGTGGCGGCCACGCGATCCAGGTCGAGGACGAGCGCGGTGGACATGGTGGCGCCCGAGCGGGAGAAGCCCGGGAAGAGCAGGGCGAGGATCTGCGAACTGCCCACCAGCATGGCGTCCTTGAACGTGGTGTCGTCCTCACCTCGCTTGTGGCGGCCCATCTGGTCCGCAGCCCACATCACACCCGATCCGGCTATCAGCGACCCCGCCACCACCCACAACGAGGCCAGCGGGCCCTCGATGAGCGGCTTGGCCGCCAGGCCGACGGCAACGATCGGGATGGTGGCGTAGACGACCCACCAGGCGAACTTGTAGTCGTGGTGGTACCGCTCGTTCTTGTCGGCCAGTCCGCGCCCCCAGGCGGAGACGATGCGCACGATGTCCTTGAAGAAGTACAGGAGTACGGCTGCGATGGCGCCGACCTGGATGACGGCGGTGAAGCCGACTACGGAGGTGTCGTCGACCGGGATGCCCATGAGCCCCTCGGTGATCTTCAGGTGGCCGGTGGAGGAGACGGGCAGGAACTCGGTCACCCCCTCGACGACTCCGAGGACGGCGGCCTGGCCGATGCTGACAGCGCTCATGAGATCCATCTCCGCGGTAGGGGGAGCGGGTGAGGCGTGGATGGCGAAGCGGTGGAGGAGGACGCCCGGTCGGGTCCGGTCATCAGTTCCGGGGTGATGGGGCGGCCACCGTCCGGGCGCGGCGGCGTGGCCGGACGAGCTCCAGAGCCGGCGGCAGCGGGGAGACGGCGACGATCACACCGACCAGGGGCAGCAGGTACTGATCGACGTTCGGGATGCTCGCGCCCAGCGCGTAGCCACCGAGCACCGGGCCGACCCTCCACAGCGGCCCGCCCGTGACCTGCCGGAGCGTGAAAGTGCCGGGTGGCGTCTGCGCGATCCCGGCGAGCGGGTTGAGCACGGTGCGCACGACCGGGATCAAGCGGGCGAGGGCGACGGCTTTGCCATGGCCGTAGCGGGCGAGCAGGTCCTCGGCCCGGGCCATGCCCTCGGCCAGGTACCGGTTGCGGGTGCGGGCCGGCAGAGCGCGACCCGCGCGGCGGCCGATCAGGTAGCCGGTCTGCGCGCCGAGCAGCGCCCCGGCCACGGCGGAGGCCGGCACCCCGGGGGAGAGCCGGGTGCACGCCGCCGGTGCCGGTGCACAGCGGACCGGCGGTGAACAACAGCGAGTCGCCGCGCAGAAGGAAGCCGATCAGCAGCCCGGTCTCGGCGAACAGCACCAGGAAGAGGCCCGCGGCGCCGAGCGTGGTCAGCAGGGACGTGGCGTCCAGCGGGTTGACGGCCTGGGGCACCGCGGGGTCCTTTCCCGCTCCGCGCTGTCCATCGGGCGCGGGCGCATGGCAGACTCAGGACACGGCAGCTTTTACACGGCCGTAGAAGTTCTACACGAATGTAGAAGACGAGTGGGAGAACGACAAACGCCATGGCAGCGGACACGCACGGGCGCGGCCCGAAGCGGGCCAACGGCGTCCGCGAGGCGGAGATCCTCCACCTCCTGCAGCACGCCGGAAGTGCCCTGACGCCGGGCGATGTCACCGAGCGCCTCGGCAACGAGCTGACGTACAGCAGCGTCGTGACGATCCTCACCCGCATGCACACCAAGGGCCTGCTCACCCGCAGTGCGCGCGGGCGGGCGTATGCCTACGCCCCGGTCACCGACGACGCCGGCTTCGCGGCCCGCCGCATGCGCACCGTTCTGGAGGAGCGGCCCGATCGTGAGGCCGTCCTCGCCCGCTTCGCCGATGAACTGTCCGACACGGACGCCGACCTGCTGCGCCAGTTGCTCGGCGCCGAGCCGGACACCGGCCGATAGGAAGGGCCGGCCGGATGCACATCGCCGTGTACGTTCCGCTGCTCCTCTCGCTCCTCGCGCCCTTCGGCGCACGGCCGTTGTCCGAGCGCTGCGAACCCCGCCTGGCCACCTGGCTGCTGACCACCTCGTCCCTGGTCCTGGGCGCGGCGAGCACGATCTCCCTGGGCCTGCTGACCGCCACCGGCCTGATCCGCGTCCCCCAACTCGCCGACCTCGGCGACTGGTCGTCCAACAGCGCCCGGCGCGACGACCCGACCCAGCTCTCCATCGCCCTCATCGCGGGACTGCTGCTCGGCGGCGCGGTGCTCGCCGCCGCCCGGATGCTCTGGCGCCGCGTCCGCACGCTGGCCGCTGCGGCGATGGACGCGGCCTGCATGCCCGCGCGCGACGGCCTGGTCGTCGTCGACGACGACTCCGCCGACGCCTACGCGCTACCCGGCCTGCCTGGCCGCATCGTGGTCTCCACGGGCATGCTGCACACCCTGGACGAGACCGAGCACAACATCCTGCTCGCCCACGAACGCGCCCACCTGACCGCCCACCACTACGCCTTCGTCGCCCTCGCCCAGCTCGGCGCCGCCGCCAACCCGCTGCTGCGCCCCCTGGCGACGGCCGTCACCTACACCATCGAACGCTGGGCCGACGAAAACGCGGCCACCTCCACCGGTGACCGCAAACGGGTCGCCCGCACGGTCGGTAAGGCCGCCCTCGCCGCCCACCGCACGCCCGCTCTCGCCCGCGCAGCCGGTGCGGCCCTGGGGATTCTCGGCCGCCGCGGCCCGCTCGCCTCCGCCGGCCCGGTCCCCCGCCGTGTCGCCGCGCTTCTCGCCCCGCCGCCGGGGCGCCATCCGACCCTCGCCGCGGCGACCGCAGCCGTTCTGACCGCCGCCACGCTCGCCACCGCCGAGGCCGCCCACGACCTCCACCTCCTGCTGCGGACGATCGGCGCCTGGTAGCGGCCCGGGGCGATGCTCCGCGGAACGAGTACGCGCGGTGTCGCGGCATGCGCGCCCTGTGGACCGCGGGGCGGACACGACTCATCGGTGGGGTGAGCGGAGCCTGCCGGCCCGAGCAGCGAACATCACATTGACCCGGTCCGGCCCTCCCCGGAGGGTTGGCTGCATGCACCATAGATCCCCGGGATCAGCACCGCCCTGGATACCCGGCGGCCTCCGCTCAGCCAAGGAGGTGCCGTGCGGGGGGTGTTGAGCGGGTTCGCGGTCATCACGGTCGTCATCGCCGTCGGTTACCTTCTCGGCCGCGGCGGCCATCTCGGCGAGCGCGGCCGGGAGGTGCTGACCAGGCTGGCCTTCCATGTGGCGTCCCCGGCCCTGCTGTTCACCACGCTCGCCCAGGCCGACCTGTCCGTGATCTTCTCCAGCCGGCTGCTGGTGACGGCGATGAGCACGGCCGCGGCGGCGGGCGCCTTCGTCGCGGTCGGCGTCGTACGCCACTGGGGCGTGGGCCGCACCACCATCGGCGCCCTGTGCTCCAGTTACGTCAACTCCGGCAACCTCGGCATCCCCATCGCCGTGTACGTCCTGGGCGATGCCTCCCTGGTGGCCCCGGTGCTGCTCTTCCAGGTCGTCATGGTGACCCCCATCGCCCTGACGATCCTCGATCTCGCCGGCATGGGCGAGAAGGGGCCGTGGTGGCGGCGCCTGCTGACGCCGTTGCGCAATCCGATCGCGCTGGGCTCGCTGAGCGGCGTCCTGGTCTCGGCGACCGGCATCCACGTCCCCGGCCCGGTCATGGACCCCATCACCCTCATCGGCAACATGTCCGTCCCGGCGGTCCTGCTCGCCTTCGGCATCTCCCTGCGCGGCAGCGCCCTGCCCGGCCGCGGCCGGGACCGCCACCCCGTGTTCCTCGCCGTGGCCCTGAAGGCGGCGGCCCAGCCGGTCGTCGCCTGGGCTCTGGCGGCGAACGTCTTCGGGTTGCACGGAGCGCCGCTGCTCGATGTGACGGTGACCTCGGCACTGCCGGCCGCACAGAACCTCTACACCTACGCCGGCACGTACGGGGTGGGCGAGGTGCTCGCCAGGGACGCGATTCTGCTGTCCACGGCGCTTTCGGTGCCGGTGCTGGTGGTGGTCGCTGCTTTGCTGGGTTGACAGGGCCCTCGGACGTTCGGCTCACGGCAGGTGGCGGCCGTCGGCCCGGACACCGCGGTTATCGTCGGAAGGTGTCCTTCGGTCGCGGTGCCGTACGCGTGGTCGGCGCGGCCCTGGGGCGATTGAGGTGTCCGTCCGTCGCCGCTGTCCCGGGGAGCCCGAGCCATGGGTCGTATCGACTATCTGCATGATCCGGACGCTCCACCCGCCAACTCCGTCGTTCCCTCGGTCGTGGCCTTCGTGCGGGACGGAGCGGGGCGGGTGTTGCTGATTCAGCGGTCCGACAACGGCCGTTGGGCGTTGCCGGGCGGAGGGCACGACATCGGGGAGACCATCGGGGACACGGTTGTCCGTGAGGTGAGGGAGGAGACCGGGATCGAGGTGGAGGTCGTCGGTCTCAGCGGGATCTACACCGACCCGGGGCATGTCATGCGGTACGACGACGGGGAGGTCCGCCAGGAGTTCAGCCTCTGCTTCCGGGCGCGCCCGGTCGGCGGGCGGCTGCGGACCAGCTCCGAGACGACGCAGGTCCGCTGGGTCGACCCGGGTGGCCTCGAGCATCTGGATGTGCACCCCACCATGCGGCTGCGGATCGAGCACGCGATGGACGAGAGCCGGCGCGCCCCCTACATCGGCTGAACCGTCCGGTTTTCCACCGGCTCACCTGCGCACCCGCCCCGGCGGGCTCTCGTACGCTGACGGCATGTCGTCGCCGCGCAGGAAGTGCCCCGAGTGCCGTCGGGAAATCGCCGTCGTGGCGGGGCGGTTCGCGCGGCACGATCCGCCGGGGGCGCGCGCCGACGGGGTGCTCGTCTCGTGCGCCGGTTCCCGTCGGCTCGCGCAGCCCGATGCCGCCCAGCCCACCTTCGACGGGTATGTCGTACCGGAGTTCCCGGGTCAGCTGCCGCTTTTCTGAGGCGTCGGCGGCGGGGGAGGGGTGACTCCGGCGCGGGTCAGTTTCCCGCCACGGACTTCACGGCCACCGACACGGGGGTCGAGCCGCCGATGAGTTCCAGGGTGAGACCGGCTGTCGCGGGCGTGTCGACGAGTTCCGCGATGACCGCGGCCACGTCGTCGCGCGGGATCGCGCCGCGTCCGGTGTGGGCCTCCAGGCGTACGAGGCCCTTGCCGGCGTCGTTCGTCAGCGCGCCGGGACGCAGGACCGTCCAGTCCAGGGACTTGTGGGCGCGTACGTACGCGTCGGCCTCGCCCTTGGCCCGCAGGTACACGTCGAAGACCTCGTCGCCCGGGTGCTCCGGGTCCGCGCCCATCGAGGAGACGACGATGAACCGGCGTACGCCGGCCCGTTCCGCCGCGTCCGCGAACTTGATCGCCGCGTCACGGTCCACCGTGTACTTGCGGTCCACGCCACTGCCCGGCCCCGCACCCGCCGCGAAGACGGCCGCGTCGGCTCCCTCCAGGTGCGCGGCGATCTGCTCGACCGGCTCCGAATCCGACTCCAGGTCGCAGACGATCGGTTCGGCGCCGCTCGCCCGCAGATCGTCGGCTTGTTCCGCGCGGCGGATGATTCCCGCTACCTCGTCACCACGCGCGGCGAGCAGCCGCTCCAGCCGCAGCGCGATCTGACCATGACCTCCAGCGATGACAATGCGCATGTTTCCGACCGTACGCCCGCGGGGGTCCCTTCGCCGCACGATCCCGTGCGCGGCTCGAAACCGGTGTTCGGCCCGGCACCGACGTCGCGTTCCTTCCCTGCAGGAGATCAGGAAGGCTGGGCCCGTCCCTGGCGCGGCAGGTCCAGGGCCACCGCCGCCGAACCGCAGTACTCCCGCACCGCGCTGGTACGGGCCACCACGCGCCCCCGGTGCACCACGATCCGGCTGTACGCGAGCGAGAGCGCCCCCGCCAGCTGTTCGCCGCGCACGGCGAGCAGCTCCGCCGGAAAGCCCGCCTCGACGCGCACCTCGGGCAGCCCGAGCGCGGCCCGCGCCGACGCGCTCACCGTGTCGTACGCGTCCTCGGGCCGCAGTCCGTACCGTGACGCCAGCAGATACGCCGCCTCCAGCGGGTCCCCGCGCCCGACCGGGTTCGCCACGTCCCTGAGCCCTCCGCTGCCCGCTGCCACCCGTACCCCGGCCGACCGCAGCAGCCGTACCGGAGCGGTGTCGCGCCGCTCGACGCCGCCGCAGCCGCCTTGCGGCAGGCAGACCACCGTCACCCCGGCGGCGGCGAGCCGGTCCGCGGCGCGGGCGGCCGTCCCCGCGGGAAGCCGCCCGAGACCGCCGCACGGACCCAGCGTCACCCCTGGGCGCAATCCGCCCGCCATGGCCGCGATCCGGGCGAGCCGTGCCGGGTCGTCGGCGTCCGTGTGCAGGTCGACCGGGCAGCCGTACTCGGAGGCCAGTTCGAGGACGGCCTCCACGTACCCCGTCGGATCGGGGTCCGTGTCCGGGCAGCCGCCCACCACCGCCGCGCCCATCTTGACCGCGTCGCGCAGCATCGCGAGCCCGTCCGCCCCGGCGGCCCCGGTCAGCACCCGCGGCATCGCCACCGTGGTCAGCTCGGCGAGCCCGCTCAGCGAACGCCGTGCCCGCAGGACCGCCGCCAGCCCCTCCAGCCCCTGGACGTCACCGATGTGGACGTGTGAGCGAAGGGCCGTGGCCCCGTGTCCGAGCTGCAGCAGCGCGGCCTCGGTGGCACGGCGCTGGACCTCGTCGGGGTGGTGCGAGACCGGCCCGTCGTCGTCCGCGGACAGGGCCGTGTCCCCGTGCGCGTGGGGCTCCGCGGGGGCCGGCAGGAGCAGATAGCCGCGCAGGTCGACGCGGGTTCCGGACGCCCCCACCGCCAGGCTGCCCGCGGTGCCGACGGCCTCGATGCGCCCGCCGCCCAGCCGTACGTCCACCGTCCGCCCGTCCGTGAGCCGTGCTCCGCAGAGCAGAAGGGGGTTCGGCTCGGCCGGTCCCGGCGGCGAGGGCGAGGAGTGGGGCGGCTGCGGTCGGCTGTCGGGCATCGCGCTCCTGTCGCTCGGGGCGGCTGCGCGCCAAGGGGCAATGGCACGGGCAAGATCACGGAGAGTGAGTCGAGCCTAGGGTGACGACCGGGCCGGGACGGGGAGGAGCGCAATAGTCGTATCGGTGTGGTGCTTGCCTGTGCGGGGCCCCGCAGGGCCGCGGACGGGTGCCGTGCAATGGATTTGGGCGAACGGCGGGCAACCGTGTAATGTCTTCATCGCTCGCCCCAATAGCTCAGTCGGCAGAGCGTCTCCATGGTAAGGAGAAGGTCTACGGTTCGATTCCGTATTGGGGCTCTGGTGTGAGAGGTTCCCGCCGTCAGGCGGGGTCCGATCGCATCACAGCGGTGTAGCTCAGTCGGTAGAGCAAGCGGCTCATAATCGCTGTGTCACCGGTTCAAGTCCGGTCACCGCTACTCACAGTAGCCGATTGTGGGGTCGGTCCTTCGATCGGCTACTCTTTCTTGCGTTTAAATGTTCGTCCATCCGTTCGTCAAGGAGCACTCACGTGGCTGCCACCGACGTCCGCCCGAAGATCACGCTTGCCTGCGTGGAGTGCAAGGAGCGGAACTACATCACCAAGAAGAACCGGCGTAACAACCCGGATCGTCTTGAGATGAAGAAGCACTGCCCGCGTTGCAATGCGCACACCGCGCACCGCGAGACGCGATAAATCAGGCTCGTACGCGAGGCCGTTCCTTCACTTGAGGGGACGGCCTCGCGGCGTTACGGCAGCCGGTGCCACGCCTTCCGCCGGCCGGACGAGAGAATGGTCCGCGCCGCACCGGCCGGGCGAAGAGCCCACCGTGACGGCGCCGGCGGCCTCGGTGAGGCCGGATCCGCAGAGTAACCAGGAGGTGCCGAGCCCATGGCGCTCGACCAGTCCTTCGTGGGGCGGTCCTACCCGCCCACCGAGCCCTACGAGGTGGGCCGGGAGAAGATCCGCGAGTTCGCGGAGGCGATCGGGGACGCCAACCCGGCCTACACCGATCCGGAGGCGGCCAAGGAACTCGGCCACTCCGATGTGATCGCCCCGCCGACCTTCGTCTTCGCGATCACGTACAAGGCCGCGGGCCAGGTCGTCCAGGACCCTCAGCTCGGCCTCGACTACAGCCGGGTCGTGCACGGTGACCAGAAGTTCACGTACACCCGCCCGGTGCGGGCCGGTGACCGGCTGAGCGTGACCTCGACCATCGAGTCGATCAAGTCGCTGGCCGGCAACGACGTGCTGGACATCCGCGGCGAGGTGCACGACGAGGCGGGCGAGCACGTGGTGACCGCCTGGACCAAGCTCGTGGCCCGGGCGTCGGAAGTGGAGGCATGACGCGTATGACCGCGAAGATCGCGTACGACACCGTCGAGGTCGGCACGGAGCTGCCGACGCAGACCTTCCCCGTCACCCGCGCCACGCTCGTGCAGTACGCGGGAGCCTCCGGGGACTTCAACCCGATCCACTGGAACGAGAAGTTCGCCAGGGAGGTGGGTCTGCCGGACGTCATCGCGCACGGCATGTTCACCATGGCCGAGGCCGCCCGTGTGGTGACCGACTGGGTCGGCGACCCGGGCGCGGTCGTCGAGTACGGGGTCCGCTTCACCCGGCCCGTCGTCGTCCCCAACGACGACCAGGGTGCTCTCATCGAGGTCAGCGGCAAGGTCGCGGCCAAGCTCGACGACCAGACCGTCCGCGTCGACCTCACGGCGACGAGCGCCGGCCAGAAGGTGCTGGGCATGTCCCGGGCGGTCGTACGACTGGCCTGACGGCTCGCGGCAACGGCCGACCGCACCTCACGGCCGAAGGCTGAGCCGCGTTCCGACGCCTCGCCCACCCGTACGCGGACCGCGTACGGGTGTGTCGGGGCTGTCGGTGGCGTCTCGTAGTCTTGGCGCGTGCAGGAACTCCACGACGCCCCGCTCGCCCCGCTGACCACCTTCCGGCTGGGCGGCCCCGCGACCCGCCTGATCACCGCCACCACCGATGCCGAGGTGATCGCCGCCGTCCGCGAGGCCGACGACTCCGGCACCCCGCTGCTGCTGATCGGCGGCGGATCCAACCTGGTGATCGGCGACAAGGGCTTCGACGGCACCGCTCTGCGCATCGCCACGAGGGGCTTCTCCCTCGACGGCACGGCGCTGGAGCTGGCCGCCGGCGAGATGTGGACCGATGCCGTCGCCCGTACCGTCGAGGCGGGACTCGCCGGAGTCGAGTGCCTCTCCGGAATTCCCGGCTCCGCCGGCGCGACCCCCATTCAGAACGTAGGGGCCTACGGCCAGGAGGTCTCCTCCACGATCACCGAGGTGGTCGCGTACGACCGCACGGCGCGCGAGACGGTCACGCTGACGAATGCCGAGTGCGCGTTCTCGTACCGCCACAGCCGCTTCAAGGCCGACCCCGACCGCTATGTCGTCCTGCGCGTCCGCTTCGCACTGGAGGACGCGCAGGGACTGTCGGGACCGGTCAAGTACGCCGAGACGGCCCGCGCCCTCGGTGTCCAGCCCGGTGAACGGGTGCCGCTGGCCACCGCCCGTGAGACGGTTCTCAAGCTGCGTGCGGGGAAAGGCATGGTGCTGGACCCCGAGGACCACGACACCTGGTCGGCGGGCTCCTTCTTCACCAACCCGATCCTCACGAACGAGGAGTTCGCCGCCTTCCACGCCCGTGTGAAGGAGCGGCTGGGCGAGGACGCGGAGCCGCCCGCGTACGCGGCGGGCGACGGCCACACCAAGACCTCCGCGGCCTGGCTCATCGACAAGGCGGGCTTCACCAAGGGGTACGGCAACGGGCCCGCCCGCATCTCCACCAAGCACACCCTGGCCCTCACCAACCGCGGCGACGCGACCACCGAAGACCTGCTGGCTCTGGCCCGCGAGGTCGTGACCGGCGTCCGGGAGGCCTTCGGGATCACGCTGGTCAACGAGCCGGTGACGGTGGGCGTCAGCCTCTGACGCGCCCCGGTGACAGCCGGGTCCTAGTAGGCCACTCCCACCCCCTGCTTCACCGTCCCCGGGTCGCCGGTCATCGCCAGCATCGCGTGGGCCACGTCGGCGCGGGCGATGAAGCGGCCACCGCGCGGGAAGCCTCCGACGACCCGGCGGTAGGAGCCGGTGAGCGGCTTGTTCTGCAGACGGGGCGGACGGACGACCGTCCAGTCCGTGGCGCTGCGGGCCAGCTCGGCCTCCATCTCCCGCAGATCGGCGTAGACGTCCTTGAGCAGCGCCGAGACCACACCGCGCACGGTGCGGTCCAGCATCCCGTCCCCCTCGGGCTCGGGGCCGACCGGACCGGCGCTGACCACGAGCAGCCGGCGCACTTCCTCGGCCTCCATGGCGCTCAGCACCGTGCGGGTGAGCCGGGTGGCGACCCCGGCATCCTTGCGGCTGCGCGCGCCGAGGCCGGACAGCACCGCGTCACGGCCGGCGACGGCGGGGCGGACCGCCTGCGGGACGGACAGATCGGCGCGGAACACCTTCAGGTGCGCTCCCGTCACGGTGAGCCGCGCCGGATCCCGGACCACCGCGGTGACCTCGTGTCCCGCGTCCAGCGCCTGCCGCACGATCTCCTGGCCTATGCCTCCGGTGGCACCGAAAACGGTGAGCTTCATGGGTACTCCCGTACGCCGTACGTCGATGTGAGTGGGTGGGTGAGTATTTACTCACCTATCTCGTCCTCTAGGGTGGGTAAGTACTCACCCACCCGTCAAGCCCCGGGGGGCGGCCGTGGAATCCTTGGTGCCCATGCAGCAGACGCAGCCGAAGCCGGCCCGGGTCCGTATCCTCGACGCCGCCCACGACCTGATGCGCACCGTCGGGCTCGCGCGGGCCACCACCAAGGAGATCGCCAAGGCGGCGGGCTGCTCGGAGGCGGCGCTGTACAAGTACTTCCCGAGCAAGGAAGAGCTGTTCATCGAGGTCCTGCACGAGCGTCTGCCGCGGCTCGCCCCGCTGCTGCGCAGCCTCGCCGCCGAACCCGGGCAGCGCACCCTGGAGGAGAACCTCACCGAGATCGCCCGCCGGGCGGCCCTCTTCTACGAGCAGAGCTTTCCGATCGCGGCCTCGCTGTACGCGGAGACCCAGCTCAAGCGGCGGCACGACGAGACGATGCGGCAGATGGGAGCGGGGCCGCACGTGCCCATCGAGGGCGTCGCCGCCTATCTGCGGGCCGAGCAGACCGCCGGGCGGGTCCGCGCCGGCGCGGACACCTTCGCGGCAGCGTCACTCCTCCTCGGCGCCTGCGCACAGCGCGCGTTCGCCTACGACGCGACGGAGACCGGTGCCCGGCCGCCCGTGGACGACTTCGCGCGCCGCCTCGCGCGGACGCTGCTGGGCGGGATCTCCGTCGCCGGGAGCCCGTAACGGCCGTGCGGCTTCCCCGGCGGCGGTGCGGGGGGAGCCCTCTGCGGGCCGCGCCGGGAGCCGCCGCCCGTCACGGGGCCGGTGCGTCGAGCCAGGAGTCCACGCCTGCCAGCAGCTTCGCCTTCACGTCCGCGGGGGCCGCCGATCCGCGGAGCGACTGCCGGGCCAGTTCCGCCAGCTCCGCGTCGGTGAAGCCGTGGTCCCGGCGGGCGATCTCGTACTGGGCCGCCAGGCGCGAGCCGAACAGCAGCGGGTCGTCGGCGCCCAGCGCCATCGGGACGCCCGCCTCGAAGAGCTTCCGCAGGGGGACGTCCTCGGGCTTCTCGTAGACGCCCAGCGCGACGTTCGACGCCGGGCACACCTCGCACGTCACCCCGCGGTCCGCCAGGCGCTTCAGCAGCCGCGGGTCCTCCGCCGCGCGCACCCCATGGCCCACCCGGTCGGCGTGCAGGTCGTCCAGGCAGTCGCGCACCGAGTACGGCCCCGTCAGCTCGCCGCCGTGCGGGGCCGACAGCAGCCCGCCGTCACGGGCGATGGCGAAGGCGCGGTCGAAGTCCCGGGCCATGCCCCGGCGTTCGTCGTTCGACAGGCCGAAGCCCACGACGCCGCGGTCCCGGTAGCGCACCGCCAGGCGCGCCAGGGTGCGGGCGTCCAGAGGGTGCTTCATCCGGTTCGCGGCGACCAGCACGCGCATCCCGAGCCCGGTCTCCCGCATCGCCGTGTCCACCGCGTCCAGGATGATCTCCAGCGCCGGGATGAGACCGCCCAGGCGCGGCGCGTACGACGTCGGGTCGACCTGGATCTCCAGCCACGCCGACCCGTCCCTGATGTCCTCCTCCGCGGCCTCCCGCACCAGCCGCTGGATGTCCTCCGGCTCTCTCAGGCATGAGCGCGCAGCGTCGTACAGCCGCTGGAAGCGGAACCAGCCCCGCTCGTCCGTCGCCCGCAGCTTGGGCGGCTCCCCGCTGACCAGCGCCTCGCTCAGGGCCTCGGGCAGCCGTACGCCGTACTTGTCGGCCAGTTCCAGGAGGGTGGCGGGCCGCATCGACCCGGTGAAGTGCAGGTGGAGATGGGCCTTCGGCAGCTCAGCGACATCACGTACGTGCTCCATCCCAGGATCCTGCCGCACCTCCCGGGCGTCCCGGTAGCGGTTTCCCCGGACGTGGTCTTGCTCGCACAAACGAAGGGGGCGCGGCGGGTGCGTCCACCCACCGCGCCCCTCGAGGCGTGAGCCCCCCGAGACGTCGGTCCCCGGCCCCGGAGACGTCAGTCCCGGGCCTCCGCCAGCAGCTTCTGGATCCGGCTCACGCCCTCGACCAGGTCCTCGTCACCGAGGGCGTAGGACAGCCGCAGGTAGCCGGGGGTGCCGAAGGCCTCGCCGGGAACGACCGCGACCTCGACCTCCTCCAGGATCAGCGCGGCCAGCTCCACCGTGTTCTGCGGGCGCTTGCCGCGGATCTCCTTGCCGATCAGCGCCTTCACCGACGGGTACGCGTAGAACGCGCCCTCCGGCTCCGGGCAGACCACGCCGTCGATCTCGTTCAGCATCCGCACGATGGTCCTGCGGCGCCGGTCGAAGGCCTCGCGCATCTTCGCGACCGCCTCCAGGTCGCCGGACACGGCCGCCAGGGCCGCCACCTGTGCGACGTTCGACACATTGGACGTCGCGTGCGACTGAAGGTTCGTCGCCGCCTTCACCACGTCCTTGGGGCCGATGATCCAGCCCACACGCCAGCCCGTCATCGCGTACGTCTTGGCGACGCCGTTGACCACGATGCACTTGTCGCGCAGCTCGGGCAGGAGCGCCGGCAGGGACACGGAGACCGCGTCGCCGTAGACGAGGTGCTCGTAGATCTCGTCGGTCAGCACCCACAGACCGTGCTCCACGGCCCAGCGGCCGATGGCCTCGGTCTCGGCCTCCGAGTACACCGCGCCGGTCGGGTTGGAGGGGGAGACGAAGAGAACGACCTTCGTCTTCTCCGTGCGGGCCGCCTCCAGCTGCTCGACGGAGACGCGGTAGCCGGTCGTCTCGTCGGCGACGACCTCCACCGGGACACCGCCGGCCAGCCGGATCGACTCCGGGTACGTCGTCCAGTACGGCGCCGGGACGATCACCTCGTCGCCCGGGTCCAGGATCGCCGCGAAGGCCTCGTAGATGGCCTGCTTGCCGCCGTTGGTGACCAGCACCTGCGAGGCGTCCACCTCGTAACCGGAGTCGCGCAGGGTCTTCGCGGCGATCGCGTTCTTCAGCTCGGGCAGGCCGCCGGCCGGCGTGTAGCGGTGGTACTTCGGGTTCTTGCAGGCCTCGACGGCCGCCTCGACGATGTAGTCCGGCGTCGGGAAGTCGGGCTCACCCGCGCCGAAGCCGATCACGGGGCGCCCGGCGGCCTTGAGGGCCTTGGCCTTGGCGTCCACGGCGAGGGTGGCGGACTCGGAGATCGCGCCGATCCGGGCGGAGACCCGACGCTCGGTGGGAGGGGTTGCAGCGCTCATGGACCCCATCGTTTCAGACCGGAAACGACGGCGGCACGCGGGTTTCACAGACTGAACCACCCCCGGGTCGCCGACTGGACACCAGTCCGGATCCGCGTGGTGGCCTGGCCGATCTTCGGCGGGCAAAGCCCGTACGGGCACTTTCTGTTCGACGCCCGGCCGCGGACCACGTACACTCTCACCTCGTTGGCCTCCAGCGGCGGCGATCGTGCGGGTGCACACCGAGCACCCGGTCGGATGCGGTACGTTGGGGTACAACCGAAGGGTCGTAGCTCAATTGGTAGAGCACTGGTCTCCAAAACCAGCGGTTGGGGGTTCAAGTCCCTCCGGCCCTGCTACACACTCCCCGACCAGGAAGTGTGCGCAGAGTACATACGTATTGCACTCGCCGTGCGGCTCCACCGGGCGCGGCACGGCCACGACCCGGGAATCAGGTGAGGACGAGTGACGGACGCCGTGGGCTCCATCGACATGCCTGACGCCCAGGATGAGCTGCAGGAGTCGAAGAAGAAGTCGCGCAAGGGCGGCAAGCGGGCCAAGAAGGGCCCGCTGAAGCGCCTTGCCCTCTTCTACCGCCAGATCGTCGCGGAGCTCCGCAAGGTCGTCTGGCCGAGCAGAAACCAGCTGACGTCGTACACCACCGTGGTGATCTTCTTCGTCGCGATCATGATCGCCCTGGTGACTCTGATTGACTATGGACTCAGCCACGCCGCCAAGTACGTCTTCGGCTGAGCCGAGAGCGAAGGACGCCGAGGTACCCGGCGTCCCTTTCGCGTGTTCCACCCCTATGTATCCAGGAAGAAGCAGCCACCGTGTCTGACCCGAACCTGAACGACGCCATCGAGCCGGACGAGTCCGTGGATGACGAGCTCGACATCGTCGAGGGCGCGGACGAGCAGGACGAGTTCGAGGCTGCCGAAGCCGAGGCGGGTGAGCCGGCCGAGGAGGCCGCCGTGAGCGTCGTGGACGAGGACGAGGTCGCCGAGCAGGACGAGGCCGCCGACGAGGAGGAGGCCGCGCCGGTCGACCCCGTCCAGGCCCTCCGCGAGGAGCTGCGCTCGCTGCCCGGCGAGTGGTACGTGATCCACACGTACGCCGGCTACGAGAACCGCGTGAAGACCAACCTCGAGCAGCGTGCCGTCTCGCTGAACGTCGAGGACTACATCTTCCAGGCCGAGGTGCCCCAGGAAGAGGTCGTCCAGATCAAGAACGGCGACCGCAAGACCATCCGCCAGAACAAGCTCCCGGGCTATGTCCTGGTGCGCATGGACCTGACGAACGAGTCCTGGGGCGTCGTCCGCAACACGCCCGGCGTCACCGGCTTCGTGGGCAACGCCTACGACCCGTATCCGCTGACCCTGGACGAGATCGTCAAGATGCTCGCCCCGGAGGCAGAGGAGAAGGCCGCGCGCGAGGCCGCCGAGGCCGAGGGCAAGCCGGCTCCGCAGCGCAAGGTCGAGGTCCAGGTGCTGGACTTCGAGGTCGGCGACTCGGTCACCGTCACCGACGGTCCGTTCGCCACGCTCCAGGCGACCATCAACGAGATCAACGCCGACTCCAAGAAGGTCAAGGGCCTCGTGGAGATCTTCGGCCGCGAGACGCCGGTCGAGCTGAGCTTCGACCAGATCCAGAAGAACTAACCCCTTCTGGTACGAGCACTTCCGACCAGGTCAGACAGGCTGCGAAAGCCGGTCTGACCTGCTCGGTTTTTGGCCCCGCAGCGGTACCCGTTATCGTTGTGCGGTATGCCTCCATCCGGATGATCCGGATCGGATGGCGAAAAACTCTCACTAAGGACCCGGAGAGAGCAATGCCTCCCAAGAAGAAGAAGGTCACGGGGCTTATCAAGCTCCAGATCCAGGCCGGTGCGGCCAACCCGGCTCCGCCGGTCGGTCCGGCGCTGGGTCAGCACGGCGTCAACATCATGGAGTTCTGCAAGGCCTACAACGCCGCGACCGAGTCGCAGCGCGGTTGGGTCATCCCGGTGGAGATCACGGTCTACGAGGACCGTTCCTTCACCTTCGTCACCAAGACGCCGCCGGCCGCCAAGATGATCCTCAAGGCCGCGGGCATCGAGAAGGGCTCCGGCGAGCCGCACAAGACCAAGGTCGCCAAGATCACCGAGGCGCAGGTCCGCGAGATCGCCCAGACCAAGATGCCCGACCTGAACGCGAACGACCTGGACGCCGCCGCGAAGATCATCGCCGGTACCGCGCGTTCCATGGGCGTCACGGTCGAGGGCTGACCCCCACCTTCGTAGATCATGCGGCCGTAGAAAGCCGCACGTGGCAGGGCCTGCTCGGCCCGTACCACGACTCCTTTCAGAACACACAGGAGCAGTTGTGAGCAAGCGCAGCAAGGCTCTCCGCGCTGCGGACGCCAAGGTCGACCGGGAGAAGCTCTACGCCCCGCTCGAGGCCGTCCGTCTCGCCAAGGAGACCTCCACGACCAAGTTCGACGGCACCGTCGAGGTCGCCTTCCGTCTGGGTGTCGACCCGCGCAAGGCCGACCAGATGGTCCGTGGCACCGTGAACCTCCCGCACGGCACCGGTAAGACCGCCCGGGTCCTGGTCTTCGCGACCGGTGACCGTGCCGAGGCCGCTCGTGCCGCGGGCGCCGACATCGTCGGCGCCGACGAGCTGATCGACGAGGTGTCGAAGGGCCGTCTGGACTTCGACGCCGTCGTCGCCACCCCGGACCTCATGGGCAAGGTCGGCCGCCTCGGCCGTGTCCTCGGCCCGCGTGGTCTGATGCCGAACCCGAAGACCGGCACCGTGACGCCGGACGTCACCAAGGCTGTCAACGACATCAAGGGTGGCAAGATCGAGTTCCGCGTCGACAAGCACTCGAACCTGCACTTCATCATCGGCAAGACGTCCTTCGACGACACCAAGCTGGTGGAGAACTACGGCGCCGCGCTGGAGGAGATCCTCCGTCTGAAGCCGTCCGCCGCCAAGGGTCGCTACATCAAGAAGGCCGCGGTCAGCACCACGATGGGCCCCGGTATCCCGGTCGACCCGAACCGCACCCGCAACCTCCTCGTCGAGGAGGACCCGGCCGCCGTCTGATCCCGACGGAAGCCGCGGGCACGCGCAGCCGACGCCGGGCCCCGCACCTTCGCAGGTGCGGGGCCCGGCGTTTTCGTGTGCCCGTCGTCCTCGCCCCGGGAGCCCGGCGGGTCCGGCAAGGGGCACATGCCGTTTCCCGTCAGGTGCGTGCCGTTCACCCCGCGTCGGAGTTAGCGTGAAGATCACTGAGCGCTCGAGGGGGAACGGATGAGGGACGGCATCGTCAGGCGCGGGGTCCTCCAGGTCGCAGCGGTCGCCGCGCTGTCCGCCCTGGCGGGGTGCAGCTTCTCCGACGACAGCGGCTCCTCCAAGGGCTCCGCGGCGCCCTCGGGCGGCCGCGCCGGCCGTGTCGACCCTCGGTCGGCCGCCGCCCTGCGAGCCGTCGAACAGGCCACCGTCAGGGCCGGTTCCGCCCGGATCGAGTCCTCCACCGCGATGGGCGGGATGCTCTCGCTGAAGACGGACGGCGCGCTCGGCTGGTCCGGCGACCCGGTCGGCACGCTCCGCATCACCTACACCGGCGGACAGCTCGCCACCACCATGCGCGAGCTGAGCAGCACCTCCATGGAGGCGCGGCTGCTGCCCGACGCCTACTACGCCAGGGTCGGCGAGACGTTCGCCCGCCGCCTTCAGGGCCGGCACTGGATTCGCTACGGCTACGGAGACCTGGCCGCCCTCCCCGGCGGCTCGGGCGCCTCTCTCACGGACCAGCTGCGCAACACCGCGCCACTCCAGCCGGTCCGGCTGCTGCGCGCTTCCGGGGGCGTGCGCAGGGTGGGCGAGGAGACGGTGCGCGGCCGGCGCACCACGCACTACTCGGGCACGGTGGACGCGGCGGCCCTCACCGGAGAGGACGCCGCCGCTCTGAAGGAGCGGCTGGAGCAGGCCGGGGTCACCGAGGAGACCGTCGACATCTGGGTCGACGATCGCGGCCTGCTGGTCAAGAAGGTGGAGAGGGGCGAGCTGGCCGGCGGGCGGATGTCGGCCACGGCCTACTACCGCGACTACGGCGTGAAGGTCTCGGCCGTCCGGCCCGCGGCGACGGACACCGCCGACTTCAAGGAACTGATGGGCACCCGGGGCCCATAGCACACTCCCGTTCGCCGCCCGCAGCCGGGAATTGACGCGCCACTGTCAGCCCTTCGGGATAAGCTCGCGGTCTTGACATGGATCAACCGTGGGTTCTCTTGGGGGGAATCATGACCTTTGCAGTACGGAACCGGGTGGAGCGCGGAGCGGCGGGCGCGGTGATCGCGGCCCTGGTCCTGGGTGGCGGAGCGGTCGCCTGTTCGAAGGGCACCGAGGAGAAGTCGCCGGAGATGACGCCCGCCGCGGCCGTCGCCGAGGCCGCGAAGACCACCGGGAAGATCACGTCCATGCACTACCGGATGACCGGTAAGGTGCCGGGCGCCGGCCAAGTGCAGGCCGAGGCCCGGATGAGCGTGAAGCCGCTGGCCATGAGCATGAAGATGACGGCCTCGGAGCAGAAGACCCAGGGTCCGGTCGAGATCCGGCTCGTCGACAAGGCGATGTACATCGGCGGGGGTGCCGAGGCCGCCAAGGAGATGGGCGGCAAGCACTGGATCAAGTTCGACCTGGCCGCGCTCGGTGCGGACAAGCAGCTGAACACCCAGCAGCTCGGGGCCGGTCAGGCGGGCCAGAACCCGGCCCAGGACTCCACCTTCCTCACCAGCTCCAAGCATGTGACGAAGGTCGGCGAAGAGACCGTCGACGGCGTGAAGACGACGCACTACAAGGGCGACATCACCCTCGCGGACATGCGCGCCTACCTCAAGGCCCAGAAGCTGGACAAGGCCACCCTCGCGCAGCGCGAGAAGAGCCTCGACCAGTACGCCAAGATGGGCGCCGACAAGATGGCCATGGACATGTGGATCGACGGCAGCAACCACACCAAGCAGTTCCGGATGCGCGGTGACGCCACCCAGGGCCCGCTGGACATGACCATCACCTTCCTCGACTACAACAAGCCGGTGACGGTGACGGCGCCGTCCGCCAAGGACACGGCCGACCTCGCCGAGATGATGAAGGGCGCCCGGCAGGGCTGACCCCGTGGCACCCGGGAACGGATTTGCCTGTCGGCGATCCGTTCCCGTACTCTCCTACAGAAGCCAAAGACCGCTGGTCGTTGCCGTGCGCTCGGACGAGAGCACGGTGACCGAAGGATCCGCCGCACTGCGGACGGCCCGCGCAGGTGACAGTGGAAGAACTCCCGGAGTGCGTGCGTGATCCGCGCGTGCGGCCGGTCGAGTCCGCCCCGTGCGCCTGCGCCGGGGCGTTTGTTTTTGCCCAGCCCCTTCCGAGCGGTCCTCATCACCCGGAAGGAGGCCGACGCTCTATGGCAAGGCCCGACAAGGCTGCCGCGGTAGCCGAGCTCGCGGAGCAGTTCCGCAGCTCGAACGCCGCCGTGCTGACCGAGTACCGGGGTCTCACTGTGGCGCAGCTCAAGACGCTGCGTCGTTCGCTCGGTGAGAACGCCCAGTACGCCGTGGTGAAGAACACGCTGACCAAGATTGCGGCCAACGAGGCCGGGATCACGACGCTCGACGACCTGTTCAACGGTCCGACGGCGGTCGCCTTCGTCACCGGTGACCCGGTGGAGTCGGCGAAGGGTCTTCGTGACTTCGCCAAGGACAACCCGAACCTCGTCATCAAGGGCGGTGTCCTTGAAGGCAAGGCGCTGTCCGCCGACGAGATCAAGAAGCTTGCGGACCTCGAGTCCCGCGAGGTTCTGCTCAGCAAGCTGGCCGGTGCCATGAAGGGCAAGCAGTCCCAGGCTGCCGCGCTCTTCCAGGCGCTGCCGTCGAAGCTCGTCCGCACCGTGGACGCTCTTCGCGCCAAGCAGGCCGAGCAGGGCGGTGCCGAGTAATTCGGCTCGCGCAGTGACCGCCGCCTGAGGCGACGGTCGTAGCGGGCCGAACGTACGCCCGCCATACATGTACATCCGGCACCAGCCGACTTATTGGAAGGATCGCCCATCATGGCGAAGCTCACCCAGGAAGACCTGCTCGCGCAGTTCGAGGAGATGACCCTCATCGAGCTCTCCGAGTTCGTGAAGGCGTTCGAGGAGAAGTTCGACGTCACCGCCGCCGCTCCGGTCGCCGTCGCCGCCGCCGGTGTCCCCGGTGCCCCGGCCGCCGAGGCCGAGGAGGAGAAGGACGAGTTCGACGTCATCCTCACCGGCGCCGGCGAGAAGAAGATCCAGGTCATCAAGGTCGTGCGTGAGCTGACCTCCCTCGGCCTGAAGGAGGCCAAGGACCTGGTCGACGGCACCCCGAAGCCGGTCCTGGAGAAGGTCAACAAGGAGCAGGCCGACAAGGCCGCCGAGGCCCTCAAGGGCGCCGGCGCCTCCGTCGAGGTCAAGTAACACCTCCTCGGGTCCCGCAGGGACCCACGGGCCCCCACAGGGCCCACCACCGGGCCCGCGCAGGGCTCACCGGGCCGTACGGGGCTTCGCTCCGTACGGCCCTTTCGCGTGTGCGGGTCGCGGTTCACCCGAACGCCGTAGCCGGCACCCGCGGGATTCCGGCCACGGCTCACCCGTAGGGCTGTAACGCGAACGCGGCGAAGGGCGATCATCCATCCGGGTGGTCGCTCTTCGCCGTTCGGGGGGTCCGGTGGCGGCTGCCTTGCGGCCGTCGCCGCGGGGAGTATGGTGATCTTCGTCGTGCCTCCCGAGGGTCCCGGTGACCGCTGCAAGTGACGATGGCAGCACCGGGTTCGGCCATGGGAGGCCTTGACGAACTGCACGCAGCGCGCAATTCTCAGGACGCGTCGTCACAACGATCCGGATCCGAGGCATGGATCGACGGCGAAGAGGGCAGTATCGATGTGCATCGAGGGCGTGGCTTGCCGCAGGTGTTGAGGGACAACGAGGGCCTCCGTCGTGAGCCTGCAAACCCGCACTGGACATCAGTGTGCCAAGTGGCTACACTGACCCTTTGCGCTGCCTTTCAGCTGCTTCCTGCCCGTCACCAGGAGCATGCCCCTCGCTTGAGCACCGACGATAAAGAGTCTCTGACCTGAGGCTTTCCATCTCTGTGCCCGGTGGGGACCGGTACGCGCGTAGTGAGTCCGAGCCCTCGGAAGGACCCCCTCTTGGCCGCCTCGCGCACTGCCTCGACCGCGAATACGAACAACGGCGCCAGCACCGCCCCGCTGCGCATCTCCTTTGCAAAGATCAAGGAGCCCCTCGAGGTTCCGAACCTTCTCGCGCTGCAAACCGAGAGCTTCGACTGGCTGCTCGGCAACGACGCGTGGAAGGCTCGCGTCGAGGAGGCTCTGGAGAACGGTCAGGACGTCCCCACCAAGTCCGGTCTGGAGGAGATCTTCGAGGAGATCTCCCCGATCGAGGACTTCTCCGGGTCGATGTCGCTGACCTTCCGGGACCACCGCTTCGAGCCGCCGAAGAACTCGATCGACGAGTGCAAGGAGCGCGACTTCACCTACGCCGCGCCCCTCTTCGTCACGGCCGAGTTCACCAACAACGAGACCGGCGAGATCAAGTCCCAGACCGTCTTCATGGGCGACTTCCCGCTCATGACGAACAAGGGCACTTTCGTCATCAACGGCACCGAGCGTGTCGTGGTGTCGCAGCTGGTCCGTTCCCCCGGTGTCTACTTCGACTCCTCCATCGACAAGACGTCCGACAAGGACATCTTCTCCGCCAAGATCATCCCGTCCCGGGGTGCCTGGCTGGAGATGGAGATCGACAAGCGCGACATGGTCGGTGTCCGTATCGACCGCAAGCGCAAGCAGTCCGTGACCGTCCTCCTGAAGGCGCTCGGCTGGACCACCGAGCAGATCCTCGAGGAGTTCGGCGAGTACGAGTCGATGCGCGCCACCCTGGAGAAGGACCACACCCAGGGCCAGGACGACGCGCTGCTCGACATCTACCGCAAGCTGCGTCCGGGCGAGCCCCCCACGCGTGAGGCCGCGCAGACGCTGCTGGAGAACCTGTACTTCAACCCGAAGCGCTACGACCTGGCCAAGGTCGGCCGCTACAAGGTCAACAAGAAGCTGGGTACGGACACCCCGCTGGACGCGGGCATCCTGACCGTCGAGGACATCATCGCGACGATCAAGTACCTGGTGAAGCTGCACGCGGGTGAGACCGAGACGGTCGGCGACACCGGCCAGAAGGTCGTCGTCGAGACCGACGACATCGACCACTTCGGCAACCGCCGCCTGCGCAGCGTCGGCGAGCTCATCCAGAACCAGGTCCGCACGGGTCTGGCCCGTATGGAGCGCGTCGTGCGCGAGCGCATGACCACCCAGGACGTCGAGGCGATCACGCCGCAGACCCTGATCAACATCCGGCCGGTCGTCGCCTCCATCAAGGAGTTCTTCGGCACCAGCCAGCTGTCCCAGTTCATGGACCAGAACAACCCGCTGTCCGGGCTGACGCACAAGCGTCGTCTGTCCGCGCTCGGCCCGGGTGGTCTCTCCCGTGAGCGGGCCGGCTTCGAGGTCCGTGACGTGCACCCCTCGCACTACGGCCGCATGTGCCCGATCGAGACCCCCGAAGGCCCGAACATCGGTCTGATCGGCTCGCTCGCCACCTACGGCCGGGTCAACGCGTTCGGTTTCGTCGAGACCCCGTACCGCAGGGTCGACGAGAACGGTGTCGTCAGCGAAGAGGTCCACTACCTCACGGCCGACGAAGAGGACCGCTTCGTCATCGCCCAGGCCAACGCGCCGCTGACCGAGGACCTCCGGTTCGCCGAGGCCCGCGTCCTGGTGCGCCGCCGTGGCGGTGAGGTCGACTACGTCGCCCCCGAGGACGTGGACTACATGGACGTCTCGCCGCGCCAGATGGTGTCGGTCGCGACCGCCATGATCCCGTTCCTCGAGCACGACGACGCCAACCGTGCCCTCATGGGCGCGAACATGATGCGTCAGGCCGTTCCGCTGATCCAGTCGGAGGCCCCGCTCGTCGGCACCGGCATGGAGTACCGCTCCGCCGTGGACGCCGGCGACGTCGTCAAGGCCGAGAAGGCCGGTGTGGTCCAGGAGGTCTCCGCGGACTACATCACCACCGCCAACGACGACGGCACGTACATCACGTACCGCCTGGCCAAGTTCGCCCGTTCCAACCAGGGCACCTCGGTCAACCAGAAGGTCGTCGTCAACGAGGGCGACCGCGTCATCGAGGGCCAGGTCCTCGCCGACGGTCCCGCCACCCAGAACGGCGAGATGGCGCTCGGCAAGAACCTGCTCGTGGCGTTCATGCCGTGGGAGGGTCACAACTACGAGGACGCGATCATCCTGTCGCAGCGCCTCGTGCAGGACGACGTCCTCTCCTCGATCCACATCGAGGAGCACGAGGTCGACGCCCGTGACACCAAGCTCGGCCCCGAGGAGATCACCCGGGACATCCCGAACGTCTCCGAGGAGGTCCTCGCCGACCTCGACGAGCGCGGCATCATCCGCATCGGTGCCGAGGTCATCGCCGGCGACATCCTCGTCGGCAAGGTGACCCCGAAGGGTGAGACCGAGCTGACCCCCGAGGAGCGCCTGCTGCGCGCGATCTTCGGTGAGAAGGCCCGTGAGGTCCGTGACACCTCGCTGAAGGTGCCGCACGGCGAGACCGGCAAGGTCATCGGTGTGCGCGTCTTCGACCGCGAGGAGGGCGACGAGCTGCCGCCGGGCGTGAACCAGCTGGTTCGCGTCTACGTCGCGCAGAAGCGCAAGATCACCGACGGTGACAAGCTCGCCGGCCGCCACGGCAACAAGGGTGTCATCTCCAAGATCCTGCCCATCGAGGACATGCCGTTCCTCGAGGACGGAACTCCGGTCGACATCATCCTCAACCCGCTGGGTGTGCCGTCCCGAATGAACCCGGGACAGGTCCTGGAGATCCACCTCGGCTGGCTCGCCAGCCGTGGCTGGGACGTGTCCGGTCTGGCCGACGAGTGGGCCCAGCGCCTGCAGGCGATCGGCGCCGACCAGGTCGACCCGCGCACCAACGTCGCGACCCCGGTCTTCGACGGTGCCCGCGAGGACGAGCTGGCGGGTCTGCTCCAGCACACCATCCCGAACCGCGACGGTGACCGCCTGGTCCTCCCGTCCGGCAAGGCGCGGCTGTTCGACGGCCGCTCCGGTGAGCCGTTCCCGGACCCGATCTCGGTCGGCTACATGTACATCCTGAAGCTGCACCACCTGGTCGACGACAAGCTGCACGCCCGCTCGACCGGTCCGTACTCGATGATCACCCAGCAGCCGCTGGGCGGTAAGGCCCAGTTCGGTGGCCAGCGCTTCGGCGAGATGGAGGTGTGGGCCCTCGAGGCCTACGGCGCCGCGTACGCCCTCCAGGAGCTGCTGACCATCAAGTCCGACGACGTCACCGGCCGCGTGAAGGTCTACGAGGCCATCGTCAAGGGCGAGAACATCCCCGAGCCCGGCATCCCCGAGTCCTTCAAGGTGCTCATCAAGGAGATGCAGTCCCTGTGCCTGAACGTGGAGGTGCTGTCCAGCGACGGTATGTCCATCGAGATGCGTGACACCGACGAGGACGTCTTCCGCGCTGCGGAGGAGCTCGGCATCGACCTGTCCCGGCGCGAGCCGAGCAGCGTCGAAGAGGTCTGACGGGAGTCCGGCGGGGCCCTCACCCACAGGGCCCCGCCGACCCCCAGGCCCCCGTTTCAGACCAAAGACTCACGACCCTGAGAGGGATTGACGCATAGTGCTCGACGTCAACTTCTTCGACGAGCTCCGGATCGGCCTGGCCACCGCGGACGACATCCGTCAGTGGAGCCACGGCGAGGTCAAGAAGCCCGAGACCATCAACTACCGCACCCTCAAGCCCGAAAAGGACGGACTCTTCTGCGAGAAGATCTTCGGTCCGACCCGGGACTGGGAGTGCTACTGCGGCAAGTACAAGCGTGTCCGCTTCAAGGGCATCATCTGTGAGCGCTGTGGCGTCGAGGTCACGCGCGCCAAGGTGCGCCGTGAGCGGATGGGCCACATCGAGCTGGCCGCTCCCGTCACGCACATCTGGTACTTCAAGGGCGTTCCGTCGCGGCTGGGCTACCTGCTCGACCTCGCCCCGAAGGACCTGGAGAAGGTCATCTACTTCGCGGCGTACATGATCACGTACGTCGACGAGGAGCGCCGCACGCGTGACCTGCCCTCCCTGGAGGCACATGTCTCCGTCGAGCGGCAGCAGATCGAGAACCGTCGCGACGCCGACCTGGAGGCCCGCGCCAAGAAGCTCGAGACGGACCTCGCCGAGCTGGAGGCCGAGGGCGCCAAGGCCGATGTGCGCCGCAAGGTGCGCGAGGGTGCCGAGCGGGAGATGAAGCAGCTGCGCGACCGTGCGCAGCGCGAGATCGACCGCCTCGACGAGGTGTGGACCCGGTTCAAGAACCTCAAGGTCCAGGACCTCGAGGGCGACGAGCTGCTCTACCGCGAGCTGCGTGACCGCTTCGGCACGTACTTCGACGGTTCGATGGGTGCCGCGGCGCTGCAGAAGCGCCTGGAGTCCTTCGACCTCGAGGAGGAGGCCGAGCGGCTTCGCGAGATCATCCGCACCGGCAAGGGCCAGAAGAAGACCCGTGCCCTCAAGCGCCTGAAGGTCGTCTCCGCGTTCCTGCAGACGTCCAACAGCCCCAAGGGCATGGTCCTGGACTGCGTGCCGGTCATCCCGCCGGACCTGCGTCCGATGGTGCAGCTGGACGGTGGCCGCTTCGCGACCTCCGACCTGAACGACCTGTACCGCCGTGTGATCAACCGCAACAACCGTCTGAAGAGGCTCCTGGACCTCGGTGCCCCGGAGATCATCGTCAACAACGAGAAGCGCATGCTTCAGGAGGCTGTTGACGCCCTCTTCGACAACGGCCGTCGCGGCCGCCCGGTGACGGGCCCCGGCAACCGCCCGCTGAAGTCCCTCAGCGACATGCTGAAGGGCAAGCAGGGTCGTTTCCGTCAGAACCTGCTCGGCAAGCGTGTCGACTACTCGGCGCGTTCCGTGATCGTCGTCGGTCCGCAGCTGAAGCTGCACCAGTGCGGTCTGCCGAAGGCGATGGCGCTGGAGCTGTTCAAGCCGTTCGTGATGAAGCGCCTGGTCGACCTGAACCACGCGCAGAACATCAAGAGCGCCAAGCGCATGGTCGAGCGCGGCCGCACGGTCGTGTACGACGTGCTGGAAGAGGTCATCGCGGAGCACCCGGTTCTGCTGAACCGTGCGCCCACGCTGCACCGCCTCGGCATCCAGGCCTTCGAGCCGCAGCTGGTCGAGGGCAAGGCCATCCAGATCCACCCGCTCGTCTGCACCGCGTTCAACGCGGACTTCGACGGTGACCAGATGGCCGTGCACCTGCCGCTGTCCGCGGAGGCGCAGGCCGAGGCCCGCATCCTGATGCTGTCCTCGAACAACATCCTCAAGCCGGCCGACGGCCGCCCGGTCACGATGCCGACCCAGGACATGGTCCTCGGTCTGTTCTTCCTGACCACGGACGGCGAGATGCGGAACGTGAAGGGCGAGGACCGCTCCTTCGCGTCCGTGGCCGAGGCGATCATGGCGTTCGACGCCGGCGAGCTCTCGCTGCAGTCGCGCGTGGACATCCGCTTCCCGGTGGGCACCATCCCGCCGCGCGGCTGGACCCCGCCGGCCCAGGAGGAGGGCGAGCCGGAGTGGCAGCAGGGTGACAGCTTCCGTCTGAGGACCACGCTGGGCCGTGCGCTCTTCAACGAGCTGCTGCCCGAGGACTACCCGTTCGTCGACTACGAGGTCGGCAAGAAGCAGCTCTCCGAGATCGTCAACGACCTCGCCGAGCGCTACCCCAAGGTCATCGTGGCGGCCACGCTCGACAACCTGAAGGCGGCCGGCTTCTACTGGGCCACCCGTTCCGGCGTCACCGTCGCCATCTCCGACGTCGTCGTTCCCGAGGCGAAGAAGGAGATCGTCAAGGGCTACGAGGCGCAGGACGAGAAGGTCCAGAAGCAGTACGAGCGCGGTCTGATCACCAAGGACGAGCGCACGCAGGAGCTCATCGCGATCTGGACCAAGGCGACCAACGAGGTCGCCGAGGCGATGAACGACAACTTCCCGAAGACCAACCCGATCTTCATGATGGTGAACTCGGGTGCACGAGGCAACATGATGCAGATGCGTCAGATTGCCGGTATGCGTGGTCTGGTGTCGAACGCGAAGAACGAGACGATCCCGCGTCCGATCAAGGCGTCCTTCCGTGAGGGTCTGTCCGTGCTGGAGTACTTCATCTCCACGCACGGTGCCCGTAAGGGTCTGGCGGACACCGCTCTGCGTACCGCCGACTCGGGTTACCTCACCCGTCGTCTGGTCGACGTCTCCCAGGACGTCATCATCCGCGAGGAGGACTGCGGCACCGAGCGTGGCCTCAAGCTCCACATCGCGGAGGTCGGCGCGGACGGCGTGCTGCGCAAGGCGGAGAACGTCGAGACGTCCGTGTACGCGCGCTGCCTCGCCGAGGACATCGTCGTCGACGGTCAGGTGCTGGCCCCGGCCGGTACCGACCTGGGTGACGTCCTCATCGAGGAGCTCGTCGCCCGTGGCGTCTCGGAGGTCAAGACCCGCTCGGTCCTGACCTGTGAGTCCGCCGTCGGCACCTGCGCCATGTGCTACGGCCGTTCGCTGGCCACCGGCAAGCTGGTCGACATCGGTGAGGCGGTCGGCATCATCGCCGCCCAGTCCATCGGTGAGCCCGGTACCCAGCTGACGATGCGTACCTTCCACACCGGTGGTGTGGCCGGTGACGACATCACCCAGGGTCTGCCGCGTGTCGTCGAGCTCTTCGAGGCCCGTACCCCGAAGGGTGTCGCCCCGATCTCCGAGGCCCAGGGCCGCGTGCGGATCGAGGAGACCGAGAAGACCAAGAAGATCGTCATCACGCCGGACGACGGCAGCGACGAGACGGCGTACCCGATCTCGAAGCGCGCCCGACTCCTGGTCAGCGAGGGCGAGCACGTCGAGGTGGGCCAGAAGCTCACCGTGGGTGCCACCAACCCGCACGACGTGCTGCGCATCCTGGGCCAGCGTGCCGTCCAGGTCCACCTGGTCGGCGAGGTCCAGAAGGTGTACAACTCGCAGGGTGTGTCGATCCACGACAAGCACATCGAGATCATCATCCGGCAGATGCTCCGCCGTGTGACGATCATCGAGTCCGGCGATGCCGAGCTGCTGCCCGGCGAGCTGGTCGAGCGCTCGAAGTTCGAGCAGGAGAACCGTCGTGTGGTCCAGGAGGGCGGTCACCCGGCCTCCGGTCGTCCGCAGCTCATGGGTATCACCAAGGCCTCGCTGGCGACCGAGTCCTGGCTGTCGGCGGCGTCCTTCCAGGAGACGACCAGGGTCCTCACGGACGCGGCGATCAACGCCAAGTCCGACTCCCTGATCGGCCTCAAGGAGAACGTCATCATCGGTAAGCTCATCCCGGCCGGTACGGGTCTGTCCCGCTACCGCAACATCCGGGTCGAGCCGACCGAGGAGGCCAAGGCCGCGATGTACTCGGCCGTCGGCTACGACGACATCGACTACTCGCCGTTCGGCGCGGGCTCCGGCCAGGCCGTGCCGCTGGAGGACTACGACTACGGTCCGTACAACCAGTAAGCGAGCAGCCTGAACCGAAGGGCGGTCACCTTGCGGGGTGACCGCCCTTCGGCGTGTCCGGGGACCGGTCCGCGGCGGGGTTCAGCGCCCCGGCTGGAGGTACGGCTGAAGGTGGTGCAGCCGGGTGTGGTAGTCCGGGTGCGAGGAGAGCAGCTTGGCGAGGGCACCCTCCTCCACGGGGGTGCCCCCGTTCCGCGCGGCCAGCTCGGCCGCCGTCCGCTGCTCCTGCTGGTGCAGCTTGTCCAGCACGGCGGCCAGCATCGGGGCGAAGCCGAGGGCGGCCGCGTGTTCGTCGGCGCGCAGCTCGGCGCGGCGGCCGACGGCGGCCAGCGCGTAGGGAACGCCCAGGAGCAGCAGCGGCAGTCCGTAGAGGGTGCTGATCGTCGCCAGGGCGATGCCGCCCATGAACAACACCACGAAGGCGACGCCGAAGCAGCCGAACGCCCGGGACACCTTGAACACGAAGCCGGAGAACGCCTTGAGGAGGCGCCAGGCCACCCTGCCGGGCAGCGCGTACCAGTAGCCGAGCAGCGAGGACCACGCGTGGCCACCGACGTGGTGGCCCAGCTCGTGCGCCAGTACGGCGGCCAGCTCGCCGTTGGGCAGCTGGTTCATGGCGAAGCGGGTGACGCCGACGATGTGGCCGGCCGCGGCGACCGCGTTCAGGCTGTCGCTGTCCTCCACCCACAGCTCGTAGGCGCGGCCCTCGATACCGGCGCGGGCCGTGACCATGCGCCACACCGGTTCGAGTTTGGCTCGTTCCTGTGGTGTGGGGTAGCGCAGACGGAGCAGACGGCGCGCGAGGGCGCTTTCGGTGGGGCGGTGGAACACGAGTGCGCCGCTGGCGAGCCAGACGAGGATCACCAGGAACGCGAAGTCGCCGAAGAAGGCGGAGACCAGGGCGACCACGAAGAGGCTGCACAGAAAGTTCGGCAGGTGGAGCAGGAGATTGCCGACGGCGGTGGCGTCGGTGCGGCGCTGGTCCTTGGACAGGTGCACCCGACCGTGATCGGTACTGATGTGATGCGGGTGCGCCGGGTCGTCGGGGGAGAGGGGCGGGGCCGGCCGGGGATGCTCCGGAGCGGGGGTGGACTGGGCGTACGGAGGCGTGAAGCCGGCCTCGGGATACGGAGGAGCGGAGGCCGCTTCCGGGTATGCGGGAGGAGGCGCAGCGGCTTGCGGATAGGGGGGAGTCGCGCCGGCCTGCGGAGAGTGCGGCGGTGGCGCTGTCTGCGGGTACGGGGGAGGGGTTGTCTGCGGGTACGGCGGTGGGGCCGGGGCCGGGGTGGATGACGGGTACGGGGGCGGGGCTGCCGTCTGGGGGTACTGCGGGGGCTCTGGGGCCTGGGGGTGCTGCGGGGCGGGGCCCGATTCCGGGTACTGCGGGGCCGGGCTCGTCTGCGGGTACTGCGGGGCCGGGCCCGTCTGCGGGTACTGCGGGGCAGGGCCCGTCTGCGGGTACGCGGGTGGCTGTTCGGGGTGGTGCGGCCGCGCTATCGGCTGCTGTGCGGCGGGCTGGGCCGGCGAGCCGGGATACTCCGGCGGGACCGGTTGCGGTTGCGACATGGTCGTTTCGTTCCTTCACGTGCGGGTGCGGGGACGGCTGCGATGCGGCGGGTCAGCCGATCAGCAGGGAGGCGGGCAGCAGGACCGTGCCGGCGCCGAAGGCGACGAGACCCGCCCGGATCCACTGGTGCTTGCGCGCGGCGATCCGGCTCGTCTCGGTGAGCGCCCTGGTCAGGCCGGCCGTGGGGAGGCGTTCGGTGGCTGTGAGCGCGCTCTCCAAGTGGCCCTGGCGGACGGCCTGCTGGATGTCGCCGAAGTAGGACAGGGGCAGGCCGGGCACCCAGGTCCCAGAGCGGTAGCGGGGGAGTACGGCGAGCAGCAGGGCGAGCAGCGAGAGGGCGAGGCACACGGCCCCGGCCCACCACAGCACGGTGCCCGGCCCGGAGAGCGCCGTCGGGGTCCGGTTCCGTCCGGCGAGCAGTCCGCTGAAGACACCGGCGGTCATACCGAGGGCGGCGACCAGGACCGACGCCTTGCCGTCGGCCCGGGCGATCTCGGCCCGCAGTTCGGTGAGGAGTCGCTCACAGAGCCGGGGCAGTGCGGCGGGGTCCTCGGTGGGGTCGGCGCCGGGGCCGCCGGCGGGCGGGGCGGGCGCGGGTCCTGGGACGGTCATGTGCCGCCCGTTCCGGTCCCGTTCCCGGTTCCACCGGGCCGCCCCGACGGGTGGGTACCGCGGGTGTCGTCGGGGTCCTCGGTGTTCCCGGGACCTTCGGCACCGCCCGGAACCGTGGCATCGGCCGGGTTCGCCGGGGCCGGCCGGTCGGGCATGGTGGGTGTGGTGCCGTAGCCGGGCGGGGGCTGCCAGGCCGGGGCCTGCGGGCCGTGCGCGCCCTGCTGTGCACCCCCAGGTGCGCCGTCGGTTCCGTACGGTGTGGCCGCTGGCCAGGGCTGCGGCGCGCCCGGGACCGGCGACGGGAAGGGCGGGGTACCCGGGAGCGGCGGTGTGAAGGGCGCGGCGGCCGGGGCCGGTGGCGGGAACGGAGGGACGCCCTGGACCGGCGGTGTGTAGGACGGCGCGCCCGGGACCGGAGGTGTGTACGACGGCGCCCCCGGAACCGGAGGGGGGAACGGGGTGGCAGTAGGCATCGGCGGCGCGTAGGAAGGCCCGCCGGGGACCTCGTCCGACGGAGCGCCGCCCTGCCAAGCGGCATCCACGGCTTCGGACGGCTCGGCCGTCCCCGGATAGGCCGGCCCTGTTCCCTCGGGCAGCGGGTGCGGGGTCTGGGGGACGCCGGGGAGCCGTTGGGTGAGGATGTCGTTGACCGTGCGGAGGGCAAGCTGCTTGGGCCCCTCCAGCTCGTAGCCTTCCGCCGCGTCACCGTTCAGAAGCTGCCGTACCAGCTCCATCTGCGACTGGATCATGCGGAGTTGGTCCTCGCGCATGCTGGACATCACGAGCCGCGAGTCCTCCGGGTGCTGGGCGAGGTGAAGCGCCCAGGCGTGGACGCCGCCCTGCTGGAGGTGCCACTGGTAGAAGTCGATCTTCTGGGCCTCGATCTGCTGGAGTTCCAGCTCCTGCTGCCCCTGTTGCAGAGCGAGCTGATGCTGCTGTCCGCTGTGCAGCAGGGCCTGCTCATGCTGCCACCGCTGCTGTTGGAGCATCAGTTCCTGCTGCTGGGTGCCGTATGCCATCGCCCGTTCGATCTGGAAGGCGTCCTGCTGCCGGTGGCGGCGGTCCGCCTCGGCGTCGACGTCCATGCCCCGCTGGGTCGCGCGGATCTGCTGGGCGGCGGAGTGGTCGATGGCCTGCAACCGCTGCTGGTGCTCGATGTTGGCCTTGTCGCGTTTGATGCGCAGGGTCCAGGTGACCTGGAGCCCCGCGGGCGCCCCGAGCGGCCCCAGCACGGTGACCGCCTGGAGCAGCTCTTGTTCGGCCGCCGCGCTGTCGGTGATGGCGAAGCGGCGGGTCACCGGCCGGGCGGCCTGCTGGAGTTCGCCGAGGATCAGTCCCGGCACGTCCCGGTGTCCGCTCGCCACGAACCGGGCCGGGTCCACGACCTGCCAGGAGAGGTCGACCTCGGCCGTGAACTCGAAGGCGTCGTTGTCGCTGGGCAGCGCGAGTTCGGCGGTCCACGGATGGACGCCCATGTCCACCTCGTACACGGCCGTGTACCGGTTCGCGGCGACCTCGGCGCGCGTCGGGCGCCGAGGTGGCAGGTACGCCTCGTAGGAGCCCTTCGGGGTGGAGAAGACGAGTGCGTGGTCGATGCGGACCAGCTGTCTCAGGTTGAGCTCGAAGCGCGACAGCTGGCGGACGGTGAGCACCGGGTCGACCAGCTGTGTGTGCCGGTCCGCCGACTGCTGCCACTCGGGCTGGCGGTGGAAGGTGGGCATGGTGCGTATGGCTCCTCGGGACGTACCGGTGGACGTGCGAAAGGACGTGCGGGCGGACGTATGGGGGAGGTGCGGGCGGACGTATGGGGGAGGTGCGGGCGGACGTATGGGGGAGGTGCGGGCGGACGTATGGGGTGCGGGCGGGCTCAGCGGGTGGGCAGTGTGGTGAGCAGACGGGCAGCGACCTGCGGCGGGGGAGCGCCGTCCTCGCCGGGCATGGTCCGCAGCAGATGGCTCAGCCGCTGGTGCTCGGCGGGCGTGGTGACGAGCGTGGGCAGCAGCGAGGCCAGCGCCCACTCGACCGTCGTGGACCGGTCGGCGATCAGCACCCACTCGCGCAGCGTGTCGAGCGCGTGCCGGGTGGTGCGCGGATCGGACAGTGCGGCCCGCCACAGGCACGGGATGTCCTGCGCGGCCGCGCCGCCCCCGGCCGCCGAACGGGCGTACCAGCCGAGGATCAGCGGAGTGCCGTAGCGCTCGTCGTCGTTCTCGGTGCGCTTGCAGGCGCCGACGAACCCGCCGAGCGTGAGGTCGTGCACGGCCCGGTCGTCGTCCAGATGGCCGCGCAGCTCCCTGAGGACCGTCTCACTCGCGGACGACAGCAGCAGGAGTTCCACCGCCTCCGCGAGTTCGCGCGCCAGCTCGCCGTCGATGTCGTCCGGCGCGTCCGCGTACAGCCGCCGTACGGCGCCGCGCAGTGCGGCCAGGGCCTGTTCCGGGCGCTCCGGGCCGATCAGCCCGTACGCCCGCACCGCCACCCAGCGCAGCCGCGGGTCGCCGCCCTCGCACCAGGTGTCGAGGATGCGGGGGATGTTGGGCGTGTCGATGAGATGGGCGAGCGTGAGGGCGTTGACGGCGACGAGCCGGTGCCGGAACCGCTTGGAGGTGCCCCATGGCTCGATGACCAGTGCCATCGCCGACGGCAGGTCGGTGCGGGCGAGGACGGCGACGGTGGAGGCGGCGCGGGTGCGGACCAGGGGGCGGCCGTCGTCGGCGAGCCGGCGCAGCCAGCGGATGAGGGCCGGGCGGGCGGACGGGTGCCCGGTCCACACCTCGCGCAGCAGCACCAGGGAGGCCCGCTCGTCGCGGAATCTGGCGTTCTGCTGGGTGACCGGGCCCCACTCGGTGTGCTCGTCGTCCAAGTACTTCTCGGCGCGTGCCCGTTGGAGTCGCTTGCCGACGTGGGTGCCGAAGACGGGGACCTCCGGCACGCGTGCCGGATTCTCGGTCTCCTGGAGGAAGCGGTAGAGCAGGTCGCTGAGTTCTGCGGTCAGCGCGTACGGGCTGCCGTCGAAGGCGGCCAGCGCGACGAGGAACGCCTTGTCCCGCAGATGGAGAGAGGACTCGTCCTCCTCGAACCACTCCTGGACCTGGCTCTCCAGCGAGACCAGCGAGAACTGGGCGACGGCGTCCTCGGCGACCTCCCCGGCGGCATAGCGGCCGAGCAGCTGCGCGAAGGCGGCCGCCTCGCGCGGCTGGTGGCTGCGCTCCAGGAAGTCGGCCACCTGCGGCAGGCCGAGCAGCTTCGCGGCCGTCTCCTCGTCGCCGCGGGCACGCAGATGGGCGGCGAGGACGTCGTCGGCGGCCGGCGGGCGCCACTCCTCGGCGGTCACATCGTCCAGGGCCGCGCCGGGATCGAGGGTGACGACGAGGTACGCATCCCGTCCGGCGAGGCGGTCGCGGGCCGCCAGCAGATGGGTCCAGCGCAGCGGCTCGTCGCGGCGCGGGGCGAGGTCGCACAGGAGGTGCCCGCGGGCCTGCTCGCCGCCGACCCGGTCGGCCAGGCCGCTCGGGCTGGTGTCGCGGACCAGCGTGCGCACGGGGAGTGCGCCGAGGCGGTGCAGCAGCATCAGGCCGGCGGTGCGCCGGCCGGTGAAGCGGCCGCCGGAGAGCACCAGGACGCGGTCCTGGCGCAGCCGGACCAGCAGACGGGACATCAGCTCCTCGTCGGCGACGAACCGGCCCGCCAGCTCCTCCAGGGTGGCCCGCGGGACCTCGCCGGAGGCGGCGGCCGCGGTGGGGCCGGGGACCGCGAGCTGGTAGATCTCCGTCTTGCTGCCGAGGAAGACATCGCCGGAGAAGTGGCCGCCGCTGATGCCGCCGTGCTGGTCGCCACCGAGCAGCCCGCCGCTGAAGCGGGCCCGGGCGCCGACGTTCATGGACCGCGGGCTGTGGTCGACCAGGTCCCGCCGCGCCGACCAGGCGTTCTGCGGCTGGTCGCGCTCCTCGGACTCGCCCTCGTCGCCGCGTGCGGTGTCGTCGGCGGCGGGCGCGGGGTCGCCCGGGGCCTGGTCCTTGGCCGGGGTCCCGGCGCCGGGTGCCGGGTGCGGGGGAGCCCCCGTCTCGGGTGTGCTCATGCGCGCCCGCCCCGCTCGCGGTCGCCGCTCTCGCCGAGGACGACTTCACCGGAGAAGTGGCCGCCGCTGATGCCGCCGTACTGGTGGCCGCCGACCAGGCCGCCGCTGAACGTGGAGCCCTGGATGTTGACGACAGGGCCCGGCGCCGGGGCTCCCCCTGATCCGGCCGGCGCCGGGCGGTCCTCGGGTTCCTCGGGGTCCTCGCCCCGCGGGGCCACCCGCGGCGCCGGGCGGCCCCCCGAACCGCCCGGCGCCTCCCCCGCCCCCGTGTCACCGTGGTCCTTACGGCCGTCCGTGGCCGTGGCGCCGGGCACCGGCCCGTGCAGCCATGCCTTCAGAGGGCCGTTCTTGCTCTCCACCGTCACCGGGTGGAAGTCGGCGGCCGGGATGCCCACGTGGTCGTGGCGCACGACCCCGGCGTACAGGGCGTCCGATACGCACAGCGCGAAGTCGTCGGTCCGCTCGCGCAGTGCGTCACGCAGCAGCCGGGCGTCCAGCAGCCGGCAGGCGTGGTTCAGATCGGAGCCGACCCAGCCGTCGAGCTCGTCGATCGCGACGAAACCGGTGGCGAGGACGCCGCGCAGCCGCATCTGCGCGGAGCGGGACGCCATGCGGTTGACCGTCCGCAGGTGCGCCGGGACGTCCGTGAGCAGGGCCCGCAGCAGGGCCGTGACCGGGGCGCTCGCGTCGATGAGTTCCATCACCGAGTCACCGCGGTCGGCCCGCAGCCGCCGGGTCTCGTCGATGCCGGCGGCTTCCAGCGTGCGGTCGGTGATGTCGTAGAGCATGCGCCGCAGATACGCCTGCTCCACGTCGTCCCGGTCGCTGAACCTCTCGATGTCCAGCAACAGGATCGTGCGGCTCACGGGATCGGTCATGGTCGCCTCTCGAGGGGGTACGCGGTGCAGGGCAGAAGACTGGCCGCGCGGATTCCTCCGTGGTGAGGGCGGATGACGCACTTGGAATGTGACCGTGTGCACAGAGCGCCGGACGGGACGCCGGTGGAGGCTTGTGCCGTCACCCTCCGGCGATCACCGCGGTCAGGAGCCGTCCGGGGTGGGGCCCGCAGCCGCGATGCGACGGAGCAGGTCGGGGCGGCGAATCAGCAGCGTGCGGCGGCCCGTGACCACCGCTTCCCGGTCCCGCAGCTCGCGCAGCAGCCGCTGCACCATCTCCCGCGAGGCGCCCACCGAGCCGGCCAGCTCCTGTTTGCTCAGCGGTACGGACAGCTCGATGCCGTCGGGTGTACGGCGGCCGTGGGTACGGGCGAGGTCCAGCAGGAGGACGGCGAAACGCTCCCGCACGCTCATGGACGCGAACTCCAGCCGGCGCCGGTCGGCCGCGCGGGTGCGGTCCGCGGTCAGTCCCAGCAGGGCGAACGAGACGGCGGGGGAGCGGTTCAGGAAGTCCTTGAACCGCTCGTGCTCCACGGCCGTCGCCCGCACCGGTTCCAGCGCGGTCACCGTCGCCGACCGCGGCCGCCCGGTCAGCGCGGCCGACTCGCCCACGATGTCGCCGGGCCCGCGCAGCGCGAGCAGCGCCTCGTAGCCGTTGGCCGCCGATGCGGTGACCTTCGTCCAGCCGTGCACGAGAAAGAGGACGTGGGACGAGGGCTCGTGCTGGTGCACCAGCACCATGCGCGGAGCGAAGGTCAGCTCGCGGCCGAGTGCCAGCAGCGCCGAGCGGTCCTCGGCCTCCAGACGCGCCAGGAAGGGCACGCGGTCGTCCAGACCGCCGTCGTCCGGCGAGTACGCCGCCGTCGGTGTCCCCGGTGTCGCCATGCCCATCCCCCGATTCCTCGCCCCAGCGGACGGATCAACGTACTCAAAGCGCAAGACCGCGTGGCGGGGAAGGGCGCGATTCGGCCATGGGTGTCCGAAGGGGCCCGGGTGGCTTCCGACCTGCCGCTCCACTGTCCGCGTCGCCCGTGGCCGGGCCACGGGCGAACGGGGAGGAAACCCGGGCGGGGAGGTGGAAAGTCCGGCGTGTCGCGGGGGACTCCATTTGTTTTGACCGAAGTCCGTGCGGTAGGTACGCTCAGACCTTGTGCCTGGGGTGTGCCCTGGCTCTCGTGCGTGCCTTCAAACCGCACACGGAGTCGTGACCGGCCACCGTAATCTGCGCCCTTCACGCCTTCCGGCGGGAGTCTGCGGGATTCGACACACCCGACCGCGTGGGTCGGCGAAGTTCCAGGTTAGCTGTACCCATCGGCACACAGAAACCGGAGAAGTAGTGCCTACGATCCAGCAGCTGGTCCGCAAGGGCCGGCAGGACAAGGTCGAGAAGAACAAGACGCCCGCACTCGAGGGTTCCCCTCAGCGTCGTGGCGTCTGCACGCGTGTGTTCACGACCACCCCGAAGAAGCCGAACTCGGCCCTGCGTAAGGTCGCGCGTGTGCGTCTGACCAGCGGGATCGAGGTCACCGCTTACATTCCGGGTGAGGGACACAACCTGCAGGAGCACTCCATCGTGCTCGTGCGTGGCGGCCGTGTGAAGGACCTGCCGGGTGTTCGCTACAAGATCATCCGTGGCTCCCTCGACACCCAGGGTGTCAAGAACCGCAAGCAGGCCCGCAGCCGTTACGGCGCCAAGAAGGAGAAGTAAGAATGCCTCGTAAGGGCCCCGCCCCGAAGCGCCCGGTCATCATCGACCCGGTCTACGGTTCTCCTCTGGTGACCTCCCTGATCAACAAGGTGCTGCTGAACGGCAAGCGCTCCACCGCCGAGCGCATCGTCTACGGCGCCATGGAGGGCCTGCGCGACAAGACCGGCAACGACCCGGTCATCACGCTCAAGCGCGCTCTCGAGAACATCAAGCCGACCCTCGAGGTCAAGTCCCGCCGTGTCGGTGGCGCCACCTACCAGGTCCCGGTCGAGGTCAAGCCCGGCCGTGCCAACACCCTGGCGCTGCGCTGGCTGGTCGGTTACTCCCGCGCCCGTCGCGAGAAGACCATGACCGAGCGTCTGCTCAACGAGCTCCTCGACGCCAGCAACGGCCTCGGTGCCGCTGTGAAGAAGCGCGAGGACACGCACAAGATGGCCGAGTCCAACAAGGCCTTCGCGCACTACCGCTGGTAGTCGCAGTCCACATCGAGACCGAGAGAAGACTGAAGCCTTATGGCTACCACTTCGCTTGACCTGGCCAAGGTGCGCAACATCGGCATCATGGCCCACATCGACGCGGGCAAGACGACCACCACCGAGCGGATCCTGTTCTACACCGGCGTTTCGTACAAGATCGGTGAGGTCCACGACGGCGCTGCCACCATGGACTGGATGGAGCAGGAGCAGGAGCGTGGCATCACGATCACCTCTGCTGCCACCACCTGTCACTGGCCGCTGGAGAACGTCGACCACACCATCAACATCATCGACACCCCGGGCCACGTCGACTTCACGGTCGAGGTGGAGCGCTCCCTGCGCGTGCTCGACGGTGCCGTGACGGTGTTCGACGGCGTCGCCGGCGTTGAGCCGCAGTCCGAGACGGTGTGGCGTCAGGCGGACCGCTACGGCGTTCCGCGCATCTGCTTCGTCAACAAGCTCGACCGCACCGGTGCCGAGTTCCACCGCTGCGTCGACATGATCTCCGACCGCCTGGGTGCGCAGCCGCTGGTCATGCAGCTGCCGATCGGTGCGGAGGCGGACTTCAAGGGCGTCATCGACCTCGTGAAGATGAAGGCCCTCGTCTGGTCCGCCGAGGCGACCAAGGGCGAGATGTACGACATCGTCGACATCCCGGCCACGCACACCGAGGCCGCCGACGAGTGGCGCGGCAAGCTGCTCGAGGCCGTCGCGGAGAACGACGAGGAGCTGATGGAGCTGTACCTGGAGGGCGAGGAGCCCTCCGAGGAGCAGCTGTACGCGGCGATCCGTCGTATCACCATCGCGTCCGGCAAGGGCACCGGCACCACCGTCACCCCGGTGTTCTGCGGCACCGCGTTCAAGAACAAGGGCGTTCAGCCCCTGCTCGACGCGGTCGTGCGCTACCTCCCCTCCCCGCTCGACGTCGAGGCCATCGAGGGCCACGCCGTCAACGACCCGGAGGAGGTCGTCAAGCGCAAGCCGTCCGACGAGGAGCCCCTCTCGGCGCTGGCGTTCAAGATCATGAGCGACCCCCACCTGGGCAAGCTCACCTTCGTCCGGGTGTACTCGGGCCGCCTGGAGTCCGGCTCTTCGGTGCTGAACTCCGTCAAGGGCAAGAAGGAGCGCATCGGCAAGATCTATCGCATGCACGCCAACAAGCGTGAGGAGATCGAGTCGGTGGGCGCCGGCGACATCGTCGCCGTCATGGGCCTCAAGCAGACCACCACCGGTGAGACGCTGAGCGACGACAAGAAGCCGGTCATCCTGGAGTCCATGGACTTCCCGGCGCCGGTCATCCAGGTCGCCATCGAGCCCAAGTCGAAGGGCGACCAGGAGAAGCTGGGCGTCGCGATCCAGCGCCTGGCCGAGGAGGACCCGTCGTTCCAGGTCCACTCGGACCAGGAGACCGGCCAGACCATCATCGGTGGCATGGGCGAGCTGCACCTCGAGGTGCTGGTCGACCGTATGCGCCGTGAGTTCAAGGTCGAGGCCAACGTCGGCAAGCCCCAGGTCGCGTACCGTGAGACGATCCGCAAGGCCGTCGAGCGCGTCGACTACACGCACAAGAAGCAGACTGGTGGTACCGGCCAGTTCGCCAAGGTGCAGATCGCCATCGAGCCTCTCGAGGCCGGCGACACCTCGTACGAGTTCGTGAACCAGGTCACCGGTGGCCGTATCCCGAAGGAGTACATCCCTTCGGTCGACGCCGGTGCCCAGGAGGCCATGCAGTTCGGCATCCTCGCCGGTTACGAGATGACCGGCGTGCGTGTCATCCTGCTCGACGGTGGCTACCACGAGGTCGACTCCTCCGAGCTGGCGTTCAAGATCGCTGGTTCGCAGGCCTTCAAGGAGGCCGCCCGCAAGGCCAGCCCTGTGCTGCTCGAGCCGATGATGGCCGTCGAGGTCACCACGCCCGAGGACTACATGGGTGAGGTCATCGGTGACATCAACTCCCGCCGTGGCCAGATCCAGGCCATGGAGGAGCGTGCCGGCGCCCGTGTCGTGAAGGGCCTGGTTCCGCTGTCGGAGATGTTCGGCTACGTCGGCGACCTCCGCAGCAAGACGTCGGGTCGCGCGAGCTACTCGATGCAGTTCGACTCCTACGCCGAGGTTCCGCGGAACGTCGCCGAGGAGATCATCGCGAAGGCCAAGGGCGAGTAACGCACCCCGTTTACACGCTTTAGGCTTGACACCGACCGCCGGGGGTTCTTCCTCGCGAAGGACCCCGGCGAGCGGCACCCCAGCAAAGATCACCTGGCGCCGATGAGTAAGGCGTACAGAACCACTCCACAGGAGGACCCCAGTGGCGAAGGCGAAGTTCGAGCGGACTAAGCCGCACGTCAACATCGGCACCATCGGTCACATCGACCACGGTAAGACGACCCTCACGGCCGCCATTACCAAGGTGCTGCACGACGCGTACCCGGACCTGAACGAGGCCACCCCGTTCGACAACATCGACAAGGCGCCCGAGGAGCGTCAGCGCGGTATCACCATCTCCATCGCGCACGTCGAGTACCAGACCGAGTCGCGTCACTACGCCCACGTTGACTGCCCGGGTCACGCGGACTACATCAAGAACATGATCACCGGTGCCGCCCAGATGGACGGCGCGATCCTGGTGGTCGCCGCCACCGACGGCCCGATGCCGCAGACCAAGGAGCACGTGCTCCTGGCCCGCCAGGTCGGCGTTCCGTACATCGTCGTCGCCCTGAACAAGGCCGACATGGTGGACGACGAGGAGATCCTGGAGCTCGTCGAGCTCGAGGTCCGTGAGCTCCTCACCGAGTACGAGTTCCCGGGCGACGACGTTCCGGTCGTCAAGGTCTCCGCTCTGAAGGCCCTCGAGGGCGAGAAGGAGTGGGTGGACTCCGTCCTCAACCTGATGGCGGCCGTCGACGAGTCGATCCCGCAGCCGGAGCGCGACGTCGACAAGCCGTTCCTGATGCCGATCGAGGACGTCTTCACCATCACCGGTCGCGGTACGGTCGTCACCGGCCGTATCGAGCGTGGTGTCCTCAAGGTCAACGAGACCGTCGACATCATCGGCATCAAGCCGGAGAAGACCTCCACCACGGTCACCGGCATCGAGATGTTCCGCAAGCTGCTCGACGAGGGCCAGGCCGGTGAGAACGTCGGTCTGCTGCTCCGTGGCATCAAGCGCGAGGACGTCGAGCGCGGCCAGGTCATCATCAAGCCGGGCTCGGTCACCCCGCACACCGAGTTCGAGGCGCAGGCCTACATCCTCTCCAAGGACGAGGGTGGCCGCCACACGCCGTTCTTCAACAACTACCGTCCGCAGTTCTACTTCCGTACGACGGACGTGACCGGCGTCGTGACCCTCCCCGAGGGCACCGAGATGGTCATGCCGGGTGACAACACCGAGATGAAGGTGGAGCTCATCCAGCCCGTCGCCATGGAAGAGGGCCTGAAGTTCGCCATCCGCGAGGGTGGCCGCACGGTGGGCGCCGGCCAGGTCACCAAGATCGTCAAGTAAGTACCTCTTGCTTGAGGGTCACCCGTTGACCTGAAGAGGCCCGTACGACTCCGGTCGTGCGGGCCTCTTCGCGTTCTCCGCCGCGACGGCGCCGAGGGTCCTCCCCCTGCGCGCTCCCGGCACCCGCGCCGCCATCTGTCCCAGGAGCCCGCCGTCCACCTACCATGCGGGAAGGCCGTGACACCGCTCGGCTGCGCGAAGGGGGAACCGTGCAGGGCGAGATCGTCGGGACTCTGATCACCACTGTGGGAGTTCTCGGGGCGGCGGCCCTCGCGCGCGAGCGTGGAAACCGCAGGAGCCACAAGGACTACAGGGAACCCCTGATGGCCCTGAGCGCCTACTGCGGTCAGGTCAGAGCAGTGGCCCGGGCCGCGGTGACGGACTGCCAGGAGGCGCTGGAGCTCCTGCGGAGGGCGTCGGCACCGGTCGAGCGGACGGCCGGCGAGCGGGACCGGCTCTTCCGGGAGAAGGCGGAGAACGCGCGGCCTGACGAGCAGGTGGCCGAGTCCCTGCGCGCCGAGCTTCGCAGCTACGAGGAGGGCATTCACACCTTCCTGCGGACGCTGGGAAAGCTGGGCGAGAGGATCGACGCCCTGGCCCGGACGCCGTCGCCCCGGCAGATCGCTCAGGTTCGCCGGCGTGATCTGCCCGGCCTGGAAGCGGCCCTGGTGGCACTGGACGCGACGTTCGAGCGCTGCAGGGACAGCTACTTCCAGCGGTTCGCGGACTATCTGCGGGGGCGCGGCCAGCGCAGACTGCGAGAGCAGGCGGACCGGCAGTACCGGCGCTTCGCCCAGGGCGTCGGGACCATCACGTTCGGGTACGCGCCTGCCGAGGAGCGCGGCGACGACGCGGGTGCTGCGGGTGTCCCCGCGCCCGGTGTGGCGGGGGCGCCCCCTTGCGGGTACTGCATCTGGCGCTGCCCCCACGCGCCGGGTCAGGGCGGCACCCCCGCTCCCGGTCAGGACGACGGGGGCCCGGGCGACCGGAACGGCACCCGTTCCCCGCTCCCCACCGGCCTCGTCGGCCCCCGGGGGGAGGCGGAGCCGCCGGGCGGACGCGCGTCGGCGCAGGGCCGGACGGGCGCCCGGGTTTGACCCTGGTCACTCCGGGGGTATTCTCTCCGGCTCGATTGGCCAGGCCCCCGCTCCGTATGGCAGACTAGCGGGGTTGCTCGGTCGAGTGTTGATGCTGCGCGCCTCCCGCCGGGAGGACCGGAAGCGAGTCCCACAGTACTCGTCGTCCTAACTGCCTCACGGCAGCGCTGGGGCGGACGTACGGGAATCTTCCGGGAAGCGTGGGCGCGGCACCGGCCAGGCACCCGGTGGGCTATCCGCCCTCGGTCCCACGGTTCCGGCAGGGCCGTGCGCAATCTCCGGCAGGGATGTTCGGACAAGGGGCATCCATGTCAGCGGGGAAGCGACACGCCCGACCGCGTGGGTCGGCGAAGAGGGGCTGGACCGCCGGGTTCCAGAGCGTGAGAAGAGACAGGACTACGAAGTAGCCATGGCGGGACAGAAGATCCGCATCCGGCTCAAGGCCTACGACCACGAGGTCATCGACTCCTCGGCGAAGAAGATCGTCGAGACGGTGACCCGTACTGGTGCGTCGGTCGCGGGCCCGGTGCCGCTGCCCACTGAGAAGAACGTGTACTGCGTCATCAAGTCGCCGCACAAGTACAAGGACTCGCGCGAGCACTTCGAGATGCGCACGCACAAGCGCCTGATCGACATCCTCGACCCGACCCCCAAGACCGTTGACTCTCTGATGCGACTCGACCTCCCGGCCGGTGTCGACATCGAGATCAAGCTCTGAGGCCGGTGATCTGAGAATGGCTAAGCAGATCAAGGGCATCCTGGGCGAGAAGCTCGGTATGACGCAGGTCTGGGACGAGAACAACCGCGTTGTTCCCGTGACCGTCGTCAAGGCCGGGCCGAATGTCGTGACCCAGGTTCGTACGAACGACGTCGACGGCTACGAGTCCGTCCAGATCGCCTTCGGCGAGATCGACCCGCGCAAGGTGAACAAGCCCCTCAAGGGCCACTTCGCCAAGGCGGACGTCACCCCGCGTCGTCACCTCGTCGAGATCCGCACGTCGGATGCCTCCGAGTACACCCTCGGCCAGGAGATCACCGCTGAGGTGTTCGAGGCCGGTGTGAAGGTCGACGTCACCGGTAAGAGCAAGGGCAAGGGCTTCGCCGGTGTCATGAAGCGTCACAACTTCAAGGGCCTCGGCGCCGGACACGGCACCCAGCGCAAGCACCGCTCTCCCGGTTCGATCGGTGGCTGCGCCACCCCGGGCCGTGTGTTCAAGGGCCTCCGCATGGCGGGTCGCATGGGCAACGAGCGAGTCACCACCCAGAACCTGACCGTCCACGCCGTTGACGCGGAGAAGGGTCTGCTGCTCATCAAGGGCGCGGTTCCCGGTCCGAACGGCGGCCTCGTCCTGGTCCGCACCGCGGCCAAGGGGGCCTGAGGTAACCGATGAGCACTGTTGACATCCTTTCGCCGGCGGGCGAGAAGGCCGGTTCCGTCGAGCTCCCCGCGGAGATCTTCGGCGTTGAGAAGGTCAGCGTCCCGCTGATCCACCAGGTCGTCGTCGCACAGCTGGCCGCTGCCCGCCAGGGCACGCACAAGACGAAGACGCGTGGCGAGGTCCGTGGTGGCGGCAAGAAGCCGTACCGCCAGAAGGGCACCGGTCGCGCCCGCCAGGGCTCGACCCGCGCGCCGCAGTTCGCCGGTGGTGGCGTCGTGCACGGTCCCGTGCCGCGCGACTACTCGCAGCGGACCCCCAAGAAGATGAAGGCCGCGGCCCTGCGCCACGCCCTCACCGACCGGGCCCGCAACAACCGCATCCACGTCGTGACCGACGTGGTCGAGTCGGACATCTCCACCAAGGCCGCCAAGGCTCTCCTCGGCAAGATCAGCGAGCGCAAGAACGTGCTCCTGGTCGTCGAGCGCGAGAACGAGAAGGCCCTGCTGTCCGCTCGCAACCTGCCCCAGGTCCACATCCTGGAGCCGGGCCAGCTGAACACGTACGACGTGATCGTCTCCGACGACGTGGTCTTCACCCAGGCCGCTTTCGAGTCCTTCGTGTCCGGCCCGAAGGCCAACGACACCGAAGGGAGCGAGGCCTGATGGCTATCCGTCACCCCGCCATTGCCTCGAAGGCCGCCAAGGCCGCCAAGGCCGCGCGCGTCGCCAAGGCGCGTCGCCACGCCGCCGAGGGCAAGAACACCGTCGTCACCCCGGCGAGCAAGGCGTACACGGACCCCCGTGACGTCCTGCTGAAGCCGGTCGTGTCGGAGAAGAGCTACGCGCTCCTCGACGAGAACAAGTACACGTTCATCGTTGCCCCGAGCGCCAACAAGACCCAGATCAAGGAGGCCGTCCAGGCGGTCTTCTCGGTCAAGGTCACCGGGGTCAACACGATCAACCGCCAGGGCAAGCGCAAGCGGACCCGCACGGGCTTCGGCCAGCGTGCCGCCACCAAGCGCGCGATCGTGACCCTCGCCGAGGGCGACCGTATCGACATCTTCGGCGGTCCGACCGCCTGAGGGCGGTCCGGATCGTCCGATATCGGACGAGGACTGAGAAATGGGAATCCGCAAGTACAAGCCGACTACGCCGGGCCGTCGTGGCGCCAGCGTCGCCGACTTCGTCGAGGTCACGCGGTCCACGCCGGAGAAGTCGCTGGTCCGTCCCCTGCACAGCAAGGGCGGCCGTAACAACGCCGGTCGTGTGACCGTTCGCCACCAGGGTGGCGGACACAAGCGCGCCTACCGCGTGATCGACTTCCGTCGTCACGACAAGGACGGCGTGCCGGCGAAGGTCGCGCACATCGAGTACGACCCCAACCGCACCGCGCGCATCGCGCTCCTGCACTACGCGGACGGCGAGAAGCGCTACATCCTCGCGCCGCGTGGCCTGAGCCAGGGCGACCGCGTCGAGAACGGTCCCGGGGCCGACATCAAGCCGGGCAACAACCTTGCCCTGCGCAACATCCCGGTCGGTACGACGCTGCACGCCATCGAGCTGCGTCCGGGCGGCGGCGCCAAGTTCGCCCGCTCGGCCGGTGCCTCGGTGCAGCTGCTCGCGAAGGAGGGCGCCTACGCCCACCTGCGCATGCCGTCCGGTGAGATCCGCCTGGTCGACGTCCGCTGCCGCGCCACCGTCGGCGAGGTCGGCAACGCCGAGCAGAGCAACATCAACTGGGGCAAGGCCGGCCGCAAGCGCTGGCTGGGCGTGCGCCCGACCGTGCGTGGTGTGGTCATGAACCCCGTGGACCACCCGCACGGTGGTGGTGAGGGCCGTACCTCCGGTGGTCGCCACCCGGTGTCCCCGTGGGGTCAGAAGGAAGGCCGTACTCGTTCCGCCAAGAAGGCGAGCAACAAGTACATCGTCCGCCGCCGCAAGACGAACAAGAAGCGCTAAGGACGGGTTGAGATGCCTCGTAGCCTGAAGAAGGGGCCCTTCGTCGACGACCACCTCATGAAGAAGGTGGACGCCCAGAACGAAGCCGGCACCAAGAACGTCATCAAGACCTGGTCCCGCCGCTCGATGATCGTCCCGGCAATGCTGGGCCACACGCTGGCGGTGCACAACGGCAAGACCCACATCCCGGTGTTCGTCACCGAGTCGATGGTCGGCCACAAGCTCGGCGAGTTCTCGCCGACGCGCACCTTCCGGGGTCACGTCAAGGACGACAGGAAGTCGAAGCGCCGCTAACCGCGGATCGCATTCAGACACGTAAGTAACTCTGAAGGGACAACCATGGAAGCCAGGGCCCAGGCGCGGTACATCCGCGTCACGCCCATGAAGGCCCGCCGTGTGGTGGACCTCATCCGTGGCATGGACGCCACGGAGGCCCAGGCTGTTCTGCGATTCGCTCCGCAGGCAGCCTCGGTTCCGGTCGGCAAGGTGCTGGACAGCGCCATTGCCAACGCCGCGCACAACTACGACCACACCGATGTCGACAGCCTCGTCGTTTCCGAGGCCTACGTCGACGAGGGCCCGACCCTGAAGCGGTTCCGTCCGCGTGCCCAGGGCCGTGCCTACCGGATCCGCAAGCGGACCAGCCACATCACCGTGGTCGTCAGCAGCAAGGAAGGAACCCGGTAATGGGCCAGAAGGTAAACCCGCATGGGTTCCGGCTCGGTGTCACGACCGACTTCAAGTCGCGTTGGTACGCCGACAAGCTGTACAAGGACTACGTCAAGGAAGACGTCGCCATCCGTCGGATGATGACGTCCGGCATGGAGCGCGCCGGCATCTCCAAGGTCGAGATCGAGCGCACCCGTGACCGCGTCCGCGTGGACATCCACACCGCGCGTCCGGGCATCGTCATCGGCCGCCGTGGCGCCGAGGCCGACCGCATCCGCGGTGACCTCGAGAAGCTCACGGGCAAGCAGGTCCAGCTGAACATCCTCGAGGTCAAGAACCCCGAGACGGACGCTCAGCTCGTGGCCCAGGCCGTTGCCGAGCAGCTCTCCTCCCGCGTCTCCTTCCGCCGCGCCATGCGCAAGAGCATGCAGTCGGCGATGAAGGCGGGCGCCAAGGGCATCAAGATCCAGTGCGGTGGCCGCCTCGGCGGCGCCGAGATGTCCCGCTCGGAGTTCTACCGCGAGGGCCGTGTGCCCCTGCACACGCTCCGCGCGAACGTGGACTACGGCTTCTTCGAGGCCAAGACGACCTTCGGCCGCATCGGTGTGAAGGTCTGGATCTACAAGGGCGACGTCAAGAACATCGCCGAGGTCCGCGCCGAGAACGCTGCCGCCCGTGCGGGTAACCGCCCGGCCCGCGGTGGCGCCGACCGCCCGGCCCGTGGTGGCCGCGGTGGCGAGCGGCGCGGTCGTAAGCCGCAGCAGGCTGCCGGCGCCGAGGCCCCCAAGGCCGAGGCTCCCGCGTCCGCTCCGGCTGAGAGCACCGGAACGGAGGCCTGACCGACATGCTGATCCCCCGTAGGGTCAAGCACCGCAAGCAGCACCACCCGAAGCGCGATGGAATGGCCAAGGGTGGAACGCAGGTTGCGTTCGGCGAGTACGGCATCCAGGCGCTGACCCCGGCGTACGTGACGAACCGCCAGATCGAGGCGGCTCGTATCGCCATGACCCGTCACATCAAGCGTGGCGGCAAGGTCTGGATCAACATCTACCCGGACCGCCCGCTGACCAAGAAGCCCGCCGAGACCCGCATGGGTTCCGGTAAGGGTTCGCCGGAGTGGTGGATCGCGAACGTCAAGCCCGGTCGGGTGATGTTCGAGCTGTCCTACCCGAACGAGAAGATCGCCCGTGAGGCGCTGACCCGTGCGGCCCACAAGCTGCCGATGAAGTGCCGGATCGTCAAGCGCGAGGCAGGTGAAGCGTGATGTCGGCCGGTACCAAGGCGTCCGAGCTGCGCGAGCTGGGCAACGAGGAGCTTCTGGGCAAGCTCCGCGAGGCCAAGGAAGAGCTGTTCAACCTCCGCTTCCAGGCGGCGACGGGCCAGCTCGAGAACCACGGCCGTCTGAAGGCGGTCCGCAAGGACATCGCGCGGATCTACACCCTGATGCGCGAGCGTGAGCTGGGCATCGAAACGGTGGAGAACGCCTGATGAGCGAGAACAACGTGACTGAGAACACTGAGGCGCGCGGCTTCCGCAAGACCCGCGAGGGTCTCGTCGTCAGCGACAAGATGGACAAGACCGTCGTCGTCGCCGTCGAGGACCGCGTCAAGCACGCGCTGTACGGCAAGGTCATCCGCCGTACGAACAAGCTCAAGGCGCACGACGAGCAGAACGCCGCGGGTGTCGGCGACCGTGTCCTCCTGATGGAGACCCGGCCGCTGTCCGCGACCAAGCGCTGGCGCGTCGTCGAGATCCTCGAGAAGGCCAAGTAATTCTCCTGCGGGCAAACCCGCAGGACAGTTCCGCCAGGCTCCGGGGGCCGCTGAGAGGCGGCCCCCGGGGAACCGGCAGACAAACAGGAGATAGACGTGATCCAGCAGGAGTCGCGACTGCGTGTCGCCGACAACACTGGTGCCAAGGAGATCCTTTGCATCCGTGTGCTCGGTGGCTCCGGTCGCCGCTACGCGGGCATCGGTGACGTCATCGTCGCCACCGTCAAGGACGCGATCCCCGGTGGCAACGTGAAGAAGGGTGACGTCGTCAAGGCGGTCATCGTTCGCACCGTCAAGGAGCGCCGCCGTCCGGACGGCTCGTACATCCGCTTCGACGAGAACGCCGCCGTCATTCTGAAGAACGACGGTGACCCTCGCGGCACCCGCATCTTCGGCCCGGTCGGGCGTGAGCTGCGCGAGAAGAAGTTCATGAAGATCATCTCGCTGGCTCCGGAGGTGCTGTAAGCATGAAGATCAAGAAGGGCGACCTGGTCCAGGTCATCACCGGCAAGGACAAGGGCAAGCAGGGCAAGGTCATCGCGGCCTACCCTCGCGAGGACCGCGTCCTGGTCGAGGGTGTCAACCGGGTCAAGAAGCACACCAAGGCCGGCCCGACCGCCGGCGGTTCCCAGGCCGGCGGCATCGTGACCACCGAGGCCCCGATCCACGTGTCCAACGTTCAGCTGGTCGTGGAGAAGGACGGTCAGAAGGTCGTCACGCGTGTCGGCTACCGCTTCGACGAGAACGGCAACAAGATCCGCGTTGCCAAGCGGACGGGTGAGGACATCTGATGACTACCACCACCAATCCGCGTCTGAAGCAGAAGTACCGCGACGAGATCGCCCCCAAGCTGCGTGACGAGTTCAAGTACGAGAACGTCATGCAGATTCCGGGCCTCGTCAAGATCGTGGTCAACATGGGTGTGGGCGACGCCGCCCGCGACTCCAAGCTGATCGAGGGCGCCATCCGCGACCTCACCACGATCACCGGTCAGAAGCCGGCCGTCACCAAGGCCCGCAAGTCCATCGCGCAGTTCAAGCTGCGTGAGGGCCAGCCGATCGGTGCCCACGTCACGCTCCGTGGCGACCGCATGTGGGAGTTCCTGGACCGCACCCTGTCGCTCGCGCTGCCGCGCATCCGCGACTTCCGCGGCCTGTCCCCCAAGCAGTTCGACGGCCGTGGCAACTACACCTTCGGTCTCACCGAGCAGGTCATGTTCCACGAGATCGACCAGGACAAGATCGACCGCGTCCGGGGTATGGACATCACCGTGGTCACCACGGCGACCAACGACGCTGAGGGCCGTGCGCTCCTTCGTCACCTCGGCTTCCCGTTCAAGGAGGCGTGAGCGAGATGGCGAAGAAGGCTCTGATCGCTAAGGCTGCTCGCAAGCCCAAGTTCGGTGTGCGTGGCTACACGCGCTGCCAGCGCTGCGGCCGTCCGCATTCCGTGTACCGCAAGTTCGGCCTGTGCCGCGTGTGCCTTCGTGAGATGGCTCACCGTGGCGAGCTGCCGGGCGTGACCAAGAGCTCCTGGTAACAGCCCAGTTGGGTTGATACCGGGCTCTCGGTAAGCATCTGGGTCGGCAGGCGGCCCACCTCACATGCCTTAGGCTTGTGGGGTTGGGCGTCTGTCGCCCGTACGACTTACTACGCCGTAGGTCCACCGCGCCGCACCCGTCCCGTCTCGGATCGGGGAGAGGGATGGCGCACCAGGAAACCCCGGCGAGAGAGGCCGAAGGCCAATTCATGACCATGACTGATCCGATCGCAGACATGCTTACGCGTCTGCGTAACGCGAACTCGGCGTACCACGACTCCGTGACGATGCCGGCATCGAAGATCAAGTCGCACATCGCGGAGATCCTCCAGCAGGAGGGCTTCATCACGGGCTGGAAGATCGAGGACGCCGAGGTCGGCAAGAACCTCGTCCTCGAGCTGAAGTTCGGCCCGAACCGTGAGCGCTCCATCGCGGGCATCAAGCGGATCTCCAAGCCCGGTCTCCGGGTGTACGCGAAGTCCACCAACCTGCCGAAGGTGCTCGGCGGCCTCGGCGTGGCGATCATCTCCACGTCGCACGGGCTCCTCACCGACAAGCAGGCCGGCAAGAAGGGCGTGGGTGGGGAAGTCCTCGCCTACGTCTGGTAGCAGAAGGGAACGGAGGAAACAGCTATGTCGCGTATTGGCAAGCTCCCCATCACGGTTCCCGCCGGCGTGGACGTCACCATCGACGGCCGTACGGTCTCGGTCAAGGGCCCCAAGGGCGAGCTGACCCACACCGTCGTGGCACCGATCGAGATCGTCAAGGGTGAGGAAGGCGTTCTGAACGTCACCCGCCCGAACGACGAGCGTCAGAACAAGGCCCTGCACGGCCTGTCCCGCACGCTGGTGGCGAACATGATCACCGGCGTGACCCAGGGTTACGTGAAGAAGCTCGAGATCAGCGGTGTCGGTTACCGCGTGACGGCCAAGGGCTCGAACCTCGAGTTCGCGCTCGGCTACAGCCACCCGATCGTCGTCGAGGCGCCCGAGGGCATCACCTTCAAGGTGGAGACCCCGACCCGCTTCCAGGTCGAGGGCATCGACAAGCAGAAGGTCGGCGAGGTTGCGGCCAACATCCGCAAGCTGCGCAAGCCCGACCCGTACAAGGCCAAGGGTGTCAAGTACGAGGGCGAAGTCATCCGCCGCAAGGTCGGAAAGGCGGGTAAGTAAGCCATGGCATACGGGCAGAAGATCCTCAAGGGCGACGCCTACAAGCGCGCCGCGATCAAGCGCCGTCACATCCGGATCCGCAAGCGGATCGCCGGTACGGCGGAGCGTCCCCGTCTGGTCGTGACCCGCTCCAACCGCCACATCGTGGCGCAGGTGATCGACGACCTCAAGGGCCACACCCTGGCTTCCGCGTCCACTCTGGACGCGTCGGTCCGTGGGGGCGAGGGCGATAAGTCCTCGCAGGCCAAGCAGGTCGGCGCCCTGGTCGCCGAGCGTGCCAAGGCCGCCGGTGTCGAGGCTGTCGTGTTCGACCGTGGTGGCAACCAGTACGCCGGGCGCATCGCCGCCCTGGCGGACGCCGCCCGCGAAGCCGGGCTCAAGTTCTGAGCCGCTTGTAGCTAGCGGAAAGAGAGAGGTAATCCAATGGCTGGACCCCAGCGCCGCGGTGGCGGTGCCGGTGGCGGCGAGCGGCGGGACCGGAAGGGCCGTGACGGCGGCGCAGCTGCCGCCGAGAAGACCGCGTACGTTGAGCGCGTCGTCGCGATCAACCGCGTCGCCAAGGTTGTGAAGGGTGGTCGTCGCTTCAGCTTCACCGCGCTGGTCGTGGTGGGCGACGGTGACGGCACCGTGGGTGTCGGATACGGCAAGGCCAAGGAGGTGCCGGCCGCCATCGCCAAGGGCGTTGAGGAGGCCAAGAAGCACTTCTTCAAGGTCCCCCGGATCCAGGGCACCATCCCTCACCCCATCCAGGGTGAGAAGGCTGCCGGCGTCGTACTGCTCAAGCCCGCGTCCCCGGGTACCGGTGTTATCGCCGGTGGTCCGGTGCGTGCCGTGCTCGAGTGCGCCGGTATCCACGACGTCCTGTCGAAGTCGCTCGGCTCCGACAACGCGATCAACATCGTGCACGCGACCGTGGCGGCCCTGAAGGGTCTGCAGCGTCCCGAGGAGATCGCGGCCCGCCGTGGTCTGCCGCTCGAGGACGTCGCTCCCGCGGCTCTGCTGCGTGCGCGTGCCGGGGCGGGTGCGTAATCATGGCGCAGCTCAAGATCACGCAGGTCAAGTCCTACATCGGCAGCAAGCAGAACCACCGTGACACCCTGCGGTCGCTTGGTCTCAAGGGGATCAACACCGTGGTCGTCAAGGAGGACCGCCCCGAGTTCCGCGGCATGGTGCACACCGTCCGCCACCTCGTGACGGTCGAGGAGGTCGACTGATCATGGCGGAGCAGAACCCGCTCAAGATCCACAACCTCCGTCCCGCCCCGGGCGCCAAGACCGCCAAGACCCGTGTCGGTCGTGGTGAGGCGTCGAAGGGTAAGACGGCCGGTCGTGGCACCAAGGGCACCAAGGCCCGCTACCAGGTTCCGGAGCGCTTCGAGGGTGGCCAGATGCCGCTGCACATGCGCCTCCCGAAGCTGAAGGGCTTCAAGAACCCCTTCAAGACCGAGTACCAGGTCGTGAACCTCGACAAGCTGGCCGCGCTCTACCCCGAGGGTGGCGAGGTCACCGTCGAGGGTCTGGTGGCCAAGGGCGCCGTTCGCAAGAACGCGCTCGTCAAGGTCCTCGGCCAGGGCGAGGTCTCCGTGGCGCTGCAGGTGACGGTCGACGCCGTCTCCGGCTCCGCCAAGGAGAAGATCACCGCTGCCGGCGGTACCGTCACCGAGCTCGTCTGAATTTTTCGGGCGTCTCGATGACCTGAACGATCCCGACCGGGGATATCCCACATAAGGGGTATCCCCGGTTGGTCGTTCCAAGGGGGGCAGTCTCGCCGGTAAGGTGGCCTGCACTGCCAACTTTCACAGGGTGCCGCAGTGCGGGCACTCTGGACGGCAGTCGACCGTTACTCATGTCGTTGTCCAAGTCGGAATCTCAAGACCGTCACCCTTGACGCAGTTGCGCGGGGGTCGCAGGAGGCACCGTGCTCACCGCGTTCGCCCGGGCGTTCAGGACGCCCGACCTGCGCAAGAAGCTGCTCTTCACGCTCGCGATCATCGTGGTGTACCGGGTCGGTACGCACATCCCGATCCCCGGCGTCGACTACAAGAGCGTCCAGACCTGTATCGACGTGGCCAACAAGGGCAACCAGAGCCTGTTCGGTCTGGTCAACATGTTCAGCGGCGGAGCGCTGCTGCAGATCACGGTCTTCGCGCTCGGCATCATGCCGTACATCACGGCGAGCATCATTCTCCAGCTGCTGACCGTGGTCATCCCGCGCCTGGAGGCCCTGAAGAAGGAGGGCCAGGCGGGTACGGCGAAGATCACGCAGTACACCCGTTACCTGACGGTGGCGCTGGCGATCCTCCAGGGCACCGGTCTGGTGGCCACCGCCCGCAGCGGCGCGCTGTTCAACGGCTGCCCGGTGGCGACCCAGATCGTCCCGGACCAGTCGATCTTCACCACCATCACGATGGTCATCTGCATGACCGCCGGTACGGCCGTCGTCATGTGGCTCGGTGAGCTGATCACCGACCGCGGCATCGGCAACGGCATGTCGATCCTGATGTTCATCTCGATCGCCGCGACGTTCCCGACCGCGCTGTGGGCCATCAAGAAGCAGGGAACCCTGGCCGGCGGCTGGATCGAGTTCGGCACGGTCATCCTCGTCGGCCTGGTCATGGTCGGCCTGGTGGTCTTCGTCGAGCAGGCGCAGCGGCGCATCCCCGTCCAGTACGCGAAGCGCATGATCGGCCGCCGCTCCTACGGCGGTACGTCCACATACATCCCGCTGAAGGTGAACCAGGCGGGTGTGATTCCCGTCATCTTCGCGTCGTCGTTGCTGTACATCCCGGCTCTGGTGGCCCAGTTCGCCGGGGGCACTTCCGACTGGAAGCGCTGGATCAACGACAACCTGACCAAGGGCGACCACCCGCTTTACATCACTTTGTACTTCTTGCTCATCGTTTTCTTCGCGTTCTTCTACGTGGCGATCTCGTTCAACCCCGAGGAAGTCGCGGACAACATGAAGAAGTATGGTGGCTTCATCCCGGGCATCCGGGCCGGTCGGCCCACCGCTGAGTACCTGTCGTACGTGCTCAACCGGATCACCTGGCCGGGTTCGCTGTACCTGGGTCTGATCGCTCTCGTACCGACAATGGCGTTGGTTGGCTTCGGGGCTAGCCAGAACTTCCCGTTCGGTGGGACCAGCATCCTGATCATCGTGGGTGTCGGTCTCGAGACGGTGAAGCAGATCGAGAGCCAGCTCCAGCAGCGCAATTACGAAGGGTTCCTCCGCTGATGCGAATCGTCCTCGTCGGGCCGCCCGGTGCCGGTAAGGGAACGCAGGCCGCGTTCCTCGCCAAGAACCTGTCGATCCCGCACATCTCCACGGGCGACCTGTTCCGCGCCAACATCAGCCAGCAGACGGAACTCGGCAAGCTGGCGAAGTCCTACATGGACAAGGGCGAACTGGTCCCGGACGAGGTCACCATCGCGATGGCCAAGGACCGTATGGAGCAGCCCGACGCGAGGAACGGCTTCCTGCTGGACGGCTTCCCTCGTAACGTGCAGCAGGCCGAGGCGCTGGACGACATGCTCAAGGCCGAGGGTATGAAGCTGGACTCGGTCCTCGACCTCGAGGTTCCCGAGGAGGAGGTCGTCAAGCGCATCGCGGGCCGCCGCGTGTGCCGCAACGACTCGTCGCACGTCTTCCATGTGTCGTACAAGCCGGCGAAGCAGGACGGCGTCTGCGACATCTGCGGCGGCGAGCTGTACCAGCGCGACGACGACTCCGAGGAGACCGTCCGCAAGCGGCTGGAGGTCTACCACACCCAGACCGAGCCGATCATCGACTACTACAAGGCCCAGGACCTGGTGGTCACCATCTCGGCCCTCGGCAAGGTGGAAGAGGTCACCCAGCGCGCCATGGAGGCGCTCAAGCAGAAGGCCGGCGACAAGTAGCCTTCGTCGCCGCCACGGCCGCGGTTCCCCTGCCGGGGGACCGCGGCCGATCTGTGGGCGGTGCTCCTCGGGGGCGGAGGGGCTGGATGACACAGCCCCGTATCGTTGAAGGTATCCGTAGTCTCCCGGTCAGAAAGGCCGCAGTCCTCATGGTGCAGATCAAGACCCCCGAGCAGATCGCCAAGATGCGCGAGGCGGGGCTGGTCGTCGCCGCCGTGCACGCGGCCACCCGGGAGGCGGCGGTGCCGGGCGCCACGACGAAGGATCTGGACGAGGTGGCTCGCAAGGTCCTCGCCGAGCACGGGGCGAAGTCGAACTTCCTGGGCTACGGCGGCTTCCCCGCGACCATCTGCACCTCGGTGAACGAGGTGGTCGTCCATGGCATCCCCTCGGAGGACGTGGTGCTCAAGGACGGCGACATCATCTCCGTCGACGCGGGCGCGATCGTCGACGGCTGGCACGGGGACGCCGCCTTCACCGCGTTCGTGGGGTCCGGCCACGCCCCGGAGCTGGTCGAGCTGTCCCGGGTGACCGAGGAGTCCATGTGGGCCGGGATCGCGGCGATGAAGCAGGGCAACCGGCTCGTCGACGTCTCCCGGGCCGTCGAGACGTACATCCGTCGGCAGCCCAAGCCGGGCGGCGGGCGGTACGGGATCATCGAGGACTACGGCGGGCACGGCATCGGCACCGAGATGCACATGGACCCGCACCTGCTGAACTACGTGGACCGGCGGCGCGGCAAGGGCCCGAAGCTGGTGCCCGGCTTCTGCCTGGCGATCGAGCCGATGGTGTCGCTGGGAACCCCGAGGACGGAGGTCCTCGAGGACGACTGGACCGTCATCACCACGGACGGTACGTGGTCGTCGCACTGGGAGCACTCCGTCGCCCTGACGGAACAGGGCCCCCTGGTGCTCACGGCCCCCGACGGCGGCAAGGCCAAGCTGGCGGAGTACGGCGTCACCGCCGCCCCCGATCCTCTCGCATAATGATCTCCGCCTCGGGGCAGACTCCCCCGATTCGTGTTTCCGGGTGCGCTGACGTAGACTGACTCGTCGGCTCTCGTGCACTCGCATGCCCGCATGCGCTCGTACGGAGTCGATCAAGGTAGTCGATTCGAAGGGCGAAGCGTGGCCAAGAAGCAAGGTGCCATCGAGATCGAGGGCACTGTCGTCGAGTCTCTGCCGAACGCCATGTTCAAGGTCGAGCTCCAGAACGGCCACCAGGTCCTGGCACACATCAGCGGCAAGATGCGTATGCACTACATCCGCATCCTCCCTGACGACCGGGTCGTGGTGGAGCTGTCTCCGTACGACCTGACGCGTGGCCGGATCGTCTACCGCTACAAGTAGATCTTGCCCGCACCCTGCTCCGGCGGGGTGGTGGCACTGACCCGGAGAACCTCACATCCCATGAAGGTCAAGCCGAGCGTCAAGAAGATCTGCGACAAGTGCAGGGTGATCCGCCGTCACGGCCGGGTCATGGTCATCTGCGAGAACCCGCGCCACAAGCAGCGCCAGGGCTGACGCACGACCGCACCCTCTGCATCGACTCGCAGAGATTCGCGCGACGCAAGCTGAATAGTTCATACGCAGGGCCCGAGCCATATGGCTCGACACCCCCGGTTCGGAGGCCGGGGACCCAGTTCGTACCTAGTACGGCGGCTGGGAGCCGGTCCTGCGGAAGACCTCCGAAGATCAACTGGAGCCATTGAATGGCACGCGTTTCCGGTGTTGACATCCCGCGCGACAAGCGCGTGGAGATCGCCCTCACCTACGTGTTCGGCATCGGCCGGACCCTTTCGCAGCAGACGCTGGCAGCCACCGGCGTCGACCCGAACACCCGCGTTCGCGACCTGACCGAAGAGCAGCTCGTCGCGATCCGCGAGTACGTCGACAACAACATCAGGACCGAGGGTGACCTCCGTCGCGAGATCCAGGCCGACATCCGCCGCAAGGTGGAGATCGGCACGTACCAGGGTCTGCGGCACCGCCGCGGTCTGCCCGTCCGCGGTCAGCGCACCAGCACCAACGCCCGTACCCGCAAGGGCCCGCGTCGCGCCATCGCCGGCAAGAAGAAGCCGGGCAAGAAGTAGTCCGCAGCGGACACCTGTCCACGGTCTTCGCTGTAGGACCGACCACCTCCCTAGGAGTTAAAGGATGCCCCCCAAGGGACGTCAGGGCGCTGCCAAGAAGGTGCGCCGCAAGGAAAAGAAGAACGTCGCTCACGGCCACGCGCACATCAAGAGCACGTTCAACAACACCATCGTTTCGATCACCGACCCGTCCGGCAACGTGATCTCCTGGGCCTCCGCCGGCCACGTCGGCTTCAAGGGCTCCCGGAAGTCCACGCCGTTCGCCGCGCAGATGGCCGCCGAGTCGGCCGCCCGCCGCGCCCAGGAGCACGGCATGCGCAAGGTCGACGTGTTCGTCAAGGGTCCGGGCTCCGGTCGTGAGACCGCGATCCGCTCCCTGCAGGCCACGGGCCTCGAGGTCGGCTCCATCCAGGACGTCACCCCGACCCCGCACAACGGCTGCCGTCCCCCGAAGCGCCGCCGCGTCTGACGCTTCGAGGTAGCGGTTTCCGGGCGGTACGGCCCCTTCCGGCCGTGCCGCCCGTACCCTTGCAGTACCCGCGCCTTCCGGGCGTGGATTCCGTCGGGTGTCATATAGCGGGCGCCCACGACTGAAGGATCTGATCCACACATGCTGATCGCTCAGCGTCCCTCGTTGACCGAAGAGGTCGTCGACGAGTTCCGCTCCCGGTTCGTGATCGAGCCGCTGGAGCCGGGCTTCGGCTACACCCTCGGCAACTCGCTGCGTCGTACGCTCCTCTCCTCGATCCCGGGTGCGGCGGTCACGTCCATCCGCATCGACGGCGTTCTGCACGAGTTCACCACCGTGCCGGGCGTCAAGGAGGACGTCACCGACCTGATCCTCAACATCAAGCAGCTGGTCGTCTCCTCGGAGCACGACGAGCCGGTCGTGATGTACCTGCGCAAGCAGGGCCCGGGTCTCGTCACCGCCGCCGACATCGCGCCCCCGGCCGGTGTCGAGGTGCACAACCCCGACCTCGTCCTCGCCACGCTGAACGGCAAGGGCAAGCTGGAGATGGAGCTGACCGTCGAGCGCGGTCGCGGTTACGTCTCCGCCGTGCAGAACAAGCAGGTGGGCCAGGAGATCGGCCGTATCCCGGTCGACTCGATCTACTCGCCGGTTCTCAAGGTCACCTACAAGGTCGAGGCGACCCGTGTCGAGCAGCGCACCGACTTCGACAAGCTGATCGTCGACGTCGAGACCAAGCAGGCCATGCGTCCGCGTGACGCCATGGCGTCGGCCGGCAAGACCCTGGTCGAGCTGTTCGGCCTCGCCCGCGAGCTGAACATCGACGCCGAGGGCATCGACATGGGCCCGTCCCCGACGGACGCCGCCCTGGCCGCCGACCTGGCGCTGCCGATCGAGGAGCTGGAGCTCACGGTCCGCTCCTACAACTGCCTCAAGCGTGAGGGCATCCACTCCGTGGGTGAGCTCGTCGCCCGCTCCGAGGCCGACCTGCTGGACATCCGCAACTTCGGCGCGAAGTCCATCGACGAGGTCAAGGCGAAGCTGGCCGGCATGGGCCTGGCCCTGAAGGACAGCCCGCCCGGATTCGACCCGACCGCCGCCGCGGACGCCTTCGGCGCGGACGACGACGCGGACGCGGGCTTCGTCGAGACCGAGCAGTACTGAGAGCTCGGACCAGACGGTCCGATTTCGGGTGCGGGTGCGCTGTGCTTGATCGCACGGTTCCCCGCTCCGCTTCCGGGGCGCCCCTTCGGGGACGCCCCGGATCTCCGACGGGCGACCGCCCGCTCGGATACTGACTCCGGTACCTGACACGGCCGGGGCAGACACCTAGGAGAAACACGATGCCGAGGCCCACCAAGGGCGCCCGTATGGGCGGCAGCGCCGCGCACGAGAAGATCATCCTCGCGAACCTCGCGAAGGCGCTCTTCGAGCACGGCCGTATCACCACCACCGAGGCGAAGGCGCGCAAGCTGCGTCCGTACGCCGAGCGTCTGGTCACCAAGGCGAAGAAGGGCGACCTTCACAACCGCCGTCAGGTGCTCCAGGTCATCACGGACAAGAGCGTCGTCCACACGCTCTTCACCGAGATCGGCCCGCGCTACGAGAACCGTCCGGGTGGCTACACCCGCATCACCAAGATCGGTAACCGCCGTGGCGACAACGCTCCCATGGCCGTGATCGAGCTGGTCGAGGCGCTGACGGTGCAGCAGAAGGCGGTCGGCGAGGCCGAGGCGGCGACCAAGCGTGCCGTCAAGGAGGCCGAGGCCAAGGCCGAGGAGCCCAAGGTCGAGGACGCGGTTCCAGCCGCGGACGAGGCCGCCGAGGCTCCGGCCGAGGAGTCGAAGGACGCCTGAGGTCCACCCTCGCCCTGAGCGGGTCCGCCCTTCGCGGGGCGGGCCCGCTTTCGCGTACCTGAGAGGATCCGGCGGTGAGTGAGGATCCGGGAGTGAGCTGAGGATCCGGCAGTGAGTGAGGGTCCGGGAGTGAGTGAGGATCCAGGAGTGAGTGACGAAGTACAGACCGGTCACGTTCGTGTCCGTCTCGACCTTTCCTACGACGGCAGCGGTTTCCACGGCTGGGCCAAGCAGGCCGGCGGCAAGCGGACCGTGCAGGGGGAGATCGAGGACGCGCTGCGGACGGTCACACGGTCCCGGGAGACATACGAGCTGACCGTCGCCGGACGGACCGACGCCGGGGTGCACGCCCGCGGCCAGGTGGCCCATGTCGATCTGCCCCTGGAGGTCTGGGGCGAGCACCGCGGGAAGCTGCTGAAGCGGCTGGCGGGGCGGCTGCCCAAGGACGTGCGGGTGTGGGCCCTCCGGGAGGCGCCCAGCGGCTTCAACGCCCGCTTCTCCGCCGTCTGGCGGCGCTACGCCTACCGGGTCACCGACAACCCCGGCGGTGTCGATCCGCTCCTGCGGGGCCATGTCCTCTGGCACGACTGGCCGCTCGACGTGGACGCCATGAACGAGGCGGCCCGGGGGCTCTTCGGGGAGCACGACTTCGCCGCCTACTGCAAGAGGCGCGAGGGCGCGACCACCATCCGCACCCTCCAGGAGCTGAGCCTGGTGCGCGACGGGGACGGGATCGTCACCGCCACGGTCCGGGCGGACGCGTTCTGTCACAACATGGTGCGCTCGCTGATCGGGGCGCTGCTGTTCGTGGGGGACGGGCACCGCCCGCCCGACTGGCCCGCGAAGGTGCTGGCCGCCCGGGTACGGGACTCGGCGGTGCACGTCGTACGGCCGCACGGGCTCACGCTGGAGGAGGTCGGCTACCCGGCCGACGAACTGCTCGCCGCGCGGAACAAGGAGGCGCGGAACAAGCGGACGCTGCCGGGGGCCGGCTGCTGCTGAGCCCCCGGCAGTGTCCGCGGCGCCACCGGCCGGGGGCGTGGCGCCGGCGGTTCGGCGGCGCTACTGGTTGGTGGCCGCGGCCGCCTGTGCCTCGCCGCGGCGCCGTATCTGGCGGAAGGTGAACTCGGCCAGGTCGTCGCCGGCGGCGAAGACCTTGGCGTCCTTGGCCGTCACGTCCTTGCCGTTGGTGAAGCCGGCGAGCGTGAAATAGGCGTAGCGGCCGTAGGAATTGGTGGTGGAGCGGCAGACCGTCGTCCGGCAGAAGGCGGGCACCCCCTTGCCGAACAGCGACCTGAGAATGCTCTTGCTGTCGGCCTGCTGCTTCGCCTTGGTGGCCTGGGACGCGGTGTCGAACAGTGCCACGCCGACCGTCACGGCGACGCCGTCCTTGGTGTAGGTGGCGCGGAACACCTTGGTGCAGCCGTTCTTGGCGAGCACCGCGGGCAGGGTGCCCTGGACGGCGGACGCGCAGTTCGTGCCGGTGTCCGAGGGTCCCCGCTTGTAGACGTTCGCGCCCACGGTCAGCTGGGTGCCGGGGAACAGCGTGTTCGCGCTGATCGGGGCCTTGTCCTTCTTGGCGCTGGAGATGAAGTCCATCGGATTCAGCGGCGGAGGGGCCGAGGTCGGCGCGAAGGAAGGTGCCGGGTCGGCGCTCTCACTGGGGATGTTTGCCGTGCTGGGCAGGGCGCCAGCCGGCTTGTTCGAGGCGTTGGCGTTGCCGTTCGCGGACACGACCGCCACCGTGACGGCGGCGCCGATGCCGATCGTGGCCAGGGCCCCGCCGACGATCAGCAGCACCCGACGGCGCTTGTTGCGCGCCTCGGAGGCTTCGGCGAGCGCGGCCCAGTCAGGGGTGCCACTGCCGCTCCGGCTGCCCCACTCCGACTGCTGGGAACTCGGTTTCCAGGGATCCCACTGGGGCTCCCCCTGCCCATAACTCATGCGGCGCATCTTAGACGCGCCGCGGACCGCCTTGTTCCCCTTCGGTGGGCACCAAGGCGACAACACAGCTCAAGTGTGACCGGGCTGCCGGCCCCCGTCCGACGCGGCCGGGCGCCGGCGGCCCCGTTTTGACCCCTGTGGGCGCCCCGGTTATCCTGGCTGTTCGTTATGTGTATTGGCTTGCTCATTCTCACGTGAGGGGCCCTTACACCGGTCCACCGGGCCGATGACCAGCGACCAGCACGCGGCTTGCGTCACCGCGGTGCGGTCAGGGCTGTCGTGATCGTCTTCGGTGACCTTGTCAGGAACCTCACTGAAGAAGCGAAGGCTACGAACCGTGCGTACGTACAGCCCCAAGCCCGGCGATGTGACGCGTCAGTGGCACGTCATCGACGCTCAGGACGTCGTCCTGGGCCGTCTGGCCACCACTGCCGCCACCCTTCTGCGCGGCAAGCACAAGCCGATCTACGCGCCCCACGTGGACGCCGGCGACTTCGTCATCATCATCAACGCGGACAAGGTGCACCTGTCCGGCAACAAGCGGACCCAGAAGATGGCGTACCGCCACTCCGGCTACCCGGGTGGTCTGCGTTCCGTCCGCTACGACGACCTGCTGGCGAACAACCCCGAGAAGGCCGTCGAGAAGGCCGTCAAGGGCATGCTCCCCAAGAACTCCCTGGGCCGTCAGATGCTCTCGAAGCTGAAGGTCTACAAGGGTGACCAGCACCCGCACGCTGCCCAGCAGCCGGTGCCGTTCGAGATCACCCAGGTCGCGCAGTAAGTCCGGCCACCCCCTAAGACTGAAGAGAATCTGAGGAGAATCGTGGCCGAGACCACTGCCGAGCAGCCGCTCGAAGAGCTTGACATCGACAGCTACACCACGGAGACCGAGGTCCCGCTGGAGGGTGAGTACACCTCCGAGTCCCTCGCCTCCCGTTTCGGTGAGCCCCAGCCGGCCGCCGGCCTGGGCCGTCGCAAGAACGCCATTGCCCGTGTCCGGATCGTTCCGGGCTCCGGCAAGTGGAAGATCAACGGTCGCACCCTCGAGGACTACTTCCCGAACAAGGTGCACCAGCAGGAAGTGAACGAGCCCTTCAAGGTGCTCGAGCTCGAGGGCCGCTACGACGTCATCGCCCGCATCGCGGGTGGCGGCGTGTCGGGTCAGGCCGGTGCGCTCCGTCTCGGTGTCGCCCGCGCCCTGAACGAGGCGGACGTCGACAACAACCGCGGCCCGCTGAAGAAGGCCGGCTTCCTGCGTCGTGACGACCGTGCGGTCGAGCGCAAGAAGGCCGGTCTGAAGAAGGCCCGCAAGGCGCCGCAGTACAGCAAGCGCTAATCGCGCCCGCTGGTCGCGCAGGCTCGTACCGCCTGCCGCGCGTACGTATCGCCCCGGCAGCACGCTCCGTGCCGCCGGGGCGGTTCGTTTACGCGGAAAGATGCTTATCACCGGCTTTTGGAGCTTATGGAGCAATCCCGACAGGCTCGGGACGACTGCGTGGGATAAGCCTCAAGACGGGTCCGGGGGATGTACGTATCCCGCGCCGGTCTGGACACTCGGCATGAGCCGGATATTTGCAGCAAGTTCGGAGGACAGCACAGTGGGACGACTCTTCGGCACCGACGGCGTGCGCGGTGTCGCCAACGCGGATCTCACGGCCGAGATGGCACTCGGCCTGTCCGTGGCGGCGGCGCACGTACTGGCCGAGGCGGGCACGTTCGAGGGCCACCGGCCGACGGCGGTCGTCGGACGCGATCCGCGGGCGTCCGGGGAGTTTCTGGAGGCCGCCGTGGTCGCCGGTCTCGCCAGCGCGGGCGTGGACGTGCTGCGCGTCGGCGTGCTGCCCACCCCGGCCGTCGCGTATCTGACCGGTGCGCTCGGGGCCGACCTCGGGGTGATGCTCTCGGCCAGCCACAACGCCATGCCCGACAACGGCATCAAGTTCTTCGCCCGCGGCGGCCACAAGCTCGCCGACGAGCTGGAGGACAAGATCGAGGCCGTCTACGAGGAGCACAGGACCGGCGCGCCCTGGGACCGTCCCACCGGTGCCGGAGTCGGCCGGGTGAGGGCGTATGACGAGGGCTTCGACCAGTACGTCGCCCACCTCATCGGGGTCCTGCCGAACCGGCTCGACGGGCTCAAGATCGTCCTGGACGAGGCGCACGGCGCCGCCGCCCGGGTCTCGCCCGAGGCGTTCAGCCGGGCGGGTGCCGAGATCGTCACGATCGGCGCGGAGCCCGACGGACTCAACATCAACGACGGCTGCGGCTCCACCCACCTGGCGAAGCTGAAGGCCGCCGTCGTCGAGCACGGCGCCGACCTCGGCATCGCGCACGACGGGGACGCCGACCGCTGTCTCGCCGTGGACCACACCGGTGAGGAGGTGGACGGCGACCAGATCCTGGCCGTGCTCGCGCTGGCGATGCGGGAGCGTTCCGCACTGCGCTCCGACACCGTTGTCGCGACGGTCATGTCGAATCTGGGCTTCAAGCTGGCCATGGAGCGCGAAGGCATCCAGCTCGTGCAGACCGCGGTCGGCGACCGGTATGTGCTGGAGGAGATGAAGAACAAGGGCTACGCCCTGGGCGGCGAGCAGTCCGGCCACGTCATCATCCTCGACCACGCCACCACCGGCGACGGCACGCTGACCGGCCTGATGCTGGGCGCCCGGGTCGCGCAGACCGGCCGTACGCTCAAGGAACTCGCGTCCGTGATGGAGCGGCTGCCGCAGGTCCTCGTGAACGTCCCGGACGTCGACAGGTCCCGCGTCGGCACGTCCGCCGAGCTGGCCGCCGCCGTGACCGAGGCCGAGCGGGAACTGGGGTCCACCGGACGGGTGCTGCTGCGTCCGTCGGGCACGGAGCCGCTCGTGCGGGTCATGGTCGAGGCCGCCGACATCGACCAGGCCCGGTCGGTCGCCGGCCGTCTGGCGGACGCGGTGAAGTCGGCGCTCGGCTAGTACCGTCCGGCCCGGATGATACGGCCCCCCCGCCGGCCCGGAACCGCCTCCGGCCCGGCGGGGTGAGCGCGCCGTCCGGGCGCCGGCGCACCGGGGCTCACAGCTTGCGCAGGCTCAGCCGCTGCACCGTGTGGTCCGGGCCCTTGCGCAGCACCAGGGCGGCGCGGCCCCGGGTGGGGGCGATGTTCTCCACCAGATTGGGCTTGTTGATGGTGCGCCACATGGTGCGGGCGTAGTCGAGGGCCTCGTCCTCCGAGACCTGGGTGTACTTGCGGAAGTACGAGGACGGGTTCTGGAACGCCGTCTGACGGAGCTTCTTGAACCGGTTGAGGTACCAGCGTTCGATGTCCTCGGTGCGGGCGTCCACGTACACGCTGAAGTCGAAGTAGTCCGCGAGGCCGACCCGGGTGCGGCCGTCCTTCCCGGGCAGGGCCGGCTGCAGCACATTGAGGCCTTCGACGATCAGGATGTCCGGGCGGCGCACGGTGAGCTTGCGGCCGGGGACGATGTCGTAGATCAGGTGGGAGTAGACCGGCGCGGTCACCTCGTCCTTGCCGGCCTTGATGTCGGCGACGAAACGGGTGAGCGCGCGGCGGTCGTACGACTCGGGGAAGCCCTTCCGGGACATCAGCCCGCGGGCCTGGAGCTCCTTGGTCGGCAGCAGGAAGCCGTCGGTGGTGACCAGCTCCACCCGCGGATGCTCGGGCCAGCGGGACAGCAGGGCCTGGAGAAGGCGGGCCACGGTCGACTTGCCGACCGCCACCGAGCCCGCCACACCTATCACGAAGGGCGTCCCGGACTGGGAGCCCTGCTCACCGAGGAAGGTGTTCAGGGCGCCGCGCAGGCCGTCCGTGGCGCCGACGTAGAGGTTGAGGAGCCGGGACAGCGGCAGGTAGATGTCCCGCACCTCGTCGAGGTCGATGACGTCACCCAGACCGCGCAGCTTCTCGACCTCCTCGGCGGTCAAGGGCAGCGGCGTCTTGTCACGCAGCGCACTCCACTCGGCACGGGTGAGGTCGACGTAGGGAGTCGCCTCCGGCCTGGGCCGGTGGGCGCTCCGGGGCATCGAGGAGACCGGAGAGATCACAGTCCATTGTTAACGGAGTTTGAACGAGCGGCGGGGTGGGGTGCGTCACGCCGGGAGCGTATGGCGGCGCGCAGCGGACCGAACGCAAACTCGCCGTCGACCGGGTGCGGGGGCGTCTCGTGGTCGTCGCGCTCCCAGTGCAGTCGGTCGCAGCCCCAGCACGGCCACTTCGCCGTCCGGCGGCTTGTTCCGGCCCACCCGTGCGTGACGGCGACGGCTCGGCAGTCCCTGCCCTGGCTCCCGTCGGTGCGGTCACGGGCCGACTTGGCGTTCGTACGCCAGTGGGAAATTCCGATTTCGGGCAGGATTCGGGAGGTCGGGGCGCCGCCCGGACCGTAGGCTGCGGCACATGTGCGGAATCGTGGGATACGTGGGGCCGCAGTCGGCGCTCGATGTGGTCGTGGCGGGACTGAAGAGGCTGGAGTACCGGGGCTACGACTCGGCGGGCGTCGCCGTGCTCTCGGACGGCAGCCTGGCGGCCGCCAAGAGGGCCGGGAAGCTGGTGAATCTGGAGAAGGCGCTGGTCGAACGGCCGTTGCCGAGCGGCACCACGGGCATCGGGCACACCCGCTGGGCCACCCACGGCGGACCCACCGACGCCAACGCGCACCCGCACCTCGACAACGCCGGACGTGTCGCCGTCGTCCACAACGGCATCATCGAGAACTTCGCGGTGCTGCGGGCCGAGCTGGAGGAACGGGGCCACGCCCTCGACTCCGAGACGGACACGGAGGTCGTCGCGCATCTGCTCGCCGAGGAGTTCTCCGCCACCGCGGACCTCGCGGAGGCGATGCGACTGGTGTGCCGGCGGCTGGAGGGCGCGTTCACGCTCGTCGCGGTGCACGCCGACGATCCGGATGTGGTCGTGGGGGCGCGGCGCAACTCCCCGCTCGTGGTGGGCGTCGGCGAGGGTGAGGCCTTCCTCGCCTCGGACGTGGCCGCCTTCATCGCCCACACCCGCTCCGCGATCGAGCTGGGCCAGGACCAGGTGGTGGAGCTGCGCCGGGACGGAGTGACGGTCACCGGCTTCGACGGCCGGCCCGCAGACGTCCGCTCGTACCACGTCGACTGGGACGCCTCGGCCGCCGAGAAGGGCGGCTACGACTACTTCATGCTCAAGGAGATCGCCGAGCAGCCCAAGGCGGTCGCCGACACCCTGCTCGGCCGGATCGACGCGGCCGGCTCGCTGACGCTCGACGAGGTGCGGATCTCCACCGCCGAGCTGCGCGAGGTCGACAAGGTCGTGATCGTGGCCTGCGGGACCGCGTTCCACGCCGGGCTGATCGCCAAGTACGCCATCGAGCACTGGACGAGGATCCCGTGCGAGGTGGAGCTGGCCAGCGAGTTCCGCTACCGGGACCCGATCCTCGACCCACGCACACTGGTCATCGCCATCTCCCAGTCCGGCGAGACGATGGACACGCTGATGGCGCTCCGGCACGCCCGCGAGCAGGGCTCCAAGGTGCTCGCGATCTGCAACACCAACGGCTCGACGATTCCACGCGAGTCGGACGCGGTGCTGTACACGCACGCGGGCCCGGAAGTCGCGGTGGCGTCCACGAAGGCGTTCCTGACCCAGCTCGTCGCCTGCTACCTGGTGGCCCTCTACCTGGGCCAGGTGCGCGGCACCAAGTGGGGCGACGAGATCCGGGCCGTGATCCGCGACCTGTCGAAGATCTCCCAGGAGGTCGAACGGGTCCTGAAGACCATGGAGCCGGTACGGGAGCTGGCGCGCTCGCTCGCCACGAAGAACACCGTGCTGTTCCTGGGCCGGCATGTGGGCTATCCGGTGGCCCTCGAAGGCGCCCTCAAGCTCAAGGAACTGGCGTACATGCATGCCGAGGGCTTCGCGGCGGGCGAACTGAAGCACGGGCCGATCGCTCTGATCGAAAAGGACCTGCCGGTCGTGGTCGTGGTGCCGTCACCGCGTGGCCGCTCGGTCCTGCACGACAAGATCGTGTCGAACATCCAGGAGATCCGGGCGAGGGGCGCGCGCACGATCGTGATCGCGGAGGAGGGTGACGAGGCGGTGGCCCCGTACGCCGACCATCTGATCCGCATCCCGGCGACGCCGACCCTGCTCCAGCCGCTGGTCGCGACGGTGCCGCTCCAGGTCTTCGCCTGTGAGCTGGCGACCGCCCGGGGGAACGAGGTGGATCAGCCGCGGAACCTGGCGAAGTCGGTGACGGTGGAGTAGGCCTCGCTCTTCAGGCCTTCGATGAAGGTGGTGAAGGCTCCGGCCGGGAAGGAGAGGGTTCCCTCGGCCGGGGTCTTTGAGTCGCGTATGGATATACGGGTGGGCGAGTCGGCGATCTCCACACAGTCGTTGCCGTCGCCGGGGCCCGAGTAGGACGACTTCCGCCAGTTGCCGGGGGTGGTCATTGCGCGTCACAGCTCCTTCGCCAGCCTGTGGATGAAGTCACGGGACTGATCGGGTTCGAGCGATACAGCCTCCACTCTATGGAAGAGTGTTCGAAAAGCGCCTAGTTGTGCCTCCGAGTCGATGAACGCGGTGCCATGGGGTGCGTCTCGGACCACCGTGTCGAGCTTGGGCACGGCGCCGCCCGCGTACTTCATGGTGCTTGTGGCTCCTGCGAAGCCGTCCAGGTCGAACGGGATGACGCGCAGGACGATGTGCTCTGCTTCGGAGAGTTCCAGGAGCCGGGAGAGCTGGACCCGTGAAGCGGCGCGGCCGCTGACCCTGATCCGCAGGGCTGTCTCGTGGACCACCGCTTCGTACGGGACCGGCGCGGGTTCTTCGAGGATCACCTTGCGCTGCATCCGATGCTGGACACGCAACTCGACGTCTGCAGGGGGAAGTTCGGGGACCCTGAAGGAGTAGACCGCGCGTGCGTAGTCCTCCGTCTGAAGCAGGCCGGGGATGTACGGCAGCGCCACCTCACGTAGGGACGTGGCATGGTGCTCCAACTCGGCGAGGTCGAGGAACGGTGCGGGAAGCAGCCTTCGATACTCCTCCCACCAGCCACGCGTCCGGTCGGTTGCCATCGCCACCAGGGCATCGATGAATGCGTCGTCCGTGCAGGCGTAGTGGGACGCGAGTTGACGCAGTCGCTGCTCGCTCACTCCCGAGATGCCGGATTCGATCTGGCTCATCTGAACGGAACTCGCGCCAAGTCGGCTCGCGGCCTCGGTTGCCTTGAGGCCCGCGGCCTCACGCAGCCTCCGAAGTTCGGTTCCCAGGCGTACCTGACGTGCTGTGGGGTGCCGTCGAGCTGGCACGGCGACCTTCTTTCAACCTCTTGGGCAGGACGACTCGTTCGAGGGTCAGGCTACGCGACCGGCTTGCACGGACTGAAATTTATGGCCTACCGTCAGTGACCAATCGGAAGCGCACCGCTCCGTCGCGCCACGACGGCTGCGGCAATGCCACCGCCCGCCCCGCAACCCCACCACCGACCAAACGGAGCTGACGCATGCCCGAAAACGCGAACGAATCCTGGGAGTACTGCCTGTACATCCCGAACGACCCACGCGCCGTCACCATCAGTCGCCGCACCCTCCGCCTGATCCTCACCGCGCACGGCCTGATCCGCCTGGTGGACACCGCCGAACTCCTCGCGACGGAGCTGGTCTCCAACGCCGTGCGGCATACCAAGGGTCCGGCAGCACTGCGCGTGCGCTGGTCCGCGGGGGTGTTACGGATCGGGGCGTGGGACGCCGACCCCGGGCCTCCGGAGCCACCCCTGCCACCGGAGCAGGTGGCCCAGCTGGAGGAGGGGCGGGGGCTGGCACTGGTGCGGGCCTGCGCCGATCTGTGGGGCTGGCAGCCGCTGACGAGGGGCGGCAGCCGGGGCAAGGTCGTCTGGTGCGAACTGGCCGCGGCGGCCTGATCGCTTTTGCACCGCTCGCATCTTCCAGGAGCGGCCCAAGGCCGCCGACTACTTCTTCGACTTCCTGGAAACCAGCCTGGGTAACACCCCAGCCGGACAGAAACTGAAGGAAATCATGTCGTTCGTCAGCTACTTCCCCGGCCGGGGAACGTCCGCGAAACCGCCTACCTCGAAGGCAAGGCCGAAGGTAAAGCCGAAGGCAGGGCCGAAGACCGCGCATCGCTGATCCTGCGCGTCCTGGAGAAGCACGGGATCCCCGTCCCCGAGGAGACACGGGCACCCGCTTCCTCGATCGGGCCGTCACCGCGACGCACCAGGCCGATCTGGTCACCGGGGAGCGGGCGCACGGTCGCCGGTCGGATCGTAGAGTGCCCGGATGAGCATCATCGGAGTCGGGATCGACGTGGCCGAGATCGACCGTTTCCGGGCGTCGCTGGAGCGGACGCCGGGGCTGGCCCAACGTGTTTTCCTGCCGCAGGAGCTGCTGCTGCCCAGCGGCGAACGGCGCGGTATCGCCTCGCTGGCCGCGCGGTTCGCGGCCAAGGAGGCGGTGGCCAAGGCCCTCGGCGCGCCGGGCGGGCTGCACTGGACCGACGCCGAGGTATACGTCGAGGACAGCGGGCAGCCCCGGCTGCGTGTGACGGGTACGGTGGCGGCCCGCGCAGCCGAACTCGGCGTACAGAACTGGCATGTGTCACTCAGTCATGACGCCGGTGTGGCGTCGGCGGTGGTCGTGGCCGAGGGGTAGAGCCTCCGTCATGGTGTGAGGGCGGTGGGGGAGACTCGACGGTATGCGTACTGCGTACAGCGTGGAGACGGTGAGGGCCGCCGAGCGTTCCCTCATGGCACGGCTACCGGAGGGTGCGCTGATGCAGCGCGCCGCCGCCGGACTGGCCGCGGCCTGTGCGGACTTGCTCGGGCGGGTGTACGGCAGCCGAGTGGTGCTGCTGGTCGGCAGCGGGGACAACGGTGGTGACGCCCTGTATGCCGGGGCGCGCCTCGCCCGGCGCGGGGCGGGCGTCACGGCCGTACTGCTGTCGCCCGAACGCGCCCATCACGGAGGGCTCGCCGCCCTGCGGAGGGCGGGCGGCTCGGTCGCGGAGCCCTCGAAGGCCGCCGAGGAGCTGATCGGGCGGGCCGACCTCGTCGTCGACGGCATCGTCGGCATCGGCGGCAAGGGCGGGCTGCGGCCGGACGCCGCCGCGCTCGCCGCGCTCGCCGAACAGTCACGCGCGGCCGTCGTCGCCGTCGATCTGCCGAGCGGGGTCGAGGCGGACAGCGGGGAGGTACGGGGGGCGGCCGTACGCGCGGACCTGACCGTGACCTTCGGCACCCACAAGCCGGCCCTGCTGATCGATCCGGGGCGGGAGTACGCCGGTTCGGTACGCCTGGTCGACATCGGGCTCGACCTGCCGGAGGAGACGGAACTCGAGGCGCTGCAGCACGCGGACGTGGCGGCGCGGCTTCCGCTGCCGCAGGCGATGAGCGACAAGTACCGGCGCGGAGTGGTCGGCATCGCCGCCGGATCCGCGCGCTACCCCGGGGCGGCCGTGCTCGCCGTGGCGGGGGCGCTGCGGGGAGGGGCGGGGGCCGTGCGGTATGTGGGGCCCGCCGGGAACGCGGTGATCAGCCGCTTCCCGGAGACCCTGGTGTCCGACCGGGGGCCCGCGAAAGCCGGACGGGTGCAGGCGTGGGTGGTCGGCCCCGGTGCCGGGGACGACGCCGCGACGGTTGCGGAGGTCCTGGAGGCGGACGTGCCGGTGCTCCTCGACGCGGACGGGCTGCGGCTGGCCGACCGTGAGGCCGTACGCGGCCGCGGGGCGCCGACGCTGATGACCCCACACGCCGGTGAGGCTGCCGCCCTGCTCGGCGTGTCACGCGAGGAGGTGGAGGGCGCCCGGCTCTCGGCGGTGCGGGAACTGGCGGCGCTGTACCGGGCGACCGTCCTGCTCAAGGGCTCCACCACGCTGGTGGCGGACCCCGGTGGCGGGCCGGTGCGGGTGAACTCCACGGGCACGCCGTGGCTCGCGACCGCAGGCAGCGGAGACGTGCTGTCCGGATTGACCGGTTCACTGCTCGCGGCCGGCCTCTCCGCACGGGACGCGGGCAGCGTGGGGGCCTATCTGCACGGCCTCGCGGGCCGTTACGCGGCGGACGGCGCCCCCGCCGGTGCCCACGACGTGGCGGACACGATCCCGGAGGCCTGGCGGGACGTCCGGGGCTGAACGCGCGGGCGGGGCGCGGCCGGGAACGGCCCGATACCCAACGGGGGGTCCATCCGTACCGCCTGGGAGAGCCTGCCCGGGAGACCCCGTCCGGGCGGCACCGCCCGGACGGCGACCGCAGGCGCGTCGCGTGATCCGTGGGCGGCTCCGGGCCCCGCCTCGGGCCGCCGGGTGCCCGCCTGGAGGGGAACGTGTGACGTGCGCCACAACCCGCGGCCCCCGTCGAGGGCGACGCCGAGTCGTACGCCCCCCGCCCCCCGTACCGGCGCGACCGCAAGCCCCGCACATGCCACCCTGCGGTGCGTCGGTCCGAGGCTCACGGGCACCCGTCGGCAGGCCACCGCAGTCCGGGGCGTGCGCCGCAGGCCCGAGTGCCCGCGCGTCGGACGCCCGGCCGCGGGCCGTGCGTCCGCGTCGCCGCCCACGAGCGGACCGGTGCCGGAACGTCGTCGGAGGCCTCTGAGACACTGGGGGCGCGATGACGAGTTCTGAGACAGCACCCCTGCGTGCCCGCGCCGAGATCGATCTGGCTGCGCTGCGGGCGAACGTACGTGCCCTGCGTGCCCTCGCGCCCGGCGCGGCCCTGATGGCCGTCGTGAAGTCGGACGCGTACGGCCACGGGGCGGTGCCGTGCGCCCGCGCGGCTCTGGAGGCCGGCGCCGAGTGGCTCGGCACGGCCACCCCCGAAGAGGCCCTCGCCCTGCGCGCGGCCGGCTTGTCCGGGCGCGTCCTGTGCTGGCTCTGGACCCCCGGCGGCCCCTGGCGTGAGGCGATCGAGGCCGATGTGGACGTCTCCGTGAGCGGACTGTGGGCTCTGGAGGAGGTGCGCGAGGCGGCGGCCGCCGCGGGCGCGCCCGCCCGTGTCCATCTCAAGGCCGACACGGGCCTCGGGCGCAACGGCTGCCAGCCCTCGGACTGGCCGGAACTCGTCGCCGAGGCCCTGCGCGCCGAGGCCGAGGGCCTGGTCACCGTCGTGGGCCTGTGGTCGCACTTCGCCTGCGCGGACGAGCCCGGACACCCCTCCATCCAGGCCCAACTGGGCTGTTTCCGGGAGATGGTGGCGTACGCCGAGGAGCAGGGCGTACGGCCGGAGGTGCGGCACATCGCCAACTCGCCCGCCACGCTTACCCTGCCCGAGGCCCACTTCGACCTCGTCCGGACGGGGATCGCGGTGTACGGCCTCTCGCCCAGCCCCGAGCTGGGCACCCCCGCCGACCTCGGACTGCGCCCGGTGATGAGCCTGAAGGCCGCGCTTGCCCTGGTGAAGCAGGTCCCCGGCGGTCACGGCGTCAGCTACGGCCACCTGTACACCACCTCCGGCAGCACCACCCTCGGCCTGGTCCCCGTCGGCTACGCGGACGGCATCCCGCGCCACGCCTCCGGCACCGGACCGGTCCTGGTCGACGGCAAGCTGCGTAAGGCCGCGGGCCGGATCGCCATGGACCAGTTCGTGGTGGACCTGGGCGGCGACGAGCCGGCGCCCGGCACGGAGGCCGTCCTCTTCGGTTCCGGCGACCTCGGCGAGCCCACGGCCGAGGACTGGGCGCAGGCGGCCGGAACCATCGCTTACGAAATCGTGACCCGGATCGGAACCCGCGTGCCCCGCGTCTACGTAAATGTGAAGGCGGAACGAGATGGGTAACCCATACGGGTGAACCTGGGCAGGCGTGGGGCAGGACGAGGGGAGCATCCGGCGATGAGGAGGGGGACGTGAGCGAGACGAGCGCGGAGGCCTTGGAGGCCGTCGCGGGCGCCACCTCCACCACAACCGGGAGCTGGCGCATCGCCGGCCTCGCAGGCGCCGCGATAGGCGTCGTCGCGGCGGGCGCCGCGGCCGGTGTCGCCCTCGAGCGGATGACGGTCGGCCGCGGTATGCGCCGCAAGGCCCGGCTCGCCCTCGACTCGGCCGGCCCCTACGGCTCGCTCCGCGGCGCCCCCGGCAAGGCGTACGCCGACGACGGCACGGAGCTGTACTACGAGGTCGACGAAGTGGAGCCGGAGGGCGGCCCCGCACCGCGCCGCCGCCGGCTCTTCGGACGCAAGGCCCCGGTCCCGGTCACCGTCGTTTTCAGCCATGGTTACTGCCTGAGCCAGGACTCCTGGCACTTCCAGCGGGCCGCGTTGCGCGGCGTGGTGCGGACCGTGCACTGGGACCAGCGCAGCCACGGCCGCTCCGGGCGCGGAGCGGCCCAGGCACAGGGCACACCCGTCTCCATCGACCAGCTCGGGCGGGATCTGAAGGCCGTGGTGGACGCGGCCGCGCCCGAGGGGCCGATCGTGCTCGTCGGTCACTCCATGGGCGGTATGACGGTGATGGCCCTCGCCGACCAGTACCCCGAGCTGATCCGCGACCGGGTCGTCGGCGTGGCCCTGGTCGGCACCTCGTCCGGACGGCTCGGCGAGGTCAACTTCGGGCTGCCCGTCGCGGGCGTCAACGCGATACGGCGCGTCCTGCCCGGCGTGCTGAAGGCGCTGGGTCAGCAGGCCGAGCTGGTGGAGAAGGGGCGCAGGGCCACCGCCGACCTGTTCGCGGGGATCATCAAGCGGTACTCGTTCGCCTCCCGGGACGTCGACCCGGCCGTCGCCCGGTTCGCCGAGCGCATGATCGAGGCCACGCCCATCGACGTGGTCGCCGAGTTCTATCCGGCGTTCGCCGACCACGACAAGACCAAGGCGCTGGCCCGTTTCGCCGGCCTACCCGTGCTGGTGCTGGCCGGTGTCCGGGACCTGGTGACGCCGAGCGAGCACAGCGAGGCGATCGCCGGTCTGCTGCCCGACGCCGAACTCGTGCTGGTGCCGGACGCCGGGCACCTGGTGATGCTGGAGCACCCCGAGGTCGTCACCGATCGCCTCGCCGACCTTCTGATGCGCTCGGGAGCGGTTCCGGCAGGGGCTACCGTGGGGGGCTATGGAAGCACCAGCACCAGCACCGCACAGCCCGGCTGAGACCCCGCTGCCGGGCGTCACCGCCGAGTTCACCGTCACCTCCCCCGAACAGATGCAGGAGCTGGGGCGCCGTCTGGCCAAGCTGCTGCGCGCCGGCGACCTCGTGATGCTGAACGGCGAGCTGGGGGCGGGCAAGACCACGCTGACCCGCGGCCTCGGCGAGGGGCTCGGGGTGCGTGGCGCGGTCACCTCGCCGACCTTCGTGATCGCCCGGGTGCACCCGTCCCTCGGGGGCGGCCCGCCGCTGGTCCACGCGGACGCGTACCGCCTGAGCGGCGGGCTCGACGAGATGGAGGACCTCGACCTCGACGTCTCGCTGCCGGACTCCGTGGTCGTCGTGGAGTGGGGCGAGGGCAAGGTCGAGGAGCTGGCGGACGACCGGCTGCACGTGATCATCCACCGTGCGGTCGGGGACACGACGGACGAGGTGCGCCACGTGACCCTGAGGGGCCTGGGACACCGCTGGGCGGCGGTGGACCTCGCCGTGCTGTCGGCCTGAGGGCGCCGCCACCGGGGCTTCGCCCCGCATCCCGGGCGAACACCGCGGGGTGCGGGGCGCTCGTATGTTCGGTCGAACATGCCGACAAGTCGTCGGCAAAGTGTTGCGCCCCAGGTGCCGGGCGTGGTCACATGGATACCAGTCCGTGGTTAGGTCTACCTAACCACGTCGCCCCCGCGAGTCCAGGAGGCGTCCATGCCGGCTTCAGAACGCAAAGAGGCGCCGCCGCGCGTGGTGGCCGGGGCGGCCGGCGTGTCGATGCGGGACCTGCTGGCGTCGTGCGCCGCGGCGAAGGCCGTCTCGACGCCGCCGGGCGACCCCGCACCACAGGCACCCCCGGCGACACCGGCGGCCGGCGAGCGCCGCAGGGCCGCGTAGGGCGGGTTCTCCCGGGCGCAGCGCCGGCCGGGGTGCTTACACCTACCGGACGTTACCTACCGGACGACGACGACCTTCTCGCTGGTCGTCGCGAACTCCCACATCGCGGTGCCGTCCGCACGGGACGCACGGATCCCGCCCAGCTTCTTCGAGGCGTCGGGCTTCGCCGTCGAACCGTCCATCGCCGCGCTGAAGCCGATCACCACGCCGCGGTTCGTCGCGAATCGCACGATGTGCTCGATCGGCGTACCGTCCGAACCGGTCCCGGCGGCGGTCCGGGAGGTCACCTCGTAGGTGCCCGGCAGCGGGTCCACCGTCCCCGGCATGACCGTGAACGTGCGCTGCACCTTGTTGTCCCTGCCGACCAGCCACACCCGGTCGTCGCCGAGCGCGTACACGACCCGCTCACCGGAACCGGAGCCGCCGGGCAGCGCCGCCGGGTTCTTCTTGGTCCGGTCCGTCTTCGGCGTGGTCCTCGGGGAGTTCTTCACCTGCGGCTTGCCCAGGGTGTCGGGCACGTGCGCCGACGCCTGGTAGGCGAGGAAACCGACCGTGGCGACGGCCGCCACGGTGAGCCCGGCCACGAATCCCGAGCTGCTCCTAGCCACCTGTGCCCACCTCTCGACCCCCGCACGCGGAAGCAGTGCGTCGCCCGGATACGTCTCGTACACGCCTCGTATACGTGTCGCACAACTTACCGATTCGTTCACCGAATCCGTCGTACGCCTTCGCTGTGACGGTAGCAGCAGGCGCGCGCCGGACCGGCCCGGCCGTGCGTCGGGCGTGGGCGCCGTACGCTGTTTGCGTGCTCTTGCTCGCTCTGGATACCGCCACCCCCGCCGTCACCGTCGCCCTGCACGACGGCACGTCCGTCGTCGCCTCGTCGAGCCAGGTCGACGCGCGCCGGCACGGGGAACTGCTGCTGCCCGCCGTCGACCGGGTCCTCGCCGAGGCGGACACCCGGCTCGACGCCGTCACGGGCATCGTCGTGGGCGTGGGCCCCGGCCCGTACACGGGGCTGCGGGTCGGGCTCATGACCGCCGACACCTTCGGTCTCGCGCTCGGCGTGCCCGTGCACGGCGTGTGCACCCTCGACGGCCTCGCCTATGCCTCCGACCTGGAGGTGCCCTTCGTCGTGGCCACGGACGCACGCCGCAAGGAGGTCTACTGGGCGCGGTACGACGACGCCCGCACCCGGGTGACCGGGCCCGCCGTGGACCGGCCCGCCGAGATCGCGGAGCAGGTCGCGGGCCTGCCCGCCGTCGGCGCCGGCGCACTGCTGTACCCGGACACGTTCCCGCAGGCCCACGAGCCCGAGCACGTCTCGGCGGCCGCGCTCGCGTCCCTGGCCGCCGAGAAACTGGCGGCGGGCGAGGAACTGGCTCCGCCCCGCCCGCTGTACCTGCGCCGCCCGGACGCGCAGGTGCCCAAGAACTACAAGGTGGTCACCCCCAAGTGACCGCGCCCGTGACCCCCGTGCTGCGCGAGATGCGCTGGTGGGACATCGACCCCGTCCTCGAGCTGGAGAAGGAGCTCTTCCCCGAGGACGCCTGGTCGCGGGGCATGTTCTGGTCCGAGCTCGCGCACTCCCGGGGGCCCGAGGCGACGCGGCGGTATGTCGTGGCCGTCGACGGCGAGCGGGTGGTCGGCTATGCGGGGCTGGCCGCCCAGGGCGACCTGGCGGACATTCAGACCATCGCCGTGGCCCGCGGCCTGTGGGGCTCGGGACTCGGCGGCCGGCTGCTCACCGAACTGCTGCGCGCCGCCACGGCGTTCGAGTGCGCCCAGGTGATGCTCGAGTGCCGGGTCGACAACGTGCGCGCACAGAAGCTCTACGAGCGCTACGGCTTCGAGCCCATCGGCTTCCGACGCGGCTACTACCAGCCGGGGAACGTGGACGCCCTGGTGATGCGCCTGACCACAGCGCCCGACGGCGGCTTCGCCGCGGGCTCCCCATCAGTACGAGGAACCGAGAACAATGGCTGACGAACCCCTGGTCCTGGGGATCGAGACCTCCTGCGACGAGACCGGCGTCGGCATCGTCCGCGGTACCACCCTGCTCGCCGACGCCGTCGCCTCCAGCGTCGACGAGCACGCGCGCTTCGGCGGCGTGGTCCCGGAGGTCGCCTCCCGCGCACACCTGGAGGCGATGGTGCCGACCATCGACCGGGCGCTGAAGGAGGCGGGGGTGAGCGCGAAGGACCTGGACGGCATCGCCGTCACGGCCGGCCCCGGCCTCGCCGGCGCGCTGCTGGTCGGCGTCTCGGCGGCGAAGGCGTACGCGTACGCCCTGGGCAAGCCGCTGTACGGGGTGAACCACCTCGCCTCCCACATCTGTGTGGACCAGCTGGAACACGGCGCGCTGCCGGAGCCGACGATGGCGCTGCTGGTCAGCGGTGGGCACTCCTCGCTGCTGCTCTCCACCGACATCACCTCAGACGTCCGGCCCATGGGCGCGACCATCGACGACGCGGCGGGCGAGGCCTTCGACAAGATCGCCCGTGTGCTGGACCTCGGCTTCCCCGGCGGCCCGGTCATCGACCGGTACGCCAGGGAGGGCGACCCGGAGGCCATCGCGTTCCCGCGCGGACTCACCGGCCCGCGCGATCCCGCCTACGACTTCTCCTTCTCCGGCTTGAAGACGGCCGTGGCCCGCTGGATCGAGGCCAGGCGGGCGGCGGGCGAGGAGGTGCCGGTGCGCGATGTGGCGGCCTCCTTCCAGGAGGCGGTGGTGGATGTGCTGACCCGCAAGGCGGTGCGGGCCTGCAAGGACGAGGGCGTCGGCCATCTGATGATCGGCGGCGGTGTGGCGGCCAACTCCCGTCTGCGCGCCCTGGCCCAGGAGCGCTGCGAGGCGGCCGGGATCCGGCTCCGGGTGCCCCGTCCCAAGCTGTGCACCGACAACGGTGCGATGGTCGCGGCGCTGGGCGCGGAGATGGTCGCCCGCGGGCGGGCCGCCTCGGACTGGGACCTGTCGGCGGACTCGTCGCTGCCGGTGACGGACCCGCATGTGCCCGGCCAGGGGCACGGCCACGACCATGTCCACGAGATCGGCGAGGAGAACCTGTACTCGTGACGGTCGCGCTGATGTGGGAGGCCCGGGCGGTCGCCGGGCGGGGCGAGGACCTGCTGGCCTGGGCGCGCACCCAGGAGCTGACGCCTCCGCCGCTGCGGCGCGAGACCTTCCGGGCGCCCCAGGACCGTGTCCTCGTCATCACCTGGTGGGACGCGGACCTCGGCGCCGGCCTTCCCGAACTCCCCGAGCCCGACGAGGGCCTGGTGACGAGGGCGGTGCACCGCTGGCGGTTCGAATCGGTGGACGGCGGCTGAACCGTACGGCCCGGTCCCGACGGCCGCCGGTGCCGGCGCCCACGCCGCTCAGGCCGGGTGGCCCAGCAGCATCGTCGGTGCTCCGGCGACCCGGGTCAGGAACACGGTCACCGCGTGGGAGCCGTGCGGCTTGGGCAGGACCTTGCGGCGCAGTTCCTCCGGCTCGACCGCCGAGCCGCGCTTCTTCACCGTCAGGACCCCGACCTCCCGCTCACGCAGCAGGGCCTTGAGTTTCTTCACATTGAAGGGGAGTCGGTCGGTGATCTCGTAGGCGGTGGCGTAGGGGGAGTCGTGGTGCGCGTCCGAGGTCACATAGGCGATCGTCCCGTCGATCAGCCCGCCGTCCACCTCCTCGGCCACCTCCGCCACCAGATGGGCGCGGATCGCGGCGCCGTCGGGTTCGTACAGGTAGCGGCCGAGCGGACGTACCGGAGGGTCGGGCAGCCCGCGGCCGCGCAGTTCGCGGGGTCCGGGCAGCAGCGTGGCCCGGACGAGGCCGGGCTCGGTGCCGAACCACAGCACCGCCTCTTTCACGTCCCCGCGGTCCGAGATCCACTCGGCCTCCGCCTCGGCCGGCACCGCCTCGTGCGGGATGCCGGGCGCGACCTTGAGCGCGGCGCGCGGCGCCGCGCGGGCCGTGGCCACCGCCCAGGACAGCGGGGGTGAGTACGCCTCCGGGTCGAAGACGCGGCCGCGCCCGCCGCGCCGTGCCGGATCCACGAAGACGGCGTCGTACGACGAGACGTCCACCCGGGTGACATCGGCCTCGCGCACCTCGATCAGCGCGGAAAGGCGGAGCGCTTCGGCGTTCGCCCGTGCCACCTCCGCGGTCAGGGGGTCGCGGTCCACGGCCAGCACCCGGATGCCGGCCCGGGCGAACGCGATCGCGTCGCCACCGATGCCGCAGCACAGATCGGCGACGGAGGTGACGCCTAGCGCCCGCAGCCGTGCCGCCCGGTGGGCGGCGACCGTGGTCCTCGTCGACTGCTCGACGCCGTTCGCGGTGAAGAACATCCGCCGCGCGTCCTCGTCCCCGAACTTCGCCGCCGCCCGCTCGCGCAGCCGCGCCTGGGTGAGGGCCGCCGAGACCAGTTCGGCGGGGTGCTCGCGGCGCAGCCGGGTGGCGAGGGCCAGTTCCTCGGCCGGGGCGGTGCCGCGCACCTCGTCGAGGAGGGCGCGGCCCTCGGGGCTGAGCAGGGAGTCGAGGCAGAGGTCGTTCACGGGGCCATTGTCGGCCAGTCGGTGGACGGCGTGCGCCCGGCCGCGGTGTCGGCCCGCCGGGGCCCTCGGCGACTGCAAGGATCCGACACCATGCGGCTCGTACGACAAAATGACCAAAAGCGTGCGAACAGTCTCCCCGCCCTCGCGTCCGGCTGCATCGACGCCGCCAGGCGCTGGACGGCGCGCCCGGAGGACCACCTGTGAGGGGGCGGCCGAGGGGGCGGCTGAGAGGGCGGCTGAGGGGACGGCGTCCCCTGCGGGTGCTGGCCGCCGGAGTGGGCGCCGTCGTGCTGCTGTCCGGCTGCGCCCCGTCCGTGGACCCCATCGAACGCCTGGGCAGGAAGGCGGCGCAGCGGGTCCACCGCACACACGCTGCCCATGAGCGGGCCTATCGGCGCTGGGGCCTCGCCGCCCCGCTCGCGCCCGCACCCCGGCCGCCTCGCCCTCTCGGCGGGGCACAGGAGCGCCTGCCGGTCGTGCTCGACCGCGTCCCCACCCACGACAAGGTCGTCTTCCTGACCTACGACGAGGGCGCCGAGAACGACCCCCGGTTCGTCGACATGATCCGTGAACTGCGGCTGCCGGTCAGCGTGTTCCTCACCGACCGCGCCCTGCGGCCGGGCGACGCGCGCGCCGCACGGCTGCGGGCCGCCGGCGCCGTCATCCAGAACCACACCCTGGACCGCACCGCGCTGCGCGGCCGCCCGTACGGCGAGCAGCGTGCCGAGATCTGCGGTCAGCGCGACCGGCTGAAGGCGCGCCTGGGCGTGCAGCCCCGGCTGCTGCGGCCGCCGTACGGCAGGTACGACCGTACGACGCTGCGGGCCGCGGCGGACTGCGGCGTCACGGCACTGATCCTGTGGCGCCCGGCGCCGAGCCCGGGAGCGGGCCGTCACGGCAGGGAGGCGGCACCCCGCTCGGGGGACATCGTCCTGCCCCGGGAAGCGGGCCGCCCCCTTGCGTCCCTGACCGCGGAGACAACCCGGCTTCTGCGCCGTATCCAGTCAAGGGGTTTCACGGTGGGACGTCTGGAGGACTATCTGTAGGCCGGTGCCGGGCACCCCGCGCGCGCGGCGCGCCACAGCCCATTGGCACTCCGCTTGACCGAGTGCTAATCGCGGTCATAGTCTCGGCTCTGGCACTCGCCACCGGAGAGTGCCAACGAAGCGACGGGCAGGTCCGGCACCCGCGACGACGGATCGACCTGGTCGCCACCTCAGACAGTTAACCCCGTGAGATCTCCGAAGGGGGAGGTCGGATCGTGACGACCACCAGCTCCAAGGTTGCCATCAAGCCGCTTGAGGACCGCATCGTGGTCCAGCCGCTGGACGCCGAGCAGACCACGGCCTCTGGCCTGGTCATCCCGGACACCGCGAAGGAGAAGCCCCAGGAGGGCGTCGTCCTCGCCGTGGGCCCGGGCCGCATCGAGGACGGCAAGCGCGTCGAGCTTGACGTCAAGGTCGGTGACGTCGTCCTGTACAGCAAGTACGGCGGCACCGAGGTGAAGTACAACAACGAGGAGTACCTCGTTCTCTCGGCTCGCGACGTGCTCGCGATCATCGAGAAGTAATTCACCGAAGCAGACTGCTTTGAGCTGCGCCCCTGGACCCGCGAGCCTTGATCAGCCGGGCGCCGGGGGCGCGGTTCGTTCTTCACCGCGATGGCGGCCGCTCCGGGAGGGCGGCCGAGCACCGCAACGAGAGGACTGAAACGCTCCATGGCGAAGATCCTGAAGTTCGACGAGGACGCCCGTCGCGCCCTCGAGCGCGGCGTCAACAAGCTTGCCGACACGGTCAAGGTGACGATCGGCCCCAAGGGCCGCAACGTCGTCATCGACAAGAAGTTCGGCGCCCCCACCATCACCAACGACGGTGTCACCATCGCCCGTGAGGTCGAGGTCGAGGACCCGTACGAGAACCTCGGCGCCCAGCTGGTGAAGGAGGTGGCGACCAAGACCAACGACATCGCTGGTGACGGCACCACCACCGCCACCGTGCTCGCCCAGGCGCTGGTGCGCGAGGGCCTGAAGAACGTCGCCGCGGGTGCCTCCCCGGCCGCCCTGAAGAAGGGCATCGACGCGGCCGTCGCCGCGGTCGCCGAGGACCTGCTGGCCACCGCCCGCCCGATCGACGAGAAGTCCGACATCGCCGCCGTCGCCGCGCTGTCCGCCCAGGACCAGCAGGTCGGCGAGCTCATCGCCGAGGCGATGGACAAGGTCGGCAAGGACGGTGTCATCACCGTCGAGGAGTCCAACACCTTCGGTCTGGAGCTGGACTTCACCGAGGGCATGGCCTTCGACAAGGGCTACCTGTCGCCGTACTTCGTGACGGACCAGGAGCGTATGGAGGCCGTCCTCGACGACCCGTACATCCTCATCAACCAGGGCAAGATCTCCGCCATCGCGGACCTGCTGCCGCTGCTGGAGAAGGTCATCCAGGCGGGCTCCTCCAAGCCGCTGCTGATCATCGCCGAGGATGTGGAGGGCGAGGCCCTGTCCACCCTCGTCGTGAACAAGATCCGCGGCACCTTCAACGCCGTCGCCGTCAAGGCCCCCGGCTTCGGCGACCGCCGCAAGGCGATGCTCCAGGACATGGCGGTCCTCACCGGCGCCACGGTCGTCTCCGAGGAGGTCGGCCTCAAGCTCGACCAGGTCGGCCTGGACGTGCTGGGCTCGGCCCGCCGTGTCACGGTCACCAAGGACGACACGACCATCGTCGACGGCGGTGGCAAGTCCGAGGACGTCGCGGGCCGCGTCGCCCAGATCAAGGCCGAGATCGAGACCACGGACTCCGACTGGGACCGCGAGAAGCTCCAGGAGCGCCTCGCCAAGCTGGCCGGCGGCGTGTGCGTGATCAAGGTCGGCGCCGCCACCGAGGTGGAGCTGAAGGAGAAGAAGCACCGTCTGGAGGACGCCATCTCCGCGACCCGCGCCGCGGTCGAGGAGGGCATCGTCTCCGGTGGTGGCTCCGCGCTGGTGCACGCCGCCAAGGTGCTCGAGGGCGGCCTCGGCAAGCAGGGCGACGAGGCCACCGGTGTGGCCATCGTCCGCCGCGCGGTCGTCGAGCCGCTGCGCTGGATCGCCGAGAACGCGGGCCTGGAGGGCTACGTCATCGCCTCCAAGGTCGCCGAGCTGGAGAAGGGCCAGGGGTACAACGCCGCCACCGGCGAGTACGGCGACCTGGTCAAGGCCGGCGTCATCGACCCGGTCAAGGTCACCCGCTCCGCCCTGGAGAACGCTGCCTCCATCGCCTCCCTGCTGCTGACGACCGAGACCCTGGTCGTCGAGAAGAAGGAAGAGGAGGAGCCGGCCGCCGCGGGTCACGGCCACGGCCACGCCCACTGAGGCCGATCCTTCCGAGCCGACCGAGGCCCGGCCCCCGCAGACGGGGCGCCGGGCCTCGGCGCGTTCCGTCCTCAGCGCTCCAACGCGTCCAGCGCGCCGAGCTGGTCCATCAGTCCCAGCTGGTCCTGCTGCCACCAGGTCTCGGCGATCTTCGCGTCCGGACCGAACCGGAACAGGGTCATCCCGGTCATGGTCACCTGGCGCCCGGTGGGGGCGATCCCGAGGAACTCGCCCTTGTGGGTGGCCTTCCAGGTCCACCGCGCGCAGGCGCGCTCGCCCTGCGCGATCAGGTCCTCGAGGGTGAAGGTGAAGTCGAAGGCGTCCCGCCACATCCGGTACTCGCGCCGGATCGCGTCCAGGCCGATGGTGTCCTGCGGATTGACGGGATCGTGGCTGTGGCAGCCCTCATTGATCAGGTCGTTGAGCGGCGGCAGTTCACCCGCGTCCGAGAGCGTGTCGAAGAAGCGCCGCACGGCGTCCGCGTACAGCTGTTCGTCCCGCACCACGTCGAGATCCGTGAAGACGGGCATCTCGTCGCAGAGGGCGACCATCTCCCCGAGGATCCTGTCGGTCTCGGGCAGGTTCGAGTTCCGCATCGCGTCCTCGTACGAGGGGAACTCCACGAGCTCGACGAAGTGCGACCCGTCGGACCGGTCCCTGCCGACCAGGTCGTGCGTGGCCCTCCGCTTCCCTTTGGTCTGCTCCACCCACGCGTCGATCAGCCGGTTCATCTCCTCGAACCGGTCGGTTCTGCACTCGATGAGCTGTACGAAGGTCATGACGTCGCCTCCGGCCCTGCGTCCGGTTCGGTCCAGGCCATTTTCCCACCGGAGCGGCGACGTCACCTCCGCCCGTCACTGCGGGCCGTACTTGCGCCCCGTCCGGGAGCTGATTCCGCCCAGCAGCGCGCGCGGGGTCACCTTCACCAGGCCCATCAGCGCCTTGTACCGCGGGTCCGGAATGGACAGCGTCTTGCCCCGCGACAGGTCCGCGAGCGCGGAGGCGACCAGTTTGTCGGCGTCCAGCCACATCCAGCCCGGGATGTTGTCCGTGCCCATCCCCGCCCGCTGGTGGAACTCCGTGCGCACGAAGCCCGGGGCCAGCGCCATCAGACGGACGCCCGACCCGGCCAGGTCCCGCGCCGCGCCCTGCGTGAACTGCACGACCCACGCCTTGGACGCGCCGTAGGTACCGCGCGGCACGAACGCCGCGACCGAGGCCACGTTCACGATCCCGCCGCGGCCGCGGGTGCGCATCGCCTCCGCCGCGGCGCCGGTCAGCCGCAGCACGGCCTCGCAGTGCACCTTCAGCATCCGCAGCTCGTCGGCCATCGGCACGTCGAGATAACGGCCCTTGTTCCCGAAGCCCGCGTTGTTGACGAGCAGGTCGACCGGGTTCCTGGGGTCGGTCAGACGTGCGGCCACCGCCTCGATGCCCTGGTCGGTGGCCAGGTCGGCGGTCAGTACCTCCACCTCGATGCCGTGCCGGTCGTGCAACTCCGTCGCCTGCTCGCGCAGCCGCTTGGTGTCGCGTGCCACCAGGACGAGGTCATGGCCGTCGGCGGCGAGCCGCCGTGCGAACGCGGCGCCGATGCCCGCGGTCGATCCCGTAATCAGAGCCGTTGTCATGGGCCAACGATAGTGACCCGGACTGACCGAGTCCGCCCGCCGGACCGGGGATTTCACCGGCTCCGACGCCAACGTCCGCAGCTGGGACGTCAGTTCTCCGCCGCATGGGCGCGGGCGTATTCCCGTGCCGTCCGTGCGATTTGCGAGTGCAGGGCGTCGCCCGCCGCCAACAGACGGGGCAGCAGATGCCGTTCCGTCGTCGAGGCCCGGAACTGAAGGGCGACCGTGATGTCGTGACCGGGCCGGTGCACGATCTCCACGGCGTCGCCGACCCGTATCTCACCCGGTGCGATCACCCGCAGATACGCGCCGGGGGCGCCCTGCCGGGTGAACCGCCTGACCCAGCCGCGCTCGCCCAGGTGCTCCTGGAAGGTGCGGCACGGAATCCGCCCCGAGGTGACCTCCAGCACCACCTCGGGCCCTATGCGCCAGCGCTCGCCGATCCGCGCGCCGGACACGTCGAGCCCTTCCGTGGTGAGGTTCTCGCCGAACGAGCCGTTCGGCAGCTGACGGCCCAGCTCCCGCTCCCAGGCGTCCAGGTCCTCCCGGGCGAACGCGTACACCGCCTGGTCGTCACCCCCGTGGTGCCGCAGGTCGCACACCGTGTCCCCGGCCACCCCGCTCGCGCCGACCCCCTTGGGCCCCGGTGCCGCCACCCGGACCGGCCCGTCCACGGGCTGCTTGTCGATGCCGGTCAGACCCTCCGGCTGGTCGGTGTAGTCGACGGACTTGGGCCGGCCCAGGTTTACAGAAAGAAGCTTCATGCCCGCACGGTAGGCGACCGGTGGTCAAAGCGTCGACGCGATATGTGCCGCACTACCCAAGATGCGCTTATGCTCACAGCGTGATCGAGGCCCGTCATCTCCGTGTGCTGCGTGCCGTGGCCGCCACCGGCTCCTTCTCGGCGGCCGGGCGCGAGCTGGGCTGCACCCAGCCGGCCGTCAGTCAGCAGATGAAGGCGCTGGAGGCGTCCGTCGGCACCCCCCTGCTCGTCCGGACCGGCCGCGAGATGCGCCTGACGCAGGCCGGCGAGGCCCTGGTGCGGCACGCGTCGGGCATCCTCGCCGGGCTGACCGCCGCCGAGGAGGAGGTCGCCGCCATCGCGGGGCTGAGGGCCGGCCGGGTCCGTCTCGTCTCCTTCCCGAGCGGCAGCTCCACGCTGGTCCCCACCGCGCTCGCCGCCCTGCGCGCCGCGCACCCCGGCACCCGGGTCTCCCTGGAGGAGGCCGAGCCGCCCGAGTCCGTCGAGAAGCTGCGCGAGGGCGACTGCGATGTCGCGCTCGCCTTCCGTTACGGGGGTGCGGCGGGTGCAAAGGAGTGGGACGACCTGTTCGTGCGTCCCCTGCTGGAAGACCGGCTGGTCGCCCTCGTCCCCGAGCGGCACCGGCTGGGGCGCGCGGAGTCCGTCGCCATCGGCGAACTGGCCGGGGAACCGTGGATCGCGGGCTGTCCGCGCTGCCGGGGACAGCTCGTGGAGGTGTGCGAGAGCGCCGGTTTCACGCCCCGTATCGACTTCGCGACCGACGACTATCCGGCGGTGGTCGGCCTGGTGGGCGCCGGGCTCGGCGTGGCCGTACTGCCGCAGCTCGCGATCGAGTCCGTACGGCCCAGGGGCGCGCGCCCGGTGGCGCTGGAACCCGTGGTGCGGCGGGAGATCGTCGCCCTGACCCTGCCGGATCTGGCACAGGTGCCGGCGGTGGCGGCGACGCTGGACGAACTGGCGCGGGCGGCGATGCGCTAGCCCGCTGCGCGAGGGGGGCCGCCTGTCGTGCGGCCCGGCGGTACCCCGGGACCCGGCGGTACCCCAAAAATGGGCACGCTCGTGCGTGCCCGTCGTGCAAAAACGTTCCTTCAGTTGTTCGAGGCGGAGGAGCCCCCGCTGGAGGTCGAGGCCGGCACCAGCCGGTTGCGTGCTCGCCCCATGAGCTCTTCGCGCTCGTCCTCGGTCAGTCCGCCCCATACGCCGTACGGCTCGCGCACCGCCAGTGCGTGGGCCGCGCACTCGGCGCGTACGGGGCACCTCATGCAGACCTCTTTGGCCGAGTTCTCACGAGCGCTCCGGGCCGCCCCGCGTTCTCCCTCGGGATGGAAGAACAGCGAGCTGTCGACCCCACGGCAGGCCGCATGGAGCTGCCAGTCCCACAGATCCGCGTTCGGACCGGGAAGGCGGGAGAAATCTGCCATTGCGTGTCCCCTTGTTGCCGTTTTGGGCGGATACCTGCCCCTGACCGTACAACGACGATCTAAGGATATGAAAATATGACTCATTGCGAATCTAGCCCTAGACACCAGCAAACGGGAAGAAAAGCGGCTAAATGGGGCATAGGTTGTGATGAAAGTTCGAGGGTCCGCCGCGCATGTATGCACCGTGTCCGCGCCCTCACGTACAGTGCCGAAGACGGCGTGCTGCACCGTAACTCTTTCGAGTGACCATCGTTGAGAGTGCGGAGGCGGTTGAAACAACAAGCGCTCGGGCAGGCGTCCGAGGGCGTCGACCGCTCAGGTGACGATTCGTACCAGCCTGGAGGCTCAAGGTGACGCGCATCAGCTGCGGAGGGCGGTCATGACATCCGTCCTCGTCTGCGACGACTCCCCGCTTGCCCGAGAGGCGCTGCGCCGCGCGGTGGCGACCGTGCCCGGTGTCGAGCGCGTGACGACGGCGGCCAACGGCGAGGAAGTCCTCCGCCGCTGGGGGGCCGACCGTTCGGACCTGATTCTGATGGACGTACGCATGCCCGGTCTGGGCGGCGTCGAGACCGTACGACGGCTGCTGTCCGCCGACCCCGGTGCGCGCATCATCATGCTCACCGTCGCGGAGGACCTGGACGGGGTGGCGCTCGCGGTCGCCGCCGGCGCGCGCGGCTATCTGCACAAGGACGCCTCGCGCGCGGAACTGCGGGCGACCGTCACGCAGGCCCTCGCCGACCCGACCTGGAGGCTCGCTCCGCGGCGGCTGCGCTCGGCCGAGATGGGCGCCGCGCCCACACTCACCGCGCGTGAGATCCAGGTCCTGGAGGGCATGAGCCACGGCCGCTCGAACGCGGAGATCGGCCGTGAGCTGTTCCTCTCCGAGGACACGGTGAAGACGCACGCCCGCCGGCTGTTCAAGAAACTCGGCGCATCCGACCGTGCGCACGCCGTGGCGCTCGGCTTCCGATGGGGTCTGGTCCGCTAAGTGGACCATCGCGGGGGTGCGCAGATCCCCGCCTGCCGCACGGCGGGCGGGGCGCGGCGACCTCGGGGAAGTTCGGACACCCGCACTCCCCTCGAGCCGCCCGGTGACAGGGTCCGCCGGATGCCCGCTGCTCGTTTCGCCGCGGATGCCGCATCCTTGAGGTGTGGAGTTCCTCGGGGACGAGTCGGTCGAGCGGGAGGGGAGGGCGCAGGCGATGGGTTCCGGCGCACCTGCTCATAACGCTTCGGTGCACAACTACGGACGCGGTGCCACGGATCGGACGACGCCAAGGCACCATGGACCGATGCGCGACGACGAGACGACGGTGATCGGTGCGCTCGTTCATCGTGCCGTCGACGGCGACGAGCAGGCGACCCATGACCTGCTCGCCCGCGTTCACCCGCTGGCCTTGCGCTACTGCCGTACGCGGCTGTCCCGGCTGCCGGGCGATGCGCGGCACTTCGTCGAGGACCTGGCGCAGGAGGTCTGCGTGGCCGTGCTGCTCGCGCTGCCGCGTTACAAGGACACCGGACGCCCGTTCGAGGCGTTCGTCTTCGCGATCGCCGCGCACAAGGTCGCGGACCTGCAGCGCGCGGCGATGCGGCACCCCGGCTCGACGGCGGTCCCGTCGGACGAGATGCCCGAACGCCCGGACGACTCCCTGGGTCCCGAGGAGCGGGCGCTGCTGAGCAGCGACGCAGAGTGGGCCAAGAAACTCCTGGCCAACCTCCCCGAGAACCAGCGCGAGCTGCTGCTGCTGCGGATCGCCGTGGGCTTGACCGCGGAGGAAACAGGTCAGATGTTGGGAATGTCACCGGGAGCGGTGAGGGTGGCGCAGCACAGGGCGCTGAGCAGGCTGCGCGCGCTCGCCGAGCAGTAGCGGCCCTGCCGCCGTCCCCGCGCGCCGCGTCTTGCCGTCCCGGCCGCGTTTTCTTCGCCGGCGCAACGGCGACCAGCGAAAACGGCGGAGTTGTGCGCTGCCGGGGCCCGCTCGCCCGGTGCTCCGCGCAGCCCCGTGGCCCCGCGCCTGAACCGGGGGGCCACCGACTCCGTAGGAACATACGAAGCCGAGGGTCACTCCCCATCGTGGAATGAGCTACCCGCGCTTCCCGTTAGCATGGACATCCGCACCGATCAAGGCCATTTGGGGAAGGTGTCATGACTGCCAACGTCGACGGAGTGCCCGAGAAATTCGCGACACTCGGGCTGACCTACGACGACGTGCTGCTGCTGCCGGGCGCGTCGGACATGGCGCCCGAGGAGATCGACACCACCTCGTACGTCTCCAAGAACGTCCGGGTCAACATCCCGCTCCTGTCCGCCGCCATGGACAAGGTCACCGAGTCGCGCATGGCGATCGCGATGGCCCGCCAGGGCGGCGTCGGCGTACTGCACCGCAACCTGTCCATCGAGGACCAGGCCAACCAGGTCGACCTGGTCAAGCGCTCCGAGTCCGGCATGGTGGCCAACCCCATCACCATCCACCCGGACGCCACCCTCGCCGAGGCCGACGCCCTGTGCGGCAAGTTCCGCATCAGCGGTGTCCCCGTGACCGACCCCGCCGGCAAGCTGCTCGGCATCGTCACCAACCGTGACATGGCCTTCGAGAGCGACCGCTCCCGCCGGGTGCGCGAGGTCATGACCCCGATGCCCCTGGTCACCGGCAAGGTCGGCATCACCGGCGACGAGGCCGTGGAGCTGCTGCGCCGCCACAAGATCGAGAAGCTTCCGCTGGTCGACGACGCGGGGGTCCTCAAGGGCCTGATCACGGTCAAGGACTTCGTGAAGGCGGAGAAGTACCCGAACGCCGCGAAGGACGCCGAGGGCCGGCTCATCGTCGGTGCCGCGGTCGGCGTGGCGGGCGACGCCTTCGAGCGCGCCCAGGCCCTGATCGAGGCCGGTGTCGACTTCATCGTCGTCGACACCGCGCACGGCCACTCCCGGCTGGTCGGCGACATGGTCGCCAAGATCAAGTCGAACTCGTCCGACGTCGACGTCATCGGCGGCAACATCGCCACCCGGGAGGGCGCCCAGGCGCTCATCGACTCGGGCGTGGACGGCATCAAGGTCGGCGTCGGCCCGGGCTCCATCTGCACCACCCGTGTGGTCGCCGGGATCGGCGTGCCCCAGGTGACCGCCATCTACGAGGCGTCGCTGGCCGCCAGGGAGGCCGGTGTCCCGGTCATCGGCGACGGGGGCCTGCAGTACTCCGGTGACATCGCGAAGGCCCTGGTCGCGGGTGCCGACACGGTGATGCTGGGCTCGCTGCTGGCCGGCTGCGAGGAGTCGCCGGGCGAACTGCTGTTCATCAACGGCAAGCAGTTCAAGTCGTACCGGGGCATGGGCTCCCTGGGCGCCATGCAGTCCCGCGGCGACCGCAAGTCCTTCTCCAAGGACCGGTACTTCCAGGAGCGCATCGCTTCCGACGACGAGCTGGTCCCGGAGGGCATCGAGGGCCAGGTGCCCTACCGCGGCCCGCTCTCCTCGGTCGTCCACCAGCTGGTCGGCGGTCTGCGCCAGTCGATGTTCTACGTCGGCGGCAGGACGGTCCCCGAGCTCCAGGCGAGGGGCCAGTTCGTCCGGATCACCTCCGCGGGCCTGAAGGAGAGCCACCCGCACGACATCCAGATGACGGTCGAGGCGCCGAACTACAGCAGGAAGTGATCAACGCGCTCCACGCGCGCGTGGAGCGCGTCCGACGATCCTGACGATCCACGAGGGCGGTCCGGAAGCTTCCGGACCGCCCTCCTCGTCCGTCCGGGGCAGCCCCCGTCGCGGCCGTCGGCGATACTGGAAGACGCTGAAACGCATCAGGGAAAGGCCACAGACGTGACTGAGATCGAGATCGGGCGCGGCAAGCGCGGCCGCCGGGCGTACGCCTTCGACGACATCGCCGTCGTCCCCAGCCGCCGTACGCGGGACCCGAAGGAGGTCTCGATCGCCTGGCAGATCGATGCCTACCGCTTCGAGCTGCCCTTCCTGGCCGCGCCCATGGACTCGGTCGTCTCCCCGGCCACCGCGATCCGCATCGGCGAGCTGGGCGGCCTGGGCGTGCTGAACCTCGAGGGCCTGTGGACCCGGTACGAGGACCCGCAGCCGCTCCTCGACGAGATCGTCGGGCTGCCGGTCGAGGCCGCCACCCGCCGCCTCCAGGAGATCTACGCGGCTCCCATCAAGGAGGAGCTGATCGGGCAGCGCATCAAGGAGGTGCGCGACTCGGGCGTGGTCACCGCGGCCGCGCTCTCCCCGCAGCGCACGGCCCAGTTCTCCAAGGCCGTCGTGGACGCGGGCGTGGACATCTTCGTCATCCGCGGTACGACGGTGTCCGCGGAACACGTCTCCCACTCGCACGAGCCGCTGAACCTGAAGCAGTTCATCTACGAGCTCGACGTCCCGGTGATCGTCGGCGGCTGCGCCACCTACACCGCCGCCCTGCACCTGATGCGCACCGGCGCGGCCGGCGTACTGGTCGGCTTCGGTGGCGGCGCCGCGCACACCACGCGCAATGTACTCGGCATCCAGGTCCCGATGGCCACGGCGGTCGCGGATGTGGCGGCGGCCCGCCGCGACTACATGGACGAGTCCGGCGGCCGGTATGTGCATGTGATCGCGGACGGCGGCGTCGGCTGGTCCGGCGACCTTCCGAAGGCGATCGCCTGCGGCGCCGACGCCGTGATGATGGGCTCCCCGCTGGCCCGCGCCACGGACGCGCCCGGCAGGGGCCATCACTGGGGCATGGAGGCCGTCAACGAGGAGCTGCCGCGCGGCCAGAAGGTCGACCTCGGCACGGTCGGCACGATCGAGGAGGTTCTCACCGGTCCCTCGCACAACCCGGACGGCTCGATGAACCTCTTCGGTGCCCTGCGCCGGGCCATGGCCACCACCGGCTACAGCGAGCTGAAGGAGTTCCAGCGGGTCGAGGTGACGGTGGCGGACTCGCAGCACCGGCGGTGAGGTGACGCGGCGCTCGGCTTGAGCGGACGAAGGGGCCTGGTACACCCGGATGGGTGTACCAGGCCCCTTCGTGTGTCCAAGTTCCCAGATGGGCGCGCGTTTTTATGCGCAGGGCGCACGGTTGCGTTCGGGGCGAAAGCGGGCTGGAGCACGGTGCCGGGGCGGTAGCGTCCATGTCCGGCGACCCGGTTCTCCGGGGCGCCCCCTTCCAGGGACATGGTTCCGGACCCCGGCCGGTCGGGGCCCGGCCCCAGTTCCGGCGGACCGCCTACCGGGCCAATGGGCGGCATCGCGGAAGGAGGCGCGCCCATGGGCCGTCACCGCAGGCCACCCGCTGGGGCCGGATCCGTCTGTGGACGGTGAAGTGCCGGAGGAGGTGGATCTTGCGGATCTTCGGATGGTGAGCGGCCACCCCCACGAGAACTAGGGGTGGACACTCCGTTCACCATTCAGGAGCCTGCCGCAGTGGCCGCTGCGGTGGGCTCCGTCTGCCCGTACCGTAGCGGCGCAGCCGTCCCCACCGCCACCGTCCCCGAAGGCCCGGGCACCGCACGCGCCCCCCTTCACAACCGATGCGCCGCCCCCGTAGGCGCGGCCCCCCGTGTGTCCAGCAGCAGCTGGGCCTTCACCGACAGGCCCTGGAGGTCGTAGGTGCGGTGCTGCTGGAGCAGGATCGTCAGATCCGCGCCCGCCACCGCCTCGTACAGGGAGTCCGCGCGCGGGATCGGGCGGTCGAGGACGCTCCAGGACGGGACGAGCGGGTCGTGGTAGCTGACGGAGGCACCCAGCTCCATCAGGCGCAGCGCGATCTCGTGCGCGGGGGAGCCCTGGAGGTCGGCGAGGTCCGGCTTGTAGGTGACGCCGAGCAGCAGGACCCGGGCGCCGCGGGCCGACTTGCCGTGCTCGTTCAGGAGGGCCGCGGCGCGCTGCACGACGTACTGCGGCATGCGGCTGTTGACCTGTTGCGCCAGTTCCACCATGCGCAGGCCGCGTCCGGTCGGGCCCGTCAGGTCCTGGGGGACGGCGTGGCCGCCAACGCCGGGGCCGGGACGGAAGGCCTGGAAGCCGAACGGCTTGGTCTCCGCGCAGCGGATGACGTCCCACAGGTCGACGCCCAAGTCGTGGCACAGCACCGCCATTTCGTTGACCAGTGCGATATTGACCTGCCGGTAGTTGGTCTCCAGCACCTGCACGGTCTCCGCCTCGCGGGGTCCACGCGCGCGTACCACCTTGTCCGTCAGGCGCCCGTAGAACGCGGCGGCGGACTCGGTGCAGGCGGGGGTGAGGCCGCCGATGACCTTCGGCGTGTTGGCGGCCCCGAAGTCGCGGTTGCCGGGGTCGACGCGGCTGGGGGAGCAGGCGAGGTGGAAGTCGCGGCCCGCGCGCAGCCCGGAGCCGGCTTCGAGGAGCGGGCGCAGGAACTCCTCGGTGGTGCCGGGCGGAACCGGTGACTCCAGGATGACGGTGGTGTGCGGGCGCAGCCGCCCGGCCAGGGTGCGGGCGGCTGCCTTCACCTGGGCGAGGTCGGGTGCGCCGTCGGCGCCGCGCGGGGTGGGGGCGCAGATGACGGCGGTGCGGACGCGGCCCAGTTCGGCGGGGTTGGTGGTGGGCCGGAAGCCCCGCGCGAGCATCCGGCGCAGTTCGGCGGCGGTGAGGGAGCCGGCCTCGGGTCCGGTGCGGTACCCGAGCGTCGAAATTCCGGCCGCCACGGCGGCCTGGGCCAGGGGCAGGCCGAGATGACCGAGTCCGATGACGGCGAGATCTGCGGGCATGGCGTGGGCCGTCCTTCCCAGTAGCCGAAGCGGGAGAGGTGCGCAACCGCTGTGGACTGAGCGAGCGAAGAGCGCAATGTCAGACTAGGAGTAAATATGACCGATTTGCGTGATTGACTGGGCGCGTTTCCTCGGTTGTTTGTCCACAGGCTGCCGGTGCGTGGTGGCCGAAGTCGGGCATCACGGTCAGACTTTGGGCATGAGGAGAGGTGAGCCGGGATTCGCTTGACGGGTGTGGGCCGGCGCGACATGGCGGGAGGCAGCTGTGAGGACAGCGACACTAGGGCCGGCGCAGCGTGCCGAGTCACTGGCGGGCATGGCCGAGCGCGAGCTGGACGTGCTGGTCGTGGGCGCAGGCGTGGTCGGCGCGGGCACGGCGCTGGACGCCGCCACCCGCGGACTGTCCACGGGCCTGGTCGAGGCCCGTGACTGGGCGTCGGGTACCTCCAGCAGGTCCAGCAAACTGATACACGGCGGCCTGCGCTATCTGGAGATGCTGGACTTCGCACTCGTGCGCGAGGCGCTGAAGGAGCGTGGCCTGCTGCTGGAGCGCCTGGCGCCCCATCTGGTGAAGCCGGTCCCCTTCCTGTACCCCCTCCAGCACAAGGGCTGGGAGCGGCTGTACGCGGGCGCGGGCGTCGCGCTCTACGACGCGATGTCGATGGCGCGCAGCCACGGCCGCGGCCTGCCGCTGCACCGCCACCTGACACGCCGTCACGCGCTCCGCGTCGCTCCCTGCTTGAAGAGAAACGCACTGGTCGGCGCGTTGCAGTACTACGACGCACAGGTGGACGACGCCCGCTTCGTGGCGAACCTGGTGCGCACCGCTTCGTGGTACGGCGCGAAAGCCGCCAATCGCGCCCGTGTGACGGGCTTCCTGCGCGAGGGCGAGCGGGTCGTGGGCGCCAAGGTGCTGGACGTGGAGGGCGGTGGGGAGTACGAGGTCCGAGCCCAGCAGATCGTCAACGCGACGGGGGTGTGGACCGACGACACCCAGGCGATGGTGGGCGAGCGGGGCCAGTTCCACGTCCGGGCGTCCAAGGGCATCCATCTGGTCGTCCCGAAGGACCGGGTGCACTCGACGACGGGTCTGATCCTGCGGACCGAGAAGTCCGTCCTCTTCGTCATCCCCTGGGGCCGGCACTGGATCATCGGCACCACCGACACCGACTGGAGCCTCGACAAGGCCCACCCCGCCGCCTCCAGCGCCGACATCGACTATCTGCTGGAGCATGTGAACTCGGTCCTCGCGGTGCCGCTCACGCGTGACGACGTCGAGGGCGTGTACGCGGGCCTCAGGCCCCTCCTCGCCGGTGAGTCGGACGCCACCAGCAAGCTGTCCCGCGAGCACACCGTGGCGCATCCGGCACCCGGCCTCGTGGTCGTCGCGGGCGGCAAGTACACGACGTACCGGGTGATGGCCAAGGACGCCGTCGACGAGGCGGTGCACGGCCTCGACCGGCGGGTGGCCGAGTGCGTCACCGAGGACGTCCCCCTGCTGGGCGCGGAGGGCTACCGGGCGATGTGGAACGCACGGGCGCACACCGCCGCACGCACCGGACTGCACGTGGCCCGGGTCGAGCACCTGCTCAACCGCTATGGCTCGATGACGGAGGAGGTGCTCGACCTGATCCTGGCCGACCCCTCCCTCGGCGAGCCGCTCCACGCGGCCGACGACTATCTACGTGCCGAGGTCGTCTACGCCGCCTCGCACGAGGGCGCCCGGCACCTGGACGACGTGCTGACCCGGCGGACCCGCATCTCGATCGAGACCTTCGACCGCGGGACGCGCAGTGCCCGGGAGGCGGCCGAGCTGATGGCCCCGGTGCTCGGCTGGGACACGGACCACATCCGGCGCGAGATCGAGCACTACGAGAAGCGGGTGGAGGCGGAGCGGGAGTCGCAGCGTCAGCCCGACGACCTGACGGCGGACGCCGCGAGACTGGGGGCGCCGGACATAGTGCCGCTGTAGTCGCCGGGGCGTCCCGGGATCACGGAATCACTCGAACGGGTGGCGCTATCCGGGACCCTCGTTCGGCGCCGGGTCGTTCAAGGAGGTGCGGGGACAGAATTCGGCGGCGAGCATGTCCCGTTCCAGGCGGGAGTCCTCGAAACGGTCCGTGTTCACCCGGAAGGTGAGGACGCGACGGCCGTCGACGGTGGCTGCGGTGCGCACGTAGCTTCCGGAAATGCGGCCGTCATGCCCCCACACCGTGGTGCCGCACGGAAGCCTCACCGGAAGCAGCCCCATGCCGTACACGCCATGTGCGGTCCGGGTGTCGAGCATCTCGCGCAGCCCGCGCGGGGACAGCAGTTCACCGCCGAGCAGCGCCGCGTAGAAGCGGTCCAGATCGGCGAGCGTCGTCACCAGCTCACCCGCCGCGCCGGCCACACGCGGGTCCAGCTTCGTGACGTCGGACCCGTCGGCGGCCCAGGCGCGGCCGTGCGGTGAGGGAAGAGCGGTGCGGGTGCCCGGGAACGAGGTGCCCGTCAGACGGAGGGGAGTGATGATGCGGCGCTCGGCCTCGACGGCGTAGGAGTGCCCGGTGACCTGCTGGATCACCATGCCGAGCAGAACATAGTTGGTGTTGGAGTACGAGAAACGGCCCCGGGCGGCCGGAGGGTGGGTGAGCGCGATGCGTACGGCCTGAAGAGAGGTCAGGGGGAAGACGCCCTTGGTGTCCTCGGTGAAGTCGGCCAGTCCACTGGTGTGCGTGAGCAGGGCGCGCAGGGTCAGCGTGCGGCCGTCGTTGCCCGCGCCGCGCACCAGGCCGGGCAGATGGTCCTCCACCGTGTCCGACAGGGACAGTCGATCCTCCTCCGCCAGTTGGAGGACGACCGTTGCGATGAAACTCTTGGTGATGCTGCCGGCGCGGAAGTGGTCGGCGCGAGCGATGCCGTGACCGGCCCGGGCGAAGCGCGTCCCCGTCCCCTCTCGTGCCAGCAGCGCGGCGCCCGGCACCCGGTCCCGTCCGACCAGCTGCGGGAGCACGTCGTCCGTCGCCGGGGCCGCGTGGACTCCGAAGCCGCCGGGGGCGAGCCCGAGCAGCACCAGGCACACGGGCACGGCCGGCAGAGTCCAGGATGTCCGGCGCGGCGGCATCGCGATCCCTCCTTGTCGCAGCCCATCATGGGGGACCTGCCTGTGACGGGAACGGGCGGGTGCGTGCGCGACCGGCTCCGGCGACGGGACAGGAGTACGCAAGGGGTGCAGACCGGGCGTCCGGGGCGCTCGCCCCGGCCCCGGTCGCGCTCCGCGGCCGTCTCGAGGCGCCCTCCGGCGTGGGGCGACCCGCCGGACCAGGGGCACCCTGGGCGTTGGGTGGTCCGTGAGTGAGGGACAATGGAGGCTCTGTCAGGGCGGGTTGCATGAGGGGACGCATGTCGGAGGCGGAGCGGGCGGGGACATCCCGTCAGGACAAGAGCGAACGTCTCCTCGCCGGGCGGTACCGGCTGGGAGACGTACTCGGCCGCGGCGGCATGGGCACGGTGTGGCGCGCCGAGGACGAGACCCTCGGCCGAACGGTCGCCGTCAAGGAGCTGCGGTTCCCGTCGAGTATCGACGAGGACGAGAAGCGCCGGCTGATCACGCGCACGTTGCGGGAGGCCAAGGCGATCGCCCGGATCCGCAACAACGGCGCCGTGACGGTCTTCGACGTGGTTCACGAGGACGACCGGCCCTGGATCGTGATGGAGCTGATCGAGGGCAAGTCGCTCGCCGAGGTCATCCGCGAGGACGGCCTGCTGGAGCCGAGGCGTGCCGCCGAGGTCGGACTGGTGATCCTCGACGTGCTGCGCGCCGCGCACCGCGAGGGCATCCTGCACCGCGACGTGAAGCCGTCGAACGTGCTGATCGCCGACGACGGGCGGGTCGTGCTCACGGACTTCGGCATCGCGCAGGTCGAGGGCGACCCCTCCATCACCTCCACCGGCATGCTGGTCGGCGCCCCCTCGTACATCTCGCCGGAGCGGGCGCGCGGGCACAAGCCGGGCCCGGCGGCGGACCTGTGGTCGCTCGGCGGACTGCTGTACGCGGCGGTCGAGGGCGTTCCGCCGTACGACAAGGGATCGGCGATCGCCACGCTGACCGCCGTGATGACCGAACCGCTGGAGGAACCGAAGAACGCGGGCCCGCTGAAGAGCGTCATCTACGGCCTGCTCGCCAAGGATCCCCAGCAGCGGCTGGACGACGCGGGCGCCCGGGCGATGCTCAACGAGGTCATCCACGCCTCCGACCCGAAGCAGGAGGTGCCGGCGGACGCGACGCGGGTCGTGGCGCTGCCGCCGGCGCCCCGGGAGAGCGGGGACGAAGGGGCCTCGGCCTCCGGGGCCAAGCAGGGCGAGGAGGCCGCCGAGGGGTGGCGCGGGGCGCTGCGGTCCGTGCGCAGGTCCGCCGCCTCACTGGGCGCGGCCACGGCCGCCGCGGCGACCGTCGGGCGGACCAAGTCCACGGGGACCGCCACGCAGGAGGCGGCGTCCGAGGATGCCGGCGCCGCCCGTGGGACCAAGCCCGCCGCCGGGACGTCTGGTCCGGGCGGGTCGACCGGTTCCGCCGGCCCGGCCTCCTCCGCCGCCTCGGCGGCAACGGCCGGCTCGGCCGGTTCATCCGCTCCCTCCGCTCCATCGTCCGTTCCCTCCGGTTCGCGTGGTTCGGGGACGGGGTCCGCGGGCCTGCGGGGTGACAAGACCTCCGCCGGGTCGAACTCGGGTTCCACGAAGCCGAGTTCGGGATGGCCCATACTGCCGGACCCGGACCGGCCCGCGCGGCCGGTGCCGCCGCCGCGGGCGCCGCTCACCGACGTGGTGTCGAAGCGGACGCTGGTGATCGTGGCGGTCGTCGTGGCGCTGGCCGTGCTGGGGACGGTGCTCGCGCTCACCTTCGGCGGCGGCGACAGCGGCGCGCGGAACGACGGGAAGGGCGGCACCAGGGCGGCAGCCTCCAGCGGCCCGAAGACCGGGAAGGGCGGCGGCAGCGGCAAGAGCGGCGGCAGCACGCACACGGACAGCGGCAGTGCGAGCGGCGCCGCGACGAGCGGGTCGGACGCGCAGAACACCCCGGACGGATCTCCGGCCGCGGGCGGGAGCGACGACCCCTCCACCGGTGCCAAGGGCGGTGACGACGGCTCGGTGACGACGTACAAGGGCGGCCAGGGGTACTCCATCGGGCTGCCGAAGGGCTGGAAGTACACGTCGTCGGACTCGGGGGGAGACCGTTTCACCGGGCCCGAGGGGCAGCGGCTGCTCGTCGGCTGGACGTCCACGCCCAAGGACGACCCGGTCGCGGACTGGAACGACCAGGAGCACTACATGACGCGCTCCCGGTACAAGCGGATCCGCATCGAGAAGGTGGACTACAACGGCTGGAACACGGCCGACTGGGAGTTCACCTACGCCGACGGCGGTACCACGTACCGGGTGATCGACCGCGGATTCGTCGTCAACCCGCATCAGGGATACGGGCTGATGTACACGGCGAAGTCCGACGACTGGGACGGCGATCTGCGCACGGATACCTGGAAGACGCTCACCGGGACCTTCCGGCCGAAGTCATGACGTACCCCGCGCCGGCTGACGTTCCGTACGGTCGTGTAGCGGGGAGATATGGCATCCCCGGGTTGCGGGTTGCCTCCGGCACGTATCGTGAAGAATTGCGGACCGTACGCATCCAGAACGGGGCGCAAAGCGAACGGAGTTGACCAGCCGGGTGGCCGGGGGAGGCATCGTGGACGACTATGCGGGACGGGTACTCGCCGACCGCTACCGCCTGCCGTTGCCGCCCCCCGACGAGTACGAACTCGCCGAGACCCGGGCCTTCGACACCTACAGCGGGCAGGAAGTCCTCGTACGCCAGGTGCCGTTGCCCGAGGTCGTCGAGGCCGAGGTGCTCGACGCGGACGGACTGCCCGAGGGATTCGTGGCCCGGGACGGCCGGGCACGGGGCGCCGCCGACGGTGCGAGGGCCACGCGGCGCCCCGCCGACCCGGCCGTAAGGCGCGCGATCGAGGCCGCGCAGGCCGCCGCCCGGATACCCGACCACCCCCGGCTCGACCAGGTCTTCGACGTGTTCGCCGAGGGCGGTTCGCTGTGGATCGTCAGCGAGCTGGTGGCCGCGCGGCCGCTGGCGGCGCTGCTCGAGGAGAAGCCGCTGACGCCGTACCGCGCGGCGGAGGTCGCCTCCGACGTCCTCATGGCACTGCGCGTGCTGCACGGCCACGGCTGGGTGCACCGGAACATCACGGCACGCACGGTGCTCGTCTGCGACGACGGCCGTGTGATGCTGACCGGGCTGGCTGCCGGGGCGGCGGAGGAGGCGCTGTGCGGGTACGACCCGGTGCCGGCGCAGGAAGCGGAGGCGGAGGCCCAGAAGGGCGCCGGGCCGTCCGCCGGCGGTGAGGCCGGACCGGGGATTGCGGCCGGGGGTTCCGGGGGACCCCCGGGGAGCCGTGTGCCCGGGGGTCCCGAAGGCGGCCTCGCGGGAAGCGGCGTCCCGGCGGACGGGAGCCCGCCGGGCAGGGATCCCGAGGCAGCGCGACGCGCCGCGATCGAGGCGCGGGCGAACGGCGCGGCTCCCGGTGCGGGCACGCCCGGCGGCGGTGTACCCGCCGTGCACCGGGCGCTCGAGTCGGCCGAGGACGTGCGGGCGGCGCGGGCCGGGGCCATCGCGGCCTACCGCGCCGGAGCGCGGGCCGCGGCACGAGTGCAGGAGGAACAGCGGGATGGGCGGGCGGCGTTGCCCGCGCCCCGTGCGGCCGGCGCGGGCGCCGGGAACGCGCACCCGCCGCAGGCTCCCGGGTCGGATGCCGACCACCGTCCCGGCATCGCGCCGGGGCATATCTCCGATCCGTACGGAGTGGGCCGTACGGCGTCCTGGCACGGCGCGGTGCCCCGCCCCGCGGCACCCGCCGAAGACGACCGGCCCCGCACCGTACCGCCCGGCGGTGCAGGCGGAACCCAGGCCGGCGAGAACGGTGCCGCCGGCACCCCCTGGAACCACCGCGGCCCCACCACCGCCCTCGCCGCCGAGCGGGCGCGGCAGGCGCGGATGGCCGTCGTCGGGCCCGTCACCGAGCGGTGGGCGCCCGAACAGGCCGGTCCCGTGCACGAGAACTGGCAGCTGGCCCCGCCGATCGGTCCCGCCACCGATCTCTGGGCGCTGGGCGCGCTGCTGTTCCGGGCCGTGCAGGGGCATGCGCCGTATCCCGAGGAGAGCACCGCCGAACTGGTCCAGCTCGTCTGCTCCGAACCGCCCGCCTTCGCCGAGGAGTGCGGTCCGCTGCGCCCGGTCGTGGAGTCGCTGCTGCGTCAGGACCCGACCGACCGCCTCGACTTCGAGGAGCTGCGCGGCTGGCTGAGGTCCCTCGTCCGGTCCGCCCCCGAGCCCGAGGCGGGAGCACATGTCGTCGCGGCACCGCCCGCCGACCCCAGCCGGCTGCCGATCGTACGGCGCCGCGGCGAACTGGTCCGCAGGCGCCGCGCCGGGCTGCCCGCGACCACCCGTGCCCGCCACAAGCGCGGCCGGGACGAGCGCCCCCACAGGCCCCGCCGACTCGGCCGCACCCTTCTTCTGCTGATCCTGCTCGCGCTGGCGGCGGCGATCGCGTACGCCATGGCCTTCATGCCGAAGGCCGGGAACGGCAGCGGCGCCGCGAGCGAGCGCACCCGCACGGCCGGAGACGTCGGCCCGGCGCCCCGGCAGTCCGCGACGAGCGGCGCGCAGCAGCCGGGCCGCGGGAGCACCAAGAGCGCCTCCCCGCCGGCCGGTTCCTCGCAGACGCAGCCGCAGACCGATGAGACCCAGGTCGCCCAGGGCTTCACCCTGCGCACGGATCCCGAGGGCTTCCGTGTCGCCGTGGCGAACGGCTGGAACCGTACGCCGAAGAACAACAGGGGTCAGATCGTCTACGCCCAGGGAGACTTCGAGCTGATCGTCGTCCCCGGACGCGACAGCACGAGCAGCTACGGCGGCGATCCACTGACGTACCAGCGGGAGTCGGAGCCCGAACTCCAGCCGTTCCGCGACTCGACCTGGGCCACCTCCAGCGGGATGCGACGCATCGACGTCGGCGGACGGACCATGGCCGAAGGGCAGTTCACCTGGACGGACGGGGACGGGCGCGAGCTGTTCGTCCGCAATCTCGCGCTTGTCGCGGGCGGCCGCTACCACGTGCTGCAGGTTCGCGGACCGAAGGCCGAAGTGGACGAGGTGACCCGGTTGTTCGAGCAGGCGGAGCAGACGTACCGGACGACCCGTTGAGCGACCCGTTGAGCGCAGCGCTGAACGCACCGCCGGAGCGAACGGCCGGTGGCAGTCCCGCCGGACCCGGGAAGGGCGAGGTCCGATTGCGCTGAGTGTGCGGTGGTTCCGTCCCGTACTGGGAAGGGAGAACCGTCACAGTGCGGTCTCCGTTACCACCCCGCCGGTTCCCTGGGTGAGGGGTGCTCTCTAGTCTGACCTCGTCAAGACCATTGCGGGGAAACGTGAATCACATGCAGGGCCTGCTCCTCGCGGGCCGCTACCGGCTCGTCGACTCCATCGGCAGCGGCGGCATGGGCCGGGTATGGCGCGCCCACGACGAGGTGCTGCACCGGGCGGTCGCCATCAAGGAACTGACGGCCGCACTGTACGTCACGGAGAGTGATCGTCCGGTCCTTCTCGCCCGTACCCACGCCGAGGCACGGGCCGCCGCGCGCATCAACCACTCCGCCGTCGTCACCGTCCACGATGTCCTGGAGCACGACAACCGTCCCTGGATCGTCATGGAGTTGGTCGAGGGCGGCTCGCTCGCGGACGCGGTCAAGGAGCGCGGCCGTCTGGAGGCCACCGAGGCCGCGCGCATAGGGCTGTGGGTGCTGCGGGCACTGCGCGCCGCGCACTCCGCGGGCGTCCTGCACCGCGATGTGAAGCCCGGCAACGTCCTGCTCGCCGCCGACGGACGCGTGCTGCTCACCGACTTCGGGATCGCCCAGGTCGAGGGCGACACCACCATCACGCGTACGGGAGAGATCGTCGGGTCGGTGGACTACCTGGCGCCCGAGCGCGTCCGCGGCCACGATCCGGGCCCTTCCTCCGACCTGTGGGCGCTCGGCGCCACCCTGTACACGGCGGTGGAGGGCAGGTCGCCGTTCCGGCGGACCTCCCCGCTGACCACCATGCAGGCCGTCGTCGACGAGGACCCCGCACTGCCGCAGTTCGCGGGCGCCCTGGAACCAGTGATCGCGGCGCTGCTGCGCAAGGACCCGGCCGAGCGGCCCGACGCGGCGGAGCTCGAACAGATGCTGGCCGAGGCCGTGGAGGGACGGCGGCCGAAATCGGCGCAGGAGTATGTGGCCACGCAGCACGTGGATCTGAGCGAAGTCGGGAACACGACCGCGACCGTGGGGCGCCGCCGCGAGACCCGCGCCTCGCAGACCGGCAGCACGCTGCACCAGCCCGCCCCCGTGCCCGTTCCGCGCAGACGCCGCCGCGGCCGCACGGTCGCGCTCGTCCTCGCGGTGGCCGCGATCGTCGGCGCGGCGGGCGCGGTGGCGGTGGACTCCTTGGGCGGACGCGGCAGGGACACCACCGCGAACGCCGCCGCCTCCGCCCTCACCCCGACACCCGCCGCGAGCACACAGCAGCCGGAGGGCGCCGTCCCGGACGGCTGGGTGCGCAAGAAGGACCCCGCGGGCTTCAGCCTCGCCCTGCCCGGCAAACGGTGGAAGCGCAAGCCGTACGACGCCCTGCAGACCGACTACACGCCCGACGGCGGCAGGCATTTCATCCGCATCGCCGTGGACAGCTCACCGGACTTCGACGACGCGAACCAGCATCAGCTGGACCTGGAGCAGCAGCTCCAGCGTCTCGTCGACTACAAGCGGGTGGCCCTGCGCAAGAACATCTACCGTGACCGTCCCGGTTCCGTGTGGGAGTACACGTGGACCGCGCTGGCCAAGGACACCCCGTTCCCCGGTCCGCGGCACGCCGTCGAGGAGACGTACTTCTCCCGCAACGGGGTGGAGTACGCCATCTACATGTCCGGTCCGGCCGCGGACTGGGACACGACGAGCAAGCAGTTCGAGGTGGTGCTGCGGGGGTGGCGTCCGCCGGAGGAGTGACGGGCGCGGGGAACGGGGGGACCAGCGCGCGGAGCGGGGGACGGGCACGGGGGACGGCGCGCGGAGCGGGAGACGGGCGCGAAGCGGATGACGGGCGCGGGGACCGAGGGCGTGCGCCCATGCCCTTCGTACGCCCCGTCCGCCCCGTCCGCACGCCCTTGTACAACGCTTGTCGGCCACCGTCGCGACGGTGGCCGGGAGGGTCGCCGTGGCGTGCGGCATGATGGGGCGCATGGGGACCGAGGGGGAGAACGTCCGTGTCATAGCGGGGCGCTACCGGCTACAGGAGCGAATCGGCCGCGGTGGCATGGGCGTCGTCTGGCGGGCGTCGGACGAACTGCTCGGCCGTCAGGTGGCGGTCAAGGAGGTCACCCTCGATCCCTCGCTCTCCGCCGACGAGGCCCGGCTCCAGCGTGAGCGCACCCTGCGCGAGGCGCGCGCCGTGGCGCAGTTGCGGCATCCGCACATCGTCGTCGTCCATGACGTCGTCGAGCACGACGAGCGCCCGTACATCGTGATGGAGCTGATCGACGGCGGTTCGCTCGCCGAACGCGTCGCCCGGCAGGGCCCCGTCGACGCCCGCGAGGCCGCCCGTATCGGCATCGCGCTGCTGGGCGCGCTGCGCCGCGCCCACGGCGCCGGTGTCCTCCACCGCGACCTGAAACCGGCGAACGTCCTGATCGAGACGGGCACCGGCCGCGTCGTCCTCACCGACTTCGGCATCGCGCAGGTCGCGGGCGCCACGACGCTCACCGAGACCGGCTCCTTCGTCGGCTCCCCCGAGTACACCGCACCCGAGCGGATGTCCGGCGTCCGGACCGGACCCGAGTCCGACCTGTGGTCCCTGGGCGCGCTGCTGTGCGCGGTGCTGAGCGGCGAGTCGCCCTTCCGCCGCGACTCGCTGGGCGGCATCCTGCACGCGGTGGTCGTCGACGAGATCCGCCCGCCCGCCCAGGCCGAGCCGATCCTGCCCGTCGTACGGGGGCTGCTGGAGCGCGACCCCGAGCGGCGCCTGGACGCGGCCGAGGCGGAGCGGCTGCTGCGGGAGTTCCTGGAGACGGGGCGGACACCACGGGTGCCGGTTCCCTACACGCCGACGCAGCGGGACGTGTCCCGGCGCGCCCTGAACGTCTCCCCGGGACAGGGGCCCGACACCGCGGTGGCCCGGGAGCCCGCCGAGTCGCGGCCCGCCCGGCCGTCGGCGCGGGGCACGCTCGTCGCGGCCGCTCTGGTCGCGGCGATGGCCGGCGCGGGCGTCTCGGCGGCCGCGCTGCTGATGGGCCATGGCGACGGTGGGGTCGCGCCCGCGACCACGGCACCGCCGCACTCGTCTGCGGGCAGCGGATCGCCGCACCCGTCGGCCGGTACCGGAGGGCCGGGCCTGTCGTCCCCCGGTTCCTCGCCCGCCCCCACGGTGACGGTGACCCGTTCGCCGACCCGGGCCACGACCGCCGGCCACACGGCGCCCTCGGGCTACCGGCTGGTGCGGGACCCGAGCGGTTTTTCGCTGGCCGTCCCGGAGGGGTTCACCCGCAGTCCGCAGGGGGAGCGGGTCTTCTATCTGTCACCGGGCCAGACGTTCCGTCTCGGCGTCAAGGTGGCCGACCCCGATGCGGGTGGGCCGCTCGCGGTGATGCGGCGCTCGGCCGCCGACGGGCCCTCCACGAACCCGGGCTACCACGACGGCAGCGTCACCGAGACCTCGCACCACGGGAACACCGCTGCCCTCTGGGAGTTCAGCTGGAACGGCTTCACGGCCGCCGAGGGCCCCCGGCACACCTACGACCTGTGCTGGGAGGAGGGCGGCCGGATGTACGACGTGTGGGTGTCGGCGCCCGTCGGGAAGGTGAAGGAGGCGAAGGAGTACTTCGACGTCGCGGTCGACACGTTCGTACCGGGGTGACCCCGGGCTCGCGCGATGCGTCACGGGTCTGTGACCGGTGGGGCGCGAGGGTGGATGAGGGGTCGCCCGGCGCGATAAGCATGGACCCATGAACGACAACGGGGGACTTTCCTACGGGCCCGACGAGCCCACGAGTTTCGGACTGCAACCGCCGCAGCCCAGGGAGCCGTATCCGGGAAACCCGTACGCCCGGCCGCAGTCGGCGCCCCAGCCCCACGCGGCGCCCACCCAGACCGTGGCCGAAGCCCCCGGGGACCCGGGGACGGGGCGGCTCATCGCCGGGCGCTACCGGCTGCTGGCCCGGCTCGGTCACGGGGGGATGGGCACCGTGTGGCGGGCCAAGGACGAGACGGTGGACCGGGAGGTCGCCGTCAAGGAACCCCGGGTCCCCGACCACCTTCCCGAGCGCGAACAGGCCAACGCCTTCGAACGGATGCGCCGTGAGGCCCGGGCCGCCGCGCGCCTCGACCACCCCGCGGTCGTGAACGTGCACGACGTGGCGGTGGTGGACGGCAGACCGTGGATCGTGATGGAGCTGGTGCAGGGCCGCTCCCTGGGCGAGGTGCTCCAGGAGGGCACGCTCGGGGTGCGCGAGGCGGCGAGGATCGGCCTGGAGGTGCTCGGCGCACTGGAGGCCGCGCACGCGGCGGGCGTCCTGCACCGCGATGTGAAGCCCGACAACGTCCTGCTCGGCCGCCACGACCGGGTCGTACTAACCGACTTCGGCATCGCACAGATCGAGGGCGAGACGAAGCTGACGGACACCGGCGGTTTCGTCGGCTCGCCCGAGTACATCGCGCCCGAACGGGTGCTCGGGCGGCGCCCGGGCCCGGCGGCGGACCTGTGGTCGCTGGGGGTGCTGCTGTACGCGGCGACGGAGGGCGTGTCGCCCTTCCGCCGCACCAACACGCCCGCCACCCTCCAGTCGGTTCTGCACTTCACCCCGGCGCCGCCTGCCGCGGCCCGCGGACCGCTCGCGGACGCCATCGGCGGCCTGCTGGAAAAGGACCCGGCGCGCCGCCCCGATGCGGCCGCGGTCCGCAGGCTGCTCCAGGAGGCGGCGCGGCCGCCGCAGCCCGCACGGATCACGGTGCCCGGCGGCGGGGGCCTTCGGCTCGGCCGCAAGCTGCTCGTCGGCCTCGGCGCCGGGGTCGTCGCGGCGGCGGTGGGGGTGTACCTGGCCGTCGCCGACCCGTTCGCGGGCCCGCTCCCGGACGGCTGGACGCAGCGACCGGAGAAGGCGCTGGGCGTGACGCTCGCGGTGCCCGCGGACTACCAGGTGAGCCGGCCCCGCAAGGAGGACACCGACCGGAACCGGGTGACCTACACCGACTGGAGCGGCGGTATCCGGATCGACCTGCACCTGGCGAAGAAGTCCGAGGACTCCGCCCACGGCATCAAGGACTCCTCGGCGGCCGAGATGTACGCCGACAACGACGCGTTCAAGGACGGCGGCGCCTACCAGCTCGACATGCCCAAGGGCCCGAGGACCGACCCGGAGCAGACCACGTACCGCGGCAGGCAGGCCGCCGAGAACACGGTCGTCTACACGACCGACGACAGCCAGGACCCTCGCCCGCGCGAGCTGAAGATCTTCTACTACAAGGACTCGGCGGGCAACATGTACAAGCTCACGATCGGTTACCCCGGCAAGGGCGACTTCACGGACCGCGGCCGTGAGGTGGCCCGCACCGCGATCGCGAACCTGGACGTCCACAAGCCCTGAGCCGGCGGACCCGCGTCGACAACCCGTGATTCCGCACGGTACTGATGGGACATGGGTACTGACGCGGGACGCCTGATCGACGGCCGCTACCGCTTGGCCGAGCGGATCGGCTCCGGCGGCAGGGGAACCGTGACTCGGCCACGGACCGCACGGTCACCTACGGCGACGACACCGTCCGGCTCCGCCTGACCCGTCAGGAGTCGGCTCCCGCATCCCTGACGGCATGGGCGCGGCAGACCACCGCCACCTGGCCGGGCGACGACGCGCACACGCTGTACACACCCACCAGCTTCCAGGGCGACGACGCGATGCTCACCGACACCACGTACCGGGTGAAGGAGAAGCGGTACCGGGTGATGCAGCTCCTGGTCGCCACGCGCGCCCGTGCGCTCTACACGCTGCGGGTCGACATGCCGAAGGGCACCCCCGACGAGCGGCGCGGCACCTCGCTGTTCAAAGGCGCCCGGGCCCGTCTGAAAGTCGGCAGCACCCAGCCGGGCGGCTGACAACGCCCTGATCAGCGCATTCGCTGCCAGCGGTCACTGGCGCAGTGTGGACACCCCGTGAAAGCGCATTACCGACGGGTACCCAAACGCTTCACCCCGGCATACGCTGCGCCTCATGACGGACTCGCAGGCCCCGGAAAAGGCCAACGCCACGACCCGTACGGGCACGGCCGGTACCAACCCGCTCGCGCCCGCCCCCGCGGGCACCCGCACCGCCGTCGACGTGGTCACCCCGGAGCTGGTCGCCCAGCTCACCAAGGGTGTCGTCGGCTCCGGCCGCACCGCCAACCACACGCCGTTCACCGGTGAGAAGCTGGCCGACCTGCCCGAGTCCACCCCCGAGGACGTGGCGCTCGCCTTCGAGCGCGCCCGCAGCGCGCAGGCCGCCTGGGGCGCGACCCCCGTACGCCGGCGCGCCGCCGTCCTGCTCCGCTTCCACGACCTGGTGCTCGCCCGCCAGGCCGAGGTCCTCGACCTGATCCAGCTGGAGACCGGCAAGGCCCGCCTTCACGCCCACGAGGAGGTGCAGGCCGTCGCCGTCGCGGCCCGGCACTACGGCCGTACGGCCCCCTCGTATCTGAAGCCGAAGCGGCACACCGGTGCAGTGCCGACGCTGACGAAGGTCACCGAACTGCGCCACCCGCGCGGTGTCGTCGGCCAGATCGCCCCCTGGAACTACCCCCTCGAGCTGTCGGTCGGCGATGCGCTCCCCGCGTTCGTCGCGGGCAACGCGGTCGTGATGAAGCCCGACACCGAGACGTGCCTGACCGCCCTGTGGGCGCGTGACCTGCTGATCGAGGCCGGGCTGCCCGCCGAGGTCTTCCAGGTCGTCATCGGCGAAGGGCCGGTCGTCGGCCCGGAGGTCGTCCGGCACGCCGACTACGTCTCCTTCACCGGCTCCACCCGTACCGGCCGTGAGGTCGCCCAGAGCGCCGCCGCCCGCCTCGTCGGCGTCTCGCTCGAACTCGGCGGCAAGAACGCCATGCTGGTCCTTCAGGACGCCGACATCGACAAGGCCGCCGCGGGTGCCGTGCGCGCCTGTTTCTCGTCCGCGGGCCAACTCTGCATCTCCATCGAGCGGTTGTACGTCCACGAGTCGATCGCTGACGCCTTCCTGGAGCGTTTCGTCGCCCGCACCAAGGCCATGCGGCTGGGCACGTCCCTCGCGTACGGGGCCGACATGGGTTCGCTGGTCGGCGAGCGGCAGCTGGAGACGGTGACCCGGCATGTCGAGGAGGCCGTGGCCAAGGGCGCGAAGGTCCTGGCCGGCGGGGTCGCCCGCCCGGACGTCGGTCCGTACTTCTACGAGCCCACCGTTCTCGACGGCGTCGAGGCGCCGATGGCGGTGTGCGCGGAGGAGACGTTCGGACCGGTGGTGTCGGTCTACCGCTTCACCTCGGAGGACGAGGCGATCGAACGCGCCAATGCCACCCCCTACGGCCTCAATGCCTCCGTCTGGACGAAGGACGGCCGTCGCGGCCGCGAGGTCGCCGCCCGGCTGCGCACCGGCACGGTCAACGTCAACGAGGGCTATGCGCCGGCATACGGGAGCGCCCAGTCGCCCATGGGCGGCATGAAGGACTCCGGCCTCGGCCGCCGCCACGGCTCGGAGGGCATCCTCAAGTACACCGAGGCCCAGACCGTCGCCCATCAGCGGCTGCTGCCGATGGCACCGTCGCTCGGCATGGACGACGAGAGGTACGCGGCGTTCATGAGCCGCAGCCTGCGGCTGATGAAGGCGTTCCGCTTCCGCTAGCCAGCCCCCATTTCGGTCGGCCACCACCCGTTCTCAACGAGGAGAGCACGTGTCGCAGGAGAAGTCTGTCCACGCCCGGGACGAGGAAGGGCACGCCGAGGGAGGGCCCACCGAGGAAGGGCACACCGAGGAAGGGCCCGCCGAGGACGGATACGACTACGACGTCATCGTCGTGGGATCGGGATTCGGCGGATCCGTCACCGCCCTGCGCCTGACCGAGAAGGGTTACCGCGTGGGTGTCCTGGAGGCGGGCCGGCGCTTCACGCGGGCCTCGCTGCCGAAGAACTCCTGGGACCTGAAGAACTACCTGTGGGCACCCGCCCTCGGCCTGTACGGCATCCAGCGCATCCATCTGCTCGGCAACGTGATGGTGCTCGCGGGTGCCGGTGTCGGCGGCGGCTCCCTCAACTACGCCAACACCCTGTACGTACCGCCGAAGGCTTTCTTCGACGACCCGCAGTGGAAGGACATCACCGACTGGGAAGAGGAGCTGACGCCGTACTACGACCAGGCACGGCGCATGCTCGGCGCCCGGCTCAACCGGACGGTGACCGCCGCGGACGTCCATCTGAAGGCGGCCGCCAAGCGGATGGGCGTGGAAGACTCCTTCCACATGGCGCCGGTCGCGGTCTTCTTCGGCGACGGCGACGACGCCGACGGAACGGCCACGGCCAGGCCGGGCGAGGAGGTCCAGGACCCGTACTTCGGCGGCGCCGGACCCGCCCGCCGGGCGTGCACCGAGTGCGGCGAGTGCATGACGGGCTGCCGCCACGGCGCGAAGAACACCCTCAACGAGAACTACCTCTATCTCGCGGAGAAGTCGGGCGCGGTCGTCCATCCCATGACGACCGTCGTGTCGGTCACGGACGACTCCCGGGGCGGCTACGCCGTCGCGACCCTGCCGACGGATGACAGGCGCAAGGGCAAGGGCCGGATCTTCACGGCACGGCAGATCGTCCTCGCGGCGGGCACATACGGGACGCAGACGCTGCTGCACCGCATGAAGGCGAACGGCCAACTGCCTCACCTCTCCGGCCGGCTGGGCGAACTGACCCGCTCCAACTCCGAGGCGCTGGTGGGCGCGCGGACGGACGACCGCCGCTACCGCAAGGCGCACGGTACGAAGCTCGACTTCACCCGCGGCGTGGCCATCACATCCTCGATACACCCGGACGAGAACACGCACATCGAGCCGGTCCGCTACGGCAAGGGGTCGAACGCGATGGGCTATCTGTCGACCCTTCAGGTCCCCTACGCAGAGGGTTCCTCCCGCGTCGTGGCCTGGCTGGCGAACGTGGCGCGGCACCCGTGGCTGCTGGTCCGGTCCCTCTCGTATCGCCGCTGGTCGGAGCGGACCATCATCGCCCTGGTGATGCAGTCGCTGGACAACTCCCTGACGACGTATCTGAAGCCGAAGGGCCTGGGCAAGGGCCTGCTGACGGCCCGGCAGGGCCATGGCGCGCCCAACCCCAAGCAGATCAGGTCGGCGTCGGAGTCGGCGTCCGCACTCGCCGTCGAGATCAACGGCTTCGCGGGCAGCAACATCGGCGAACTGATGGGCACCCCTCTGACCGCGCACTTCCTCGGCGGCTGCCCCATCGGCGCCTCGCCCGAGACCGGAGTGATCGACCCGTACCACCGCCTCTACGGCCATCCCGGGATATCGGTGGTCGACGGCGCGGCGGTGTCGGCGAACCTGGGTGTCAACCCGTCTCTGACGATCACCGCGCAGGCCGAGCGGGCGATGTCGTTCTGGCCGAACAAGGGGGAGGCGGACCCTCGCCCGGCGCAGGGGGTGGCCTACGAGCGCCTGAAGCCGGTGGAACCCCGGCGCCCGGCGGTGCCAGAGAAGGCGTTCGGGGCCCTGCGGCTGCCGTTCCTGGGGATGCCGACGGTGCCCCCGAAGAGCCCGCTCGCCGGGCACACGGACGAGTAGGACCGGCGTACAAGCATGTAATGGCGGCGTACGACGGCGTACGAGGCGCAGAACGCAGAACGCAGAACGCAGAACAGGGAGAGGACCTGGGCCCCCCTCCGGGTCCAGGTCCTCTCCTCTGTGGTGCTTCATGGTGCGCGGCGCGGGCGCCCCGCGCCGCGCTGCGGCCGTTACGCGGCGGCCTGAGCACCCGCCTTCCGGCGCCGCACGGCGAAGACCACACCCGCACCGGCGACGACGGCGACACCGCCGACGAGGCCGATGACCGGCAGCATGGACGACGACCCGGTCGAGGCGAGCTTGCCGGTGACCGGGAGCTGCTCGGAGCCGCCCTGCGGCTTCATGTCCGTCTTGGGCTTGCCGGTCGGCTTGTCACCGGTGGGCTTGGCGTCGCCGCTGTCGGTCGGCTTGGTGCCGGCCGCGAGCACGGTGAACTCGTAGGAGTCCCCGTTTCCGTTGCACGCCGTGCCCTTGCCGGCGTAGATGGCGCTGCTCATGGCGAACGAGGACCCTGCCGGGGCCTTGGCGCTCACCCGCACCCGCAGGTCCATGTCCACCTTGGCGCCCTTGTCGATGGCGTCGATGACGCCTACGAAGGTGCCGGAGAAGACGGTGTCACCCTCCCCGTCCTGGTAGGAGTCGGTCCACTTGCCGGTCTCGGGGTCCTTGTACTGGAGCTGGGCGAGGTCGAACGCCAGGGAGTCGTCCGACTCGTTGTCGGCGTACTCGGTGAACGTGTTGACCCAGACGTTCTTCAGGTCGGTGTCCGAGTCGTTCTTCACCGAGAAGGTGAAGTTGTGCCAGCCGGAACCCGCGACGATCTTGTTCGGCAGGCCCTTCACCGTGATCTTGAGGTTCTGGTCCAGGTTGAACTCGTCACACTGGTCCGGCGACCAGCCGTCCGACGGGTCGGTCGGCCGGCTGCTCGGCGTCTGGCTCCCGGTCGGCGTACCCGAGGCGGTCGCCGAGGAGGTGGGCTTGCCCGCGGGGGCCCCGCTCGTGGGCGCCGAGGACGTCGAGGTCGAGGACTCGCCGCCCGCCGGGGTGGTCGTGCTGTCGGTTGCGGGCGCCGGGCTGGTGGGCGTCTCGGTGGCCGCGGTTTCGGTCGCGGAGGTGGTGGGCGGAGCGTCGTCCGCGAACGCGGTCGGCGCCGAGAGCAGGGCGAGCGGAGTCATGGCCGCCGAGGCAACCGCGGTGGCGATGGCATGACGAAGCTTCATAAGACCTCGAGAAATCCGTTGTGTCGCGAGGATGCGACACATCCATGGGGGGGATCTCCGCGTGTGGGGCGCGGCTATGGCCCTTGATTCGCGAGGTGTGACCTGTGAGCCCTGTGAATGGTTGCCTCAGGTTGACAAAATTCTTACGCGGGCTGCCGGGGCGCGGTGAGGGCCCCGCGGCGGGGGGATCCCCCGCCGCGAGGTGAGCCGAGAAGGCGGGGGTCCGCGGGGCCCTCTTACGCCGGCACCGACGTCAGGGCAGTGCCGGTGCCCGGACGGCGGCGCCGGAGGGCGCGCCGCCTGTCTGTGAGCGGGCAGGTGCTCTCGCCCGTCTGCCGGCCGCCGAGGGTGCCGGCCGTCTCCGGGCGGATTCCGCCGGCCGGTTCCGGGCGTCCCCGGAACCGGCCGTTTACTGGTGACCGGGCTGCTGTCCCCTGCCGTCCGGTCATGTCCTGGAGCGAGGTCCCACGACGTACGGCACCGGCCCTACGTCTCATCGCTCCAGCGAAGCCACGCGTGGTTCTTTCGGGCCCGCCCCTGGCTGGCACGGACACCGGGACCAACGACATCCTCCGGGCCCCGGTCACGCGCCGTACGGGTGAGGCGGCACGTGGACATGTATCCAGTCGCACGCGTTTGCGGGAGGCGCGGCCGTGCGGGGACTGTGGCCATGCTCGGAGTGCGGCCACGAGGAGGCGCGGCCGCCGTCAGACACGGCCCCGGCACAGCTCCAGCAGGGTCATCGCGAGGGCGGTACCGGGCTTGCCCAGGGCCTCTCGGTAGTGGCCGAGGACCTCCATCTCGCGGGACAGGTTCACCCGGCGGCCGCCGGAGGCGATGCGGGCCTCCTGGATGACGGCGGAGACCGCCATGCGCTCCTGGATGAGGCCGATGATGCGGTCGTCGAGGGCGTCGATGCGTGCCCGCGCGCCGGTGATCACACCGGCGGCCTCGGCTGTACGTGCGCCGGTCTTCTCGGCGGCGATGCTCTTCACGGCGGTGGCGGACTGCCGGGTGGCGGCGGTCTGCTCGGGGCTGGTCTGCTCGGGGGTCGCGGTCTGCTCGGGGGTGACGGAGGTCATGGCCGGGCTCCTCATGGTCGGTGGCGGGTCGAGGGGCCCCGGATCGGCACGGTCCGCACAACGCCAGGCGCCCCGGACCGTATCGGCCCGGGGCGCCTGGTAAGTCGCTTGTCAGTGGCTCAAGCAGCACGACCATGGCATCCGGCGGGCCCGGTGCCATAGGTAAAGACGAAGGTCGTGTGCGTCAGCATGGGCTCCAGTATGCCGTGGTGACGGACGGCGTCCAACCGGGCTCGGATGGTGAGACACAACGGTGGGGACCCGCCGCCCCCGGCAGACGGAAGGGGTCCCACGGCCACCCCGTTAGAATCGGTAGCACAGACCCCCGCCCGACCGCCGGAAGGCACCCCGTGTCATCAGCGACCCACGCTGCCGCCGCCCCCGACACCGTTCTGGTCGTCGACTTCGGTGCGCAGTACGCCCAGCTCATCGCCCGTCGCGTCCGCGAGGCCCGGGTCTACAGCGAGATCGTGCCGAGCACCATGCCGGTCGAGGAGATGCTCGCCAAGGACCCGGCGGCGATCATCCTCTCCGGCGGCCCCTCCTCCGTGTACGAGGAGGGCGCCCCCCGTCTCGGCCGCGAGATCTTCGAGGCCGGCGTCCCCGTCTTCGGCATGTGCTACGGCTTCCAGCTGATGGCGCAGGTGCTGGGCGGCACCGTCGACAACTCCGGCGCCCGCGAGTACGGCCGTACCGACCTGTACGTCTCCAAGACGTCCTCCACCCTCTTCGAGGGCACCCCGGCCGAGCAGCACGTGTGGATGTCGCACGGCGACGCCTGCTCCGCCGCCCCGGAGGGCTTCACCGTCACGGCGTCGACGGACGTCGTCCCGGTCGCCGCGTTCGAGAACGACGAGAAGAAGCTCTACGGCGTCCAGTACCACCCCGAGGTCATGCACTCCACGCACGGCCAGCAGGTGCTGGAGCACTTCCTGTACCGCGGCGCGGGCCTGGAGCCGAACTGGACCACGGGCAACGTCATCGAGGAGCAGGTCGCCGCGATCCGCGAGCTGGTCGGAGACAGGCGTGCGATCTGCGGTCTGTCCGGCGGTGTGGACTCCGCCGTGGCCGCCGCCCTCGTCCAGAAGGCCATCGGCTCCCAGCTGACCTGTGTGTACGTCGACCACGGCCTGATGCGCAAGGGCGAGACCGAGCAGGTCGAGAAGGACTTCGTCGCGGCCACCGGCGTCCAGCTGAAGGTCGTCGATGCCGAGGAGCGCTTCCTCGACGCCCTCAAGGGCGTCTCGGACCCCGAGGAGAAGCGCAAGATCATCGGCCGTGAGTTCATCCGCGTCTTCGAGCAGGCGCAGGCCGAGATCATCGCCGACGAGGGCCCGGCCGTGGAGTTCCTGGTCCAGGGCACGCTGTACCCGGACGTGGTGGAGTCCGGCGGCGGCACCGGTACCGCCAACATCAAGTCGCACCACAACGTCGGCGGTCTGCCCGAGGACCTCGAGTTCAAGCTGATCGAACCGCTGCGCAAGCTGTTCAAGGACGAGGTCCGTATGGTCGGCCAGGAGCTGGGCCTGCCGGAGGAGATCGTCCAGCGGCAGCCCTTCCCGGGCCCGGGCCTCGGCATCCGTATCGTCGGCGAGGTCACCAAGGAGCGGCTCGACCTGCTCCGCGAGGCCGACGCCATCGCCCGCGAGGAGCTGACGGCGGCGGGCCTCGACCGCGACATCTGGCAGTGCCCGGTGGTCCTGCTCGCCGATGTCCGCAGCGTCGGTGTCCAGGGCGACGGCCGGACGTACGGTCACCCGATCGTGCTGCGCCCGGTCTCCTCCGAGGACGCCATGACCGCCGACTGGTCCCGGCTGCCGTACGACGTCCTCGCCCGTATCTCGACCCGGATCACCAACGAGGTCCGTGACGTCAACCGGGTCGTGCTCGACGTGACGTCGAAGCCGCCGGGCACCATCGAGTGGGAGTGAGCCCCCTGCGGTGAGGCTCAGGTCCGGCGGAGCGTGCGCACCGGCTCCCCGGGCTTCCAGACCTGGACGACCAGATACCTCTCGTCCTCGACGGAGGTCCGCACGACCTCCGTCAACTCGGTGCGGAAGAGGTGGAACGGCTGCGGCGGTTCCACCTCTTTCACATACGCGTCCTTCGTGGCGGGGTCGTCCACCTCGACCGCCCGCCCGCTGATGCGCACGTCCCCGCCGGCCATCCCGGTTCCCGGCCCCGGGTTCGCCTGCAAGGCGAAACGCGGGTCGCGGCGCAGGTCCAGCGCCTTCAGCGAGTCGGGCATCATGCCGAACCACATCTCACCGCCCGTGAAACGCACCTCGAGGCCGGTGGTGCGCGGCGAGCCGTCCCTGCGGAGCGTGGCGAGGACATGATGAGTGAACGCCTCGAAGCGTGCCTCGGCGATGGTGGCGAGATCGGGTTCCGCCGCGGCGAAAGCCGCCCAGTTCGTCGTCATGGGACCGAGCCTGGCGCCGAAACACGACATCTTCTGTCCTATATCGGACGTGCGTGTCATCTTTACAAACCCGCGCTGTCATCCGGGGCCGACCGACGATAACTTGCCGCCGGTCAAGCAACCCAGTGCCGGAGGACCCATGCACGGCCCCACTCCGCCCCCGCCCCTGCCCACCGACCGGCTCACCTTCGCGATGCCGCCGATGCACGAGTCGGTCGAGGACGAACGGGCGCACCGCAAGGAGCGGCTCGCGGGCGCGCTGCGGATCTTCGGACGGCTCGGCTTCGAGGACGGCGTCTCCGGGCACATCACCGCCCGCGACCCCGAGTACACCGGCTGCTTCTGGGTCAACCCGTTCGGGATGCCCTTCCGGCACGTCACCGTGAGCGACCTGGTGCTCGCCAACCAGGACGGGCAGGTGATCGAGGGCCGCTACCACGTGAACCAGGCGGCGTTCACCGTGCACGCCCAGGTGCACGCCGCCCGCCCGGACGTCGTCGCCGTCGCCCACTGCCACTCGGTGCACGGGCGGGCCCTCGCGGCGCTCGGCGATCTGCTCGACCCCATCACCCAGGAGTCCTGCGCCTTCTACGAGGACCACGCCGTCTACGACTCCTACACCGGTGTCACCGTGGACGTCGAGGAGGGCCGCCGGATCGCCGCCGCGCTCGGCAGCCGCAAGGCGCTCGTGCTGCGCAACCACGGGCTGCTGACCGTCGGCGACTCGGTGGACGCGGCGGCGTGGTGGTTCCTGTCGATGGAACGCTCCTGCCAGGTGCAGCTGACCGCGAAGGCCGCGGGGCGGCCGGTCCTGATAGACCACCGGCAGGCGGTGGAGACCCGCGAGCAGCTCGGCGGGGACCTGGTGGCCTGGATCAACTACCAGCCCCTGTGGCAGGACATCAGCCGCAGGGAGCCGGACCTGCTGAGCTGACCGTCCGCCGTCGGCGGTCGGAGGGCGCGCGGCACGCCCGCCTTTACGGTGAGTGTCAATCGACAGTCCGTTCTTTCACCCGCCGTGACCGGACCCGACGGACGAGAGGCGTGTCCGGTACGGCACAATTCGCTGTCGTCGCATGCCAGTTGCGGTGGCGGGTGCGGCTTGGGATCTGGCGCGGGAAGGCGGCAGCGGTCGTGGCGGTGCAGGAGGCGAGGCAGGGCGCGGGACGCGGAAGCGGTCCGGGTGCGCACGAGGGTGGCTGCACCTGCGGGGACTGCCCGCACGGCGCGCGTGAGGGACACCGGCGCGCGGTCGCGGAGTTCCTTGCGAAACGGGACGAGTTCGCCTCCGGGCGCGGGTTGCCTCCGGCGGTCGCGTACTCCGCGTCCGCGTCCCGGCAGTGGGTGTCCGACGAACTGACCCAGTCCGCGGACCTCGTCGCCGAGCGGAGCCGGGCCGACGGCGAGGCCTGGCTGGGCCGGCTGTGGCGGCTCACGGCGATCGCGGTGTGGAGCGCGGTGGGCGTCCTGCTGCTCGCGCAGGCCTTGACGGCGGTCGGGGCGGGATGGACCGCGGCGCGGACGGCCGGACTGGCCGCGGCCGTGCTGGCGGGCGCCGCGCTGACCGCCGCCGGATATCTGCACCGGGCGCGCGGCGGGGCGCTCGCGCCCGTCATCGGCGAGGACAACCGGCTGTCCACCTCGCGTGCGGTGGCGGCCGGCTGGGTGCTGTTCGTCGTGTACGCGCTGCTTGTGCTGATCGGCGAGCTGGCGGTGGCCTCGGCGCACGGCAGCCGCGACGCGCTGATCGCCGGGCTCGACCTCGCCCGCGGGGCGGGCGTGGTGACCGTGGTCGCCGTGGTGTGCGGGATCGCGGTCCTGGTACGCAGGGTGGTGAGCCTGCGGATCCTCGGCCAGCGCCTGCAGAAGGTACGGGCCGACCGGCCGCGGGCGGCGGATCTGCTGACGGACGACTCCGGACGCGGCAGCTTCGCGGACATCCAGTACGTGATGATCAGCGGGGTGGCGCTGGTCTTCGCGGCGGTACGGCTGGCCCGCCGCCCCGACCGGCTTCCCGACCTGCCGTGGGGTCTAGCCCTGCTGGTACTGGTCTCCGCGGCCACCTACCTCGCCGGGAAGTACGCCGAAGGCGGCCGCCCGGTGGTCCTCTCGGTGGTCCGGGCCCGGGAGGCGGGCGATCTGGATGCCCCGATCCGCACGGGCGACGACATCGAGATCCGCGGCGCAGGCTTCGTACCGCCCGGCGCCGAGACGGCGGACCGTCTGTCCCGGATGGCGGTCCGCATCGGCGCCGTCCATGTCCATGTGCCCCTCGTCCCGGTCCCCGGCGGCTTCAGCAACCCCTCGGACACGCTGCTGACGGTCCCGGTGCCGGCCGACGTGGAACCCGGGAGGGTGGACGTCCAGGTGGTGACGGCGGCCGGGGTCGAAACCAACCGGGTCACCATCGATGTGACGGAGTGACAGCGACCGGCTGCTCCGTTCGGCCCAGCCATGGGCGATGATCTGCCCGGTCCACCGGATGGCGGAGGGAAGTACGGAAGGAAGGGCCGGGACCGGGCTTGTTCGTACCGACAGGGATCAGCGAGCGGTGGTCGCCGGGGACGGGAGGGAGGAAAGTCGGTGCACACCGGTTGAGCGGTCCCCCCTCTTCGCACGTATGGTCTGTTGAGGGGTCAACAGCAGGCGGGTGAGAGGCGGCGGACACGATGGCTCAGAGCATGCGCACGGACTCCCACACTTCGTACATCGAGGAGAACCGCTCCTGGCGGGACACCGCCACTCGGTACGCTCTGCTTCCGCTGCGGGTCTTCCTCGGCGTCACCTTCATCTACGCGGGCGTGGACAAGCTCAACAGCAGCACCTTTCTGCACGACTCCGGCCCCGGCTCGATCGGCGACCTGATGCGCTCCGTGCGCGGCTCCTCCGCGATCCCGGCCATGGTCGACCTCGCGCTGAAGAACCCCTCCGGCTTCGGGTACGCCATGGCCCTCGGTGAGCTGGCCGTCGGCCTCGGCACGCTCGTCGGACTGCTGTCCCGCCTCGCCGCGTTCGGCGGCGCGCTGATCTCACTGAGCCTGTGGCTGACCGTGAGCTGGGCCTCCTCTCCCTACTACTACGGCAACGACCTGGCCTATCTGATGGCCTGGCTGCCCTTGGTCCTCGCCGGTGCCCCGGTCCTCTCCCTGGACGCCGCCCTCCGCGCCCGCCGCCAACGCCACCGCACAGACATGTACCGGTAAAACTCCGCCGCACGAAACCCAGCGGTCCAGCCGTCCATATCGATAACCGCGCGGGCCGGTCGCCTGAGGAAGTCCGGACGCGTGCCGGTGGACCGGCGACCGCTCGTGCCCCTGCCGGACAGGCCACCCCGCGAGACTCGGCCGCTGCCCGCGGACCGGCGGTGCTCGGGTCCGGCCGGGCGGGGCGCATCGCGGGGCTCGGCTGCCCGTCGGTCGCGCGGCGATGCGTGCCCGCGCCGGGGCGCTCGCGCGCGCGATGCGCGGTGCCCGCCGGTTGACCGGCGAATGCTCGGACTCGGTCGTTCGGTCGTGCGAGGGCACTCGGGCATCCGCCAGTGGACCGGCGGCGCTCGGGTCCGGCCGGGCGGTCGTACGGCGGTGCCCGCTGCGGGTGTCGGTATGCGCGGGCGTTCGGTGGGCCGTCGTTGTTCGCGTTACGGGGCCGCCGCCCCGTCCCGTTCTGCGGGGCGTTTCCCGGGTGACGTGCGGCCCCTGCGTATCGCGCGGGTCAGCAGGCCCGTCACGGCCGCGAGGCAGAGCCCGCCGCCGACGATCGGGACGATCGCGAACCACGGCGCCTCCCAGGCCCCGCGCGCGTCGCCGGCGAAGACGACCCCCGCAGCGGCCAGAAAGGCGCCGGCGACCAGCCGGCCGGGCTGGAACTCATGACGCAGCACGGGTCACCTCCACCTGGCCCACACCGACCTCGAGACTGACGTCGAGCGTGGCCACGCTCTTCGTCCCCGCCGCGGGCGAGAGCGTCAGCTCCTTGTGCCTGCCGGCCTCCACGTCCACGTCCTTCTTGGTGTCGCCCGGCAACCGGATGTCGGCGACACCCGTGTCGATCTTCAGCTTCACCGTCGCGTCCGCGGGCACCACCACCTTCAGCCGGCCCACACCCACCTCCGCCCGGGTCGTCACCGTCCCGTTTCCGGTCCGGTTCAGACGGCTGAGATCCAGGGTGCCGACGCCGGTGCCCAGTTCGTATCTCCCCTGCACGGCGGCCGCCGAGGCCGGCGCCCACGTCGTATGGGTCCAGTGAGTGCCGATGTCCTTCGGCAGCGCCGCCGACGCGGCGAGCAGACCCGCCGTGAGCAGGGCCAGGAAGACCGAGCCCGCCCCGGTACGCCCCAGGAGGGAGCTGAGCGCGATGCCCGTGCCGAACACGACGAGCGCGCCGGCGAGGCCCGTCTGCAGGCTGGTGCCGAGAGCCTGGCCGTTCCAGGTCAGGCCGGTGCCGAGACCGCCCGCCAGCAGCGCGAACAGGAACACCCAGCCGCCGATCCAGCGCGGCCCCCGTGGTCTGGAGCGGGGGGCGGTGCCTATCCGCTGTCCGTACGAGGTGCCGCGGGCGATGTTGACCGCCGCCGCGACATCACGGCTCGGGGTGTCGCTCGGGCCCCACAGATAGCCCGTGCCGCCCACGTGGGTGCCGTCCTTGACGATGGGGTCGCGCCACCAGGGGGCATGGGCGGCGGGCACGGGGGGTGCCGTCGCCTCCGGGGGTGCGTCGGCCACCGCCTGGGCGGCCAGCGGGTCCGGGTCGGGCGCGCCGCGGTGCCGCGACCAGTACCCCGCGCCGGCGAGGAGCAGGGACAGCACGACGGCGAAGGTCAGCACCCCGCCGTTTCTGAGCATCGACAGGAAGACTCCGCAGCCCACCAGGGCGAAGAGGACCGCGGCCAGGCCCTGGCCGTCGACGCGGCCCGTCAGCAGCTTGCGGATCTCGTTCTCCTCCTCGTCCTCGTAGGGGACGAAGAGCCAGCAGAAGCCGTAGAAGATGAGGCCGAGGCCGCCCGCCGCGGAGAGCACCGCGAGCCCGATCCTGAAGATCACAGGGTCCATGTCGCACTGCCGCCCGAGCCCTGCACAGACGCCGGCCAGCATCTTGTACCGCCGGTCACGCCGGAAGTGGCCGGAGCCCTGGCCCGCCTCGCCCTCGGAGGGCGTGCCGTCGCGCCCGGGTGCCTCCCCCCGCGCACCGCCCCCTTCGCGCGCGGGCGAGGAGAAGCCGGAGCCCGTGGTCTTCCGTGCGGTCCCGCCGGGGTCTCGGCCCGCGTCCTCGTGCCTGCCCTCGCTCACGCCCTCGCCCGCGTTCCCGTCCTCGGCCCCGTTCTCCCGCACGGCCGCATCCTGCCGTACCGCCGTGTCCTCGTGCGCCCGCGGCTCCACTCCCGGGGCACCCCAGGCGTGCCGGGCCTCGGGGCCGTGCCCCGAGCCGGGGTCCCGCCCCGCTGCCGTGTGCCGCTGATCCGTCATGTGTCCATGGTCGCCGCCCCAGCCGCCCGGCGGCAGTCGGGACGACCCTGGCCGAACCCTGAAATCTGCCCTGACGGCCGTCAAGGGAAGTGTTCGATCACCCGGATTCGAAGATCAGGGCAGTCTCGGGGGTCCACCCTGATGTCCGGGCAGACCACTCGTGTGACCATCGATGGCATGCCGGACGCCGCAGGAGTGCCTCTCGCCGACCCACGGCCGCCGCGCAAGCTCTACCGCAGCAGCGACGGACGCTGGCTCGGGGGAGTGGCGCGGGGGCTCGCCGGGCATCTCGGGCTGCCCGTGATCTGGGTGCGCCTCATGTTCGTGGGCCTGATGACGGCGGACGGCCTCGGCGCGCTGCTGTACGCGGCGTTCTGGTTCTTCGTCCCTCTCGGTGTCGGCGGCGTCGACGACCGCCGCTCCCCCTCCCTCGTCGGCACCGAGACCTCGCCCGACGGCCGTCGCAGACTGGTCGCCCGCAGACCCGACCGGGGCCAGATCGTCGCCCTGCTCCTCATGGTCGTCGTGGCGCTGACCTTCGTCGGCAGCGTGAACCTCGGCGGCGCCGCCAAGGCGTATCTCATCCCGGCCGTCCTGGTGGCGGCAGGCGTCGCCCTGGTCTGGCGCCAGGCGGACAACGCACGGCGGGCCCGCTGGATGGAGGTCGGCAGCCGCCGCCGCACCCTCACCCTGCTGCGCGCCGCGGCCGGTGTCCTGCTCGTCACCGCGGGCGTCTCCGGCATCTTCGTGCTGCAGGGCTCCGCGGCCCATCTCGGGTCCGTCCTCCAGGCGGCGCTCGCGGTCCTCGTCGGCATAGCGCTGCTCGCCGGGCCGTATCTCGTGCGTATGTCCCAGGACCTGTCCGAGGAGCGCCTGATGCGCATCCGCGCCCAGGAGCGCGCGGAGGTCGCCGCCCACGTCCACGACTCCGTGCTGCACACCCTGACCCTGATCCAGCGCAATGCGGAGAACTCGGGCGAGGTGCGCCGTCTCGCCCGTGCCCAGGAGCGGGATCTGCGCGCCTGGCTCTACAAACCGGAGGGGACGGGCAAGGACGAGGACGAGGAGCCCAGCACCCTGGCGGAGGCGGTCCGGCGCAACGCGGCGGAGGTGGAGGACAAGCACGGCGTCCCCATCGAGGTCGTCGTCGTCGGCGACTGCCCCCTCGACGACCGCACGAGCGCGCAGATGCAGGCCGCGCGCGAAGCGATGGTGAACGCCGCCAAGTACGGTGGCGAGGGCGGCGCCGTCCAGGTCTACGCCGAGGTCGAGGGAAAGACCGTGTTCGTGTCCATCCGCGACCGCGGCCCCGGCTTCGACCTGGACGCGATACCCGCGGACCGCATGGGTGTCAGAGAATCGATCATCGGCCGTATGGAGCGCAACGGCGGCACGGCACGGCTGCGCGCGGTGCCGGGCGGCGGCACGGAGGTCGAGCTGGAGATGGAGAGGGCGGAGAGTACGACATGAGCGACGCGAACGAGCCGGCCGGCCCGGTGGAGCCGGAGCGCGCGGGCGGGGGCACGGGGGAGCGGCGCGTGCGGGTCGTGCTCGTCGACGACCACCGCATGTTCCGTACGGGCGTCCGGGCGGAGATCGGGCAGACCGAGCGGACCGGCGTCGAGGTCGTCGGGGAGGCCGCGGACGTCGACCAGGCGGTTTCGGTGATCACCGAGACCCGGCCCGAGGTGGTGCTCCTCGATGTCCATCTGCCGGGCGGCGGGGGAGTCGAAGTGCTGCGGCGCTGTGCCGCGTTGACGGCGGACGCCGAGCGGCCGGTCCGGTTTCTCGCGCTGTCCGTGTCGGATGCGGCGGAGGACGTGATCGGGGTGATCCGCGGCGGCGCGCGGGGATACGTGACGAAGACGATCACCGGCTCGGACCTCATCGGCTCGATCTTCCGCGTACAGGAGGGCGACGCCGTCTTCTCCCCGCGTCTGGCGGGTTTCGTCCTCGACGCCTTCGCCTCGACCGACGCCCCGCCCGTCGACGAGGACCTGGACCGCCTCACTCAGCGTGAGCGCGAGGTCCTGCGCCTCATCGCCCGCGGCTACGCCTACAAGGAGATCGCCAAGCAGCTTTTCATCTCGGTGAAGACGGTCGAGTCCCATGTCTCGGCGGTCCTGCGCAAACTCCAGCTCTCCAACCGCCACGAACTGACCCGCTGGGCGACGGCACGCCGACTGGTCTGACGGCCAGGCACCCCCCGTGCCGGACGCGGGCCCTGCGGGCTCACACCACCCGCGTCGCCCCCGCGAACGGCATCTCGTCGATCGGTGCCAGCCGTACCGGCGCCGACGGGTTCGGCGCGTGGATCATCTGGCCGTTTCCCACATAGATCCCCACATGGCTGACCCCGGAGTAGAAGAACACGAGGTCGCCGGGGAGGAGCGCGGAGCGCGGGACGCGGCGGCCCGCACCGATCTGGGCGTATGTCGTCCGGGGCAGCGAGACGCCCGCCGAGTGGTACGCGGCCTGCACCAGCCCCGAGCAGTCGAAGGCGTCGGGCCCGGTGGCTCCCCAGACATAGGGGCTGCCGAGCTTGCCGTACGCGTACGCCACCGCTGCCGCGGCCCGGCCGTCGGGTGCCTCAGCGGCCGCTTCCGACGCCGAGACCGCGCCCAGGACGCCCCGCCCCGCCGACCGTGACGTGCGCCCCGCGCCTGCGGCCCCGGTGAGTTCGGCGCGCTGGCTCCCCGTCAGCCGGGACAGCAGTCGCCGTGCCTCGCTCAGCTTCTCGGTGACCGTCCGCTTCTGCCGCCGAAGCTCGGCCTGTTTCGAGGTCAGAGAGGCCAGTTCCACGCGTGCGGCTCCGCGCAGCCGCTCGATCTCCCGCAACTGCGCGCGTACGCGTGCCACGGCCGCCGCCTGCCGGCTGTCGACCCGCTCGGCGAAGGCGGCGTTGTCCAGGTACCGTCCCGGATCCGAGGAGAGCAGAAGCTGCACCGACGGGTCGATGCCGCCCCCGCGGTACTGCGCCGCCGCGGCCGATCCCAGCGCCTCGCGCGCGGAGTCGAGCCGGTCCGTGCGGCGAGCGGCCTCGTCCCGTAGCGCGTTGAGCCGTCGCGCGGCCCGGTCCGCCTGCTCCTTGGCACCGTCGTACTTCTCGGTCGCGACCTCCGCCTCCCGGTACAGCCGGTCCACCTCGGCTTTGGCCTGGGCCGGGGAGAGCGGCGGCTCGGCATGTCCGGTCCCGTCGAATCCGGCCGCGGACGCCGCTCCCGCGAGGGCGATCGTGGCGGCGGTCCGGGCCGTGGCCCCGCCGAGCGAACGCTGTCTGGGCTTGCGGTGCGCTGCCACCTGACCGTCACGTCCTTTCCTCCGACCGCCTGGGCGGCGGGCGGTGTCACGCGTCCGGCGGCGGCCCGCACAGGGGGAGCAGGCCGCCGCCGGACCTTCTCGGCGGTGGTGCCCGGCGGTCGCCCCTGGCCCGGGCGGCGGTGGGGAGCCGGTCACCTGGTGGAGGACGTTAGGCCCGGCCGTGACCGTCCCGTGACGCAATGTACGGAAGTGGCTCGACCGGATTGACGGTGACCGCATGTGACCGTGATTCCGTTCCGAGGCCGCCGACTTCACACTGTGTGGTGACCGTTGCGGCGGTTTCCCGGGCATGGCGACACGACGGAGTGCTATAGGGCGCATATATGCGTCGCCCGGTCGCTTCGGTCGCGCAGCGGGTCGGTCGCCCAGTCAGCCTGAGGGCGGCCGTGCGAGCGCCGTCACACCGCGTGGGCCGGTGTCCAGGCCCCGCGCGCCCCTCACTAGGCTCCGGCTCCATGGACGTACTCATCCATCTCTTCGTCGGCCTGCACATCGTCGGGATCGCCGCGCTCCTCGGCGGCTTTCTCACCCAGATGAAGGCGATGGGCCGGGGCACGGCCCGTTTCGTGCCCGGAATGCTGCACGGCGCGCTGACCATGCTGGTCACGGGCGTGGCCCTGGTCGGCCTCAATCAGGCGGACCACCACCACATCAACACCATCAAGATCGGGGTCAAGCTGGCCCTGCTGATCGTGATCCTCGGCCTGGTCTACGTGAAGCGCGACGAGGAGCAGGTCGAGAAGCCCCTGTTCGCCCTGGTCGGTGCGCTGACCACGGCGAACGTCTTCATCGCCGTGCTGTGGACCTGACGCTGTCCGCGAGGGACCTGACCGCTCCCACGAGAACCGCACACCAGACGGCCACCGCGATCCACAGCAGCACCTCGCCGGGGCCGTGCAGCCACGCCGCCCGGAGGGCGTCGGCGACGGACAGCGCCGCCACCGCCATCGTTCCCATCGAGAAGACGGTCGACCACCGCAGTGGGTCGTAGCCGGTGCGCGGCCGGAGCAGTTCGGCCGCCGCCAGCACGCAGTACCAGACGAAGGCGAGGGCGAGGAGGGCGATGGAGATACTCCGCAGGACCGTGTTGTCGTCCTTGTTCCAGAGGTAGAGGCCGCTGTCGGCGGCGGTGATCAGCCGCGCCCCGGCCACCGCGGAGAGGGCGGGCGCACCGCTCGCCATCCAGTGGTCGCCCGTGCCGACCGCCACCTGCCGCCGGTCGAAGCACCACAGCCCGACCAGGTAGAACGCCAGGCCGAGCCAGAAGAGCACCAGCGCGGTGTGGGCGAGCCAGGGCACCCGCAAGCCCGCGGCCAGCACCGACCCGAGCACAGCGATCCCCTCCATCGCCACGCATCCGAGGAACACCGCGCCGGGCATACCGCGCTCCCAGTTCCGAACGACCAGGAGGATCAGGGCCACCCACAGCCCGAAGCCCAGCGCGAGGAGGGTCTCGGCGAGCTGGGGCCGGTCCAGGGCGGCGACCCGGGTGCCCAGCATGGTGGTGGCCGGGACCACGGTGAGCGCGGCCGGGGAGCCGACGGGCCACTCCGGGCGGCCCCGCAGCAGCCGTGCGGAGATGTCGGCGGCCATCCCGAGCCAGGCGGCGGCCGCCAGTGCCAGGAGGACACGCGAGAGGACCTCGTACCCGGTCTGGTGCAGCCCGACCGACAGGACGCCGGTCGCCAACGCGGCGGCTCCGATGGCGGGCGGACGCTGCGCCCACCAGGTGCGGAGCGCAAAGGTGCCAGACATGCGCCCGATGCTAGGGACGCGCGCACGGCTTGCGTACGGGGCACGCGCGCGTGGACCCCGAAAACAACCCCACGCGCGCGTGGACCCCCAAACAACCCCGCGGGCGCGTACTGCCCGACCGGAACCCGCGCCGTCGGTCTCAGGCCGGCCGCACCACGCTGTGGATGATCGAGGCGCCGCCGTAGTAGACCGACTCCTCGCGGACGTAGGCGCCCGGCTTGGGGGCGTGGATCATCATGCCGTTGCCGATGTAGATGCCGACGTGGCTGATGTCGTCGTAGAAGAAGATCAGGTCACCCGGCCGGGCGTCGGCGAGCGGCACCGTCGTGCCGGCGTTCACCTGGTCGTACGTGGTGCGCGGAAGCGTCACCCCGGCGGCCTTCCACGCGGCCTGGGTCAGGCCCGAGCAGTCGTACGACTCGGGGCCGGTCGCACCCCACACATACGGTTTGCCGATCTGCGCGCGGGCGAAGGCGAGGGCCTTCTCGGCCTTCGTGGTGTAGGAGGAGTCCGCCGAGGTGGACCCCGAGGAGGGGGGCGTGGTGGTGGAGGACCCCGTGGAGCCGGTCGTGGTGCTCTTCGATGCCTGCTGCTGGGCCGCCTGCTGCTCCGCCTGCTGCTGGGCAGCCTGCTTCCGGGCCAGCGCCTCCGCCTGGCGCCGGGCCTCCTCCTGCTTCTGCTTCTCGAGCGCGGCGAGCCGCGCCTTCTCCTGTGCGGTCAGGTCGGACAGCATCTGCCGCGCGGCGGAGAGCTTCTTCTGGACGTCCGTCTTGGCCGTCCGCAGGGCCGTCTGCGACTCGGTGAGCGTCCGCAGGCTCTCGGCGGCCTCCCGCCGCTTCTTCATCGTTGCGGCCTGCTCGGTGACGTACTGGTCGACCGCTTCCTTCTGACGGCCGGTGAGCCGGCTCATCAGCTGCGTCTGGTCGAAGTAGTCCTGGGGGTTGTCGGCCAGCAGGAAGGTGGCCGTGTCGGGGGCCGCGGCCCCGGTCCGGTACTGCGCGGCGGCGAACGAACCCAGCTGCTCGCGCGCGTCGTTGAGCTTCTGTGTGCGCCGGGCGACGTCGTCGAGGAGCGTGTCGGCCTTTTTGCGCTCTTCGGCCGATCTCTCCTTGGCCGTGTTGTACTTCTCGGTGGCCGACTCCGCCTGGCGGTAGAGCTCGTCGACCTTCTTCTCGACTTCCTCGATGCTGGGCCTGCCGTCGGCGGCGGGCGCGGCCTGGGCCGTCTGCGAGAGCAGCGCGACGGAGGTCAGGGCCGCCGTGGCGAGGGCGGGGGTCCGTATGCCCGCGAGGCGTGGGCCCGAGGGGCGGGACTTGCGGTGCGGCGCCATGAAAGGCGTCTCCTTCCGTACTCCGCCTACCGGGTTAGCTGTCGGGTTCGGGCGGGTGGTTCGGAAGGTTGTGCCCTACGGCCGTGTCCCCTAGGACGCTCGGCCGATTCACCCCAGGTCGGGTGGGTCCCCGGCTCCGGCTGCCGCAAAGGCGCACCGGACTCGGCGGAGGCCGCACGGCCCGGCGACCTTCGCCGGTGGGGGTCGTGCGGCCCGCCCGGCACGGTAGCCAACTCTTGTGGCTCCTGTGAAGGTTGATGCGAGATATGCCCGATACATTTCCGTGATCTCGGCGTTGGGACCCCGGGTCGGGCGCGGACCGTGAACGGGCGGGCCCATACGGTGACGCTGCGGCGCCGGCCGGTCCGTCGCGCCGAGTTTCCGGGACGGCGGCCGGTTGTCGGTGGGGCGCCCTAGACTCGGAGAGCGATGAGCAGCCTCTTTGACGACAGCTTCCTGGCGGACCTCCAGGCCACCCCGGCCCCTGAGGAGGAGCCCCCGCCGCCCGAGGACGATCACGCTCCGGAGTCCGCTCCGGACGATCTGTTCGGCGGGCGCTTCGACCTGCCGCCGGACCGGGACTCCTACTACCGTGACGGTGCTCCCCGCCCGGTTCTCGACTCCCGGGCGCTGCTCGAGGGGCTGAACGAGAACCAGCGCGCGGCGGTCGTGCACGCCGGTTCCCCCCTGCTCATCGTCGCCGGCGCCGGCTCCGGCAAGACGCGTGTGCTCACGCACCGCATCGCCTATCTGCTGGGCGAGCGGCGCGTGCATCCGGGCCAGATCCTCGCGATCACCTTCACCAACAAGGCCGCAGGCGAGATGAAGGAGCGCGTCGAGCAGCTCGTCGGCCCGCGCGCGAACGCGATGTGGGTGATGACCTTCCACAGCGCGTGCGTCCGCATCCTGCGCCGGGAGAGCAAGAAGCTCGGCTTCACGTCCTCCTTCTCGATCTACGACGCCGCCGACAGCAAGCGTCTGATGGCGCTGGTCTGCCGCGACCTGGACCTCGACCCCAAGCGGTTCCCGCCCAAGGCGTTCAGCGCCAAGATCTCCAACCTGAAGAACGAGCTGATCGACGAGGAGGACTTCGCCGCCCAGGTCGCTGGGGGCACCTCCCCGACGGAATCCGGGGGAGGCTTCGAGAAGACCCTCGCCCAGGCGTACGCGCTCTACCAGTCGAGGCTCCGCGAGGCGAACGCACTCGACTTCGACGACCTGATCATGACGACGGTCAACCTGCTGCGCGCCTTCCCGGACGTCGCCGAGCACTACCGCCGCCGCTTCCGCCACGTCCTCGTCGACGAGTACCAGGACACCAACCACGCCCAGTACGCCCTGGTTCGCGAGCTGGTCGGCACCTCGGAGCACCCCGTGGACGTGCCGGTGGGCGAGGACGACCTGCAGCCCGCCGAACTGTGCGTCGTGGGTGACGCCGACCAGTCGATCTATGCCTTCCGCGGCGCCACCATCCGCAACATCCTCCAGTTCGAGGAGGACTACCCGGACGCCACCACGATCCTCCTGGAGCAGAACTACCGCTCCACGCAGACGATCCTGAGCGCGGCCAACGCGGTCATCGAGCGCAACGAGTCACGCCGCCCCAAGAACCTGTGGACCAATGCGGGCGCGGGCGCGCGGATCACCGGCTATGTCGCCGACACGGAGCACGACGAGGCGCAGTTCGTCGCCGACGAGATAGACCGTCTCACCGACCGGGGCGAGGCCAAGGCGGGCGACGTCGCCGTCTTCTACCGCACCAACGCCCAGTCCCGTGTCTTCGAAGAGGTCTTCATCCGTGTCGGCCTGCCCTACAAGGTCGTCGGCGGCGTCCGCTTCTACGAGCGCAAGGAGGTCCGGGACGTCCTGGCCTACCTGCGGGTGCTGGCGAACCCAGAGGACTCCGTTCCGCTGCGGCGCATCCTGAATGTCCCGAAACGGGGCATCGGCGAGCGCGCCGAGGCGATGATCGACGCCCTGGCACAGCGGGAGAAGATGAGCTTCTCGCAGGCACTGCGCCGCGTGGACGAGGCGTACGGCATGGCGGCCCGCTCGACGAACGCGGTCAAGCGGTTCAATGCGCTGATGGAGGACCTGCGGACCATCGTGGAGTCGGGCGCGGGCCCGGCCACGGTCCTGGAGGCCGTCCTGGAACGCACCGGTTATCTGGCCGAACTCCAGGCCTCGACCGATCCCCAGGACGAGACCCGCATCGAGAACCTCCAGGAACTCGCCGCCGTGGCCCTGGAGTTCGAGCAGGAGCGCGGCGAGGGGGCGGCGGCCGCGGAGAGCCCGGCTCCGGGGGGCACCCTGGCCGACTTCCTTGAGCGGGTCGCCCTGGTCGCCGACTCCGACCAGATCCCCGACGAGGAAGAGGGCGACGGCGTCATCACGCTGATGACCCTCCACACCGCGAAGGGCCTGGAGTTCCCGGTGGTCTTCCTGACCGGCATGGAGGACGGCGTCTTCCCGCATATGCGCGCGCTGGGGCAGACCAAGGAACTCGAGGAGGAGCGGCGCCTGGCGTACGTGGGCATCACCCGCGCGCGGGAGCGGCTCTACCTCACGCGGTCCGCCATGCGCAGCGCCTGGGGCCAGCCCTCGTACAACCCGCCCTCGCGCTTCCTGGAGGAGATTCCGGACCAGCACGTGGAGTGGAAGCGGACGGGCGGCTCCTCCGCCTCCCTCTCCTCGGGCCCGGTCTCGGGCGTGGCGGCCTCCCTGTCGTCGTCGCTGTCCTCGTCCCGGTCGCGGTCCTCGGCCGCGGGCGCCTCCGGTTTCGCCACGCGCCGCGGCGGTGCGTCGGAGAAGCCGGTGGTCTCCCTGGCGGTCGGCGACCGCGTCACCCACGACCAGTTCGGTCTGGGCACGGTGGTCGGCGTGAAGGGCACGGGCGCGAACGCGGAGGCGACGATCGACTTCGGCGACACGAAGCCGAAGCGGCTCCTGCTGCGGTACGCGCCGGTGGAGAAGCTGTAGAGCCGGTGGGCAACCGGTAGACCACGACGGCCGAGCCCCCGCCGAAGGGGGGGGGCTCGGCCGCGCGTCGATCACGCTGGTCGATCAGGCTGATCGATCAGGTGGGGTTCAGCCCGTGGCTGCGCAGCCAGGGCAGCGGGTCTATCGCGGCGCCCCCGTTAGGCCGTACCTCGAAGTGCAGGTGGGGACCAGTGGAGTTGCCCGAGTTGCCGGAGTACGCGATCGGCTGGCCGGCCTTCACGGTCGTCCCCGAGGGGACCCGGTAGCTGGAGAGGTGGCAGTACCACGTCTCCGTGCCGTCCTTCGCGGTCACGATCAGCATGTTGCCGTAGGCGCTGTTCCACTGGGTGCGGACCGTGCCGTCGGTCGCGGCCATGACCGTCGTGCCGTAGGAGACGGGGAAGTCGATACCGGTGTGCACCGACATCCAGTTGACCCCGGCCTGGCCGAAGTAGGCGCTGAGCCCCCGCTGTGTGACCGGCAGTACGAACTTCGGGCGCAGCCGCTCCTTGAGGGCCGCCTCCGCCGCCGCCTTCTTCTGCTCGGCCACCTGCTGGGCTTTGAGGTCGATACGTTCCTGCGTACGGCTCGCCCGGTCCGCGAAGTCGTCCGCGCCCGCGGAGAGGCTCTCGAGCTGGGAGTCCAGCTTGTTGTTCGCGGCGGACGGCTTCACCGGCACGGCATCGGACGCACTCGCCGTCGTCTCCTTGCCGCCGCTGCCACCCACACCGACCGTCGCGGCGGCGATCCCGGCCACCCCCATCACACACGCCGACGGCACGGCGACCGTCAGCAGCGCGGAGCGCTTCGCCGGGCTGCGGCGCCGGGACCGGCCGGCCGCGCGGGACGCGGCACGCGAGGCCGGCAGGGGGGTGATCTCTTCCTGGTCGTCGAGCAGGGGCGCGTCGTCGGACGGCTCATGCGTGGGCGCCAACTCGGCGTCGTCCACGGCGTACTGCTCGTACGGAAGCTGTTCGAAGGCGTCGGTGGCCGACTGGTCGAAGGCCTCAGCGGTGCCGAAGACCTGTGTCGCCGGCTGCTGCCCGAAGGACTCGGTCCCGTCGAAGGACTCGCCCCCGTGCAGGGGCGTCGTCGCCGTGGTCGTCGTCTGCTGGTCGTGCGCCGCGTGCTCGGCGACGCCGCCCGAGTTCCACTGGGTGGCGTCGTACGCCCCCGTGTCGAACGCCTGCGTGCCCCAGTCCCACTGCTGGGTCCCGTCGGCGGACTGACCGGCCTCGAGCCAGGCGTGTGCGTCCCACTGACCGGTGGCATCGACGGGTCCGCCCTGCGTGGGGATACCGACGAACTGCTGGTTTCCCATGCCCCAGGCGGCCGTGTCATGGCTGCCGGTGTCGAACGAGGCGTGGTGCTGGGCGGCGTACGGGTCGTAGTGGAGCGTCTCGTGCGTGCCGGTGCCGTACATCTGGTGGCCGTCCGCGCCGAGAGAGGAGTGGCTGCCGGTCCCCCACTGGGATGCGTCGTACGAGCCGGTCGCGCCGTCGCCCGGCAGGTCACCGAAGAGGGGATCGGCCGAGAAGGCCGTGCCCGTGTGGCCACCGGAGCCGAACGCCGTGGCGCCGGGGTCGGCATACGACGTGAATTCGGTGAACTCACCGTACTGGCCGCCCTGCCCGCCGTACGGCGCGTAGTGCGCCGAGGCGGCATCGGGGGCCGGAGCCGGGGGAGTTGCGGTCCCCGACGGGTGACGGTCGTTCACCAACTTCTCTTTCGCCTCGGCAGCAGGGGCTGGCAGAGCAGTGCGGCGACTGTACCCGGCGGTACGCGAGCGCGACAATCTTTCGCAGGTTTCCCTCGGGCAGGAAACGGGCAATCGGCCGTGTTTCGGCGGTCCCGGGCAAGGCTTTGGCTTTGCGTTCGATGAACGTTCGAGGGTCAGGAGGTGACCGTGAGGTGTCGGAGCGGCTGTCACGCCGCCGTCAGGCCACCGTCAGGCCACCGGTGGGAGCGTCCGCCGGTGCGGCCGGCTGTGCGAGGTCCAGTGCCTGCCGTATTCCCGTCGCGACCGCGGGGTGGACCGGGAGGGCCAGATGGCCGATGCCGCTCACCCGGATGTTGTGCGCCAGCAGGTCCGGGTGGTCGACGCAGGCCGTCTCCAGCGGATCCATCAGCGGGTCCAGATCGCTCCAGAAGCTCACGAAGTGCGTGCGGCAGCCGGGGGCCGGCTCGCGCAGTTCCTGGATCAGCTCGGAGGTGGGGCGCATCTGGCGGACGATGGGGTGCGCGTTCGCGAGCGGCGCGACCCGGGTGCCGGAGTGCGGCGTGCCCAGCGTGACGAGCGTACGCACGTGAAGGTCGCCGCCGAGGCGCTGCACGTAGTAGCGAGCGATCAGTCCGCCCAGGCTGTGGCCCACGACGTCCACGTGCGGCTGGCCGGTGCGCTCGCACAGCTCTTCTATGTGCCGGCCGAGCAGTTTCGCCGCGGTGCGGATGTCACAGGTCAGCGGAGAGTAGTTCAGCGACTCGATGTGCTGCCGGCCGTGCTGGGCGAGATTGCGGCGCAGCAGTACGAAGACCGAGCGGTTGTCGATGAACCCGTGGAGCAGGATGACCGGGGGCTTGGCCTCGGCCGGCAGCGTCGCGGCGTCCGGTGGGACAGGGAGCGCGCTGGAGTGGCGCTCCTGGATGATCCCGGAGGGGTAGAGCAGCAGATGCCCCGCGAGGATCGCGAGCTCCAGGGCGGTCGCCTTCAGCAGGGCCACGGAGAGACCGGCCAGCCTGCCCGGAAACATGCGCTGGCACAGCGGCACGAAGGGCTGCACTGCCCGCGAGACCATCATGGCCGACCTCCCGTCGGCGCACGCGAGGACGCCTCTGTCCCCCGTGTGCCCTTGATGGAAAGCCGCGGGGCGGTGGCCTGCGGGGCGGATGCCGTGGAAACGGCCGTGCCGCGGATGCGGCGCATGAGCCGATGGCGCGGCGGTCGGCTTCTCGTCGGGATGACGAATGACGCTTCCCGCCGTCCGCGTGATGCGGTTCCCGTCCTCCTCGTCCGGGTGCGGCTCCCGCTGTCGTGCCCTCGCAATCCTTATCGCCGGCGGGCCCGCCACCCGGCGCCCGGCCGGCGGTGGCGTGGCCGCCTTGCAGCGGCTCTCCGTGCGCACGATCCCCTCGGACCACGGCGCCCGAGCCGCTGATGCCGCGGCGCGTGTGCCGCGGGGAGGGGGGACCCTGCGCGGCGAACGTGTCCCATTGTGTGATTTCCCCCTCGGTCACCACCGCGAAACGGCCGGTTGCGGGATCCTGGCGATAACGTTCGTTCACTTCCCGGGTCGGTACGGAACGGGACGCCTGCGCCGTGGGGCCCGCGGCCCCTGTGTTCGCGCCGGTGCGGTGGTGTGCGGCACGGCGCAACATCGGTACAGGGTGGAGTAGTCGCTTCATGGAGGCAGTGATGGGTGTGGCAGCCGGTCCGATCCGCGTGGTGGTGGCCAAGCCGGGGCTCGACGGCCACGATCGCGGGGCCAAGGTGATCGCGCGGGCGCTGCGTGACGCGGGCATGGAGGTCATCTACACCGGCCTCCACCAGACGCCCGAGCAGATCGTCGACACGGCGATCCAGGAGGACGCCGACGCCATCGGGCTGTCGATCCTGTCCGGCGCGCACAACACGCTGTTCGCCGCGGTGATCGAACTGCTGAAGCAGCGCGACGCGGAGGACATCCTGGTCTTCGGCGGCGGGATCATCCCGGAGGCGGACATCCCCCTGCTCAAGGAGAAGGGTGTCGCGGAGATCTTCACGCCGGGGGCGACGACCGCGTCGATCGTGGACTGGGTACGGGCGAACGTACGTCAGCCGGCCGGGGCGTGACCGTTCCGTAGGCGGGGCGTCGGCCGGTCCCCGTCGGGGCGTCGGCCGGTCTGCCGGCTTGCGGCCGGTCCGTCGTTGTGTTGGCGGGTCTGTCGGGTTGCGGCCGGTTCGCTGTTGTGTTGGCGGGTGTGTCGGGTTGCGGCCGGTTCGCTGTTGTGTTGGCCGGTCTGTCGGGTTGCAGTCGACCCGCTGTTGTGTTGGCCGGCTGGTTCACGGCCTTGCGGCCTCGTAGCCCGGCCGGACCACGGCCTCCCGGGTGGTGTGCGGCTGCTCCTAGCCCGGGGCTGGGATGGGTGCGGCCGGCGGCCGGTTCCGGGGGCCAGCTCGGGCGTGACCGTGACCGTGACCGGGGGCGCCTTGCGGCCCGACCTCCGGGCCCCGCGCGCCGGCCCACGCTTGGGTCCCGAGGGCCCGCTCTCGCGCCACGGACCCGCGGGCCGGCTCTCGCTCCGGGCGCCGAGGGGCCGCGGGTGGCTGTGGGTCGTGGCTCCGGGGGCTCGCGGGTGCGCTCACGGTTCTCCCAGTTCCTCCCGCATCGCCGCGCGCAGACGCAGTGTCGTCGTCAGGCGCTGGAAGGCCTCGGCCCAGTAGCCGCCCGCCCCCGGTGACGCGTCCTCCGGCTCGTCGGGTATCGCCGTCAGCGCGGCGAGGCGATCTGTCTCCGCCGGGTCCAGACAGCGTTCCGCCAGCCCCATCACCCCGCTGAAGCTCCAGGGATAACTTCCCGCGTCCCGCGCGATGTTGAGCGCGTCGACCACCGCCCGGCCCAGTGGGGCGGCCCACGGGACCGCGCACACTCCGAGCAACTGGAACGCCTCCGACAGTCCGTGTGTGGCGATGAACCCTGCCACCCATTCGGCCCGCTCGGCGGCGCCCAGCGTCGACAGCAGCTTCGCCCGCTCGGCCAGGGACACCGCACCCGGGCCTCCGGCCTCCGGTGCCGAAGGCGGGCCGAGCAGCGCCCGTGACCAGCAGGGGTCCCGCTGCCGCACCGCCGCCCGGCACCAGGCCGCGTGCAGTTCGTCCCGCCAGTCGTCCGCCACCGGCAGTGCGACGATCTCCGTCGGAGTACGTCCCCCGAGACGTCCCGTCCATATGGCGAGCGGCGCCGCCTCCACCAACTGGCCCAGCCACCAGGACCGCTCACCCCGGCCGGTCGGCGGAGTCGCCGCCACCCCGTCGCGCTCCATCCCGGGATCGCACTCGTGCGGCGGCTCGACCACGAGCGTCGGCTCCCCGGGCGTCCGGTCGACCGCCACGCATGCCGCCGCCCGCGCCGCCATCCGCCCGGCCAGGGCCGAACCCGGCAGCGACGACAGCAACTCCGCCGCCGTGGCCCGCACATTGCGGCTCCGGTCGGACAACGCCTGCTCCAGGAACGGCTCGTCCGCGGGCTCCAGTCCCGTGCGCAGCGAGTCGAGGAACATCAGGCGGTCCTCGGCACGCTCGTTCGCCCAGGTGCCGGCCAGCAGTTCACGGGCGGCGGCCGGCTGCCGGGCCCGAAGGGCGCCGAGCAGGGCCACCCGTTCCGCGAACAGCCCCTGTTCCCAGAGGTGTTGCACGCGCCCAGGGTCTTCCGTCGGCAGTTCGGCCCCACCGGGTGCGGAGCGCAGCGCGAACCGCCAGTCCGGGTTCAGCCGGGCCAGCCACAGGGCGCGCGGGCCGGCGAAGGCCAACACCGCGGGGCGCAGGTCCGTACGCCCGCGAGCCGCGTCCAGGAGCGCCGGCAGCGCCTCCGGAGGCGGCGCGAAACCGCGTGCGTTGGCCAGCGCCAGCCACTGGGGCAGCAGCTCCATCAGGTCGGGCGCCGACCCCCGGCGGCCGCCGCTGCCCGTGCCGGGGCGGTCGGACAGCAGCAGGGCCAGACGGCGGGCCGCCGCGGGCGGCAGTGGCGGGCGGGGGTCCGGCGCTGCCGGCTCCGGTCTGGGCCCGGCGGGTGCGGGGCGCAGCCCCGCCCTGCGGCGCACGGTCTCCACGGCGGCCAGGTCCAGCAGCGCCGCCGGCGCCTCCCGGCCGGACGCCCAGGACGGCGCACGCCGGTCGGTGCCCAGCAGGGCCACGGTCACCAGCTCCTCCCAGGGCACCGCGGAGGGCGAGCCCGGCGCGGCCGGGGTCGCACGCTCAGTCACACGCATATCGGTCCCTTCCCGGTCGGTCGTGCGTCGTTTCGGTGTCGTCAGCACAGCGGGACCGCCTCCCCGGCGCCCTCCGGCCAGGCGGTGAGAGGGTTGAAGCCGCGGTGGCCGCACTCGCCGAACACCGTGACGGGCGCCCCGCCCGACAGGGCGACCAGACGCCACAGGCCCGGGCGGGCACCCGCCGACGGCGTGAGGGGAACGGCCGTGCCGCCCTCCGCGTCCGCCAGCTGCCAGGAGTCCCCGACCGGTGTCGGCACGACCCGGCCCAGCGTCACCGGAAACGAGTCCAGCCACGGGTCGTCCCGCAGCGCCCGTCCGTACCGTGCCAACGCCTGGGGCGTGGTCATGCCCGGCGGCCGTATCCCCGCCGGTGCCGCAGGCGCGAACTGCTCGCCCAGCGCCGCCCGCAGATGCCCCGCCCCCGGATACACGGACACCTCCGCCTCCAGCGCCAGGCCCACCGGCAGCGCCGGCTCGGGTGCCCGTCCGGCCGCCCCGTAGGAGAGGAGCAGCACCGTCCGGCCGGAGTCCGCGCCGTGCAGCCAGATGCGGCGCGTGGTGAGACGGCTGTCCGAGGTGTCGTACTGGGCCAGGACCAGCCAGCGGTCACGGACCGACGGACCGCCGGGCGAGCCCGGGAGGCCCACGCGGGAACGGACCGTCGCCGCCAGACCGTCCGGCAGCCGCTCTCGACGCAGCCAGCCCTGGTCCAGAAGGTGCAGCAGCGCGCACTCTTCCACGAGACGCACCGGCCAGCCCGGCCCCGACGACGGGATCGCCCCCAACTCCCGTACCCGGGCGGCCAGTCCCGGTGCCTGGGCGTCGACCATGCGGGCGGCCGTCTCCTCCCACATTCCGTACCCGTCCCGGTCGGCCGTGGCGAGGCCGCCGCGCAGCAGGTCCGTCAGCCGCTGCTCCAGCTCCGCCGCTCCCGCCGTGATCCGCTCGGCCCGCCGCTCCGCCCTGCGCCGGGCCGCCTCCGGATCAGCGGTCCTCGGGGAGTCCGGGCCGGTGGCCTGCCGCTGTTCCCGCGGGCGGTGTCTGCGCCTCTTGATCCACTGCTCGGCCCAGTCGGGTGCCGGCCCCCGCGGCACCGTCCCGTCCCCGCCCGCCCAGAGCAGCAGCAGTCCCAACGCGTGCTTGCACGGGAACTTGCGACTCGGGCAACTGCACTGGTACGCCGGGCCGGCCGTGTCCGCGAGGTCGACGACCGTTTGGTACGGCCTGCTGCCACTGCCTTTGCACAGCCCCCACACCGTCCCCTCGTCGGAACTGCCCGCCTCCGACCACGGTCCGGCAGCGCCGAGTTTGCTTCCCGCACTGCGTGACGCGGCGTCAGGCGCCAGTGCCAGCACCTGCTCCGCAGTCCAGCGCACCCCCTGCTCAGTCATGTCTCGAAGGTAGGTCCCGGCACTGACAATCAACCGTCGTGATGGTGTGTGTGCAGGTCAACGCGCATTGTCAGTGGTGTGGTGCACGGTTGGTGGCAGATCCGAAACGGCCGAGCCGAGGGGGATGTGGCCATGCGTGTGTCCGTTGATCCGATGTCCGTCGAACCGAACACGAGCGAGTCCGCGCCGGTGAACGGGTACACGGGTGCGGGCCCCGGCGAGGGGCTGTCCGCGCCCCTGCGACCGCACGCCGAGGACGCCTTCGCGGCCGAGCTCGCCGCGCTGGACGTGCAGGACGACCGGCCCCGCCCGGCCCGCTGGAAGCTGTCACCCTGGGCCGTGGCCACCTATCTGCTGGGCGGCACGCTGCCGGACGGCACGGTGATCACACCGAAGTACGTCGGTCCGCGCCGCATCGTCGAGGTCGCCGTCACCACGCTCGCAACCGACCGCGCCCTGCTCCTGCTGGGCGTGCCGGGCACGGCCAAGACCTGGGTGTCCGAGCACCTGGCGGCGGCCATCAGCGGCGACTCGACCCTGCTCGTCCAGGGCACGGCCGGGACGCCGGAGGAGGCGATCCGCTACGGCTGGAACTACGCGCGGCTGCTCGCGCACGGCCCCAGCCGCGACGCGCTCGTACCGAGCCCCGTCATGCGGGCCATGGCCGAAGGGAGGGTCGCGCGCGTCGAGGAGCTCACCCGGATCCCGGCCGACGTGCAGGACACGCTGATCACGATCCTGTCGGAGAAGACCCTGCCGATACCGGAGCTGGGGCAGGAGGTGCAGGCCGTCCGCGGCTTCAATCTGATCGCGACGGCCAACGACCGCGACCGCGGGGTCAACGACCTGTCGAGCGCCCTGCGCCGCCGTTTCAACACGGTGGTGCTGCCGCTTCCGCAGAGCGCGGACGCCGAGGTGGACATCGTCTCGCGCCGGGTCGACCAGATCGGCCGCTCGCTCGACCTGCCGGCGGTGCCCGACGGCATCGACGAGATCCGCCGCGTCGTCACGGTCTTCCGTGAGCTGCGCGACGGAGTGACCACCGACGGACGGACGAAGCTGAAGTCGCCCAGTGGGACGCTGTCCACCGCCGAGGCCATCTCCGTCGTCACCGGCGGCCTCGCACTGGCCGCCCATTTCGGGGACGGCGTGCTGCGCGCGAGTGACGTGGCCGCGGGCATCCTCGGCGCCGTCGTCCGCGATCCGGCGGCCGACCGTGTCGTCTGGCAGGAGTATCTGGAGGCGGTGGTCCGGGAGCGCGAGGGCTGGACGGACTTCTACCGGGCGTGCCGCGAGGTGACCGTATGAACGGCGGCTCCCCCTCCGCGGAGGGGCCGCTGCTGCTCGGGGTGCGGCACCACGGGCCGGGCTCCGCCCGCGCTGTACGGGCCGCACTGGAGGCGGCGCGGCCCCGGGCGGTGCTGATCGAGGGACCGCCGGAGGCGGATGCCCTGATCCCGCTCGCGGCGGAGGAGGAGATGCGGCCGCCGGTGGCGCTGCTCGCCCACGCCGTGGACGAACCAGGACGGTCGGCGTTCTGGCCGCTGGCCGAGTTCTCCCCGGAGTGGGTGGCGCTCCGGTGGGCCCTGGAGCACCGGGTCCCGGCCCGGTTCGTCGACCTGCCGGCGACACACACGCTGGCCTGGGACAAGGAGGAGCCGGCACCCGCGCCCGGGGCCGAAGCGGAACCTCCGGCCGGGGAGGATCCGGAACCGGGGCCCGGATCGGGGCTCGGCTCCGGCGACGCCGTGCGCGTCGACCCCCTGGCCGTGCTCGCCGAGGCCGCCGGGTACGACGACCCAGAGCGGTGGTGGGAGGACGTCGTCGAGCACCGGGGTGTGGGCGGCGAGGACGCGCTCGCGCCGTTCACGGCCCTCGAGGAGGCCATGACGGCGCTGCGGGAGGAGTACGGCACCGGGGGGCACCGGCGCGATCTCGTGCGGGAGGCGTATATGCGGCTCCAAGTGCGCTCGAACGTCCGGGAGTTCGGCCTCGAGGTGGCCGTGGTGTGCGGGGCCTGGCATGTGCCCGCGCTGCGTCGCACGACCGCCGTCGCCGCCGACCGCGCCCTGCTGAAGGGGCTGCCCAAGGTGAAGACGGACATGACCTGGGTGCCCTGGACCCACCGGCGGCTGTCCCGGGCCGGTGGTTACGGGGCGGGGATCGACTCGCCCGGCTGGTACGCGCATCTGTTCGCCGCTCCCGACCGTCCCGTCGAGCGATGGCTGACGAAGGTCGCCGGGCTGCTCCGGGAGGAGGACCGGATCGTGTCGTCCGCACACGTCATCGAGGCGGTGCGGCTCGCCGACACGCTCGCCGCGTTGCGCGGGCGCCCGCTGCCGGGGCTGTCCGAGACGACCGACGCGGTCCGGGCGGTGATGTGCGAGGGCTCGGACGTGCCGCTGTCGCTGGTGCGCGACCGTCTCGTGGTAGGCGACGTCCTGGGGGAGGTACCGGCGTCGGCTCCCGCCGTGCCGTTGCAGCGCGACCTGGCGCGGCTCCAGAAGCGGCTGCGGCTGAAACCGGAGCCGGGGGAGCGCGAGGTGGAGCTGGACCTGCGCAAGGACACCGACGCCGGGCGCAGCCGGCTGCTGCACCGGCTGCGTCTCCTCGGCGTCGACTGGGGCGAGCCCACGGCCTCGCGGGGCAGCACGGGCACGTTCCGGGAGACCTGGCGGCTGAGCTGGGAGCCGGAGCTGGCGGTGCGGGTCGCCGAGGCGGGGGTGTGGGGGACGACCGTGATCGCCGCCGCGACCGCCAAGGCCGAGGCGGACGCGGTCGCGGCGCGGGCGCTCGCGGAGGTCACCGGGCTCGCCGAGCGGTGCCTGCTGGCGGAACTCCCGGACGCGCTGCCCGTGGTGATGCGGGCGCTCACCGACCGGGCGGCCCTGGACGCCGACGTCGGCCATCTCGCCCAGGCTCTGCCCGCTCTGGTCCGCTCCCTGCGCTACGGAGACGTGCGCGGCACGGACACCCGGGCACTGGCAAAGGTCGCGGCAGGTCTCGCGGAGCGGGTGTTCGTCGGGCTGCCACCGGCGTGCACCGCACTCGACACGGACGCGGCCGAGGAGATGCGCCGTCATCTGGATGCCGTGGACGTGGCGGTGGGGCTGCTGGCGGAGGGGGCCGTGGCGGCCGCCGGGGAGATACGAGAGCGGTGGCGTGCCGTGCTGCGGGTGCTGTCCGGCCGGGACACCGTCGCAGGCGTCGTCCGTGGGCGTGCCGTGCGACTTCTCCTGGACGACGGGGAGTTGGAGCCGGGCGAGGCCGCACGGTTCATGGGGCTCGCGCTGTCGCCGGGTACGGCGCCGGCGGACGCGGCCGCGTGGATCGAGGGATTCGTCGGAGGCGGCGCCGGCGGCGGGATGCTGCTGGTGCACGACGAGCGGCTGCTCGGGCTCGTGGACACATGGCTGACAGGGGTGCCGGCGGAGGCGTTCACCGGCGTACTGCCCCTGCTGCGGCGCACGTTCTCGGCGTACGAACCGGGAGTCAGGCGTGCGCTGGGCGAGTTGGTGCGGCGCGGGCCGGACGCGCCGGGGAGCGCGGCGGCCGTCGGCGCGGGCTACGCCGGATTCGCGCCCGACCTGGACTCCGGGCGGGCGGACGCGGTGGTCCCGGTGGTGCGGCTGCTGCTCGGCCTGGACGACCCCGGCCGCGGTGATACGGACGCGTCGGACGGCAGGGGGCTGGACGAGTCCGCCGGTCTGGGCGAGTCCGTCGGTCTCGACGAGTCCGACGGCAGGGATGTCGACGACATGGTGGGGGTGGCCCGATGAGCGCGGACACGACCGGCCGTGAGGCGGCCACGCCATCCGCGGGCGAGGACGGCGGCACGGCGGGTACGGCCGGTACGGCGGCTGCGGCCGGGCTCGACGAGCGGCTGAGGCGCTGGCGGCTCGTGCTCGGCGGAGACACGGCGGACGGTACCGGGCGCCGGCTGACCGGGCGGGACGCGGCGATGGACGGGGCGCTGACCGCGTTGTACGGAAAGGGGGACACACCGCGTCGAGGGCGGGACCGTTCGGCGGGGCTGGGGGCGTCGGCGCCGTCCGTCGCGCGCTGGCTCGGGGACATCCGGACGTACTTCTCGTCGTCCGTCGTCCAGGTCATGCAGCGCGACGCCATCGACCGGCTCGGCCTGTCCACACTGCTGCTCGAACCGGAGATGCTCGAGGCCGTCGAGGCGGATGTGCACCTGGTCGGCACACTCCTCTCGCTGAACAAGGCGATGCCGGAGACCACCCGGGAGACGGCGCGGGCGGTGGTGCGCAAGGTCGTCGAGGACCTCGAGAAACGGCTCGCCACCCGCACCCGGGCCACGCTCGACGGCGCCCTCGACCGCAGCGCCCGTATCCGCCGGCCCCGCCACCACGACATCGACTGGAACCGCACCATCGCCGCCAACCTCAAGCACTACCTGCCGGAGTACCGCACGGTCGTGCCGGAGCGGCTGATCGGGTACGGGCGGGCGTCCCGGTCCGTGAAGAAGGAGGTCGTCCTCTGCATCGACCAGTCGGGGTCGATGGCGGCGTCGGTGGTGTACGCATCGGTGTTCGGAGCGGTCCTGGCGTCCATGCGGTCCCTCGCGACCCGGCTCGTCGTGTTCGACACGGCCGTGGTGGACCTCACCGACCAGCTCGACGACCCGGTCGACGTCCTCTTCGGCACCCGGCTCGGCGGCGGCACGGACATCAACAGGGCGCTGGCGTACTGCCAGTCGCGGATCACCCGGCCCACGGAGACGGTCGTGGTCCTCATCAGTGACCTCTACGAAGGAGGGATCCGGGAGGAGATGCTCAAGCGGGTGGCGGCGATGAAGGCGTCCGGGGTGCAGTTCGTGGCGCTGCTCGCGCTCTCCGACGACGGGGCCCCCGCGTACGACCGTGACCATGCGGCGGGGCTCGCGGCACTGGGGGCGCCGGCGTTCGCGTGCACACCCGAACTGTTCCCGGAGGTGATGGCGGCCGCGATCGAGAAGCGGGCCCTGCCGATACCGGAGACCGCATGAGCGGGGCGAGATGACGAGGGCGAGCACCGTCACCCAAACCGGGCACTGTTTGAAGCAAGGAGGAAAACGGATATGACTACCCATCGGTAACAGGGGGCTTGCGCGGCGACGGGAGGGCCGTGCAAGGATCGTCGGCGCTTCAATCCTCGGCGGTGCGCCGTGTCGCCCGTACCGCCTCGATCCGCCGCACGGAGGCTCTCCCCGTTGTGACCCCGCCAGCCGCACTGCCCTTCGCCGGTGCCGCACTGCACGTGATGCGTACGGCGGCGGGGCGGCGTGCGCTGCATCTGGCACTGCTGGTGGGCGGGTTGTTCGCACTGGGGTTCCTCTGCGAGGGGCAGGCCCATGCGGTGGAGGGAACACCCGTGGCCTCCACGGCTCCGACCGCCCCCGCCGCGGCCGGCACTCCGCCCGATGTGGTGCGGCCGGTCGAGAAGGCGGTCCGGCACGTCGAAGGCACCGTCAGCAGCGAGGCTCGGCAGGCGGTTCAGGGCTCTCCCCGTCAGGCAGCCCACCCCTCCGCAGCCGGCACTCGCCCCGCGGGCGGCACTCGCCCCGCGTCCAACAGGCGCTCCCTGTCCGACACCCGCTTCCTGTCCGACACCGGATCCGTGTCCGACACCCGCTTCCTGTCCGACACCGGATCCGTGTCCGACACCGGCTCCCTGTCCACCATCCGCCAGATGGCGCGGTCCCGCGCCGAGGGCCTCCTACAGTCCGGCGAGGGCTTCCTGCGGACGGTGTCCGAGGAATCGGCGGACGAGCTGTCACGTCGGCCGCCCATCCCGCCCATACCGCCCATTTCGTCCACCCCATCGATCCGGCCCCTGCGGCCCCTGCGGCCCCTCGGGCCCCTCCGGCCCATCCGGCCCCTCCCTCCCATCCGCTCGATCCCGTCAATCCTGCCCGTTCCGTCACTCCCGCCGGTTCTGTCGGTTCCTTCATCACCCTCGGTCCCGTCGACCCCGCCCGTTTCGTCCAGCCCGGGGTTTCCCGGTCTGCCGGATCTGCCGGGGTTCCCCGGAGCGCCGGGGCCGCCGGGTGTGCAGACACCGCCCGCGCGCACCCTGCCCATGCCGTCGGTGCAGGAGCGGCCGGTCGGCGGCGCGCGGCGCCACCGGCCGGGGGAGCAGCGGCAGGACTGGGGCCAAGGGCCGCGGATCACCGGGGCCGACGCGGCGTCCGGGCGGTACGCGCGCCGTGCCCTCCGCCTCCCGCGGCCTGTGCACGCACCCCTGCCCCAGTCGCCCGACGGCGCGCCGAACGGGGTGTTCGGCGTGTTTGACGCGCACTCGGCGGGCGACGACCGTGCATCGCGGCACGGTGACGGGCACGCCGTCGCGCCGCACCACCGGGCGCCGCTGCGGCTTCTGCCCGGCGCCACCGCGGTTGTCACCGCGGACGGGACCCGGGACCGCCACCGGAACATCCCAAAGTTCCCCGGCTAGGGCGGTACCTCCTCCCCGCGAGCTCTTCCACGTGGGGGCGGAACAGGTCTGCCCGCCGTCCGGACACCCCTCCGGTCCCCGGACGGAAGCCATCCGACCCGAGCCGTGGCAGCCGGACCGCATCCATGGCCGCCGGTCCCCCGACCGCCCATGAAGCCGTCGGCCCCTGCCGACACCGGCGACAGAACTCGGCAGCGGTGGTCCCGAACTCCCGGAACCCGATCCGAAGGATCTGACGCACACATGAACAACAACATCCGCCGCTCCATCGTCATAGCCGCCGGTGTCACCGGCGGCTGGGCGCTCGGCTCGGCCGTCGCCAGCGCGGACGAGCTGCCGGCGTCCTCGGTCTCCACGCCCGATGTGGGCATCGACACCGCGGACACGGTCGGCGCGGTCACCGGCACCGTGGGCGGGGTCGTGACCGACGTGCAGCACACCGTCTCCGAGGTCGCGCACGGTACGGCGGTGGACGGCGCCGCCCCCGGCCGCGACGGGGCCGGCGTACGGCGTGGCGGGTGAGGTGCGGCCGTTCGCGGGCGGGGTCGCCGGACAGGTTCCCCCGTTCGCCGAGGGCGTGGCCGTGGACGCAAGGGGGGCGGCGTACGGCGTCGCTGCCGAGGTGCAGCCCTTCGTGCAGGGCGTGGCCGGCTCGGTGCGGCCGGCTGTGCAGTCGGCGAACGAGGTCGTGCGGACGGCGGACGGTCTCGTGCAGCCCGTCGTGCACGGGGTGCCGGACGGCATCACCCGTCTGGCGTACGGCGTGACGGGTGATGTGCGGCCGTTGCGGGTGGGGCCGCAAACGAGGCCGGTTCGTTCGCCCAGGGCGTCACCGCTCCGGCGGCACCGTTCGCCGGTGATCTGACCGGGACGGCGGGGTCGGCCGCCGGCTCGCTGGCCGGCCACGCGGTGACCGGCGCCCGGGGCGCCGCCGCGTCCGTCACCCCGGACTACCTGCACTCGGGCCCTGGCGGCAGGTACTCCCTCTGAACGGCGACGCCGTAAGGCGTCCCATCGACTCCGCGGGGAATGAGGCACCGGGGTGGCCGAAAGCCGTCGGCCTGCCCCACCGAAACCCCGTGGACCGGGCGAGTGGCCCCATTGGGGTGGGGACCACTCGCCTCGCGCCCCTCCCGGGGCGGCAGAAGGGGTCCCACCGGGCCAACCCCAACCCGGTGGGACCCTCCCCGGCGCGCGGCGTCGCGTGCACGTGTGACAGGTATCACCGCTCAGGTGTGATCTGCGATTTAGAGCCCCACCTCAAGCGGCGATAACCTGCGAGACGGACATGCCGCGCGCTCGGACACCGTGTGCGCCTCCCTTGTGACACATGCGGACGTCACGTTGCCCTTCGCGGCACGCCCACGCATCCAACGAACCGCGAGATCACTGATAGGGACGGAAGCGCGTGGACCTGTTCGAGTACCAGGCGAGGGACCTCTTCGCCAAGCACGGTGTACCGGTGCTGGCCGGTGAAGTCATCGACACGCCTGAGGCGGCGCGCGAGATCACCGAGCGGCTGGGCGGCAAGTCGGTCGTCAAGGCGCAGGTGAAGGTCGGTGGCCGCGGCAAGGCCGGTGGTGTGAAGCTCGCCGCCACCCCGGACGAGGCGGTCGCCCGCGCGACGGACATCCTCGGCATGGACATCAAGGGCCACACGGTCCACAAGGTCATGATCGCCGAGACCGCCCCGGAGATCCTCGAGGAGTACTACGTCTCCTTCCTCCTCGACCGCGCCAACCGCACCTTCCTCTCCATCGCCTCCGTCGAGGGCGGCATGGAGATCGAGGAGGTCGCGGCCACGCGCCCCGAGGCCGTCGCGAAGATCGCGATCGACGCCATCGACGGTGTGGACGAGGCCAAGGCCCAGGAGATCGTGGCCGCGGCCAAGTTCCCGGCCGAGGTCGCCGACAAGGTCGCGCACGTCCTGGTCAAGCTGTGGGACACCTTCGTCAAGTCGGACGCCCTCCTGGTCGAGGTCAACCCGCTCGCCAAGGTCGCCTCCGGTGAGGTCATCGCCCTCGACGGCAAGGTGTCGCTGGACGACAACGCCGAGTTCCGTCACCCCGAGTTCGAGGAGCTCCACGACAAGGCCGCCGCCAACCCGCTCGAGGCGGCCGCCAAGGAGAAGAACCTCAACTACGTCAAGCTCGACGGCGAGGTCGGCATCATCGGCAACGGCGCGGGTCTGGTCATGTCGACCCTGGACGTCGTCGCCTACGCCGGCGAGGCCCACAAGGGCGTCAAGCCCGCCAACTTCCTCGACATCGGTGGTGGCGCCTCCGCCGAGGTCATGGCCAACGGCCTGGAGATCATCCTCGGCGACCCGGACGTCAAGTCCGTCTTCGTCAACGTCTTCGGCGGCATCACCGCCTGCGACGCGGTGGCCAACGGCATCGTGCAGGCCCTGGAGCTCCTCGAGTCCAAGGGCGAAGAGGTCAACAAGCCGCTGGTCGTACGTCTCGACGGCAACAACGCCGAGCTGGGTCGCCAGATCCTGGACGACCGCAACCACCCGCTCGTCCAGCGGGTGGACACCATGGACGGCGCGGCCGACAAGGCCGCCGAGCTGGCTGCTGCCGCGAAGTAAGGGACGAGGTCACACACAACCATGGCTATCTTCCTCACCAAGGAATCCAAGGTCATCGTCCAGGGCATGACCGGCTCCGAGGGCCAGAAGCACACCAAGCGCATGCTGGCCTCCGGCACGAACATCGTCGGCGGCGTGAACCCGCGCAAGGCCGGACAGGTCGTCGACTTCGACGGCACCGAGGTACCGGTCTTCGGCTCCGTCAAGGAGGCCATCGAGAAGACCGGCGCCGACGTCACGGTCATCTTCGTCCCGGAGAAGTTCACCAAGGACGCGGTCGTCGAGGCCATCGACGCCGAGATCCCGCTCGCGGTCGTCATCACCGAGGGCATCGCGGTCCACGACACGGCCTCCTTCTGGGCGTACGCCGGGAAGAAGGGCAACAAGACCCGCATCATCGGCCCGAACTGCCCCGGCCTGATCACCCCGGGCCAGTCGAACGCCGGCATCATCCCGGCCGACATCACCAAGCCGGGCCGCATCGGGCTGGTCTCGAAGTCGGGCACGCTGACGTACCAGATGATGTACGAGCTGCGCGACATCGGCTTCTCGACCTGCGTCGGCATCGGCGGTGACCCGATCATCGGCACCACCCACATCGACGCCCTCAAGGCCTTCCAGGACGACCCCGACACCGACCTGATCGTCATGATCGGTGAGATCGGCGGCGACGCCGAGGAGCGGGCCGCGGCCTTCATCAAGGAGAACGTGTCCAAGCCGGTCGTCGGCTACGTCGCGGGCTTCACCGCGCCCGAGGGCAAGACCATGGGTCACGCGGGCGCCATCGTCTCCGGTTCGTCGGGCACCGCCCAGGCGAAGAAGGAGGCGCTGGAGGCCGCAGGCGTCAAGGTCGGCAAGACGCCGACGGAGACCGCCAAGCTGGCGCGCGAGATCCTGGCCGGCTGACTTCTCCTCTCCGGCTGAACCGCCGTTGGGCCCGTGCTCCCCTCAGGGAGTGCGGGCCCAACGGCTTTTCCGGGTGTGCGCACAAGCGTCAGCGGGCCTCCGGAACCACTCGTTCCGGGCCGTGAAGGGGTGAGGACTCCAGGAGCGCTCGCAGTTCCAGCTGCTCCTCGGAGAGCGGGCCCTGCGCCACCCGCGGCGGCAGGTCCCGGATCTCCGTCCCCCGGGGCACGGGTCGTTCGTAATGGTCCTGGGCCATGCGCAGGGTCTGCGTGGTCGCGCCGACGATCGCGGCAGTGAAGGCGAGGGCCCCGACGGTCCCCCACCGGGTGCGCCGCTCGGCCCGGGACCGGACCGAGGGCGGCCGGGCCGCGTGGAGGTGCTGAGCGGTGGCCAGCTCGTCCAGCCTGCGCCGCAGTACCTCCGGCGCCGCCTGGTCCGGTACCAGCGCGGCGAGCGTCTCCCGGGCGAAGAGCAGCCGGCCCGCCGCGGCCGGAGTGCTCGCCTGTGTCTCGGCGGCGGCCTCCGGCAGACCGAGGCCGACGCCGTCGTGGAGCAGCAGTGTGCGCCGCCGCGCCGGAGACAGCGTCAGCAGCGCGTGCAGCAGCGCGCGGTCGGACGGGTCGGCGGGAGGCGGCTCGGCCCGCCGGTGGCGCAGGCGGAAGCGGTGCCGGGGCGAGAGCGCCCAGTCGTGTGCCGCCGCCCGCACCCATCCCGCAGGATCGGGGTCCACGGCCACCTCGGGCCAGCGCTGCCACGCCTGCTGGAAGGCCCGCTCGACCGACTCGCGGGCCAGTTCTCGGCGGCCGGTGAGCAGATACGTCTGCCGTACGAGGGCGGGGGCGCAGGACCCGTACAACGCGTCGAAGGCCTGAGAGGGCGTCACGGCGGGCCGCGCCGGGCGCGGTTGCGGGGAGACAGGGCTCTGTGTCACAGGGCGACCCTCCGTGCAGAAAAGAACATAAACATATATTGGGCGACACATCGGAGCTTGCCCTGTTACGACGGGAAAGCGCGTGTCGTTGGGAGCATGGCGGGCGTGACCCGATGGACCGACCGCCGAACCCCGCCGTCGTCTCCGCCCGCCCGGTCGCGCGACCGATGGGCCGGGCTGGGCGGCAGCCTCCTGGACGGCGCCGTCGCCGCGGTGCTGGGGCTCGGCTCGCTCGCCGTGCTCGTGATCGTGCTGTGGATCAGTTCACCGTTCCCCGACACCGGTCCCGGGGGCGCGCTGCACCTCGCGGCCTCGGTGTGGCTGCTGGCCCACGGTGTCGAACTTGTGCGCACCGAGACGCTCTCCGGGGTGCCCGCGCCCGTCGGGGTGACGCCGCTGCTGCTGGCCGTGGTGCCGGTGTGGCTGCTGCACCGCGCGGGGCGCGACGCGGTGGGCGGAGAGGACGGAGAGGACGGAGAGGACGGCGGGGAAGGGGAGGGCGACGAGCCGCTCGTCGCCGCGGGCACGGCATGGTCCGGCGTGGCGGCGGGCTATCTCGGGGTCGGCGCGATGGCGGCGCTGTACGCCTCGGGCGGAACCCTGCGGCCGGCGTGGACCTGGACCGCGGTGAGCCTGCCCCTGGTCACCGTGGTGACATCGGGAGTGGGCGTATGGACGGCGCAGGCGGCGGTGCCGTGGCCCGTGCGCCGGGTGCTCGAGCGGCTGCCCTCGGCCGGGCGACGCCTGCCGACCGCCGGGACGGTGCGCCCCGGCGGGCGGACCGGCCCGTCGGTCCTGCGGGCCGCCCTGGCCGGGACGGCCACGCTCGTGGGTGCCGGCGCGCTGCTCGTGGGCGCCTCGCTGGTGTGGCACGGCGGTGCCACGCGGGCGTCGTTCCTCGAACTCACGGGAGGGTGGTCGGGGCGGTGCGCGGTGCTGCTGCTGGCGGCGGCGCTGCTGCCGAACGCGGCCGTGTGGGGCGCGGCCTACGGACTCGGGCCCGGGTTCCTGCTGGGTGCCGGGCACGTGATCGGACCGCTGTCGACGGCGCGGCCCCCGGCCCTCCTGCCGCCGTTTCCGCTGCTGGCGGCGGTGCCCACCACGGGGGCCGGGCCGCTGCTGTGGGCGATGGGCGCGGTGCCGGCCGCGGCGGGGGTGACGGTCGGGTGGTTCGTCGCGGGGGCGGCGTGCGGGGGCCGCGGGCGGCGACGGAGCCGGGACGGGGTGTGGTCGGCCGGCCGGACGACCGCGGCGATGACGATGGCCGGGCTGCTGTGCGGGGCGCTGTTCGGAGGGCTCGCACAGGCGGCGGGAGGGCCGCTCGGCGTGGCGGCGCTTGCGCACCTGGGGCCTGTGGGGTGGCAGGTGGGCGGTGCGGCGGCCGTCTGGACGGTGGGTGTGGGCATGCCGGTGGCTCTGTGCGTACGGGCCTGGTGGCTGCGCGGGACCGGGAAGGCGGAACGGCGCGGACGGCGGATGCGGCGGCCCCGGCCGGTACCGGAATCCTCCGTGGTGCCCGCGCCTTCGGCTCCGCCGCCGCTGGTACCGGCACCGGCGGGGGTCCGCAGGCCGGGCGACATCACCCTGTGGGAGGACCCCGATCTCAAGCCGTACGAGGTGCTGTCGGGGGAGGTGGACCCGTTCCTGTCGGACTTCGGCAGGAGCGAGCCCCCGCCGGGCCCCGCACCGAACCCCTAGCGACCCGGCCCGGTCTCCGGAGCGAACTGCGGGCGAGTTCTTTCCCGGTTTCCGGAGCGAACTGCGGGCGAGTTCTTTCCCGGTCTCCGGAGCGAACCGCCGGCGAGCTCTTTCCCGGTCCCCGAAGCGAACCGGTGGCGAGCTCTTTCCCGGTCCCCGAAGCGAACCCCTAGCGAGCCGGCCCGGTCCCCGGAACCAACCGCTGACCAGCCCTGCCCCCAGCCCCGGCCGACCCTGGCGATCCCGCCAGGCTCCGGGAACACCGGCGCCGCGACGGCCTCGACCGGGACGCCGTGACCAGACCGCTGACCGGCCGCCCGACGAGCCCGACGGAGCCCGGGACCGCCCGGCTCAGTCCTGTGTGCCCAGGACGCCCCGGAGGTTCTTCGGCAGCAGGTCGTTGCACGAGTGCTTCGCCGCCGCCGTCAGGGAGTCGTTCAGACACGTGTAGTAGTCGCGGTAGACCAGCTGGGACGTGAACATGGCCGCCACCATCGCGAGCGCCAGGGACGCCGTGACCAGACCGCTGACCGCCGCCGTCGTCTGCGGGCGGGGCGCGGGCGCCGGGCTGTTCGAGCGAGAGGCGGCGGGCTTGGCGCGCAGCGCGCTCACGCCCCAGTACAACGACAGCGCTCCCAGCAGCAGGGCCACGTACGGCCAGCTGAAGAGGGCGAAGAAGAAGGCCCACATACCGCCCAGCAGCGCATAGCGCGCGCGGCGCTGCGCGGGGTCCGTGGGGTCCCAGCGCAGACCGGTACCCGGGCCGCCGGGCCGCTCGGGGCCACCCTGCCCGCCGGAGCCGCCGGGACGCTCGCCGAAGCGGCCGCCCGATGCCGGGCCGGGCTGCCGGTCGCTCCACTGGCTGCCCCACGGAGCTCGTCCGCCCTCGTCGTCGGAGCCGTCCTGCCCCTGCCCACGGCCTGGCTCCGGGTGGCGCGGCCGCCAGGGCCGGTCCGGCGTCCCCTCCGGCGGCGGCGCGAACGGGTTGTCGTCCGCGGGTGCCCCCTGGCCCCGACCACCGCTCGCGGAGTCACCCCCGTCGCCGGAGGTCTCGCCGCTCTCCCGCGGCGGCACGGGCGAAGGGTGCCGCTCGCGCAGCAGCAGCGGAGGGAGTCGGAGACTGCGGTCCGGCATCAGGTGTGCGTCTTCCCCTTGGTGGTTCTGGCGGGCGGCTGATCGGCGGAGCGGGCCGCGAGGCGGGCGCGCCCGGGCGGGCGTACTCATACGGATCAACGTTCCGCGCAGGCGCGGCGTTCCCCCGCGTCGATCCGCTCCCCCGGGCGGTTCTCCGCAGACGCTACCTCCCGGACGCGCCCCCGTCCCGCGGGGGTCGTCCGGTGTGCCGGTATCGTTGCTGACGGTCGACCGCTTCGTAGACTTCCCCGTATCCGGGCGTGCGAAGCATTCGTACGACCATACAAATGCTCTCCCGAGCGCATGCTCTCCGAGCGACCGCACGAACGCTCTCCCGAGAAAGGGCCCCGTCGTGGCCGAGTCCGTGGCCGAGACCGCCTCCGAGTCCGCGGCCAAGCGCCTGGTCGTCCTGGTCTCCGGGTCCGGCACCAACCTGCAGGCGCTCCTCGACGCCATCGCCGAGACCGGTCCCGCCTACGGGGCCGAGGTCGTCGCCGTCGGTGCCGACCGCGACGGCATCGAGGGCCTCGCCCGCGCCGAGCGCGCCGGGCTGCCGACCTTCGTGTGCCGGGTCAAGGACTACGACAGCCGGGAGTCCTGGGACGCGGCCCTCACCGAGGCCGTCGCGGCGTACGAGCCCGATCTCGTCGTCTCCGCGGGCTTCATGAAGATCGTGGGGAAGGAGTTCCTCGCACGGTTCGGCGGGCGGTTCGTCAACACCCATCCCGCGCTCCTGCCCAGTTTTCCCGGAGCCCACGGCGTGCGTGACGCGCTCGCGTACGGCGCAAAGGTCACCGGTTGCACCGTCCACTTCGTCGACGACGGCGTCGACACCGGGCCGATCATCGCTCAGGGCGTGGTGGAGGTCCGGGACGAGGACGACGAGAGCGCTCTGCACGAACGCATCAAGGAAGTCGAGCGAAGGCTGCTCGTCGAGGTCGTGGGGCGGCTCGCCCGCAACGGCTATCGCATTGAGGGACGAAAGGTAGTTATCCAGTGACCGCCACCGCCGAGAGCACCAAGCGGCCCCTGCGCCGCGCGCTCGTCAGCGTCTACGACAAGACCGGGCTGGAAGAGCTGGCCCGCGGGCTGCACGAGGCCGGTGTCCAGCTGGTGTCCACCGGCTCCACGGCCTCCCGTATCGCCGCCGCCGGTGTCCCCGTCACCAAGGTCGAGGAGCTGACCGGCTTCCCCGAGTGCCTGGACGGCCGGGTCAAGACCCTGCACCCCAAGGTCCACGCCGGCATCCTCGCCGACCTGCGTCTGGACAGCCACCGTGAGCAGCTCGCCGAGCTGGGCGTGGAGCCGTTCGACCTGGTCGTCGTCAACCTCTACCCGTTCCGCGAGACCGTCGCCTCCGGTGCCTCGCAGGACGAGTGCGTGGAGCAGATCGACATCGGCGGCCCGTCGATGGTCCGCGCCGCCGCCAAGAACCACCCGTCGGTCGCCGTGGTCACCAGCCCGGAGCGGTACGCGGACGTCCTGGCCGCGGTCAAGGACGGCGGCTTCGACCTCGCCGCCCGCAAGCGGCTCGCCGCCGAGGCCTTCCGGCACACGGCGGCCTACGACGTGGCGGTGGCCTCCTGGTTCGCGTCGTCGTACGCGCCCGTCGACGAGTCCCGCTTCCCGGACTTCCTCGGCGCCACCTACGAGCGCGAGAACACCCTCCGCTACGGCGAGAACCCGCACCAGGACGCCGCCCTCTACACCGACGGCACGGGCGGCCTCGCCGAGGCCGAGCAGCTGCACGGCAAGGAGATGTCGTACAACAACTACACGGACACGGACGCCGCCCGCCGTGCCGCGTACGACCACGACGAGCCCTGCGTCGCCATCATCAAGCACGCCAACCCCTGCGGCATCGCGGTCGGCGCGGACGTCGCCGAGGCGCACCGCAAGGCGCACGCCTGCGACCCGCTGTCCGCGTTCGGCGGTGTCATCGCCGTCAACCGGCCGGTGAGCCGGGAGATGGCCGAGCAGGTCGCCGACATCTTCACCGAGGTCATCGTGGCGCCCGGCTACGAGGAGGGCGCGCTTGAGGCCCTCACCAAGAAGAAGAACATCCGGGTGCTCAAGGCCCCGAACGGCCCCTCCAACCGCGTGGAGGCCAAGCAGATCGACGGCGGTGTCCTCCTCCAGGTCACCGACCGTCTCCAGGCCGACGGCGACGACCCGGCCAACTGGACCCTGGCGTCGGGCGAGGCGCTCTCCGCCGAGGAGCTGAAGGAGCTGGCCTTCGCCTGGCGGGCCTGCCGCGCCGTCAAGTCCAACGCCATCCTGCTCGCCAAGGACGGCGCCTCGGTCGGCGTCGGCATGGGCCAGGTCAACCGCGTGGACTCCTGCAAGCTGGCCGTCGAGCGGGCGGGCGAGGAGCGGGCGCGCGGTTCCTACGCCGCCTCGGACGCCTTCTTCCCGTTCCCCGACGGGCCGGAGATCCTGATCGCCGCGGGCGTCAAGGCGATTGTCCAGCCGGGCGGTTCGATCCGTGACGAGCAGGTCGTGGAGGCCGCGAAGAAGGCGGGCGTGACCATGTACTTCACCGGCACGCGCCACTTCTTCCACTGAGCCGCGCCGGACATGCCGGCGGCCTCCGGCCTCCCCGTCGGGGAGACCGGAGGCCGCGGCGCGACCGCTCGGGTCGTCAGTACGCGGTCTGCTGCCTGGGCCGGTTGAACCAGGCGGAGCCGTTGGAGTTGCCGACGAAGACGGCGATGAGGATGGCGAGCACCGTGTGCAGCAGGCCCACGAGGATGAACGGGTAGATGCCGAGGATCGCGGTGATGATCGCGAACACCAGGATCGTGATCCGGGCGCCGTTGCCACCGGTGTTGAACTTCACGGCCAGCACGATCGCGAACACCGCCCAGGCGATGGCGAACACCGCGACCGCCCACAGCCAGCCGGTCGAGTAGTCCGCGAGCTGCTGGAAGCTCGAGTCGTCCTTGTACTGCGCGTTGTTCTTGGCGGCGTGGACGCCGGCCGCACCGACGGCGAAGATGCCCGCACCGATCAGCTGCAGGCCGACGATGACCCACAGCAGCACCCGGGCGGCACCGACCGTGCCGGGCATGGTCGTCAGGACCGGCTGCTGGCCGTAGCCCCCCGGCGCCGGCGGGGCCTGCGGGTAGCCGTAACCGGGCTGCTGGCCCTGCGGGTAGCCGTAGCCCGGCTGCTGGCCCTGGGGCGGGCCGTAGGGGTTGTTCGGTTCACCGAAACTCATGAGCGGTTCTTCCTCCGTCTGCTCAAGTGCGGGGACGAGCGCGGCATGGATCGGAGGAAAGTTCTGCAGTTACGGTCCGTCCCCCCGGATACTGCCCGCGGCACCGCCGTTCATCGTTCTAAAGCGCTCGCACCTTTGTCCAGCGACATTTCGTATGTGTTGTGCAAGCGCAACCTCTCGGGTCAAGGCGGAAACCGGCCGTGACGCCGACGGGTGCCCGGATTGGAACCGGGGGCGGGTCATCCGCGAGGATGGGAGCCATGACCGCCCAGATTCTCGATGGCAAGGCCACCGCAGCCGCGATCAAGTCCGATCTGACCGCCCGCGTGGCGGCGCTGAAGGAGAAGGGCATCACGCCCGGCCTCGGCACGATCCTGGTCGGGGACGACCCCGGCAGCCGGAAGTACGTCGCGGGCAAGCACCGCGACTGTGCGGAGGTAGGCATCGCGTCGATCCAGCGTGAACTGCCCGCGACGGCCACTCAGGAGGAGATCGAGGCGGTCGTCCGCGAACTGAACGAGGATCCGGACTGCACCGGTTACATCGTGCAGCTGCCGCTGCCCAAGGGCATCGACGAGAACCGGATCCTGGAGCTGATGGACCCGGAGAAGGACGCGGACGGCCTGCACCCGATGAACCTCGGCCGCCTCGTGCTGAACGAGCCGGCGCCGCTGCCCTGCACCCCCAACGGCGTGCTCACCCTGCTGCGCCGCTACGGCGTGGAGATCAAGGGCGCCGAGGTCGTGGTCGTCGGCCGGGGTGTGACCATCGGGCGCCCGATGCCGCTGCTGCTGACCCGGCGCAGCGAGAACGCCACGGTCACCCAGTGCCACACCGGCACCCGCGACCTCTCGGCGCATCTGCGGCGGGCCGACATCATCGTCGCCGCGGCGGGCTCCGCGCACCTCATCCGGCCCGAGGACGTCAAGCCCGGCGCCGCCGTCCTCGACGTCGGCGTCTCCCGCAGCGCCGAGGGCAAGATCGTGGGCGACGTCCACCCGGACGTCGCCGAGGTGGCCGGCTGGATCTCCCCGAACCCGGGCGGCGTGGGTCCGATGACCCGTGCCCAGCTGCTCGTCAACGTGGTCGAGGCGGCGGAGCGCAGTGTCGGCTGACGGCAGGCCCGAGGAAACCCGGGAGAAGGTCACCGCACAGCGGCGGGAGGCGGACACCGAGCCCGTCGTCCCGGGCGCGGTCAGTGCTGCGGACGCAGCCGGGCGGCCCGAGCGGACGACCCGGAGGTTCCCGAGGATCACCCGGGACACCGCGCGGCCCGAGGGCGGCGGCCGGGCCGCGCCCGGTGACGCGCCCGCGCCCGCCCGGCAGTGGCCGATCCTCGCCGTGCTGGCCGTCGTCGGGCTCGGGCTGCTGCTGACCGCGCTGGACGCGTTCCGCCTGGGCACGATCCTGATCGGCGTCGCCCTGCTCGGCGGTGCCGTGATGCGCTGGACGCTGCCCGACGTGGGCATGCTCGCGGTGCGGTCCCGCTTCACCGACATGGTGACCTACGGCGTCCTGGGCCTCGCCATCGTCCTGCTCGCACTGATGGCCCAGCCCCACCCGTGGCTGGAGATACCGTTCCTGGACGACACACTGCACTTCACGGTCCGCGCCTGAGGCCACGGCCTTCCCGGCGCACACCACGGCGGGCCGCCCCTTCTCCCGGAGGGGCGGCCCGCCGTCGTATGCGCCGAGGACGCGCCGGGCGGTCGGCCGTGGGCGGTTGTCCGTACGGCGGCTGCGGGTTGTGCGGCAGCCGCGGGCGGCGTCGCAGTGGCTCACCGCGACCGGCCCGGATTCCCGATGGGCGCCGACGGGACGGAACGGGACGGCCTTCGACACGGTGCGGGCCGGAATCGGCACGGTTCCGGCCGGAAGTGGAACGAAGAACAAGGACCGGAAGACAAGGGGCGCTCGGCCTCTCCCCCGTGGGAGGCCGGGCGCCCGGGGCGGTCGAGCCGCCCGGGAAACACCCTTGTGTACGTGGGTGAGCTGTTCAACACCTGGCGGGCGGCTGTGGCACGGAAGTGACCATTCCGCTACCGTCTCCGCGACTCGCCCCGGAACCGACCTCGCCCCTGGCACCGTCAATCGAACGGACGGACGCCTTCGGGCCGGGTAACGCGGAGGAGTGAGCGATGGGCGCCTGGCAGCCGCTGCCGGACGATCTGCCGCCGGAGGTACGGCACTTCGTGGAGCAGTTACGGCTCCTGAAGGACCGCACCGGACTCAGCCTCGTCGCCCTCGGCGCACGCACCGCGTACAGCAAGTCGTCCTGGCAGCGCTACCTCAACGCCACCCAGCCGCCGCCCCGCCAGGCGGTCGCCGCGCTGTGCCGGGTCGCCGGGATCCCGGCCGAGGAGGCCGAACGCTTCGGTGTGCGCTGGGAGCTGGCGGTGCAGGCCTGGCCCCGCCAGCCGGCCCCGGCGCCCGCACCGGCGGGCGGCGGCCCCCTGCCCGTACCGGCGGACGGTCCCGTGCCGCCGCCGAGCGGTTCCACGCCCGGACCGGCGGACGGCCCGTCTCTCCCCCCGGCCGACGCTCCCGTACCCGGGGAGTACGAGGACGATCCGACGGTTCCGTGGTGGGACCGGCCCGAGGAGGTGCCCCCGCAGCGGCCCGCCGGGCGCCGCCTCCTGATCGCCGCGCTCCTCGCCCTGCTGACGCTGCTCGTCGTCGCCCTGGTCGGTGCCGTGACGCTCGGTTGACCTGAGTCCGGTGTGGCTCCTGAGGTCGCCGCCGTGTCTCTGTTGTGTCGATGCGTCGACAAGTTCGCGGATGTGCCCCGAATGCTCACCGAGCCCGGCTACCGTTCCCCTCGGGACCGGGGGAATGAGGGGGAAGCGATGCCTCGCTGGAAGTCCTTGCCCGAGGAACTCGATCCGCAGGTGCGGGAGTTCACGGAACAGCTGCGGCGGCTCGTGGAGCACAGCGGTCTGAGCGTCTCCGCCGTGGCGGACCGCACGGGCTACGGCAAGACGTCCTGGGAGCGCTATCTGGGCGGTCGGCTGCTCGCGCCGAAGGGGGCCGTCGTCGCCCTGGCCGAGGTGACCGGCGCCCATCCCGTCCATCTGACCACCCTGTGGGAGCTGGCCGAGCGTGCCTGGAGCCGCTCGGAGATGCGCCATGACGCGACCGTGGACGCCCTGCGGATCTCCCAGGCCCGCGCCGCGCCGGCGGAGCCGGAGACGGCGGCCGCCGAGCCCGGGGCGCACACCGGGAAGGCGGCCCGCAGTGCCGCGGCGGCGCTCGGGATCACGAGCCCGGCCGCGGCGCCGGGAACCTTCGGACCGGCGCCGGATATGCCGGGAACGTACGGACCGGCGGCACCGGGCGGCCCGCCCGGCGGGACCCGGCCGGACACCGGGGACCGGCCGTACAAGCGACGGCTGGTGATGTTCCTCGCGGGCATGGCCGGGGCGCTCGCGGTGATCGCCGCGGTCTTCCTTCTGACCGGCGGCAACGGAAACAGGCCCACGGCATCGCCCGAACGGGCCGCGACATCGGCGAGCGCGCTCCCCGAACTGCCGTCGGGCGTCAAGTGCGGCGGGGCGAGCTGCACCGGCAGGGATCCGGAGAAGATGGGCTGCGGCGGCACGCTGGCCAGGAGCACCAGCAGCGTCACCGTCGGCACGACCCTCGTCGAGGTCAGGTACAGCAGGACATGCGGGGCCGCATGGGCCCGTATCACCCGGGCGGCGCGCGGCGACAGGATCGAGGTGTCCGCAGGGGGGCCGGCCAGGCAGACCGGGTCGGTCACCGAAGCCACGGACACGGACGCCTACACCCCGATGCTGGCCGTCAAGGACCCGGCTGCCGCGAAGGCGTGCGTGACGCTGGCGTCGGGGCGCAAGGGGTGCACGAAGTAGCGCGTGGAAAAACATCGCCCCGACCACGCATGAGCCCGCCGTCATGGGGCAGGCGCACGGTACCCCCACGGGAGTCCGGCAGTGCCGGGAGGCCGACGGACCTTCCGGCCGGACACCCCCCAGGCGGCGGCCGCCGCTCAGTCCCCCTCTGCGGAGCGGACGGCCGCCGCCTCAGCCGGTTGTGGGACGGGCCACACGGGCCCGGCAGACCCGGATCACGGATGCGCGATAGCCTGACGGCTGGATCTCTCTTGACGCCAAGAGATCGATCATTCGTACCCTTGATCGATCATCGCGGTGGGCGTCGGCCACGAGCCGGCGGCAGGGATCCCGCAACCCCGGGGCGACGACGCCCCACCGCCAGCTGTCATACGGAGAACGCCATGACCCGCACTCCCGTGAACGTCACCGTCACCGGCGCGGCCGGCCAGATCGGCTACGCACTGCTCTTCCGCATCGCCTCCGGCCAGCTGCTCGGCGCGGACGTGCCGGTCAAGCTGCGCCTCCTGGAGATCACCCCGGCGCTCAAGGCCGCCGAGGGCACGGCCATGGAGCTCGACGACTGCGCGTTCCCGCTCCTGCAGGGCATCGACATCAGCGACGACCCGAACGTCGCCTTCGACGGCGCCAACGTCGCCCTCCTCGTGGGCGCCCGCCCGCGCACGAAGGGCATGGAGCGCGGCGACCTCCTCGAGGCCAACGGCGGCATCTTCAAGCCCCAGGGCAAGGCCATCAACGACCACGCCGCGGACGACATCAAGGTCCTCGTCGTCGGCAACCCGGCCAACACCAACGCCCTGATCGCCCAGGCCGCCGCCCCGGACGTGCCGGCCGAGCGCTTCACCGCGATGACCCGCCTCGACCACAACCGTGCGCTGACCCAGCTCGCGAAGAAGACCGGCACCTCGGTCGCCGACATCAAGCGCCTGACGATCTGGGGCAACCACTCCGCCACCCAGTACCCGGACATCTTCCACGCCACCGTCGCCGGCAAGAACGCCGCCGAGGTCGTGAACGACGAGAAGTGGCTGGCCGAGGACTTCATCCCGACCGTCGCCAAGCGCGGCGCCGCGATCATCGAGGCCCGCGGGGCGTCCTCCGCGGCCTCCGCCGCCAACGCCGCCATCGACCACATCCACACCTGGGTCAACGGCACGGCCGAGGGCGACTGGACCTCCATGGGCATCCCGTCGGACGGCTCCTACGGCGTCCCGGAGGGCCTGATCTCCTCCTTCCCGGTCACCACCGAGAACGGCAAGTACGAGATCGTCCAGGGCCTGGACATCAACGAGTTCTCCCGCGCCCGCATCGACGCGTCGGTGAAGGAGCTGGAGGAGGAGCGCGACGCGGTCCGCTCGCTCGGCCTCATCTGAGAACGTCTTCGGCGGTAGCGCCGCAAGCCCAAAGCGGGTCCCGCTCCGGTTTCCTCCGGAACGGGACCCGCGGGTGTCTCCGCTCCGCGGCCGTGTGGGCGCGGCCGTGGACGCGGTGCCGCTCTGGGCGGCCCGAGGGCGTCAGGGTGCGTGCGCGGCCGCCCGTGACCGTCCGGGTCTCCGGGCCGGCGCCGTACCCCGCCACCACCAGCGCCGTCGCCGCCAGCACCACCAGGGCGACCGTGCGCAGCGCCGGGCCCATGCCGTGCGGGAGGTCGGAGTGGGCGGCCAGGACGGTGCCGGTGACCGCGACGCCGAGCGCGGCGCCCGTCTCGCGGGCCGTGGTGCCGAGCCCCGAACCGAGTCCCGCCTGGTGCGCCGGGAGCGAGCTGACGACGCCGAAGGTCAGGGCGGGCATGGACAGCCCGGTGCCGGCGGAGACGACCAGATCGCCTCCTGGGGGCTGCCGCTCGCCGCGGAGCTGGGCCTTGTCACCTTCGCTGTGCCGCTGCCGCTTCCGCCGCTGCACATGGGGCTCGCCTGGCATCCGCGCCACGACGCCGATCCGGCGCACGCATGGCTGCGCGGCTGTGTCCGCGACCTCGCGCGGGACTGGCAGGTGGGCGCCGGAGCCGGCCCGGCGCCCACCGGAAGACCCTGACTCAGGCCGGCCGCAGCAGGTCCTGCAGCCTCGAGACGTCCATTGACGCGCTCGCGGGCGGGATCCTGGGCGAGACCGGCACGTTGTAGTCCGTGAAGGTGAGGGTCAGGTTCGTGCCCGGGCCCTTCTGGGCCGCGCGGTACAGGCGGTGCGGTGTGCCCGTCGTGACGTACAGCGTCGAGGTCAGGCCGTTCATCTCGAAGGACAGCGGGACCACCCGCCTGCCGCCCACCATCGTCGCGAGGCCCTCCTTCAGGGAGGCGGGCGGAGTCGCCGTCGCGGCCGACTGGAGGTCCTTGAGGTTGCAGACGTTGACGATGCCGCTGAAGAGCTTGTCGGACGCGGAGCCGTGGATGTAGTGGTTTCTGAACGTCTCGGCCGCCGCGGCGCCCCGTCCGCCCGGGAGCTCCGCCGTCCAGAACGTCGTGTCCGGCTTCAGCCACACATCGGTGCCGCGCTTGATGATCTGGACCGTGCCGCCGCGCGTGCCGAGGGTCAGGGTGCCCGCGCAGTCGCCCCGCCTGTCGAGTGCGAGGTTCATCTCCGTGGGCAGGGTGAGGCTGTTCATCGCGGTCGAGCTGCGGTCCTCGTAGCGGATGCGGACCGAGGTCGCCTTCCGCAGAGCGCCCTGCGCCTGTGCCGCCAGTTGCTGCGGGCTCTGGTCGCCGCCCATGTCGGCCGACGACACGCCGCCCAGTACGGGGGAGACCAGCAGACCCATCGTCGCGGCCGTCACCGTCGCGCACGTCGCGATCGTGAAGCCATGCGTCCGGAACATCGCGTCACCTCCACCAGTAGCTCAGGCTCAGCGTACTTTTCACCCTTTTCGACCGCATTTTCAGTGACGCGGAGCACTTTCGGTCACACGGACGCATGCATCCCCGGTGGAAGGGCAGGCGCTCGCAGCCCAAGGGGGGTGACACGCGTGTGGCACGGGGCGACCGAAGAGGAACGGAAGGCAATACCGATCATGGCGAGACAGCGCATACGGCAGGCAGCGCGGACCATCCATGTGGCAGGGGAGTGGCGCGCGGCGCTCTCCGGCGTCACGCGCGAGATCCTGGACCCCGCGGATGCCGAGCCGCTCGCCCTGGTCGCGGAGGGTGACGACAGGGACGCGGACGCGGCCGTCGCGGCCGCCCGCCGCGCCTTCGACGAGGGACCCTGGCCGCGTACGTCCGCGGCCGAACGTGCCGCGCTGCTGCGCCGTGTCGCTGATCTCCTGGTGCGCGACCGCGAGGAGCTGGGCCTCCTGGAGAGCCGCGACGCGGGCAAGACGCTGGAGGAGGGCCGCGTCGACATCGACTGCGTCGCCGACGCCTTCCGCTACTTCGCGGACCTCGTCGCCGCCGAGAGCGCCGGCCGGGTCGTCGACGCCGGCTCGCCCGACATCCACAGTGTCGTGGTCCACGAGCCCGTCGGGGTGTGCGCCCTGATCACGCCCTGGAACTATCCGCTGCTCCAGGCCAGCTGGAAGATCGCCCCCGCGCTCGCGGCCGGCAACACCTTCGTGATCAAGCCGAGCGAGATCACCCCGATGACCACCATCGCCTTGATCGAGCTGCTCGTCGAGGCCGGACTGCCCGCCGGGGTGGCCAACATCGTCACCGGCCCCGGCCACTCGGTCGGCGCCCGGCTCGCCGAGCACCCCGGTGTCGACCTGGTCTCCTTCACCGGCGGACTCGTCAGCGGCACGAAGGTCGCGCAGGCCGCGGCCGTCGGCGTGAAGAAGGTCGCCCTCGAACTCGGCGGCAAGAACCCCAATGTCGTCTTCGCGGACGCCTGCGCCACCGACGACGGTTTCGACACCGCCGTCGACCAGGCCCTCAACGCGGCCTTCATCCACAGTGGTCAGGTGTGCTCGGCCGGCTCCCGCCTCATCGTCGAGGAGTCCGTCCGCGAACGCTTCGTCGCCGAACTCGCCCACCGCGCGGGCCGGATACGCCTCGGCCGCGGCACCGAGAAGGGTGTCGAGTGCGGACCGCTGGTCTCCGCCCAGCAACGCGCCAAGACCGAGGCGTACGTCGCCTCCGCGCTCGCCGAGGGCGCCGTGCTGCGCTGCGGCGGCAAGCGCCCGGCGCCGGACGAGACCCGGCCGGCCACCGGCTATTTCTACGAGCCGACCGTGCTCGACCACTGCCACCGGGAGATGAAGGTCGTACGGGAGGAGGTCTTCGGGCCCGTCCTGACCGTGGAGACCTTCCGCACCGAGGACGAGGCGGTGGCGCTCGCCAACGACACCGAGTACGGCCTCGCCGGCGCCGTGTGGACCACCGACCCGGGCCGGGCCCGCCGCGTCGCCGGCCGGCTGCGCCACGGCACCGTATGGATCAACGACTTCCACCCCTACCTCCCGCAGGCGGAGTGGGGCGGCTTCGGCAAGAGCGGCGTCGGCCGCGAACTCGGCCCCGCGGGTCTCGCCGAGTACCGCGAGGCCAAGCACGTCTACCAGAACCTCGCCCCGAAGCCGGTCCGCTGGTTCGCGGGCTGACATCCACCGACCCCCGCCCCCCACCTCCCCGCCTTTCGCTCACCCCACCCATGGAGCAACTCCCCATGCACCACAACCCGCACGAGTACGACTACGTCGTCATCGGCGGCGGCACCGCGGGATCCGTCATCGCCTCCCGACTCACCGAGAACCCGGACGTCACCGTCGCCGTGATCGAGGGCGGCCCGAGCGACGTCGGCCGCGACGACGTCCTCACCCTGCGCCGCTGGATGGGCCTGCTCGGCGGTGAGCTGGACTACGACTACCCGACCACCGAGCAGCCACGCGGCAACTCCCACATCCGGCACAGCCGCGCCCGAGTGCTCGGCGGCTGCTCCTCCCACAACACGCTGATCGCGTTCAAGCCGCTGCCGTCCGACTGGGACGAGTGGGAGGCCGCCGGCGCCGAGGGCTGGGGCGCCGTCCCGATGGAGGCGTACTACGCCCGGCTCCTCAACAACATCGTCCCCGTCGACGAGAAGGACCGGAACCCCATAGCCCGCGACTTCGTGGACGCGGCCCAGGAGGCGCTCGGCGTACCGCGCGTGGAGGGCTTCAACACAAAGCCGTTCACCGAGGGCGTCGGCTTCTTCGACCTCGCCTACCACCCCGAGAACAACAAGCGCTCCAGCGCGTCGGTGGCGTATCTGCACCCGGTGATGGACGAGCGCCCCAACCTGACGATCCTCCTGGAGACCTGGGCGTACCGGCTCGAGATGGACGGCACCCACGCCGACGGCGTGCATGTGCGCACCAAGGACGGCGAGGAGATGCTCGTACGTGCCCGGCGCGAGGTCGTGCTGTGCGCCGGCGCCGTCGACTCCCCGCGGCTGCTGCTGCACTCGGGCATCGGCCCCAAGGCGGACCTGGAGAGGCTCGGCATACCGGTCGCGCACGATCTGCCGGGCGTCGGCGAGAACCTGCTCGACCACCCGGAGTCGGTGATCGTGTGGGAGACGCACGGCCCGATCCCGGAGAACTCCGCGATGGACAGCGACGCCGGTCTGTTCGTGCGCCGCGATGCGGAACAGCCGGGCCCGGACCTGATGTTCCACTTCTACCAGATCCCGTTCACGGACAACCCGGAGCGACTGGGCTACGAGCGGCCGGAGTTCGGCGTCTCGATGACCCCGAACATCCCCAAGCCGAAGAGCCGGGGCCGCCTCTACCTCACGAGCGCCGACCCGAGCGACAAGCCCGCGCTCGACTTCCGCTACTTCACCGACGAGGACGACTACGACGGCCGCACCCTCGTCGACGGCATCCGCATCGCCCGCGAGATCGCGAAGACCCAGCCGCTGGCCGGCTGGCTGAAGCGGGAGGTGTGCCCCGGTCCGGACCTCACCGGCGACGAGGAACTGAGCGCGTACGCGCGCAAGGTCGCCCACACCGTGTACCACCCGGCCGGCACCTGCCGTATGGGTGCCGAGACCGACGAACTCGCCGTGGTCGACCCTCAGTTGAAGATCCGCGGCCTGGACGGTATCCGCATCGCCGACGCGTCCGTCTTCCCCACCATGCCCGCCGTGAACCCGATGATCGGCGTGCTCATGGTCGGGGAGAAGGCCGCCGATCTGCTCGGAGGTAAGGCCTGATGGCTCTCGCAGTTCCCACTCGCAAAGCGCCCACCGGCACGCCCGACGACGCCCCCGTCTTCTCGGTCGACGGCTTGTGGAAGGTCTTCGGCCCGAAGGCCGCCCGCATCCCGGAGGATCCCGAACTCGCCGCGCTGCCGGCCGCCGAGCTGCGCGAACGCACCGGCTGCACGGCCGCCGTCCGCGACGTGGGCTTCGACGTCCGCAAGGGCGAGGTCTTCGTCGTCATGGGCCTGTCCGGCTCCGGCAAGTCCACTCTCGTGCGCTGTCTGACCCGGCTGATCGAGCCGACCACGGGCAGTATCGCCATCGACGGCGAGGACGTCCGCGCCATGGACAGGGCGCGGCTGCGCGAACTGCGGCGCCACCGCGCCGCGATGGTCTTCCAGCACTTCGGCCTGCTGCCGCACCGCACGGTCCTCGACAACATCGCGTACGGCCTGGAGATCCAGGGCGTCGGCCGGGCCGAACGCCGCGAGCGCGCCGCCGACTTCGTCGCCAAGGTCGGCCTGGAGGGCTTGGAGCAGCGGCGCCCCAGCCAGCTGTCCGGCGGCCAGCGGCAGCGGGTCGGGCTCGCCCGCGCGCTCGCCGTCGACCCCGAGGTGCTCCTGTTCGACGAGCCGTTCAGCGCGCTCGACCCGCTGATCCGGCGCGACATGCAGGAGGAGGTCGTCCGGTTGCACCGTGAGGAGGGCCGCACGATGGTCTTCATCACGCACGACCTGAGCGAGGCCCTCAAGCTGGGCGACCGCATCGCCCTGATGCGCGACGGCCGCATCGTGCAGCTGGGCACCCCCGAGGAGATCGTGGGCTCTCCGGCCGACGACTACGTCCGCGCGTTCGTCCGGGACGTGCCGCGCGAGCAGGTCATGACCGTCCGCTCGGCCATGCGCGCCGCGTCCGCGCAGGAGACGGAGGACGGCCCGGCGGTGTCGCCGGACGCGACGGTCTCGGAGGCGATCGAGGCGGTCGCCCGCACCGGTTCCCCGGCCCGCGTCATGGACCATGGCCGCTGCCTCGGCGTCGTCGACCACGAGCGCCTGCTCGGCGTGGTGGCCGGGACGGAGCCGGGTGCCATCGCCGGGGCCGAGCAGGGTGCCGTGGCGGGGTCCGAGCAGTATGCCGTGGCCGGGACGGAGCAGGGTGCCGTGGACGGCGCGGGTAGGAACGCCGCGGCCGCAACCGGGCAGGACATCGCGGCCGGGACGGAGCCAGGCGCCGTGACCGGAACGGAGCAGGCCAAGGGGGTGGTGTGATGGCCACGCTGACCGCCACCGCACCCAAGGCCAAGCTCCCCGGCCTCCTCAGACACCGTGCCGTGGGCAAGCTGCTGCTGCTGGCGGCCGTCGCGGCGGTGCTCGTGCCGCTGGCCCACGGCCGCTGGGCGAGCGGCGCCTGGCCGCACGCGCTCACCGTCGACCTCTCCAAGCCGCTGGCCTCGGCCAGCAACTGGGTCATCGACAACCGCGACAGCCACCCCCTCTTCCTGTACTTCTTCGGCTACGTCAGCAACGCCGTCGTCCTGTCCGTACGCGCCGTCTACCTCGTGCTGCTCGCCGCGGGCTGGGCGGGCGTCACGGCCGCCGCCGCGCTGCTGGCCTGGCGTGCCGCGGGCGCCCGCCTGGCCCTGGGCACGGCGGCCGCGTTCCTCGCCTGCGGTCTGCTCGGCATGTGGGTCCCCACCATGCAGACCCTGGCGCTCATGGTGGTCGCGGTGCTCGTCTCGGTGCTGCTCGGCGCGCTGCTGGGCCTCGCCGCGGGCCTGTCCGACCGTACGTTCCGCGCCCTGCGCCCCGTCCTCGACACCATGCAGGTGCTGCCCGCGTTCGCGTACCTCCTGCCCGTCGTCCTGGTCTTCGGCATCGGCGTCCCCGCGGCCGTCCTCGCGACCGTCGTGTACGCGGCCCCGCCCATGGCCCGGCTCACCGCGCTGGGCCTGCGCGGCGCCGACAAGGAGGTCCTCGAAGCGGTCGAGTCGCTCGGCACCACCGCCCGCCAGCGGCTGGTCACCGCCCGGCTGCCACTGGCCCGCAGGGAAATGCTCCTCGGCCTCAACCAGACGATCATGATGGCGCTGTCCATGGCGGTCATCGCCTCGGTGATCGGCGCCGGCGGTCTCGGTGACCGGGTCTACCAGGCCCTCGCCTCCGTCGACGTGGGCGCCGCTCTCGCCGCCGGCATCCCGATCGTGCTGCTCGCGGTCGTCCTCGACCGGGTCACCGGCGCGGCGGGAGCCGAGGGCGAGCGGCCCGGCGGCCGCGCCGGATGGGCGTACGCCGCCGTGGCGACCGTCGCCGTCGCGCTGGCCGCGCGGCTCGCCGGCCGCCTGGAATGGCCCGGCGCCTGGACCGTGCCGATCGCCGAGCCGGTGAACCGTGCCGTCGACTGGATGACCGCCCATCTGTACTCGGGCGTCCCCTACGTGGGCGGCACCGCCGACTGGGCGGCCCACTTCACCACCTGGATCCTGGACCCGGTGCGTGCCGGTCTCCAGTGGCTGCCCTGGTGGTCGGTGCTGCTCGTCGTCGCCGCGCTGGCCTGGCTGATCGGAACCTGGCGCACCGCGCTCACCGCCGTCCTCGCGATGGCCGCCACCGGTGTGCTCGGGGTGTGGAAGCCGTCCCTGGACACGCTGTCCCAGGTGCTGGCGGCCGTCGCCGTCACCCTCGTCCTCGGGTTCGCCACCGGGATCGCGGCGGCCCGCAGCGACCGGTTCGAACGGCTGCTGCGCCCGGTCCTGGACGTCTTCCAGACGATGCCACAGTTCGTGTACCTGATCCCGGTCGTCGCGCTGTTCGGCGTCGGCCGCGCACCCGCCGTCGCGGCGGCGGTCGTCTACGCGCTCCCGGCCGTCGTCCGGATCACCGCCCAGGGTCTGCGCCAGGTCGACCCGGCCGCCCTGGAGTCGGCGCGCTCGCTCGGCGCGACGAGCGCCCAGCAACTGCGCCAGGTGCAACTCCCGCTGGCCCGCCCGGCGCTGCTGCTCGCGGTCAACCAGGGCGTGGTCCTGGTCCTCGCCGTGGTCATCATCGGCGGCCTGGTCGGCGGCGGCGCGCTCGGCTACGACGTCGTCTTCGGCCTCGCGCAGGGCGACCTGGCGACCGGTCTGGTGGCCGGCGCGGCGATCGTCTGCCTCGGTCTGATGCTCGACCGGGTGACCCAGCCGACCGAGCGGCGCGCGAAGAAGGGAGCGTGACATGGCTCGTACGCGCAGAAAGATGGTGACCGCCGCACTCGCCGTGCTGGCGCTGACGACCGGCTGCGGTGCCGCCGACATGACCAGGCAGGCCTCGCCGTTCGCGGGTGCCCAGGGCGCGAGGACGGTGACCCTGTCGGTGCAGTCCTGGGTGGGCGCGCAGGCCAACGTGGCCGTGGCCCAGTACCTCCTGGAGCACAAGCTCGGCTACCGGGTCGACACCGTCCAGGTCGACGAGGTCCCCGCCTGGGACGCGCTCAGCCAGGGCCGGGTCGACGCGATCCTGGAGGACTGGGGCCACCCCGACCAGGAGAAGCGGTACGTCGAAGACAAGAAGACCATCGCCCGTGGCGGCGGCCTCGGGGTGACCGGTCACATCGGCTGGTTCGTCCCGACGTACCTCGTCAAGCAGCACCCGGACATCACGGACTGGCGGAACCTCGACAAGTACGCGCCTTTGTTCCGCACCGCGGAGAGCGGCGGCAAGGGGCAGCTGATGGACGGCTCGCCGTCCTACGTCACCAACGACAAGGCGCTGGTGGACAACCTGAAGCTGGACTACCAGGTGGTGTTCGCCGGTTCGGAGGCCGCGCAGATCACGCAGATCAGGCAGTTCGCCAAGGAGCACAAGCCCTACCTGACGTACTGGTACACCCCGCAGTGGCTGTTCAAGAAGGTCCCGATGACCGAGGTGAAGCTGCCGCCGTACAAGGAGGGCTGTGACGCGGACGCGGCGAAGGTGGCCTGTGCGTACCCGCACACGCCGCTGCAGAAGTACCTGAACGCCGGCTTCGCGAGGAACGGTGGCAAGGCGGCGGCCTTCCTGAAGAGGTTCCGCTGGACCACCGAGGACCAGAACGAGGTCTCGTTGATGATCGCCGACCGGAAGATGACCCCGGACCAGGCCGCGAAGAAGTGGGTGGACAGCCACCCCTCGACGTGGCGGGCCTGGCTGTCCTGATCAGCCCTGCCGCACGCCGAGGGATCCCGGGATGCCGGCCCGCGGCAGCGGCAGCGGTTCGCCGGGGGCGCCGATCGGATGGGCACGGTCGGCGCCCCCGGCGACGTACGGCGGTTACGAGTACTGCCCCGGCCGGTAGTGGCCCGGCACGGCACGGGCCGTCACGCCGAACCGGTTCCAGGCGTTGATGACCGCGATCGCGGCGATCAGCTGGGACAGCTCCGCCTCGTCGAAGTGCTTGGCGGCTCGCTCGTACACCTCGTCCGGCACGAATCCCTCCGTGAGGACCGTGACCGCCTCGGTCAGTTCCAGCGCCGCGGCCTCCTTCTCCGTGTAGAAGTGCCGCGACTCCTCCCAGGCGCCGAGCTGGACGATCCGCTCGACGCTCTCGCCGGCGGCGAGCGCGTCCTTGGTGTGCATGTCGAGCCAGAAGGCGCAGTGGTTGAGATGCGAGGCACGGATCTTCACCAGCTCGCGCAGCTTCGGGTCGAGGCCGCGCCCGGCGGCCGAGTCGAGCCGGACCATCGCCCGGTAGACCTCCGGGGCGTGCTCGGCCCAGTTCAGACGGGGTATGTGCTCGGGCGCGTACCCCGCGGTCGTGGGGGTGCCGCCCGTGGTGTCGCTGTTCGTGGGCGTGTGGTCGTTGCTCGTCATACTCTCGACCCTGGGAGCGAGGCAGCCCAGGAGTATGGTCCATTTCCGTGGAGAAACTATGGGCCACTCTGGGGACCGACCTCTATCTGAAGCCGACCGGTCCGGGTCTGCGCCGGGGCCTGACCGACGCCCTGCGCGAGGCGGTGCGTACCGGGCGGCTGGCCCCCGGCACCCGGTTGCCCTCCTCCCGCTCGCTCGCGGCCGACCTGGGCGTCGCGCGCAACACGGTCGCCGACGCCTACGCCGACCTCGTCGCCGAGGGCTGGCTCACCGCACGCCAGGGCTCGGGCACCCGGGTCACGGAGCGCGCGACGCCCCGGCCGTCCGGCCGGCCGGCCGCCCAGCCGCGGGAGCCGGGCAGCCTCCCGTACGACCTGGTCCCGGGAAGACCGGACCTCTCCTTCTTCCCGCGCACCGAATGGCTCAGAGCCGCCCGCCGCGCCCTGGCCTCCGCGCCCCACGAGGCCCTCGGCTACGGCGATCCGCGCGGCCGGGCGGAGCTGCGCACCGCGCTCGCCGGCTATCTCTCCCGGGTCCGGGGCGTCCGCGCCGACCCCGAGCGGATCGTCGTCTGCTCCGGGTTCGCACAGGGGCTGAAGCTGCTCGGCGAGGTGCTGCGCGACCGTGCCGCCGGCTCGCCCGCCTCACCGGCTTCGCTGGCCGTGGAGTCGTACGGCCTGGAGGTGCACTGGACCATCGTGGAGCGGGCGGGTCTGCGGACGGTCCCGCTCCCGTTCGACGACCTCGGGACCGGGACGGAGGCGCTGACCGGTGAGGCGGCGGTGCTGCTGAGCCCGGCGCACCAGTTCCCGATGGGCGGGGCGCTGCGGCCCGAACGGCGGGCCGCCGTGGTGGACTGGGCCCGCCGCACGGGCGGCCTGGTGCTGGAGGACGACTACGACGGCGAGTTCCGCTACGACCGTCAGCCGGTGGGCGCGCTCCAGGACCTCGACCCGGACCACGTGGTGTACCTGGGCACCGCCAGCAAGTCGCTGGCCCCCGGGCTGCGCCTGGGGTGGATGGTGCTGCCCCCGTCCCTGGTCCCGGAGGTGGTGGCCGTACGGGAGACCGGCGGCTGGTCCGGGGGTGTCCTCGACCAGCTGACCCTGGCGGAGTTCATCGTCTCGGGTGCCTACGACCGCCATGTCCGCGCCGCACGGCTGCGCTACCGGCGCCGCCGTGACGCCCTGGTCCAGGCGGTCGCGTCCCGCGCCCCCGAGGTGAGGGTCAGGGGCATCGCGGCCGGCCTGCACGCCGTACTGGAGCTGCCGCCGGGCTCCGAGGCGTCGGTGGTACGGGCGGCCGCCTGGCAGGGGCTGGCCGTCCACGGACTGTCCCGCCACCACCACCCGCACGCCGCCATCGAGCCCCTGGACGCCCTGGTCGTGGGCTACGGCACCCCACCGGACCACGCATGGGCGGGCGCGCTGGAGGCTCTGTGCCGGGCCCTGCCGTGACGGTTCGCCGCCGCCCCGGGAGGCGGCGGGGTGAGGGGCGGCAGAGATCGGTGGTTGGTCAGCTCTGACCGAGCGGGGTTTTCGCCACCTGTGCCGCGGGGGCCGGAGCCTCGCCGAAGCGGGCCAGCAGCAGCGCGCCCGCCACGGCGACGCAGAAGCCGAGTACCGCGAGCCAGGTCAGCCCCTCGCGGGTCCGGTCGCCGAGCCACACCACCCCGACCGTGGCCGGCCCCACCGTCTCGCCCACGACCAGGCCCGCCGTCGCCACCGTCACCGACCCCCGCTCCAGGGCCGTGGTCAGCAGCAGGAAGGCCGCGCCGCCGCCCAGCAGCAGCGCGTACACAGCCGGATTGGTGAGCAGGGCGGACGGCGTGAGCCCGTCGATCAGCCGTACCGCCACCTCGACGACCCCGAAGCCGAACCCGGCGCCCAGCCCCAGCACCAGCGACCGCCCCCGCCCCGGCAGCCGTCCCCCGGCCGCCCCCAGCACCAGCACGGCCACCGCGACAGCGAGCATCGTGTACTTCAGCGCCGTGGACCCGGCCCGGTCGCCCTCGGCCCCGGAAGCAAGCCCCAGCAGGGCGAGCCCCGCGCACACCACCCCGACCGCGGCGCCCTCACTCCCCGTCAGCCGCACTCCCAGCAGCCGCGTCCCGACCACCGCCGTCACGGCCAGACTCGAGGCGAGGGCCGCGCCCACCGCGTAGATCGGAAGCGACCGCAGCGCCGCGATCTGCAGCAGGAACCCGAGCCCGTCCAGCGCCAGCCCCGCCAGATACCGCCACTGCCGCAGGGCCCGCAGCAGCAGCGCCGCCTCCCCGCCCCCGCCGGTGCCTGCCGCGCGTGCCGCGACCGCCTGCAACACCGTCGCCGTACCGAAACAGACCGCCGCACCGAGCGCGCACACCATTCCAAAGAACACAAAGCGACTGTAGAGGAGCGCACGGAGGCAGGGGCCCGATCGAACACCAGAGTGGCCATCTCTAGTCTGGTGGCCGGAAACTTCTCACCGATGTCTCAACGACATCTCACTCGACGGGGGCCACGAACATGGCGGGCACACGCCGGCAACTGCGCTCGGGCACGGTCGTCCTCGGGGGCATGGGACTCCTCGCCGCCGCCCTCACCGCCTGCTCCTCGGACCCGGACAAGCGCTGCGTCGACCGCGACAGCTACACCCTCGGCAAGGGGTACAAGGTCGTCGCCGACAAGTACTGCACCTCCTCCGGGCCGTCCGGGCACGACGGCTGGTACTACGGCGGCAGCAAGAAGAGCGGCTTCGTGAGCGGCGGTTCCTTCACCAGGCCCAAGGGCTCGGGCGGATCCGGCGGCGGCCACAGCGGCGTCCACCGCGGCGGCTTCGGCGGCCACGGCAAGTCCGGCGGCTGAGCGGCCGTGGAACGCCGCACGACCGAGCCCCGCCCCGACTGGCAGCGCACCGTCGAGGCGCAGGGCCTCATCTACCCGCTCACCCGCTACCCGGACGACTCCCTGCGCCCCTACTGGGACGAGAGCGCGTACTACGTCTTCTCGCTGGAGGAGGTCGAGGCGCTGGAGGAGGCCGTCGAGGAACTGCACGGCATGTGCCTGGCCGCGGCCGCGCACATCGTCGAGCAGAACCGTTTCGCCGACCTGGGCATCACCGACCCGCGCGTGGCCCGCGCGGTCGCCGAGGCCTGGCGCCGCCGTGCCGAACTCCCCTCTCTCTACGGCCGTTTCGACCTGCGGTACGACGGTACGGGCCCGGCGAAGCTCCTGGAGTACAACGCCGACACACCCACGTCCCTGGTGGAGGCCGCCTCGCCCCAGTGGTTCTGGATGCAGGAGCGCTTCCCGGGCGCGGACCAGTGGAACTCCCTCCACGAACGCCTGGTCGCCGCCTGGGAGAAGCAGTCCGCGCTCCTCCCGCCCGGCGGTCCGCTCTACTTCGCGCACTCCTCCGTCGACGAACTCGGCGAGGACCTCATGACGGTCGCGTACCTGAAGGAGACCGCCGAGCAGGCCGGGCTCGACACCGACTGGATCTCCATGGAGGAGATCGGCTGGGACCCGCTCTCGCGGCGCTTCGTCGACAACGGGCTGCGTTTTATCCGCAGCTGTTTCAAGCTCTACCCCTGGGAGTGGCTGGTCGCCGACCGCTTCGGCGGCCATGTCATCGACACTCTCGACAACGGCGGCGGCACGGGCAGCACGCTGTGGATCGAGCCCGCCTGGAAGATGCTGCTCAGCAACAAGGCGCTCCTCGCGATCCTCTGGGAGCTGTACCCGGACCATCCGAATCTCCTCCCGGCCCACCTCGACGGCCCCCGCGACCTGGCGCACACCACGGGCTATGTCACCAAGCCGCTTCTCGGCCGCGAGGGCGAGGGCGTGACCGTCCATCAGCCGGGCGCCGAACCCGTCGTCCGGGAAGAGCCGTGCTGCTACCAGGAGCTGGCGCCCCTTCCGTCCTTCGACGGCAACCGCGTCGTCCTCGGCGCCTGGGTCGTCGCGGACGAGTCGGCCGGACTCGGCATCCGCGAGTCCTCCGGCCTGGTCACGGACGAGTACGCGCGGTTCCTGCCGCACGTGATCCTGTGAGCGGCGCGCGCCGCAGGCACCGTCGCTCGCATGGTGGACGCGGGGACCTGGCCGCCCGCCCCGCCCGGTAGGCTGATCGACGGGCCGTGACTGGCGCGCTGGGATGGGACCGACCATCGGGGAGCGGCCCCTGATGTGCGAGTGCCGTGCGCCTGGGCCGACCGTGAACCGTGACCGCTTCAAGCCACGCCACCCGGAGGCCGACATGCCGGAGCAGCAGCCACTCTCCACCGAGTCCACCGCCTTCCGCGCCGCCCTCGACGTGATCCGCGCCGTCGAGCCGCGCGTCGCCGACGCCATCGGCCAGGAGGTCGCCGACCAGCGCGAGATGCTCAAGCTGATCGCCTCCGAGAACTACGCGTCCCCGGCCACCTTGCTGGCCATGGGCAACTGGTTCAGCGACAAGTACGCCGAGGGCACCATCGGCCGCCGCTTCTACGCCGGCTGCCGCAATGTCGACACCGTCGAGTCGCTCGCCGCCGAGCACGCCAAGGAGCTGTTCGGCGCCCGCCACGCCTACGTCCAGCCGCACTCCGGCATCGACGCCAACCTCGTCGCCTTCTGGGCCGTCCTCGCCCAGCGTGTCGAGGCCCCCGCCCTGGAGAAGGCGGGCGTCCGCCAGGTCAACGAGCTCTCCGAGGAGGACTGGGCCGAGCTGCGCCGCGCCTTCGGCAACCAGCGCATGCTCGGCATGTCCCTGGACGCGGGCGGCCACCTCACCCACGGCTTCCGCCCGAACATCTCGGGCAAGATGTTCGACCAGCGTTCCTACGGCACGGACCCGGCCACCGGTCTGATCGACTACGAGGCGCTGCGCGCGTCGGCCCGCGAGTTCAAGCCGCTGATCATCGTCGCGGGCTATTCGGCCTACCCCCGCCTGGTGAACTTCCGGATCATGCGCGAGATCGCGGACGAGGTCGGCGCCACGCTCATGGTCGACATGGCCCACTTCGCCGGCCTGGTCGCGGGCAAGGTCCTGACCGGCGACTTCGACCCGGTGCCGCACGCGCAGATCGTCACGACCACCACCCACAAGTCGCTGCGCGGCCCGCGCGGTGGCATGGTCCTGTGCGACGACTCCCTGAAGGACCAGGTGGACCGAGGCTGCCCGATGGTGCTGGGCGGCCCGCTCCCGCATGTGATGGCCGCGAAGGCGGTGGCCCTCGCGGAGGCCCGGCAGGAGTCCTTCCGCGGCTACGCCCAGCGGATCGTGGACAACTCCCGCGCCCTCGCCGAGGGACTGATGCGCCGCGGCGCCACGCTGGTCACGGGCGGCACGGACAACCACCTGAACCTGATCGACGTGGCCTCCTCCTACGGCCTCACCGGCCGCCAGGCGGAGGCGGCCCTGCTGGAGTCGGGCATCGTCACCAACCGCAACGCCATCCCGGCCGACCCGAACGGCGCCTGGTACACCTCCGGCATCCGCATCGGCACGCCCGCGCTCACCACCCGGGGCCTCGGCACGGCGGAGATGGACGAGATCGCGGCCCTGATCGACCGCGTCCTGACGACCGCCGTCCCCGGCACCACCGGCAAGGGCACCCCGTCCAAGGCCCAGCACGTGCTGGACCCGAAGATCGCCGACGAGATCGCCCACCGGGCGAGCGACCTGCTCCAGGGCTTCCCGCTCTACCCGGAGATCGACCTGGGCTGATCCGGTCGCCGCGGCCCCCGGCCGTTCACGGATCGAACCAGCTCCCGCCGCGGCCCGGAGGCACCCCTGCCTCCGGGCCGCGCCCGGCGCACGGCGTACGCGCCCCGGCCCCCAGTACCGGTCCCTTCGTGGGCCACCCGTGAGCACCCTCTCCCTCCGCTTACCGAACGGTCCGCCGGACCTGAGAGAATGGTGAACATGGCTTCCGACAGTCCTCGCGTGCTCTCCGGCATCCAGCCCACCGCCGGCTCGTTCCACCTCGGCAACTACCTCGGTGCCGTCCGCCAGTGGGTTGCCCTCCAGGAGACTCACGACGCGTTCTACATGGTCGTCGACCTGCACGCGCTCACGGTCCTGCAGGATCCGAAGGAGCTGCGTGCCAACACCCGTCTGGCCGCCGCCCAGCTGCTCGCGGCCGGGCTGGACCCGGAGCGGTGCACGCTCTTCATCCAGAGCCACGTCGCCGAGCACGCGGAGCTCGCCTGGGTCATGAACTGCCTCACCGGCTTCGGCGAGGCCAGCCGGATGACCCAGTTCAAGGACAAGTCCGCCAAGCACGGCGCCGACCGCGCGAGCGTGGGCCTGTTCACGTACCCGATCCTCCAGGTCGCCGACATCCTGCTGTACCAGGCGAACGAGGTCCCGGTCGGCGAGGACCAGCGCCAGCACATCGAGCTGACCCGCGACCTCGCCGAGCGCTTCAACGGCCGCTTCGGCGAGACCTTCACGCTCCCGCGGCCGTACATCCTCAAGGAGACGGCGAAGATCTACGACCTCCAGGACCCGTCGATCAAGATGAGCAAGTCGGCGTCCACGCCGAAGGGCCTGATCAACCTGCTCGACGACCCGAAGGCCACCGCCAAGAAGGTCAAGAGCGCCGTCACGGACACGGACACGGTGATCAGGTTCGACGTGGAGGAGAAGCCGGGGATCAGCAATCTGCTGACCATCTACTCGACCCTCACCGGCACCGCTATCACCGAACTGGAGCAGCGGTACGACGGCAAGGGCTACGGCGCCCTCAAGTCGGACCTCGCCGAGATCATGGTGGACTTCGTGGCGCCGTTCCGGGAGCGCACCCAGCAGTACCTGGACGACCCCGAGACGCTGGACGGCGTCCTGGCAAAGGGCGCGGAGAAGGCGCGTGCGGTTGCGGCCGAGACGCTCTCCCAGGCATACGACAGGGTGGGCTTCCTGCCTGCCAAGCACTGACCCGCGCCGTGCCCCGACGCGCCGTGGAGTGCTGCACTCCACTCTGACTGTGCCTGACCGACGGCGGTGCGTGGTCGTACAGTCGGAATGCGAACACCACAGGCAGCCCGTCCTGCCCCGGCCACGCACACCAACACGACGACAGGAGACGACGTGGGGACCGTAACGATCGGTGTGTCGATCGCGGTCCCGGAGCCTCACGGCAGCCTGCTCCAGGAGCTGCGCGCGGGCTTCGGCGACGCCGCGGCTCACGGCATCCCCACGCATGTCACCCTGCTGCCGCCGACGGAGGTCGACGCCGCCGAACTGCCCGCGATCGAGGCGCACCTCGTCGAGGTCGCGACGGCCGCGCGTCCCTTCCCGATGCGGCTGTCCGGGACGGGCACGTTCCGTCCCCTGTCGCCCGTGGTGTACATCCGCGTCGTCGAGGGCGCGGAGGGGTGCGCCCGGCTGCAGAAGCAGGTCCGGGACGCGTCCGGGCCGGTGGCGCGCGACCTGCTGTTCCCGTACCACCCGCATGTCACGGTGGCGCACGGAATCGACGAGGCGTCCATGGACCGGGCGTACGAGGAGCTGTCCGGCTACGAGGCCGAGTGGCCGTGCACGGGCTTCGCGCTGTACGAGCAGGGTCCGGACGGCGTCTGGCGCAAACTGCGGGAGTTCCCGTTCGGCGGCGCGGTGGTGCCGCCCCAGGCGACGGCCCCGACCGAGGACACGTCCCTTCCCGCCCATCAGGGCTAGGGGTCCGAACCGGCCGTCCGCCGGGCCGGGGGCGTTGGGCCGGGGCGTCGGGCCCTAGAGCGGAAGGCGCCGGAACAGGGCCCTCGGCAGATGCCGCAGGGCCGACATCACCAGGCGCAGGGCCCCCGGCACCCACACCACCTCCGACCTCCTCCGCAGCCCCAGCTCGATCGCCGTGGCGACCTGCTCCGGGGTCGTGGTCAGCGGCCCCCGGTCCCGTGCGGCCGCGCCGGGCCCGCCCAGGGACGCGGGGCGTACGACCATGACATGCACACCGGTGCCGTACAGCGCGTCACCGAGGCCCTGCGCGAACGTGTCGAGCCCCGCCTTGCTGGAGCCGTAGATGAAGTCCGTTCGGCGGGCGCGCTCACCGGCGACGGACGACAGCAGGACCAGCGAACCGTGGCCCTGCTCCTGGAGCGCCCGGGCGCACACCAGGCCCGCCGAGACCGCGCCCGTGTAGTTGGTCTGCGCGACGCGCGCCGCGGCCACCGGGTCGCGCTCGTCGGTCGCCTGGTCGCCGAGCACACCGAACGCGAGCAGCACCAGATCGATGTCCCCCTCCGCGAACACCTTGCCGAGCGCGTTCTCATGGGACTCGGGGTCGAGCGCGTCGAAGGCGACGGTGCACGCGTCGGCGCCGAGCCCGCGCAGATGCCCGGCGGCCCTGTCCAGCTCGGGGGAGGGACGGCCGGCCAGCCAGACGGTCCGGGCGCCCCGGGCCACCAGGCGGCGGGCGGTGGCCAGCGCGATCCCGGAGGTGCCGCCGAGGATCAGCAGGGAGCGGGGAGCGCTGAATGCATCCTTGTGGGCAGGCATGACCGTGACCGTAGCGTTGCAGAACAGGCATAACCTCTCAATATCCCCACTCGGCGTCGCTCCTCACTGAAACGGGTGATGCGGGGAAGCCGGAGTACGCCGGGAGACGGCAAGGGCCACGAGGGGAGCGTCGGAACATGGACTGGCTGAAGAGACTCCCCGGCATCGGGCCGCTGGCCGTGCGGCTGACGGCCACGCACGCCTGGCGCTCGTACGAACGCCTCGACCGGGTGAAATGGACCCGGCTCGCGGCCGCCATGACGTTCGTCAGCTTCGTGGCGCTCTTCCCGCTGCTCACCGTCGCCGCCGCGATCGGTGCCGCGACACTCAGCGTGGACCAGCAGAACAAGCTCCAGAGCAAGGTCGCCGACCAGTTCCCCGGCATCTCCGGCCAGCTCGACATCCACGGTCTGGTGCAGAACGCCGGCACCGTCGGCGTCATCGCCGGTGCCACGCTGTTCTTCGTCGGCATCGGCTGGGTCGGCCAGATGCGGGACTGTCTGCGCGCGGTGTGGGAACTGCCCGACCGCGGCGAGAATCCGGTGCTGGCCAAGGTCAAGGACGGCGTGGTGCTCGTCGGCCTAGGCGGCGCGGTGCTGGTGACCATCGCCATCTCCACCGTCGCCAACGCCCTGGTCGACTGGGTGGCCGGGGAGCTCGGCCTCGGCCCGGGCGGCTGGGGCAGCGTGCTGCTGCGGATCGCCGCCTTCGCCGTCGCCGTCCTCGCCGACTTCCTGCTCCTGCTGTACGTCCTCACCCTGCTGCCCGGCGTGGAACCCCCGCGACACCGGCTGCTGACCGCCGCCCTGATCGGCGCGGTCGGCTTCGAGCTGCTCAAGCTGCTGCTCAGCGGCTATATCCAGGGTGTCGCCTCGAAGAGCATGTACGGCGCCTTCGGGGTGCCGGTCGCGCTGCTGCTGTGGATCAACTTCACCTCGAAACTGGTGCTGTTCTGCGCCGCCTGGACGGCGACGGGCAGCGGCGCGACCGGCGAGGTCACGGACGCGTCCGACGGCGTACCAGATCGGGCAGCGGCCAGCGGCGGTTGACCAGGAAGACGCCGGCGGCGAGCAGGAGGAGCACTCCGCCGGAGACGGCGAGTGCCACCCCGATCCCGCTGGAGCCGCCGCCCTTGACCGGGGCGGCCACGGCCTTGCCGGTCCCCCCGCCCGTTCCCTTGCCCTCGGACGTCCCGGTGCCGCCGGCCTGGCCGCCCGTACCGGCGCCCTTGGGTGCGACCAGCTCGCCCACCGGCCGGACCTTCCCGGCCGCACCGAAGCCCCAGTCGAACAGCCGGGCGGTCTCCCGGTAGACCTCGTTGTGCTCCTTCTTCTCCGGGTTCATCACCGTGACGAGCAGCACCCTGCCGTTCCGTTCGGCGACTCCGGTGAAGGTGGCACCGGCGTTGGTGGTGTTGCCGTTCTTCACACCCGCTATGCCCCGGTAGGGGGTGACATCGAAGTCCCCGGCCAGCAGCCGGTTGGTGTTCTGTATCTCGAAGGACCCGCGGGTCGTCTTGCCCTTCTTCTTCGTGGTCTCGCCCGGGAACGAGGTCCGCACCGTGGAGCAGTACTCCCTGAAGTCCTTCTTCTGGAGCCCGGACCTGGCGAACAGCGTCAGGTCGTACGCCGACGAGACCTGCCCGGGCTCGTCATAGCCGTCCGGGCTGACCACGTGCGTGTCGAGGGCCTGCAACTCCTCCGCGTGTGCCTGCATGTCCCTGACGGTCTGTCCGACCCCGTGGTTCATCGCGGACAGCACATGCACGGCGTCGTTCCCGGAGCGCAGGAAGACACCGAGCCACAGGTCGTGGACCGTGTAGCTCTCGCCCTCCTTGATCCCGACCAGGCTGGACCCGGCGCCCATACCGGCCAGGTCCGAGGGGAGCACCTTGTGCGTCTCGCTCCGGGGGAACTTGGGCAGCACGGTGTCCGCGAACAGCATCTTCAGGGTGCTCGCCGGAGGCAGCCGCCAGTGCGCGTTGTGGGCGGCCAGAATGTCACCCGACTCGGCGTCGGCGACGATCCAGGAGCGCGCGGTCAGGTCCTTCGGGAGCACCGGGGCGCCACCGCCGAGGTTCACCTGGGTGCCCGGCCTGCCGAGCAGTTCGCCGCCGACCGTGGACATCACCGCCGGAGGCTTGGCCGAAGCGGCCACGGTCGGGCTGGGCGGGGCCGCGAAAGCGGTCGCGGGAGCGGCGAGCGAGAGGGACAACACGGCGGCGGAGGTGATCGGCAGGCGACGCCCGGCGATCTTCTTCAAGACGGACACGGACGCGAACGTACCGGGTGCGCGACGGTAAGTCCCGGCCGGTCCCAGCCGATACCGGACACCCCTGGGCGAACGGCCACCCCGGAGCAGCGATACTGAGGGTATGAAGCTCAGCCGCCCCCTCTCCTGGTTCCTGCTCGCCTTCGGGGTGTGGAGCTGGGTCATCTGGATCACTTTCGTCAAGAACCTGTGGAAGGACGGCAGCGGACTCGCGTTCGACGACGCGGGGAATCCGACGGCGTACTTCTGGGTCCACCTGACGCTCGCCGTCGTCTCCTTTGTCTTGGGGACAGTCATCGGTGTCATCGGGTTGCGTGGACTGCGCGCGCTGCGACGTACGCCATAACGGGGAGCGGGCACACGGTGGTTGCCGTCTTCGTCCTCATCGCCGTGACCGTCCTGGCGGCGTTCGCCGCGCTGCACCGGTACGCATGGCGCCGGCTGGTCCACGACACGACCCGCGGCCCGGGCCTCGCCCGGCGCACCGGCACGGCCGTGTTCGTCGCCGGACCGGTGCTGACGGTCGCGGCCCTGGTGGCCGAGCGTGCCGGAGCCCCCTTCTGGCTTCAGCGCGTCCTGGGCTGGCCGGGCTTCCTGTGGATGGCGCTGTCGCTGTATCTGCTGCTGGCGCTGGTCGCGGGAGAGGCCCTACGGCCACTGGTGCGTCGTCTGGCGGCCCACGGCAGGCGGGCACGGCCCACGGCGACAAGTCCTTCTCCGGCACCGCCGGGAACGACCCACCCGGCCACCCGGACCGGGCCACTGCCGGATGCCGGGCCGGAGACGGCCGCCGCGCCGCTGTCGGAGACCGCGCTGGACACGGAGCCCGCGCCCGCGCCCGATCCGGGTTCCGGGTCGGCGCCGGATCCGGGTCCCTCGACCGCGCTCGCCCTCCCCTCCCGCCGTCTCTTCGTCTCGCGTGTCGTGGGCGGGGCCGTGACCGCTGCCGCGGTCGGCACCGTCGGCTACGGCACGTACGGCGTGCTGCGCGGCCCCGCGGTGAAGCGCGTCACGGTCCCGCTGGCCAGACTCCCGCGCTCCGCGCACGGTTTCCGTATCGCCGTCGTGAGCGACATCCACCTCGGCCCGGTACTCGGCCGGGGGTTCGCGCAGCGCGTGGTCGACACGATCAACTCGACCCAGCCGGACCTGATCGCGGTCGTCGGCGACCTGGTCGACGGCAGCGTGAAGGACCTGGGCCCCGCGGCGGCACCGCTGTCGCGGCTCAGGGCCCGTCACGGCAGCTACTTCGTCACCGGCAACCACGAGTACTACTCCGGCGCGGACCAGTGGATCGAGGAGGTGCGCAGGCTCGGCCTGCACCCGCTGGAGAACGCGCGCACGGAGCTGCCCGCCTTCGACCTGGCCGGCGTCAACGACCTTGCGGGCGACAGCGAGGGCGAGGGCCCCGACTTCGCCAAGGCGCTCGGCGACCGCGACACCGCACGAGCCGTCGTCCTCCTGGCCCACCAGCCCCTGCAGATCCACGAGGCCGTGCGGCACCACGTGGACCTCCAGCTGTCCGGTCACACCCACGGCGGCCAGCTCTGGCCCGGCGACCTCGTGGCGGCCGCCGCCAACCCGACCGTCGCGGGCCTGGAACGCTACGGCGACACCCAGCTCTATGTGTCCCGGGGGGCGGGCGCCTGGGGCCCGCCGACGCGGGTGGGGGCTCCCTCGGACATCACGATCGTGGAACTGGCGTCGCGCCGGGCCTGAACCGCAAGCGCTTCACGTGCGGTGAAACCGGCCCGCAACAACCCCTCGGTAAGTTCATCCTCGTCTCACCAAATGGCCCTTCCCCCAAGTGAATCACTGTGATTGGGTGATCCGCGCCACAGGGGAGTGGCTTGCGCTGAGGGCCTGGGGAGGGCGCCGATGCGATCGGCTCGCACGCGGATTCTCGCGACCGTGCTGGTACTGGCGGGCGTGGGAGTGGGCGGGTGGCAACTGCTGCCCGCCAAGGAGAACACCGGCAAAGCCATCACGGTCGGCACATCGGATGCCGTCACCTCGCTCGATCCGGCGGGAGCCTACGACGCCGGTTCCTGGGCGCTGTTCAGCAACGTCTTCCAGTCGCTGCTGACCTTCGAACCCGACGGCGTCGCGCCCGTGCCGGACGCCGCCCAGAGCTGTGACTTCCTGGGGACGGACCTCACGGTGTACCGCTGCACCCTCCGCAAGGGACTTCTGTTCCCCGGCGGGCGCGCCATGACGGCCGAGGACGTCAAGTACTCCTTCGACCGGGTCAAGCGCATCAACTCCGACGTCGGTCCCGCGAGCCTGCTCGAGACGCTCCACTCGGTCGACGCCGACGGGCTCACCGTCACCTTCCACCTGTCGTCGCCCGACGCGACGTTCCCGTTCAAGGTGGCCACCGGCGCCGGCTCGATCGTCGACCGCACCAGGTACCCGAGCGACGCGCTGCGCAAGGACGACGGCGCCGACGGGACCGGCCCGTACACCCTGACGTCGTATGTGAAGGACAAGAAGGCCGTCCTCGCCCGCAACAAGCACTACCAGGGCGATGTGCAGGACAGCGGCCGCCCGGTCGTGCTTCGCTACTACGCCGACCCGGCCGCCCTGGAGAAGGCGTGGAAGGCGAAGGACGTCGACGTCGCCACGCGTCAGCTGCCGCCCTCCGTGCTCGCCGGGCTCTCGCCCAGCGACCCCCGCCAGCGCGTCAGCGAGGCCGACAGCGCCGAGACCCGCAACCTGGTGCTCAACACCGCCGCCGGATCCCCGCTGCACGACCGCCGCGTCCGCCAGGCCGTCGCCCTGCTGATCAACCGCGAGGAACTGGTCAGCAAGGTGTACGAGGGCACCACCGACCCGCTGTACTCGCTGATCCCGGCGGGCATCACGGGGCACACCACGTCCTTCTTCGACGCCTACCCCACGCCCGACGCGCAGAAGGCCCGCGCCCTGCTCACCGCGGCGGGCGCGCGGGTGCCCGTCCGCCTGGCCTACGGCTACGCGCAGGGCCGCGGCGCCGCCGCCGAGGAGGCCGCCGAGCTGAAGCGGCAGCTGGAGGCGAGCGGGCTGTTCGAGGTGGACACCAAGGGCTACGAGTGGACCGACTTCCAGAAGCGGTACGCGAGCGGCAGGTTCGACGCCTACGCCGTCGGCTGGGTCGCCGACTTCCCCGACCCGGACACCTTCGGCGCCCCACTGGTCGGCACCGGCAGCAGCATGAAGAACGGCTACGGCAGCGAGGACGTCGACCGTCTGATCCTGGACAGCCAGCGCTTCTCCGACCGCAGCCGTACCGCCGAGGACTTCCAGCGGTTGCAGGGGATCGTGGCCCGGGACGTGCCGCTGATCCCCCTGTGGCAGCGCAAGGAGTACGTGGTCAGCAGCGAGGCCGTCGGCGGCGGACAGTACCTGTCGGACGGCACCGGTGTCTTCCGGCTGTGGCGGCTGGGCTGGATCTGACGAGTCCGGACCGCTCAGCCGCCCTGCTTCCGCCGTCCCGCATCGAGGATCTCCCCCACGTCCAGGGTGACTTCGGCGCCGAGGGAGTCGGGGAGGGTGACGAGTTCGCCGGCGGCGTGGACGTGGTGGGTGGCGTAGTCGCCCTCTGCCGGGTCGGTGAGCACGTGGAGGCGCCGGTGCCGGCGGTCGACGATCAGGAACACGGGGACATGGGCGTCGGCGTATGCGGTCACCTTGGTGCGCAGGTCCGTCTCCCAGTTGTCGGAGGTGACCTCCAGGACGAGCCGGAAGGCCGCCGGGTCGTAGCAGTTGTCCTCGACCAGGTGGTCTTCGATGTCGGTGTCGGCGATCGCCAGGTCGGGAACGGCGTAGTCCTCGCCTGTGCGAAGCCACAGGCCGATGCCCTGGAGCACCTCGTCGAGTCCGGCCCCGATGAAGGGGCGCATGAGCTCCGTCAGGGCGCGAGCGTGGGGGGCGTCCAGGGGCGGGGACACGAGGATCTGGCCGCCGATGATCTCGACTCGGTAGCCCGGAAGGCGGTCCATGATCCGGTTCGCCTCCGCGATCAGCGGACGCTCGCCATGGGGCCGCTCGGCAGCTGCTGCTGACATCAGATGCCTCCTGGGAGCTGGTGCCGAGAACATCATCGTAGGCGGGGGAGCCCGGGAGCGTCCCGTCGCGGCGCTCCCCCGATCGTGGCCGCAGACAGCACGAGGGCCCCGTTCCCAGGGGAGCGGGGCCCTCGGCGGCCTACCGGAGGAAGGACCTCAGAAGCGGCGCGTGATCAGCGCTCGCTTCACCTCCTGGATCGCCTTGGTCACCTCGATGCCACGCGGGCAGGCGTCCGTGCAGTTGAACGTCGTGCGGCAGCGCCACACGCCGTCCTTGTCGTTGAGGATCTCCAGCCGCTGCTCACCGGCGTCGTCACGCGAGTCGAAGATGAAGCGGTGCGCGTTGACGATCGCCGCCGGGCCGAAGTACTGGCCGTCGTTCCAGAACACCGGGCACGAGGACGTGCACGCGGCGCACAGGATGCACTTCGTGGTGTCGTCGAAGCGCTCGCGGTCCTCCGCCGACTGCAGACGCTCGCGCGTCGGCTCGTTGGTGTCCTTCGTGATCAGGAAGGGCATCACGTCCCGGTACGCCTGGAAGAACGGCTCCATGTCCACGACCAGGTCCTTGAGGACCGAAAGGCCCTTGATGGGCTCGATCGTGATCGGCTTCTCGGGGTTGATGTCCTTGATCAGCGTCTTGCAGGCCAGACGGTTCTTGCCGTTGATCCGCATGGCGTCCGAGCCGCAGATGCCGTGGGCGCAGGAGCGGCGGAACGTCAGCGAGCCGTCCATGTCCCACTTGATCTTGTGCAGACCGTCGAGGACGCGCTCCTTGGGGTCGATCTCCAGCTGGAAGTCTTCCCAGGTCGCCTCCGCCGAGACCTCCGGGTTGAAGCGGCGGACCCGGAAGGTGACCGTGATGTAGGGGGACGCCGCCTGGGCCTCCGCCTCGGCCTTGTCCAGAACAGGGGTTGCCATCAGTACTTACGCTCCATCGGCTGGTAGCGGGTCTGGACGACCGGCTTGTAGTCGAGACGGATGGACTCGGTGCCGTCGTCGCCCACCTCGCGGTACGCCATGGTGTGGCGCATGAAGTTGACGTCGTCGCGGTTCGGGTAGTCCTCGCGGTAGTGGCCGCCGCGGGACTCCTTGCGGGCCAGGGCCGACACCGCCATGACCTCGGCCAGGTCGAGCAGGTTGCCCAGCTCGATGGCCTCCAGCAGGTCCGTGTTGAACCGCTTGCCCTTGTCCTGGATCGCCACGTTCTTGTAGCGCTCCCTGAGCTCGGCGATCTTCTCGACCGCCGTCTTGATCGTCTGCTCGGTGCGGAACACCATGACGTTCGCGTCCATGGTCTCCTGCAGCTCACGCCGCAGCTCCGCAACCCGCTCGTTGCCCGTCGACGACCGCAGCCGCTCGATCTGCGAGACGACCAGCTCGGCCGGGTTCTCCGGCAGCTCGACGAACTCCGCCTTCTGCGAGTAGTCCGCCGCCGCGATGCCCGCGCGCCGTCCGAAGACGTTGATGTCCAGCAGCGAGTTGGTGCCGAGGCGGTTCGCGCCGTGGACGGACACACAGGCGACCTCGCCGGCCGCGTACAGGCCCGGGACCACCGTGGTGTTGTCCGAGAGGACCTCGCCCTCGACGTTCGTCGGGATACCGCCCATCGCGTAGTGCGCGGTCGGCTGGATCGGGATCGGGTCCGTGTAGGGCTCGATCCCGAGGTACGTCCGGGCGAACTCGGTGATGTCGGGCAGCTTGGCGTCCAGCTGCTCCGGCGGGAGGTGGGTGAGGTCCAGGTAGACGTGGTCGCCCTCGGGGCCGCAGCCCCGGCCCTCGCGGATCTCCGTGTAGATGGAACGGGACACGACGTCACGCGACGCCAGGTCCTTCATGACGGGCGCGTACTTCTCCATGAAGCGCTCGCCGTCCTTGTTGCGGAGGATGCCGCCCTCACCGCGCGCGCCCTCGGTCAGGAGGATGCCCATGCGCCAGATGCCGGTCGGGTGGAACTGGAAGAACTCCATGTCCTCCAGCGGCAGGCCACGGCGGTACACCGCCGCCTGGCCGTCACCCGTGAGCGTGTGCGCGTTCGACGTCACCTTGAAGAACTTGCCGCAGCCGCCGGAGGCGTAGATCACGGCCTTCGCCTGGAAGACGTGGATCTCGCCGGTCGCCAGCTCGTAGGCCACCACACCGGCCGACTTCTTGACGCCGTCGACCTCGGTGATCAGCTGGTCCAGGACGTAGAACTCGTTGAAGAACTCCACGCCCTCCTTGACGCAGTTCTGATAGAGCGTCTGGAGGATCATGTGGCCGGTGCGGTCGGCCGCGTAGCAGGAGCGGCGGACCGGGGCCTCGCCGTGGTTGCGGGAGTGACCGCCGAAGCGGCGCTGGTCGATCCGGCCCTCGGGCGTCCGGTTGAACGGCAGGCCCATCTTCTCCAGGTCGAGGACCGAGTCGATGGCCTCCTTCGCGAGGATCTCGGCGGCGTCCTGGTCGACCAGGTAGTCACCGCCCTTGACCGTGTCGAAGGTGTGCCACTCCCAGTTGTCCTCCTCCACGTTGGCCAGCGCGGCGGCCATGCCGCCCTGCGCTGCGCCCGTGTGGGAGCGGGTCGGGTAGAGCTTCGTCAGCACGGCGGTGCGGCTGCGCTTCGTCGCCTCGATCGCGGCGCGCATGCCGGCGCCGCCGGCGCCCACGATGACGGTGTCGTACTTGTGGATCTTCATGATTCTCGCAGCCCCGTGCCTAGCGGATGTTCGGGTCGAAGGTGAAGATCACCAGCGTGCCCAGCAGGATGGTGAACACCGTGGCGGTGTACAGCAGGCCCTTCAGCCACAGACGCGTGCTCGCCTGCTCGGCGTAGTCGTTGATGACGGTACGCAGGCCGTTGGCGCCGTGCAGCATGGCGAGCCACAGCATGGCGAGGTCCCAGACCTGCCACCACGGGGAGGCCCAGCGGCCGGCCACGAAGGCGAAGCCGACCTTGGTCACGCCGCCGTCGAGGACCAGCTGGATCAGCAGGTGGCCGAGGACCAGGACGACCAGGACGATGCCGGACAGGCGCATGAACAGCCAGCCGTACATCTCGAAGTTGCCGCGGGTCGACTTCGGGGTCTTGTTCGTCCGCTTGCGGGGCGACTCGATGACCGGCGCCGGGTTGTCGACGTCGTACAGCGAGGCACCCTCGACGGGGCCGATGCCGGAGGCGGTGGTTTCAGTCGTGGACATACGCGTCAGCTCCCGAACACTTCACGAGCGGCGTGGCCGAGGACGGGGTAGATGGCCCCGAGCATCAGAACGACCCAGATGCCGACGACCGTCCAGAGCATCTGCTTCTGGTAGCGCGGGCCCTTCGACCAGAAGTCGACGGCGATGACGCGCAGGCCGTTCAGCGCGTGGAAGAGGATGGCGGCGACCAGGCCGTACTCCAGCACGGCGACGATCGGCGACTTGTACGTGGCCACGACCTTGTCGTAGGCCTCGGGGGAGACACGGACGAGAGCGGTGTCCAGCACGTGTACGAACAGGAAGAAGAAGATGAGGACGCCGGTGACTCGGTGAGCCACCCAGGACCACATTCCTTCCCGGCCGCGGTACAGCGTTCCAGCCGGCACGGAAGAACCCTCCGGGAGCGGGGACTAGGGCCGCGCCGGCTTCTCTGTCGGTCGGGCCCGGCCGGGTACGGTCCACCGGCCCCCAGCATCGTAGCGACGTGTTCTCGGAACGCTTACGGCGGCCCTGCCGATGTGATCAAACCGGCAATCAAACGGGCACGGACGGGCTACTGGGACGGGTTGCGGGGCGGGACATGGACGGCAGGGCTTATGGAGCGTGCCCCGCCATCGGCAGCCCGGACGGGTTCCGGACGAGGCGCGCCAGTCTGCCCTTCGCCAGGCGGCGCAGTTCCTCGGCCGCCAGCAGGCGTTCTTCCTCCGGATCGTTCGCCAATCGTGACCGGATGCCGGCCAGCATCAGGTCGGCGGACTCGTCGGGGGTCACCCCGTCCAGACAGATGACGAACACATGTCCGAACCGACTCTCGTACGCCGCGTACGCGGCGCTCAGCGCGGTGTGGGCCGCGGAGTAGGCGCCGTCGGGCAGCAGGGTGAGCGTCTCGCCCGCCAGCGCTTCGGCGAGGTCCGCGGGGGACAGGTCGTATGCCGCCTCGTCGGCCGCGGCGAGCAGGGAGTCCATGTCGGGGTAGGGGCGGTGCTCGGTGACGCGGTGGACCCAGCGCAGGCTGCGGCAGCAGGCCGAAAGGGCGCGCCGGGCCTCGTCGGCGGGTGCGGAGTTGAACCGCTCCAGGCCGACCGGCGTCGCGGTGCGCTGTTGTGCCGGCAGGGCGGTGGCGCCGGGGAGGCGGGGGAGGCGGTGCGCGGGCAGCGTGGGTCCTCGGCGGGTGGCGGGCAAGGGATGCGGAAAATGCGCCGTCACGTTATCGACGGCGGTCGGGTGGGCGTCCGGCGGCCGCCCGAATTTCACCCGAACAGGAGAGTTTCAAGGCTGCTTGTGGACGATCGGGGCGAGCGGTGGTCGTAAGTTCGGAAGGGATGAAGGGGGACAGATGTGTGGAGGTGGGTAGTGTGTGGTCGATAGCCGGGCGAATGCCTACGGATGTGGTGTGTGACGTGGGGCAGAGGCTGACGCGCACGGTGCGGCCGTACGCGACTGTGGTGCGAGGTGCGGAGCGGTGACCGGCCGGAGGCGGCAGGTACCCGAGGGAAGGACGCACGCAAGGCGCAACGGGTTGCTGCTGGGCGGCGCGGTCGTCACCGCCGGCGCGATCGCGGCGGCCGTGACGCTGTGGCCGTCGGGCGGCGGCGCGCCCCCGGTCAGGGTGGGCACCTCCGCCACATCCCCGACGGGGTCCCCGGTCCCCTCCCCGACCGCGACCTACCCCCTTTCGCAGGCACCCCGCACCATTCCGGCCGTCCGTGAGTTCACCGCCGCCCGCGGTCCGGGCTGGCGGCCCGCCCCCGGGGGTCGGGTGGTCGTGGACGACGCCGCTCTCGCCGACGAGGGGCAGTTGCTGGCCGGGGAGCTGGGGCTGGCGTACGCGGGGCAGACCGGTGCGCGCGCCGGCGACGTGGAACTCGACGTGACCGGGGGCGGCAACCAGGAGTCGTACGTCCTGACCGTCCAGAACGGGCGGGTCCGGATCGACGGCCCGGGCGAGGCCGGGGTCTTCTACGGCACCCGCACCCTCAAGCAGGAGGTGCACGGCGGCGGCGCCGCGCCCGAGGGCGTCGTGCGTGACGCGCCGGACAAGGCCCGGCGCGGCCTCATGCTCGACATCGCCCGTAAGTACTACACGGCCGGGTGGATCGAGGACCGCATCCGGGAGCTGGGCGACCTGAAGTACAACGAGATCGGGCTGCACTTCTCCGACGATCAGGGCTTCCGTATCGAGTCCTCCTCGCATCCGGAGATCGTGTCCGCCCAGCACCTCACCAAGGCGGAGGTCAAGACGATCGTCGACCTCGCCGCCGGCCGGCACATCAACGTCGTCCCCGAGATCGACTCGCCCGGCCACCTGGGCGCCGTGATCGCCGCGCACCCCGACCTCCAGCTGCGCAACGCCGCCGGCGTCGCCTTCCGCGGGGCGGCCGACATCTCCAAACCGGCCGCCGCGAAGATCGTGGACGACCTCCTGAACGAGTACGCGGGCGTGTTCCCGGCTCCCTTCTGGCACCTCGGCGGAGACGAGTACCTGGCGCTCACGGTGGCGAACCCGTCCGCATCCTTCCCGCAGCTCGCCGCCGCCGCGAGGGCGAAGTACGGCCCGGGGGCGGGCGTCGCGGACCTCGCGACCGGCTGGCTCGACGACCGGGCGAACGTGATGCGCGGCCACGGCCGCACCATGCGCGCGTGGAACGACGGCTTCTACCAAACGAGCGCTGCACAGCCGGCCAAGGACCTCCAGGTCGCGTACTGGACCGGCAAGGAGATCGGCGCCCGGCTGCCCGAGGCTTACCTGAGCGCGGGCCGGCAGCTGATCAACTACAACGACGAGTTCCTCTACTACGTGCTCGGCCAGCCGCAGACCTTCGTCTACCCCACCGGTCAGCGCATCTACGAACAGTGGACACCGCGTGTGGTCCGGGGCACGGCCGCGGTGCCGGCCCGGTACGACGGGCAGATCCTCGGCGGAGTGTTCGCGGTGTGGGGCGACCGTCCGAACGCGCAGACGCAGGACCAGGTGGCGGCCGGGATCCGTATGCCGCTGCGGGCGTTGGTCCAGAAGCTGTGGGATCCGCGCCCACCGGCGCTTTCCTGGGCGCAGTTCCGGCAGTCGGCGGACCGTCTGGGGTGACGGCGGTCCGGGGCCCGCCCCGGCCGGAGCGGGCCCCGATTGGCGGAATGCTGTATTCCGGGCGCGCATCCGGTGTCGCTGTGGTCTATTCGGTACCTCTGCGGCGGAACCGAGGGCGCAATGGCCGAAAACATCTCTTCGAGGCGCCCGACCGGCATGACGGGGTGCCTCTGTGACACTCCCGCTCCGTTGCACGCAGTAAGGGGAAGTGCGGGCTCCGTAGACATGAGGCGCCCCGTCGAGGCGTTTCGAGGAGGCGTGATGAGCCTGGTGGACCTGATCGCACAGGCCGACGAGCGTGCACTCGCGGCAAGCGGACTGGCTTGTTTGGATCGGTGTGTCCCCCTCCTCGGAGGTGACGACGACATCCTGCGCCCGCTGTGGGCGTGCCTCGTCGAGGGCCACGAGTGGGAGGAACGGCTCGCGAAGGCGCGGGCCGGACTGGACGGCGGGGGCGAGGACGCCTCCGCGGAGTGCGCTTTCGAGGCCGAGGCCGCGCGGCTCGCACGCGGGATGCTGGAGGACGTGCCCGCCGAGCCGTCCGCCGACGCCCTGCGCCGGTGGGCCGATGCCTGCTCGGTGGCCGCGCTGCAGATCCACCAGCTGCTGGACCCTTCCGACGACGACGGCGAGTCCTCGGTGGCCGCGCACCGCGAGGGCCGCACGGACGGCATGTCGCCGTTGGTCGCCGCCGAACTGCGACGTCAGGTGACCGTCCTGGAACTGGTCGCCGACCACGGAGCCACCGGACTGCGGCAGGCCCGTGACGTGTCGACCGAGGGACGGCGGGTGCTGCGGGCGGTCGTCTCCCGCCGCGCCCGAGGCCGGGCCTAGGGGGCCCTGGGCCTGGGCTCCTTGAGAACGACCCGGCTGCGCAAACCCCCTTCGCGAAAGAATCCTGTGACTGTCCTGTGGGTCCGTGGGGCGGTTCTGCGCCGGTGTCGGGGACTCCTCCCGGACGGCGTGACGCTTCACGACGGCAGGGCGCTCTTCCGGATGTGAACGCAACTGAGCTGACCAGGCCTCACGCCGCCACCAAGCCCGTGCGCTGGGCGGCCGACGTCGTCGCGGCCCTGCGCGAGGGCGCCCGGCTGCGGCTCGACTACTCCGCGCAGAGCCTGTGGCGGGTGGATCGGACGATCGAGGAGATAAGCCGTCAGGGCGCCCCCTATGCCGCCGTGGAGACCACGCTGCGAGGCTTCGGCGCGTACGCCGGCGAGGTGGTCGTGCGGCTGACCGGCGGCGAGTGGTGGACGACCGGCGGCGACCACTGGATACGCACCCCCGACGGCCGCCTGTGGGACCCGATCGACGAGGCCCGCCGCTGCTACCACGGCGACGGCTCGCTGCGGCTGCTGTGCCGGGACGCGGAGAGCCTGGCACCGAGGGGCCACTCCCCCCGTACACATGACGGCCAGTGACATTTACGTGGGGGCGGACGCTGATGACCTTGGGGGCGTGAGTAAGACCGGCGTGCCGCATACGTGTGGGGACGCGAGACCACTCGCCACGAACGAGGACAGCGTTGGGCCAGGGAGGGGAAACCCGCCGCACGCAGGCGTACGACGGGGAGCTGGGCGCGGCCGTCGCAAGGGCCCAGCAGGGGGACGAGGCCGCCTTCGCGGTGGCATACCGGATCGTGCAGCCGGGACTGCTCGGCTATCTGCGCGGGCTCGTCGGCGACGACGCGGAAGACGTGGCCTCCGACGCCTGGCTGGAGATAGCCCGTGACCTCGGCCGGTTCAGGGGCGACGGCGCCGGCTTCCGGGGCTGGACCGCCACCATCGCCCGGCACCGCGCGTTCGACCACCTCCGGCGCCAGCGGGTCCGACCCCAGTCCACGGCCCTCGACAGCGACGCCCTCCAACTGCCCGGCCGCCACGACACGCACGACCAAGCCCTGGAGTCCCTGTCGACCGAGCGCGCCCTGGATCTCATCTCCCGGCTGCCACGCGACCAGGCGGAGGCGGTACTGCTGCGCGTGGTCGTCGGCCTCGACGGGCCCGCAGCGGCCCGGGTCCTCGGCAAGCGCCCCGGCGCGGTCCGCACCGCCGCCCACCGGGGCCTGAAGCGACTCGCACGCGAACTCGCCGGCCCCGGTGTGACGGAAGACGGCAACGGGACGCTGGGGGAGTCGGAATGAGCGCGAGCACGGCGTGGGTCGGGAACGGAAACGGTCATGGGTGAGCGACACAACGGTGGTGGGCACACGGCCCGCCCTTCCGTACGCCCCGGCCCCGAGACACGGACCGCCGACGCCCTGCGCGCCGCCTTACAGCCCCGGCGCCTCGACCCGGAGGCGGAGGCCCGGGCCCTCGCCGCCTTCCGCGACGCCCGCAAGCAGCGGCAGGGCACACGGCCGGTGCGCACCCGGCGGTGCGACGACTGGCGTCCCAGCACCGGGCGCCCGGCGGGCCGTTCGCTGCGCACGCTGCTCGCCGTGCTTCTGTCCGGTGCCGCCCTCGGCGGAGTCGCCGTCGCGGCGAGGGGCGACCTGCCGCACGACATGGCGCCGCGACGGCCCGTCGGCTCGCAGGCGCCTCGGACCCCGGGGCCGCCGCAGCGGACGAGCGGCACCGGCTCGGCGGGCGAAGCACCCGGGGCGGACGGGCGGTCCAAGCGGGCCGCCCCGCCGCACGCGTCCCCGAGTCCGGGCCGGGCGACGCGGAAGGCGGCCGACAAGGGGGCCAAGGCCCGGGACAAGGCCGACCGCAAGTCCGCCGAAGCGGCAGCCAGGGCCGCGAAGAAGGCGGACAGGCCCGCGAAGAAGGCGGACAGGCCCGCGAAGAAGGCGGACAGGCCCGCGAAGAAGGCGGACAGGCCCGAAGAGACGAAGAAGGCCGGCAAGGAGGCTAAGAGAGCGAAGAAGCCCTCCAAGTCCCCCAAACCTTCCAAGTCCCAGAAGTCTGCAAGGTCCCCGAAGTCCCCGAAGTTCCTGAAGTCCCCTGAGTCGGGTAAGTCGCCGGAGTCCTCGAAGTCCGCCAAGCTTGCGAAGTCTTGAGAGTTCCGGAAGGTCAGGTAGGTCCGGAAGTTCAGGAAGTCCGCCGGGAAGACCCCCGCGCCCGGTGAGAAGGGGCAGGGCAGGCGCGTGGCGCGGGAAGCCGCCGATGGCAACGGCCGGGGCCGCCACCCCCCACAGGAGAGGCCCCGGCCGTCGCGCGGCACGGGCCGCGCGGCGGCCCGTACTCTCTACAGCGTCGGGGGTGCCTTTTCTGTCACACCTCCGCGTCACGGGTTGGTTGCGCCGCGTGCGGACGTGGACGTGGAGCGGTTTCAAGCCGTAACGTGCCTTTCGCGCCGACCGCGGATGATCAGAAGAACGGGTAAGGCAAACGCCGCTCATCACGCGCGGCCGTAGACCGCAACGAACGATGAGGATCAGGGGCAGTTCGGGTGCTGGGGGACGACGCGGAGCTGACGGCCGCGGTGCTTGCGGCACAGGCCGGGGACGAGACCGCGTTCCGGACCGTGTACCGCGCCGTGCACCCACGGCTGCTCGGATACGTGCGGACGCTGGTCGGCGACCCGGACGCGGAGGACGTCACCTCCGAGGCGTGGCTGCAGATCGCCCGTGACCTGGAGCGGTTCAGCGGCGATGCGGACCGGTTCCGCGGCTGGGCGGCCCGGATCGCCCGCAACCGCGCGCTCGACCACATACGGATGCGCGGGCGCCGCCCCGCGATCGGCGGCGACGAGACGGAGCTGACCGGGAAGGCCGCCGAGTCGGACACGGCGGGCGAGGCCATGGAGGCCCTGGCGACCGGCCGCACCCTCTCCCTCATCGCCCAGCTCCCGCAGGACCAGGCGGAGGCCGTGGTGCTGCGGGTGGTCATGGGCCTCGACGCCAAGTCCGCGGCCGAGACGCTCGGCAAGCGCCCCGGAGCCGTTCGCACGGCCGCCCATCGTGGCCTCAAACGGCTTGCCGAGCTGATCGGAAACGCCGGTCCGGAGGCGGATCCGGAATCGGCCGGCGTGCTCGGCGCCATGCCTCCTCAACGAGGAGCGCGCAGGCGCGCGGTGACGTCCGCCGGTGTGACGCATACGCGTTCGCGGACGCAGAGGGACATGTGATGGCCGACGAGCAGTACAGGTGGCTGGACAGTGACGCCGCGGAGCGTCTGCTGCGCGGAGAGCCGCTGGACGCCGTTGGCGACGACGCCCGCGAACCCGCCGCAAGGCTTGCCGAAGCTCTTGCCGCACTCGCCGCCACAACCCCGCCGACCAGCGCGGAACTGCCGGGCGAGGCTGCCGCGCTGGCCGCCTTCCGGGCCGTGCGCGCCGATCGTGAGCAGGCTCGGGCGGCGCTCGGCCGGCCCGACCCCTCGCATGCCGCTGACCGGGTCGCGGACGCCGGGCTGGTCCGCCTGGGGCGTTCCGCCGCAAACGGACGGCGGGCCCGCTGGGGGCGGCCCCTGCGCTTCGGTCTGGCCACCGTGGCCGCCGCCGGGATGATCGGCGGGGTCGCGGTCGCGGCCGGAACCGGAGTCCTGCCGACGCCCTTCCAAGAGGAACCGGGGCCCACCGTGTCCGTGTCGTCGGCCACGTCGCCGCGACACCCTCTGCTCACTCCGGCGCCCGGTGCGACGGAGACCAGCGGACCTGTGACGCCGACGCCGGGCGCCACCCCCGGAGCCTCCGCATCGGGCGGTTCCTCGCGTGACGAGGCGGGCGGCGCCTCCGCCGCCACCCCCTCCCCGAGCACCCCCGGCGACGGCACCTACGGGCGCACCCGGGACTGGTGGACCGCGGTCCGCTCCTCCTGCCGTGACATGGCCGGCGGCAGGGAACTGCGCGCGGACCGGCTGCGCGATCTCCAGGACGCGGCCGGCGGCAGCGGCCGGGTGAAGACCTTCTGCAAGGTGATGCTGGCCGACGGCGAGGGCGGTACGGGCACCGGCGACGGCCAGGGATCCGGCCGGGACGGAGACGGCGGCGGCGACCTCGGCGGCAGCCAGGGCGGTGACGGCGGTGACGGCCACCACATATGGCCGGGTGGCAATGGTCTGGCCGGCAGCCCGTTGGGCACTCCGGATCCGCAGGTCTCGGCCCTGTCGCCGTGACACCGGCTGACCTGCGATTTCGTGTTTCTTGAATTTTCTTCGGCGCGGGTGTGACACTTTCGGCCGCTGCGGCGCAGTACTGAGTGAGCCGACTGGTCATCGGCCGTCGCACAGAGCCGGGGTTCCCCCCGTACCCACGGCTCGGTGCATCGGCGCGGGCGGGACACGTTCCCCCGGTCCCGCCCGCGCCCCACTCACTCCGCCGGACCCTCTCACCAGTGCACGACCACCTTGTCGCCGGTCCTCACCTGGGAGAACAGCGCCGCGATCGCGGCCTCGTCCCGCACGTTCACACAGCCGTGGGAGCCTCCGGCGTATCCGCGTGCCGCGAAGTCGTACGAGTAGTGCACCGCCTGGCCGCCGCTGAAGAACATCGCGTACGGCATCGGTGCGTCGTAGAGCGTGGACACGTGGTGGCGCGACTTCCAGTAGATCCGGAACACACCCTCGCGGGTGGGCGTGTACTGCGTGCCGAACCGGACCGCCATCGTCGAGACCGTCCGTCCGTCGATCATCCAGCGCAGCGTCCGGCTCCTCTTGCTGATGCACAGCACCCGGCCCGTCCTGCAGCGCGGATCCGGCGCGGCGGCCGGCTGCCCGCCCATCAGGTACAGCTCCCATGTCCCGGGCTTGTGCGTCATCCTCAGCAGCCGCTGCCAGGTGACCGGGTCGACCTCGCCCGTCCGCGGCAGCCCCCGCTTGCCCTGGAAGCCCTTCACGGCGTTCTCGGTGAGATCGTCGTACGTCCCGGTCGGTCCGTCGAAGAGCCAGGCGACCTGGCGCAGCCGGGCCTGCAGCTCGCGTACCCGAGGGCCCGAGTCCCCGCGCGCCCACAGGGCGGCGGACGAGTGCCCCGGGGCGGGTGCGGCGTCCTGGGTGCCGGCCGCGGAGGGGGTGTGCGGGATATCGATGTGCACCGGTGAACGGCGCTTGCCGTCGCCCCCGTTCGCGTCCCCGGGCTGTACCGTGCAACCGGCGGCGACGGCGAGCACGGCCGCCCCGGCCACTGCGGCAAGCGATCGTCCGAAGCGTTGAGTACGCATGCCCGCTCCCCCTGCACCTGGTCACCCCTGTCGGCACACCGCCCCCGGTGTCCCGTCGTGTCCCCGAGATGCTCCCCCTGCGTGACCGCTGCCGAACCAGGGGGCATGGTTGTGAGCAAGGTCCCAGCCGACGGCCCTCCACCGGGCGCACGGCCGCCGCTACAGTCCGTGGCGAGGGTCGCCGTACTGGCGAGTAACCAAAGCCGGGTCACCAAGCCGAGTAACGAAGCAGCGAAGCAACGCGGAGGCACACACCATGGCGCGCGAGTCGGAGTCCGGACTGCCCATCGAGCCGGTGTACGGGCCGGACGCCCTGGAGGGCTGGGAGCCGGCCGAGAAGCTGGGTGAGCCGGGGGCGTACCCCTTCACACGCGGCGTCTACCCGACGATGTACACGGGCCGCCCGTGGACGATGCGCCAGTACGCGGGCTTCGGTACGGCGACGGAGTCGAACGCGCGGTACAAGCAGCTGATCGCGAACGGCACGATGGGCCTGTCGGTCGCCTTCGACCTGCCCACCCAGATGGGCCACGACTCCGACGCGCCGATCGCACACGGCGAGGTCGGCAAGGTGGGCGTGGCGATCGACTCGGTCGACGACATGCGCGTGCTGTTCGGCGGGATCCCGCTGGACAAGGTGTCGACGTCGATGACGATCAATGCGCCGGCGGCCCTGCTGCTGCTTCTGTACCAGCTGGTGGCGGAGGAGCAGGGGGTCGGCGCGGACAAGCTGACGGGCACGATCCAGAACGACGTCCTCAAGGAGTACATCGCCCGGGGGACGTACATCTTCCCGCCGAAGCCCTCGCTCCGCCTGATCGCGGACATCTTCAAGTACTGCAAGGCCGAGATCCCGAAGTGGAACACGATCTCGATCTCCGGCTACCACATGGCGGAGGCGGGTGCGTCACCGGCGCAGGAGATCGCGTTCACGCTCGCGGACGGCATCGAGTACGTGCGCACGGCGGTCGCGGCCGGGATGGACGTGGACGACTTCGCGCCGCGCCTGTCGTTCTTCTTCGTGGCGCGTACGACGATCCTGGAGGAGGTCGCCAAGTTCCGTGCGGCCCGCCGGATCTGGGCGCGCGTGATGAGGGAGGAGTTCGGGGCCGAGAACCCGAAGTCGATGATGCTGCGCTTCCACACCCAGACGGCGGGTGTTCAGCTGACGGCCCAGCAGCCCGAGGTGAACCTCGTCCGGGTCGCGGTCCAGGGTCTGGCGGCCGTGCTCGGCGGCACCCAGTCGCTGCACACGAACTCCTTCGACGAGGCGATCGCCCTGCCGACGGACAAGAGCGCGCGGCTGGCCCTGCGCACCCAGCAGGTCCTCGCCTACGAGACGGATGTGACGGCGACCGTCGACCCGTTCGCGGGCTCCTACGTGATCGAGAAGATGACGGACGAGGTCGAGGCCGCGGCGCTGGAGCTGATGCGGAAGGTCGAGGACCTGGGCGGCGCCGTCACGGCGATCGAGCACGGCTTCCAGAAGATGGAGATCGAGCGCAACGCCTACCGCATCGCCCAGGAGACGGACGCGGGGGAGCGGGTCGTGGTCGGCGTCAACCGCTTCCAGCTCCAGGAGGAGGAACCCTACGAGCCGCTGCGCGTCGACCCCGCGATCGAGGCCCAGCAGGCCGAACGCCTGGCGAAGCTGCGCGCGGAGCGCGACCAGCAGGCCGTGGACGCGGCGCTCGCGGACCTGAAGAAGGCGGCGGAGGGCACGGAGAACGTCCTCTACCCGATGAAGGAGGCGCTGCGGGTACGGGCGACCGTGGGCGAGGTGTGCAACGCGCTGCGCGAGGTCTGGGGGACGTACGTGCCGTCGGACGCGTTCTGAGCCGGACGATCCGTCCGTAGGTCCCGGCCTACCTCGTCGTGGACCGTGAGCACGATGTGGTGCTTCTCCACACCGACCCGGTCGACGGCAAGTACCCCGCCCCCCAGAGCTTCAGGCGCGGCCAGAGCGTGCCCGTGCCGGAGAGCGTCGGCGTCCGCGTCGAACTCTGCGTCGACACCCTCCTCGACGGCCACGGCTGACCGTCTCGCCCCCGGCACCCGGAATCGGAGTGTCGTACCCCCGTGCGACACTCCTTTCCATGTTCGGCGTCATCGATCTCCCCACCTACCTGGCAGGACTCGTCCTGATCGTGCTCCTGCCCGGGCCCAACTCCCTGTACGTGCTCTCCGTCGCGGCCCGGCGCGGAGTGCGCGCCGGGTACACCGCGGCAGCCGGGGTGTGGTGCGGGGACACCGTGCTGATGACGCTGTCCGCGGCCGGAGTCGCCTCGCTGCTCAAGGCGAACGCCGTGCTGTTCGGGATCGTGAAGTACGCAGGGGCCGGGTACCTGACGTGGCTCGCGATCGGGATGCTGCGCGCCGCGTGGACGATGTGGCGGACACGACGGGAGAAGGGCCCGGAGGAGGCCCCGGCCGCCACGGCCACCGCCGTGGAGCGGCCCTACCGCCGCGCTCTGGTGATCAGCCTGTTCAACCCCAAGGCGATTCTCTTCTTCGTCGCCTTCTTCGTGCAGTTCGTCGACCCGGGGTACGCCTACCCGGCGCTCTCCTTCGTCGTTCTCGGCGCCTTCGCCCAGCTCGCCAGCTTCCTCTACCTGACCGCGCTGATATTCAGCGGCACGCGCCTGGCGGCGGCCTTCCGCCGGCGCAAGCGTCTGTCGGCGGGGGCCACCTCGGCCGCGGGCGCCCTCTTCCTGGGCTTCGCGGTGAAGCTGTCGCTGGCGAGCGCGTAGCCGTCCGGGCGGATCAGGACGGCCCGGTTCCGGTGCCCGGTCAGAGGGGCCTCGGCCGGTTCAGGGCCGAGCGCATCCTCGGTGTGAGCCGCTCCTCCACGAACCGGTTGAGCAGCCACGCCAGCAGCAGCATGGTGGCGACCGTCAGCAGGAACGTGCCGTAGGACGGGATGCCCAGCCCCCGGTGCAGGGCGTGTATGACGACCCAGCCCAGATGCTCGTGGACGAGGTAGAAGGGGTACGTCAGCGCGCCCGCGACCGTCAGCCAGCGCCAGTTCGCCCAGTCGAGCCGGCCCAGCGCGATCGCGGCGACGGCGAGGAAGCCCAGGGTGACGACCAGGACGATGCCGAAGGCGGTGCGGTAGGAGAAGCCGGGCGCGTGCGGGGCGTGCCACAGCCTCTGCACCGCGTAGTGCTGGCCTATGAGCCAGCTCACGGCCACGATGCCCCAGGCGTACGCGTCGCGCCGGTCGCGGTGCACGAGGTACAGGCCGATGCCGCCGATGAAGAACGGCGCGTATTCGGGCATCAGGACGATGTTCAGCAGCGGCTGGTGGGCGCCCTGCGCGATCGCCGCCGCCAGGGTCCAGCAGGCGCAGAACAGGATCACACGGCGACGGTTCGCGCCCGGCAGCACGATGCACAGGGCGAACAGGGCGTAGAACCGTATCTCCGCCCACAGGGTCCAGCAGACGCCGAGCACACGGTTGACGCCGAGCGGCTGCTGAAGCAACGTCAGGTTCACCAGTGCGTCGCTCGGCGAGACCGCCTGGTACGCCACCACCGGCAGCGCGAACACCGCCGTCACCAGAATGATCGCGGCCCAGTACGCGGGCATCAGCCGGGAGACGCGGGAGGCGAAGAACGAGCGCAGGGTGCGCCCCCAGCCGCTCATGCAGATCACGAAGCCGCTGATCACGAAGAACACCTGCACGCCCAGACAGCCGTAGGCGAAGTAGGAGTGCAGGGTGGGGAACTGGTACCGGGGCGAGCTGCCCCAGGCCCGGGTGACCTCGCCGTCACGGCCGCCGTAGTGGTAGGCCGCCACCATCAGCGCGGCCACCAGCCGCAGCCCGTCCAGGGCGCGCAGCCGGGATCCGCCGGAGCGGGGCCGTACGGGGGTGGTGGGCCCGGGAGGCACGTCGGCGGCGGGAGGCCGGGCGGGTATGGACTCCCGGAGGGGGCTGGTGGCGATGGACTGGTCGGAGGTGGTCATGCCGGACTCTCTCAGCGAGGCAGCAGATGGAGGACGTGCTGTCACGGGGTGGTACACGGCAGGCGCGCTGCGCCCGGCCGGTGAGCTCCGGTCCATGACGCCCGGACGGAAACGTTCCTGTGGTGAAGGGGGCCGTACGGCGCCCCCGTTCCGGCGAGGGGACGGGGGGACGCCGTCGTAGGCCACGGTGGTGCGCCTCAGCGCTTGGTGCCCGCGCCCCGGCGCAGCTCGCGGGCCCGACGGGCGACCCGGCGGACGGTGGCGTTGCGCGGGATGAACGCGAGCTGGACGGGAATCCCGCCGGGCAGCGCCAGCGAGGTGAGCCGCCGTCGCTTGAAGTACCGCCAGGTATGCGGGCCGAGATGCCTGGTCAGATAGGCCTCGGCCTCGGCGCGCAGATCCGGGTAGATCTTCGGCTGCATGGCGAAGCCCACGGCGCGCACCAGTGCGTTGAGCGCCGCGACGTCCATGCCCTGGCGCCGGCTGGTGACCGCCTTGCGGTTGGACAGCTCCGGCAGCAGCGCGTCGACGATCGTGACGGGGATGCGGTTGCTGTTCTCGTAGGGCGTCAGCCGCTCCAGAAGGGTCTCGGTGCCGATGCGGGCGACCGGGAGGCCGTAGAGCGCGGAGGCGGTGAGCAGAGCCGTCGAGAAGCAGCCCACGACCAGCGCCGGACGCATGTGCTGGTAGAGGACCTCGGCGAGGACGGGGGTGTCGAGCACCGTCAGTTCGGCGCCGAGCTTCTCCGCCTCCTTCTCCAGGAGGCGCGACCAGCGGGCCGGGGCCGTCGGGTGCGGCTTGAACACCACGCGCGTGTGCCCGAGCGCGACCGCGCCCTTCAGCATCCGTACGTGCAGGTCCTCCTCCTCCTCGGCGGTGAGGATGCCGAGCGCGGAGAGGTACTGGCCCAGTAGCAGCGCCGGCGCGTCCAGGGACGGCAGCGCCTCGCCGGTGTTCTCCAGTTCGGTGAGCACCTTGGCGAACGCGTCCGTCGGCACGATCTCCGGCTCGACCCCGAACTCGGTGAGCAGCAGCGGCTTCAGGCCGGGCACCAGGTCCAGGTGGAGCAGACGGTCGACGCGGGTGCCGACCAGCGGGTCGATCTTGTTGCGGGTGGGGCCGTAGCTCATCAGGCCGTCCGCGTACACCGTGACGGGCGCCCCGGTGAAGATCTGGCAGACCCCGAGTGCCGGGTTGACCTGGATCGACTCGACGGCCAGTTCGATGTCGTCGTCGCCGAGGTTCCAGACGAGCCTCAGGTGCCGTTCCCACAGGGGGACGTCGTCCAGCCGCGGGGCCCAGCCGCCCGGGTGGAACGGGGAGATGGTCTCGTTCCAGGAGACGACGTCGTCGAAGCGGTCGCGCAGGTGCTCGAAGCCGGGCATCTCGTCCAGGCCGGGCGTCGTCTCGGGCGTCGCGGCGTTGTTGCAGACGAGGAGTATGCGCCGGTCGGCGGGCGCGAAGCAGTCGCTGTCCAGCGCCGCGGCCAGGGTCGCGGTGCCGTACAGCGTCGACGCCAGGAAGATCTGCGTCGTCACGCGGCCACCCCCGAGGAGGCGGGACGGCGGCGCAGCCGGCGCAGGCGCGAGGCGCGCTGGATGTCCATGGAGTCGAGGGCCTCCTCGAGTACGTCCTGCGGCATGCGCCGCAGCGCGACAGCACTCATCGACTTCAGTTTCCGTGCCACCGCCGGTTCGAACCTTTCGATGGATCCCAGATGGTGGGAAATGATTGCGCAATATGTGCGAACGGCTTTGGGGAGGAGTTTATCCGCGTCCTGGTCCGTGGCTGTTTCGGCCACCACCTGATCGAACGCACGAATGAAGTCGAGCTGTCGAACATCACCGATCTGGGTGAGCGAGGAGGCGACACCACGCCGGTAGAAGACACCGAGCAGCCCCACCGCGGCGAAGGATTCCGCCTCGCGGTGCAGTTTCCAGATCCACGGCCGGTCCTCGGCCGTGCGCAGTCCGTCGGTGAAGTGCAGCAGACCGCGGTCGACGAGCCGGCGGTGGTAGGCGCCCGCCCATGCGTACGCGTAGTCGACGGAGGTGGAGCGGTCGGCGGGCAGGATGGCGTCGCGCGGGTTCATCACCACGCCGCGCCGGCCGTGCGGCACCCGGTGGATGGAGCGTGCCCGGGCGGTGGCCTGGACATGGTCGGTGCGGATGAAGTCGCAGCCCAACTCCTCGATTGCAGAGATGAGTTGGGGGTAGTAGCCGGGAGCGAGCCAGTCGTCCCCGTCGAGGAACGTGAGGTACTCGCCGCGCGCCTTGTCGATCCCGGTGTTGCGTGCGGTGGCCAGCCCTCCGTTCTTCTCGTGGCGGACATACACCGCGCCTGGCAGCTCGTGCTCGGCGCGCGCGAGGATGTCCGGGGTCTCGTCGCGCGAGCAGTCGTCGACGAGAATGAATTCGAAGTCCTCACGTGCGTTCGCACGCAGGCTCTTCAGGGTGTCTGGCGCGTATTGCTGCACGTTGTAGAACGGCACGATGACGGAGAGCTTGACCACCCCTGTGACGTTAGGCGGCGGCCCGGCATTCGTCTTGACCGTCGGCTTGATGTCAGGTGAACGACGCGTGGCGGAACAGTGAACCCAGCTGTTTCGCACGTGTTTCACGCCCCGATTCGCCGTTCGGCGGCGTGCTGTTAACCCTTTGTTGTATTCCGGTTGGGCTGCGCATCGGAATCGCTTCCTAGCGTCTTCGATGTGCCAGCAAGTACCACGAAGTCCCTTCGGGTCGCCGTCCTAGCCGATTCCGATACCCGGTGGAAATGGGGCGCGCTCACCGCGAACCGCATCTCGCCGGCGGAATTCACCGAGTCCGACAAGTCGAGCAGAACGGCCGATTCGGTCATACGGCTCGACGGCTTCCTCCTGAGGGGCCGTGCCACCCCCACCGCCCGCCAGCTCGAAGAGGTCGGCGTCCGCGCGGACTCCCTCCGCGAGGTGACCGCCGTCGAGTTCCTGCGCGAGATGACGAAGGAGACCTACGACGTCCTCGTGCTCGCCCTCGTCGGCGGCGGTGTCCAGGCGATGCTGCACGGGCTCGCCCACGCCTGGCAGGGACGCGCACGGCGCCCCGTGGTCGTCACGGGCTATGTCGGCGTCGTCTACGAGAAGCTCGCCGACGGCCTGCTGCTGCGTCACGGCGCGGACCTCGTGCTCGCCAACTCCCGTCAGGACGCCGAGCGTTTCCGGGCGGTCTACGAGGGGGTGGGCGCCGACGCCTCGTCGGTGACCGAGGTGGCGCTGCCCTTCCTCGGGGGCGCCGCCTACGAGAAGAAGGACCCCTACACGGTCGTCTTCGCCGCACAGCCCTCCGTGCCCGAGAGCCGCAAGGACCGCACATACCTGCTGGAGAGGCTGATCCGGCACGCGCGCAAGCACCCCGAGCGCGAGGTGCTCCTCAAGCTCCGCTCCAAGCCGGGCGAGCACACCACGCACATCGAGGAGCTGCCGTACCAGAAGCTGGCCCAGAAGGAGGACCTTCCGGCCAACTTCCGCCTGGTGTACGGGAACATGGGCGAGGTCCTCGACCACACCGACCTGCTGGTCACCGTCAGCTCGACGGCCGCCCTGGAGTCGCTGCACCGCCGTATCCCCACCGTCGTCCTCACCGACCTCGGGGTGCGGGAGGCGCTCGGCAACCACCATTTCGTGGGCTCCGGCTGCCTCGCCTCCTGGGACCAGCTCGACGCCGGGCACGTGCCCGCGACGGACCCGGAGTGGGTTGCCCGGCAGGGCGTCGGCGCCGACGGCTCCTACGCGACCGCCTTCGACGAGGCGCGCCGGCGCATCACCGAGCTGCTCGCCGCCGGTGAACTCCCGCCGCTCGCGCCCTACTACACGCCCGTCACCGCGCCCGGCTATCTGCCCGGTGTCCTCGCCCGCCACCACCTCGCCCCGGACGGCAGCCCGCTGCCCGGCGCTCCCGCCGCCGACAAGGCGCCGAGCCCCGTACGCCAGATCGTGCGCCGCGCCGCGCGCGGCGCCTACCGCCACGGAGTGCAGCGCGTGGCGCCCGTGATCCGGCGGATGGGGGAGCTGTGAGCGAGCGGACCCCACGCCAAGCACCCCAAGGAGCTGAACCCATGTCCAACCCGGAAGCGACACAGGCGTCGCCGGTGCGCCGTGTGCTCGCGGTGATCCCCGCACGCGGCGGCTCCAAGGGTGTGCCCGCGAAGAACCTCGCCCCGGTCGGCGGGGTCCCCCTGGTCGCCCGCGCCGTGCGCGAGTGCCTGGCCGCCCGGCTCGTCACCGACGTCGTGGTCTCCACCGACGACCAGGCGATCGCCGCCGCCGCCCGCGAGGCCGGCGCCGAGGTCGTGCTGCGCCCCGCCGCCATCGCGGGCGACACCGCCACCTCCGAGGACGCGGTCCTGCACGCCATGGACGCCCACGAGGCGCTGCACGGCTCGCCGGTGGACGTGGTGCTGCTGGTCCAGTGCACCAGCCCCTTCCTGGTCCGCGAGGACGTCGACGGGGTGGTCGCCGCGGTCGTCGAGAACGGCGCGGACACGGCGCTGACCGTGGCCCCCTTCCACGGCTTCATCTGGCGCGACGCCGCCGACGAGCCCGCCCCCGTCATCGGCTCCCAGCGCACCGGCGAGGTCGGAGGGGCCACGCGGGTCGCCAACGCCACGGCCACCGACGGCGGATACGGCGTCAACCACGACAAGTCCTTCCGGCCGCGCCGCCAGGACCGGCCCCAGGACCTGCTGGAGACCGGCGCCGCCTACGCGATGGACGCCGCCGGGCTGCGTGAGCACCGGCACCGCTTCTTCGGCCGCACCGAACTCGTGCGCACCGACCCGGCCCGTGTGCTGGAGATCGACGACCCGCACGATCTGGCCCGCGCCCGCGCCCTCGCGCCGCACTTCGACGCCGCGCGGCCCGGGGCCCTCCCGACCCGCGCCGACATCGACGCGGTCGTACTCGACTTCGACGGCACCCAGACCGACGACAGGGTGCTGATCGACTCCGACGGACGCGAGTTCGTCTCCGTGCACCGCGGGGACGGCCTCGGTATCGCCGCGCTGCGCCGCAGCGGCCTGACGATGCTGATCCTGTCCACGGAGCAGAACCCGGTCGTCGCCGCACGGGCCCGGAAGCTCAAGATCCCGGTCCTGCACGGCATCGACCGGAAGGACCTCGCACTGAAGCGGTGGTGCGAGGAGCAGGGCATCGCGCCTGAGCGCGTGCTCTACGTCGGCAACGACGTCAACGACCTCCCGTGCTTCGCCCTGGTCGGCTGGCCCGTGGCGGTCGCGAGCGCCCACGACGTCGTGCGCGGCGCCGCACGCGCGGTCACCACCGTCCCCGGCGGCGACGGCGCGATCCGAGAGATCGCCAGCTGGATCCTCGGCCCCTCTCTCGACTCCCTCGACAAGTAAGGAATCCCCCTGCCATGAGCAGCAACTCCCGTCTGCGCACGTTCGGTACCCGTGAGGTCGGCCCGGGCAAGCCCGTCTACGTCTGCGGCGAGATCGGCATCAACCACAACGGCGAGCTCGAGAACGCCTTCAAGCTGATCGACGTGGCCGCCGAGGCCGGCTGCGACGCCGTCAAGTTCCAGAAGCGCACCCCCGAGATCTGCACCCCGCGCGACCAGTGGGACATCGAGCGCGACACCCCCTGGGGCCGGATGACCTACATCGACTACCGCCACCGTGTGGAGTTCGGTGAGGACGAGTACCGTCAGATCGACGAGTACTGCAAGGAGAAGGGCATCGACTGGTTCGCGTCCCCGTGGGACACCGAGGCCGTCGCCTTCCTCGAGAAGTTCGACGTCCCGGCTCACAAGGTCGCCTCCGCGTCCCTCACCGACGACGAGCTGCTGAAGGCGCTGCGTGCCACCGGCCGCGCGGTCATCCTCTCCACGGGCATGTCGACCCCGAAGCAGATCCGCCACGCGGTCGAGGTCCTCGGCTCCGACAACATCCTGCTCTGCCACGCGACGTCGACCTACCCGGCGAAGGCCGAGGAGCTCAACCTCCGCGTGATCAACACGCTGGAGATGGAGTACCCGAACGTCCCGATCGGCTACTCCGGCCACGAGACGGGCCTGCAGACCACCCTCGCCGCGGTCGCGCTCGGGGCGACCTTCGTCGAGCGCCACATCACCCTCGACCGCGCGATGTGGGGCTCCGACCAGGCCGCGTCGGTGGAGCCGCAGGGCCTGCAGCGCCTGGTCCGCGACATCCGCACCATCGAGGCGTCCCTCGGCGACGGCGTGAAGAAGGTGTACGACTCCGAGCTCGGCCCGATGAAGAAGCTGCGCCGTGTCGCCGGCGTGGTCGCCGAGGCGGAGATCGCCGCGGCCGCCGGTGAGCCGGTGTCGGTCTGAGCGCCTTACGGGACGGTCGTACGCCGATGAGCCCCCGCGCCGGATCCGCCGGTCCGCACACGCTCGCCTTCGTCGAGAGCCCGGTCCAGCTCCTGAACGTCCTGGAGTGGGCACACGCACACGCGCTCGGTACGAAGGTCGGCGATGCGCCCGGGCGCGGGGTGGCGATCCCCGCGCAGGGCGGGCCGCGGTCCGGCGCGGGGCGCTCGGTGGCGAACGGCCCGGGGGCGTCCGAGGCGGAGGGCACGGCACCCGGCGGCTCCGGCGGCCCCTCGCTCCGCCGTGCGGCGGGCGAGGGGCTCACCCTCGTTGTGCTCTCGCCCACCGACCCGATGACCCGTGGCCAGCTGCGCCGCATGGCGGAACTGGCCCGCGACGAGGGGTACGAGGTCCGCTGGGAGGAGGCGCGGGGCGGCGCGACGGCTCCCTTCCGGACGATCGGCGGCCTCACCCGGATGCTGCGCCGGGCGCGCCGGGTGGTGATGGGGGACCCTTTCTCCCGCTACGTCCAGCTGCTGCTGACCATCACCCGGGCCCGCGAGCTGGTGGTGGTGGACGACGGCACGGCGACGATGGAGTTCGTCGCCCAACTCGCCCGCGGCGAACGTCTGGTGCGATGGCACCGCAAGGGCGGCCGTCCGGGCGCCCGTGACCTGGTCTTCGCGCCGGTGTCAGCGTCGGCTCGGCGCCGGCTGACGCCGAGCGCGCGGCGCGCCGTGGAGGTCTTCTCGTCGATGCCGGTCGACGAGACCCCGGCCGGGGTCACGGTCACCGCGAACGACTTCGCCTGGACCCGGGCCCGCTTCGGCCCGCCGCGCCTCACCAAGGGCGCGGACCTGGTGGGCACCTCCCTCGTCGAGACGGGTGTGGTGGACGGCGAACGCTATCTGGAGGCGGTCCGTGCCCTGGCTGCCGCGCACGGGGCGCGGCGCTATTTCGCACACCGCCGCGAAAGCCCCGACAAACTTCACCGGTTGGCGGTCGAGACGGGTCTGGAGGTGGTCCGTCCGGACCTCCCTCTGGAACTGATCGCCCGACGCGGCCCCATCGGCCGTACGATCCTCAGCTTCCCGTCCACGGTCGTCCACACCCTGCCCCTGGCACTCGTCGGTATGGAGGTGCGGGTCGCGGTGTGCGAGATCGATCCGGCCTGGCTGACGGACCACGCCTCACCACGGGCCCAGGGCTTCCTTTCGGGGGTGACCGGGACGGCGCGGGACGTGGACCGGCTGCCGTCGGCGGCGGAACAGGACCGGGCGACGGAACAGGGCATGGCGGCGGGGTAGACCTCAGCATCCCCACGGCTCCCGCACGGAACGGACATGAGTCATTCACGGATCGGCCACGCGGCACGGGTCGGACCGCCACGATCCGGCCACTGAATCTCCCCGCGCGGAGCCGACCGGCACCGCGCGGGGAGATCTGTTTCCACCGTGGGGGGACCACACGTGGCAGCCACACACCGGGACGAACTCGTCGAGGAATCCCTCACGCGCGCGGGCCTGTGGAAGGAGGTCCCCGACCGCCTCCGCCAGCCCGGCGGCGCCCTCTCCGGCGGTCAGCAGCAGCGTCTGTGCATCGCCGCGCGCCGGCCGTACGCCCCCGGGTGCTGCTCATGGACGAACCGTGCTCGGCACTCGATCCCACCTCCACCCGCCGGGTGGAGGAGACGATCGGGGAACTGGCCGGACAGGTGACCGTCGTGATCGTCACCCACAACATGCAGCAGGCGGCCCGCGTCTCCGACCAGTGCGCCTTCTTCCTCGCCGAGCAGGGCGCGCCCGGGTGCATCGTCGAGCACGGCCCGACCGGCGAGATCTTCGGTACCCCGAAGGACCGGCGGACGGCGGACTACGTGGCGGGCCGCTTCGGCTGACCGGCCGGCGGCTTGCGCGCCAGAAGGAACGCCCGCTCCCGCTTCCCGTCCTCGTCCGTCCCCTCCTCGTCCGGGTCGAGGAGCGCGCGTGCGTGGACGAGCAGCCCGGTCCGCGCGAGGTGCCCGGTGACCGTGTCCGGGGCGTGCCAGTAGTAGTCCAGCTCGACGTCGTGCCCGAAGCGCTCGGTGAGGCGGGTGCGGTCGTCCGTGCCCGCCGGGAACGACAGCAGGACCTGGCCGCCGGGCACCAGGATCCGCTCGAACTCGGCGAACACCGTGGACAGGTGCTCCGTCGGCACATGGCTGACGGAGTGGAGCGCCGCGATGCCGCCCAGTGTCCGGGGCGGCAGATCCAGCGCCGTCATGGTGCCCACATGGAACCGCAGCTCCGGGTGGGTGCGGCGGGCCAGGGCCACCATGCGCGGGGAGACGTCGACGCCGAAGACGGGGACGCCGAGGGCGTGCAGACGCGCCGTGCCGTGGCCGGGGCCGCAGCCGAGGTCGGCGACGGGGGCTGGGCTGTTCATTCGCACCAGATCCGCGAAGGCGGTGACCAGGGCCCGGTCCAGTGGGCGGGTCGCCGGGCCGTCGGGAACGTGGGCGGCGTAGTCGGGGGCCAGGGTGTCGTACGACGCCCGGGCGGTGCGCAGGAAGTCCGGTTCCTCGGCGTTCACGGTGGCGCACGCTACCCGCCGGGGTGGGCCCTGCGGGGGCGGCTTCCCAGGGTTCATCCGCTCGTCACCCGTCACCCGTCACCCGTCACGGGGCCCGGCGGGCCGGGACCGCGGCCCTCGGGAGACGGCGGCGAGGCGGGGTACCCGCGGGAGACGGAGACCCGGCGGGATGCCGGATGTGCCGGGAGGAAGGAGGCGGACGGCGACGTGGTGCCGGTGACGGGAGGGAACAGATCGGGCCCCCCGGGCGTTGCCCCGGCGGGACGCTCCTACACGGGAGCGGTCCCGGTCAGGGATCCCCGGGCGCCGTCGGCGGTGCCGGGACGGCTCCGCGGTCACCCCCGGCGGACCCGCCACGGTCTCCTCGGAGATCCCTCGCCCAAAAAGACGGGCGAGTGTACCCATCGTCACAGCCGGCTATGCGGCGTGCGGCCAGCTTTTCTTCCCCTGACGGGCTGAAGTTTTGTTGATCGAGGGGAGAACGGCCGCCCGATCGCCCTACCCTTCAAAGGGTGAACCACTTGATGTCCCGAGAGTCCGAGGCCGATCACCCCGGGGACAGTGTGCTCCCCGGCACCCTGCCCGAGTTGCTGCGGGCCGAGCTCGTGGCCTTCCGCCGCGACCTGCACATGCACCCAGAACTCGGCAACCAGGAGTTCCGCACGACCGCCGCGATCAAGGCCCGCCTCGAGGAGGCGGGACTCGCGCCGCGCGTGCTTCCCGCGGGCACCGGGCTCATCTGCGACATCGGTGAACCGGACGGCGTACGCCCGATCCTGGCGCTGCGCGGTGACATCGACGCGCTCCCCATCCCCGACACCAAGACCGACTGCGCCTACCGGTCCACCGTGCCCGACCGCGCCCACGCCTGCGGGCACGACGTCCACACCACCGTCGTCCTCGGGGCCGGACTCGTCCTCGCGGACCTGCACCGGCAGGGCAGGCTGCCGCGGCCGGTGCGGCTGATCTTCCAGGCCGCCGAGGAGGTCCTCCCGGGCGGTGCCACCGACGCGATCGCGTCCGGTGCGCTCGACGGCGTCGGACGGATCATCGCCGTCCACTGCGACCCGAGGGTCGACGCCGGGCGCATCGGACTGCGGCACGGCCCCATCACCTCCGCGTGCGACCGGCTGGAAGTCACGCTCGCCGGCTCGGGCGGCCACACCGCACGCCCCCACCTGACCACCGACCTCGTCACGGCCGTCTCGCGCGTCGCGACCGATGTGCCGGCCCTGGTCGCCCGCCGCGTCGACGCGCGCAGCGGGCTCTCGGTCACCTGGGGGCGCATCGAGTCCGGCCACGCCTGCAACGTCATCCCGCAACACGCCGAGCTGGCCGGGACCGTGCGCTGCCTGGACCTGGAGACCTGGCGGCACGCACCCGACGTCGTCCACGCGGCGATCGACGAGATCGCGAACCTGTACAAGGCGAAGTCCGAGATCAACTACGTGCGGGGAGTGCCGCCCGTCGTCAACGACACGGCCGTCACCGAACTCCTGCACGACGCGATGGCCGCACGCCGCGGCGTCCACTCCATCGAGGACACGCAGCAGAGCCTCGGCGGCGAGGACTTCTCCTGGTACCTGGAGCATGTGCCCGGTGCCATGGCCCGCCTCGGCGTCCGCCGGCCGGGCGAGCGGACCGTCCGCGACCTCCACCAGGGCGACTTCGACGTGGACGAGCACGCGATCACGGTCGGGGTGGAGCTGTTCACGGCGGCCGCGCTGCTGGACGCGGAGGGCTAGGGCCCCGGAGGGCCGGGGCTCCGGAGGGCTGGATCCCCGGAGGGCCAGGGCCCGGGAGAGCCAGGGCCCGGGAGCCTGGGTCCCCTGGGGTGGACGGGCCCGGAGCGCCGGACGGACCCGGCTCTCCAGGGCTCTCCGATGACCGAAAGGTGCGCCCCGGTTCGCCCCCTTCGTCCGCTTGCGTGACCCGTCCGTAACCGGCGACGCACCGACGCAACGCAGTGGCGGCACGAATCGATAACGGCCACGAGAAACCCCGTTCCCCTCCCCTTCTACGCGCGTTACTGTGCGCCGAAATCGTTGCGGTGGCGGCGATCGGGGAAACGGACCGGTGACGGTGCCGTGGGGATGAAGGGGTGCTTGCTGTGCGTCTGATCTCTCGGAGGACGAGGTTCTCCCAAGCTGCGGTGGCCGTCGCGGTCGTCGCCCTCGCGGCCGCCGGGTGCGGCAAGTCCAGCACCGACGCCTCGGGCGGCTCGGACAAGAACTCGTCCGGCTACACGGGCAAGGGCATAGGCCTGGCCTACGACATCGGCGGCAAGGGCGACCAGTCCTTCAACGACGCCGCCTTCGCCGGTTTCGAGAAGGCCGAGAAGGAGTTCAAGATCGGCGGCCGGGACATCGAGCCGCAGGACGGCGAGTCCAGCGCGGACAAGGTGCAGCGCCTGGAGCAGCTCGCGAAGGCCGGCTACAACCCGATCATCGGCGTCGGCTTCGTCTACGCGCCCGCCGTCAAGGAGGTCGCGGCCAAGTACCCGAAGATCACCTTCGGCATCATCGACGACGACACGGTCAAGACGAGCAACGTCGCCGACCTCGTCTTCCATGAGGAGCAGTCCTCGTACCTGGCCGGTGTCGCCGCCGCGAAGGCGACCAAGAAGAACCACATCGGCTTCATCGGCGGCGTGGACATCCCGCTGATCCACAAGTTCGGGGCGGGCTTCGCCCAGGGCGCCAAGTCCGTCAACCCGAAGATCAAGATCGAGTCCCAGTATCTGACCCAGACGCCCCAGGAGGGCGGCTTCTCCAGCCCCGACAAGGGCAAGGACGCGGCGAACGGACAGATCGAGGCGGGTGCCGATGTGATCTACCAGGCGGCGGGTCTGTCGGGCCAGGGTGTGATCCAGGCCGCCGCCGAGCACAAGGTGTGGGCCATCGGCGTCGACTCCGACCAGTACCAGCAGGGCGCCCTCGCCAAGTACAAGGACTACATCCTCGGCTCGGCCCTGAAGAACGTCGGCGGCGCGGTGTACGACCTGACCAAGTCGGTCGTCGAGGGCAAGCCGCTGACCGGTGAGCAGCGTGGCGACCTCAAGTCGGGCGGCGTCGGCTTCGCCGACTCCAACCCGAAGTACAAGGCCCTGAAGGACGTCGTCACGGCGGTCGACAAGGCCAAGCAGGACATCATCGACGGCAAGGTCACCGTCAACACGCAGTGACGCCGCCGGTCCGTCCGGCTACCGGGTGCCCCGGGAGCCGGTACCGGAAGCCGTAGGTGAATCCGCCCCGCTGGGATCCGGTCCGGCGGGGCGGAGTGCTGTGTGCCCCACGGCCCGCAGAGGCGCCGCGGGCCCGCTGCGGGCGCACGCTGGGAGACGGGACGGTGGCCGGCCGGAGAGGTGGCCGCCCGGGCCGCCTGTACGCGGTGCACAGGTCGCCTCAGGGGTCACAAAAGCTCCTCTTTCCACGCATCTCGCCCCCACATCAGGAGTCCATTCCCTCCCTTTCGCGCCACGCGCCCTTGCCTCGTGCAAGCGCCGCACCGCGCTCCGTAACCTGCCCTGTGTCAGTGGCCACATCTCGATAACGGACCGGACAGAAGGGGTTTTCCGTCCGGTCTACGCGCGTTACGCTGCCGCGGAACCAGCGCCTGGTATGGGCGCTTGCACAAAGGAGTCACGTTCCATGCGCCGGGTGTCCCGTATCGCCGTTGCCGGGGTTGCGACCGCAGCCCTTGCCGTCACCGTATCCGCCTGTGGCAACTCGTCCACATCGTCTGCCGGTGGCAGCGGCAAGTCCAAGGGCATAGGCCTCGCGTACGACATCGGCGGCAAGGGCGACCAGTCCTTCAACGACGCCGCGTACGCCGGTTTCCAGAAGGCCGAGAAGGACTTCGGTGTCGCCGGCCGGGACGTCGAGCCGCAGGAGGGCGAGACGGACGCCGACAAGGTGCAGCGCCTGGAGACGCTCGCCAAGGCGGGTTACAACCCCGTCATCGGCGTCGGCTTCGTGTACGCGCCGGCCGTCAAGCAGGTCGCGGCCAAGTTCCCGAAGGTGACCTTCGGCATCATCGACGACAACGAGATCCACGCGAAGAACGTCACCGACATGGTCTTCCACGAGGAGGAGTCCTCCTACCTCGCCGGTGTCGCCGCCGCCAAGACCACGAAGAAGAACCACATCGGCTTCATCGGTGGCGTGAACATCCCGCTCATCCACAAGTTCGAGGCGGGCTTCATCCAGGGTGCCAAGTCGGTCAACCCGAAGATCAAGATCGAGTCGCAGTTCCTGACGCAGACCCCCCAGGAGGGCGGCTTCGCCAGCCCCGACAAGGGTGAGAACGCCGCGAACGGCCAGATCGACGCCGGTGCCGACGTGATCTACCACGCGGCCGGCCTCTCCGGCCAGGGCGTCATCAAGGCCGCCGCCACGCACAAGGTGTGGGCGATCGGCGTCGACTCCGACCAGTACAGCCAGAGCGCTCTGTCGTCGTACAAGAACTACATCCTCACCTCGGCGCTCAAGAACGTCTCCGGGTCGGTGTACGAGCTCGCCAAGTCCGTCATCAAGGACAAGAAGCCGCTGACCGGCGAGATCCGCGGCAGCCTCGCCAACGGTGGCGTCGGCCTCGCCGACTCCAACCCGGTGTTCAAGAACAACGCCGACCTCCAGGCCGCCCTGAAGAAGGCCGAGCAGGGCATCAAGGACGGCTCGATCAAGGTCAAGACCTCCTGACCGGAGGTCACCGGCCGACCGGAAGCATGGCCAAAACGACGCTGTAGTGGCAGCGTTGCGGCCACGGAACGGGGCGTGGGGAGGATGACCGACTCGCGCCCCGTTCGCGCGGCAGAATGCTCGGAACGGATCGACAGGGATCAGGTCCGGGCACTATTTAAAGCAGGGGCGCTACGCGCGTAGAGCGGCCCCTTTCCCAAGGAGAGTGCGCCATCGACGCGTCCAGCAGCCCTCCGCTCACCGCTCCGTCGACGACCGCGGTCGAGCTGGCGGGGATCACCAAGCGATTCCCCGGTGTCGTCGCCAACCACGACATCCACCTGACGGTCAGCAAGGGCACCGTGCACGCCCTCGTCGGCGAGAACGGCGCCGGCAAGTCGACGCTGATGAAGATCCTCTACGGCATGCAGAAGCCGGACGAGGGCACGATCACCGTCGACGGCGAGCAGGTGACCTTCAACAGCCCCGCCGACGCCATCGCCCGCGGCATCGGCATGGTCCACCAGCACTTCATGCTCGCCGACAACCTGACGGTCCTCGAGAACGTGGTCCTCGGCAGCGAGAAGCTCCACGGAATCGGCAGCGGCGCCCGCAAGAAGATCAAGGAGATCTCCGAGCGGTACGGTCTCGGCGTACGCCCCGACGTCCTGGTCGAGGACCTCGGCGTCGCCGACCGGCAGCGCGTCGAGATCCTCAAGGTCCTCTACCGCGGCGCCAAGACCCTCATCCTCGACGAGCCGACCGCCGTGCTCGTCCCGCAGGAGGTCGACGCGCTCTTCGACAACCTGCGCGAGCTGAAGTCCGAGGGTCTGTCCGTCATCTTCATCTCCCACAAGCTGGGCGAGGTCCTGTCGGTCGCCGACGACATCACCGTCATCCGCCGCGGCACCACCGTGGGCACGGCGATCCCCGCCGAGACCACCCCGCGCCAGCTGGCCGAGCTGATGGTCGGCAGCGAGCTGCCCACCCCCGAGACCGCCGAGTCCACCGTGACGGACCGGCCGGTGATCGAGGTCAAGAACCTCACCATCCGCGCCACCGGCGGCTCCTCGCTCGGCGAGCTCGACGAACCCGCCTCCACCGGCCTGCTCACCGAGTCGACGGCCGAGAGCGCGGCGGCTGTGCGCCGGGTCCTCGACGACATCACCTTCACCATCCACGCCGGTGAGGTCATGGGCATCGCCGGTGTCGAGGGCAACGGCCAGACCGAGCTGATCGAGGCGCTGATCGGCCTGAAGAACGCCGACTCCGGTTCCATCGCCTTCCTCGGCGAGGACATCACCGCCTGGCCCACCCGCAGGCGCCGCGAGCAGGGCGTCGGCTACATCCCCGAGGACCGCCACCGCCATGGCCTGCTCCTCGAGGCCCCGCTGTGGGAGAACCGCATCCTCGGCCATGTCACCGAGCGCCCCAACGCCAAGGGCTTCTGGCTCGACCCCAAGGGCGCCCAGGAGGACACCCGGCGGATCGTCAAGGATTACGACGTCCGCACGCCCGGCATCGACGTCACCGCCGCCTCCCTCTCCGGCGGCAACCAGCAGAAGCTGATCGTCGGCCGCGAGATGAGCCACGCGCCGAAGTTCCTGATCGCCGCCCACCCCACCCGCGGTGTGGACGTCGGTGCGCAGGCCGCGATCTGGGACCACATCCGCGCGGCCCGCCGCGAGGGCCTGGCCGTGCTGCTGATCTCCGCCGACCTGGACGAGCTGATCGGCCTCTCCGACACCCTGCGGGTGATCTACAACGGCCGGCTGGTCGCCGACGCCGACCCCGCCACCATCACCCCGGAGGAACTGGGCTCGGCCATGACGGGTGCCGCGTCCGGTCACCTGGAACACGTAGAAAACGCCACAGAAGGCGACGCAGACGCCGGCCCGGAGGACGACGCCCGATGAAGAAGTTCGACAAGGAGCGGGTGCTCCTCGCGGTGGCCGGTCCGGTCATCGCGCTCGTCTCGGCGATCCTGCTCACCTCGGTCGTGCTGATCGCCTCCGGCAAGAATCCGTTCGAGCCGTACCGCCTGATGATCGAGCAGGCGACGTTCTCCGACGTCCAGGTGCTGATCGTCAACCAGGCGTCGATGTACTACCTGGCGGCGCTCGCGGTGGCCATCGGCTTCCGTATGAACCTGTTCAACATCGGCGTCGACGGCCAGTACCGACTCGCCGCGATGATGACCGCCGTCGTCGGCGCGCACCTCGCGCTGCCGTCCTTCCTCCAGATTCCGGTGCTCATGCTGGTCGCCATGTTCACCGGCGCCTTCTGGGCCGGTATCGCGGGTGTCCTGAAGACCACCCGGGGGGTGAGCGAGGTCGTCGCGACGATCATGCTCAACGCCATCGCCACCAGCCTCATCGGCTACCTCACCCTCTCCAACGTGTGGGGCGTGCAGGTCGGCAACAACATGACGACCGGCATCATGAAGAACTCCGGCTGGGTCCCGGGCATCAACCTGGGTCCCGACGTCGGCGAGATCTACGGCCTGGTCTTCCTCGCGGTCGTCGCGGGCATCCTGTACTGGCTCGTCCTCAACCGCACCCGGTTCGGCTTCGACCTGCGCGCCACCGGCGCCTCCGAGACCGCCGCCGCGGCCTCCGGTGTCAACGCCAGGAAGATGGTCCTCACCGCGATGCTGATCTCCGGCGCGGTCGCGGGCCTGTCGGGCCTGCCGCTGCTGCTCGGCGACGCCCACACCTACAGCCTCAGCTTCCCGACGGGCCTCGGTTTCACCGGCATCACCATCGCCCTGCTCGGCCGCAACAACCCGGTCGGCATCGCCTTCGCGGCACTGCTGATCGCCTTCCTGGACAAGGCGTCCCCCGCCCTCGACTACGCGATCCCGGTGGCGTACGAGAAGGAGATCGCCACGATCATGCAGGGCCTGATCGTCTTCGCGGTCGTCATCTCGTACGAGGCCGTACGCCAGTGGGGCCTGCGCCGCCAGCAGAAGCGGGTCGGCGCGGAGCTGGCCGCCGCCGCTCAGAACACCAACAAGGAGGTGGCGGCCTGATGAGCACCGCGACCATCGCCAAGCCCAAGGCGCAGCAGCCCGGCAAGGGCAGCCGCCGTATGTCACTGCCGGTGCTCCTGCTGATCATCGCCGGAGTCCTGGCCCTCACCTCGATCGTCCGGCTGATCACCGGCGCGGACGGCATCACCTCGACCGGCCAGATGTCCACGGCGCTGCGCCTGGCCGTCCCGATCGGCCTCGCGGGCCTCGGCGGCCTGTGGGCCGAGCGCTCCGGCGTCGTCAACATCGGCCTCGAGGGCATGATGATCCTCGGCACCTGGTTCGGTGCCTGGGCCGGCTACCAGTGGGGCCCGTGGACCGGTGTCGTCTTCGGCATCATCGGCGGTGCGCTCGGCGCCCTCCTGCACGCCATCGCCACCGTGACCTTCAACGTGAACCACATCGTCTCCGGTGTGGCGATCAACATCCTGGCCCTCGGCACCACCCGCTACCTGTCGAAGTTCACCTTCGAGAACGCCCCGCAGGGCTCCTCCAAGCAGTCCCCGCCGATCGACTCGCTGGGCACCTTCGACATCCCCGGCCTGTCGAGCTGGCTGGACACGCTGAACCACAAGCACTGGTTCCTGGTCTCCGACATCGCGGGCCTGATCGGCGGTCTGGTCACCGACCTGTCCCCGCTCACCGTGATCGCGGTCGCGCTCGTCCCGGTCACCTGGTGGGTGCTGTGGCGCACGGCCTTCGGCCTGCGGCTGCGTTCCTGCGGCGAGAACCCGGTGGCGGCGGAGTCCCTCGGCGTCAACGTGTACAAGTACAAGTACATCGCCGTGATCATCTCCGGTGGGTTCGCGGGCCTCGGCGGCGCGTTCCTGTCCATCGTGGCGTCCAACGTGTACCTCGACGGCCAGACCGCCGGCCGCGGTTACATCGGTCTCGCCGCGATGATCTTCGGTAACTGGATGCCGGGCGGACTCGCCCTGGGCGCGGGCCTGTTCGGCTACACCGACAGCCTCAACCTGCGCGGCGGCACCACCAACGTCCACGCCCTGATCCTGCTGCTCGGCATCCTGGTGGTGTTCGGCGCGGCGTACCTCGCATGGAAGAAGAAGTACGTCCCCGCGGTGATCACCGCCGTGGTCGCGGCGCTGCTCTTCGTCTGGTACTCCAGCACCAGCGAGGTTCCCGCGCAGCTCGTCACCGCCACTCCGTACATCGTCACCCTGCTGGTGCTGTCGCTGTCCGCGCAGAGCCTGCGGATGCCGAAGGCGGACGGCATGCCATACCGGAAGGGACAGGGCAAGTGACACCGCCCGCCACGGTCGACTGGGCGGCCCTGCGGGAGCAGGCGCGCGCGGCGATGGCCCGCGCGTACGCCCCCTACTCGGGCTACCCGGTCGGTGTCGCGGCCCTGGTCGACGACGGACGCGTCGTCACCGGCTGTAATGTCGAGAACGCCTCCTACGGCCTCGGCCTGTGCGCCGAGTGCGGTCTCGTCTCGCATCTGCAGAACACCGGGGGCGGCCGGCTGACGCACTTCACCTGCGTCGACGGCAACGGGGAGATCCTCGTGCCGTGCGGCCGCTGCCGCCAGCTGCTGTACGAGTTCGGCGGCCCGGATCTGCTCCTGGAGACCCCGGCGGGCATCCTGCCGCTGTCGGAGATGCTGCCCCAGGCGTTCGGCCCGGACCATCTCACCAAGTAACTCCCGGTAACTCCCGCCCGGCCCCCCGAGTCGTCCTCCATGACTCAGGGGGCCGCGCACCTTCGGACCTTCGGAAGGAAACCATGGCCATGGACGCCATCTCCGTCATCCGCACCAAGCGGGACCGCGGTGAGCTGAGCGACGAGCAGATCGACTGGGTCATCGACGCGTACACGCGGGGCGAGGTCGCCGACGAGCAGATGTCCGCGCTCGCGATGGCCATCCTGCTCAACGGCATGAACCGCCGTGAGATCGCCCGCTGGACCGCGGCCATGATCGCCTCGGGCGAGCGGATGAACTTCTCGTCGCTGTCCCGTCCGACGGCCGACAAGCACTCGACCGGTGGCGTCGGCGACAAGATCACCCTCCCGCTGGCGCCGCTGGTCGCCGCCTGCGGAGCGGCGGTCCCGCAGCTGTCGGGCCGCGGCCTCGGCCACACCGGCGGCACCCTGGACAAGCTGGAGTCGATCCCCGGCTGGCGCGCACTGCTGTCGAACGAGGAGATGCTGCACGTCCTGGACACCACGGGCGCGGTGATCTGCGCGGCGGGCGACGGCCTGGCACCCGCCGACAAGAAGCTCTACGCGCTGCGCGACGTCACGGGCACCGTCGAGGCGATCCCGCTGATCGCCTCCTCCATCATGTCCAAGAAGATCGCGGAGGGCACGGGCTCGCTCGTCCTCGACGTGAAGGTCGGCTCCGGCGCCTTCATGAAGACGATCGAGGACGCGCGGGAGCTGGCGTCCACGATGGTGGGTCTCGGCACCGACCACGGCGTGAAGACGGTGGCGCTGCTGACGGACATGTCCACGCCGCTGGGCCTGACGGCGGGCAACGCCCTGGAGGTCCGCGAGTCGGTGGAGGTCCTGGCGGGCGGCGGCCCCTCCGACGTGGTGGAGCTGACCATCGCCCTGGCCCGCGAAATGCTGGACGCGGCGGGCGTGAAGGACGCGGACCCGGCGAAGGCGCTGGCCGACGGCTCGGCCATGGACGTCTGGCGCCGGATGATCGCGGCCCAGGGCGGCGACCCGGACGCGTCGCTGCCGACGTCGAAGGAGCAGCACGTGGTGAGGGCCCCCTCGTCGGGTGTTCTGACCCGCCTGGACGCCTACGGCATCGGCGTCGCCGCCTGGCGCCTCGGCGCGGGCCGCGCCCGCAAGGAGGACCCGGTGCAGGCCGCCGCGGGCATCGAGATGCACGCCAAGCCGGGCGACTCGGTGACCGAGGGCCAGCCGCTGCTGACCCTGCACACGGACACCCCCGAGCGCTTCGAGTACGCGCTGCAGGCGGTCGAGGGCTCGTACGACGTGGCGGCCCCGGGCACGGACTTCACCGCCTCGCCGGTGGTGCTGGAACGTATCGCCTGACCTGGGCTTTCCCCTTCCGGGTGAACGGGACCGGTGGACCGCCGCCGGTCCCGTTCGGCATGCTGGGATCGGTGACGCACCGATAGGAGACACCGCCATGAGCGCACTCACCGTGAGCCAGGACCCCGATCAGAGCTGGGACGACCTCGTCCGGTTCTGGGAGGAGATGGAATGGCCCGAGGGCAGCAAGGTGGAGATCATCGAAGGGGTCGTCACCGTGTCACCCGCTCCCGCGTCCCGGCACAATGTCATCGCGGAACGCATTCAGCGTCGCCTTTACTCTGTGATTCCCGATGACTGGGGCGTCTACCAGACACTGGCCATCGCCGTCCCCTCGCGTCTGGGCATGCTCATCCCGGACCTTGTGGTTGCTCCGGTGCCGGAGTGCACGGAAGCGGACACACACATCCCGGCCGCCCTGGCCGAACTCGTCGTCGAGGTGACCTCCAGGTCCAACGCCCGCCACGACCGCGTCAGCAAGCCCGCCGCGTACGCGACCGCGGGCATCCCGCTCTATCTCCTCGTCGACCGCTGGGCCTCCGGCGTTCCCACGGTGACGCTGTACGGCGAGCCCGAGGGCGACGTCTACCAAGTTCTGTCCTCCGTCAAGTTCGGCGACACCATCACGCTGCCCGCACCCTTCGACCTCACCCTCGACACCAGCGGGTTCCCCGCCGACTAGCCACGCCGCCGCGCTCGTCCGCCCGATGACTTCCGCGTGCCACGGCCGTCTACCGAACGTGGACGCGACAACACCAACAGTGCTGTACCTGCCGGTCTCCCTCGGCCGGCACGAGGTGGCGGCGCTGTGCGAGGACGTGCGGGCGCGGCTGGTGTCCGGCGGGGCCGAGGTCGTGGTGTGCGATGCGTCCGGGCTGGGCCCACCGGCACTCTCGACCGTCGACGCCCTGGCCCGGATGCAGCTGGCCGCCCGGCGGGCCGGGGGCCGTATCCGGCTGCGTGATCCGGCGCCCGCCCTACGCGCGCTGATCGATCTGACCGGCCTCCCCATCGAGCTGGAGGGGCAGGCCGAACAGCGGGAACCAGCGCTTGGTGTCGAGGAAGCAGTGGAACCCGGAGATCCTGCCGTCTGACGTCTCCAGGACCTGGACCGCCCAAGCCGTGAAGCCGCCGGTGTCCGGGTCCGGCTTGTACTGGGCGAAGCCCGGCAGGCCGTTGACCGCGACCGGCACCAGGCGGGAACCCGCGCAGGCGGAGCCGAGCGTGGTCATGAAACCGGTGATGTCCACCGTGCCGCGCAGCCACAGGTCGAACGGTGGCATCGTCATCACAGCGTCCTCGTGCAGCAGGGCCGTCAGCGCCGCCATGTCGTACCCCTCGAAGGCCGCCACATAGCGCTCCAGCAGTTGCTGCTGCCCCGCGTCCAGAGGGTCGGAGACGGCGGCGTCGGCGCCCTCGCGCGCCCGCTCCGCCAGCGTGGCGCGCGCCCGCTGCAACGCGCTGTTGACCGAGGCGACCGAGGTGCCGAGCAGCTCGGCGACCTCGCCGGCCCGCCAGGCCAGCACCTCGCGCAGGATGAGCACCGCCCGCTGCTTGGCGGGCAGCTGCTGCAGGGCCGCCATGAAGGCCAGCCGGACCGACTCCTTGGCGACGGCCGCCTCCGCCGGGTCGTCGGTCGTCGGCAGGACGCGCGCGTCGGGCATCGGCTCCAGCCAGGTGCTGTCCGGGCGCGGGGAGAGGGCGGCCCGGGCGAGGGGCGTCGACTCGGTCAGATCCATCGGGCGGGCACGCCGATTGCCCGCGCTCAGCATGTCCAGGCAGACGTTCGTCGCGATCCGGTACAGCCAGGAGCGGAGTGAGGAGCGGCCCTCGAACTTCTCGTAGCTCCGCCAGGCGCGGACCATCGTGTCCTGTACCGCGTCCTCGGCCTCGAAGGACGAGCCGAGCATGCGGTAGCAGTATCCCGTCAGCTCGGTCCTGTGCCTCTCCAGCCGGACGTCGAGGTCCTCCACCGTCGCCGTACCGTCACCCATGGTCCACCCACCCCAGCGGCCGTCCCTGTCGCGCACCCTCGCGCCCCAGCACTTCGGAAGCTACCGCAGCCCACTGACAACGGCGCCCGCAGCGGGGAAACCCGCAGGCCACGGGGGGAGGGCCCGGCACAACCCGGGAGGTACGGCGCGCCACTCACGCGGTACGGCGCGCCACCCACGGGGTGGAGCCCCGCTACGCCGCCGCCGGCTCCCGTCGGGCGGCGAGACGGGCCGCGCGGGACCCGAACACGGTGATCGTCACGACGCCGAGGACCGCCAGTAGGCCCATGCCCACGGTCCCGGACCAGCCGCCCGCGTGGAACGCCATCGCGCCGACCGTGCTGCCGGTGCTGGACCCGACGTAATACGACGACTGGTACAGCGCGGACGCCTGGGCGCGGCCCCGCTTCGCCGTGTGGCTGACCGCCGAGGAAGCCACCGCGTGGCCCGCGAAGAAGCCCGCCGTGATCAGGACCAGCCCCAGCAGGACCGGAGGCAGGGAGGACGCCATGGACAGCAGCAGGCCCGCCGTCGTGGTGCCGGCCGCCAGGTAGAGCGCCCCACGGCGGCCCAGCCGGTGTACCAGCCGGCCCGCCGTCGACGCCGACACCGTGCCCACCAGGTACACCAGGAAGATGGAGCCGATGATGCCCTGCGGCAGCCCGAACGGCTCCTCCGTCAGGCGGTAGCCGATCACGGTGTAGACGCCGCCGAACACCGTCATGAACAGCGCGCCGATCGCGTAGAGCCGGCGCAGCAGCGGGTCGGCCAGGTGGTCGCGGACCGTGCCGGCCAGCACCCGCGGGCGCAGCGACCCCGGCACGAAGTGCCGCGGCGCCGGCAGCAGCAGCCGGAAGGCCACCGCGCACGCCACCGCGATCACCCCGATCGTGCCGAGGGACACCCGCCAGCCCCACTCCTGGGCGACCCAGCCGGTGATGACCCGGCCGCTCATCCCGCCCACGCTGTTGCCGGCCACGAACAGGCCGATCGCCGTGATCAGGGCCCTGGGGGTGACCTCCTCGGCCAGGTAGGCGGTCGCCGACGCGGGCAGACCGGCCAGCGCCGCGCCCTGGACGGCGCGCAGCGCGATCAGCGCACCGAGCGACGGGGCGAAGGGGACCAGCAGCCCGACCGTCACCGCGACGGCCAGCGACGCCGTCATCAGCGTCCGCCGTCCGAACCGCTCGGACAGCGCGCTCATGGGAAGGACGAACAGCGCCAGTCCGCCCGTGGCGCCCGAGACCGTCCAGCTCGCCGCGCTCGCCGTCACCCCGAAGTCGCGGGAGACGAGCGGCAGCAGTGCCTGCGTGGAGTAGAGGAGGGCGAAGGTGGCGACCCCGGCGAGAAACAGGGCGAGGCTCATCCGGCGGTAGCCGGGGCCTCCCGGGGTCAGACGGGAGACGGCGGTTGGGGCGGTCGCGGAGGCGGCGCCCACGGTGGTGGACGCCCCGGTATCAGCAGCAGGCATGCTTCGAACGTACGGACCCCGCTCCTCATCCGTCCAATGCACAGAAACGCCATAATCGTTCCCATGGTGCATCAGCAGAGGTCAGCAGCTCGCCTGTCATCGTCCAGTGACACAAGTGACGCAGTAGACATCGTCGCGCTGCTCGCGCCGCGCCTGGCGCACTTCGCGGGTGTCGCCCGGACCGAGCATGTCACCCGTGCCGCGCAGGAGATGCAGGTCCCCCAGTCCACCCTGTCCCGCGCGCTCGTCCGCCTCGAACAGGACCTGGGCGTCGAGCTGTTCGCCCGGCGCGGGCGCACGGTCGCCCTCACCCCCGCCGGCCGGACGTTCCTCGCGTCCGTCGAGCGCGCTCTCGCGGAGATCGAACGGGCCGCGGAGGAGGTGCGCGCGGACGCCGACCCGGCCACCGGCAAGGTCGCCTTCGGCTTTCTGCACACGATGGGTGCCGAGACCGTGCCCGGCCTCATCCACGCCTTCCGCGCCGACCACCCGCGCGTCCGCTTCAGCCTCGTCCAGACCTACGGCGAGGCGATGCTCGAGAAGCTGCGCGCCGGGGAACTGGACCTGTGCCTGACCTCTCCGGTGCCCGACGCACCCGATCTGGTCGCCCGCCGCGTCGACGAGCAGAAGCTGCGGCTCGTCGTCCCCGCCGACCACCGGCTGGCGGGCCGCCGGCGCGTCCGGCTCGCCGAGGCCGCGGACGAGACGTTCGTGACCCTGGAACCCGGCTACGGGATGCGCCGGATCACCGACGCCCTGTGCCGCGAGGCGGGATTCACACCGCGCGTCGCCTTCGAGGGCGAGGAGGCCGAAACGTTGCGGGGCCTGGTCGCGGCCGGGCTGGGCGTCGCACTGCTGCCGCCTCCGGCGGTGCCGCGGCCGGGGGTCGTCGAGCTGACGGTCACGGCGCCGCGGGCGGTGCGCGAGATCGGCGTCGCATGGCTGGCGGGGCACGTGGACACGCAGCCGGTTGCGGCCTTCAAGAAGTTCCTGCTGTCGCGGCGGGGGCGGCTGCTGCACCAATGACCGGTGCCGGGCTTCTCACCTGCGCAACGACCGGCCGAACCCCGCTGCCAGCGGCATTCGCAGCCCGAGCGGCGGGGGAGCGGCGAGCGCGTCCTCCACCGGGCGGGACAACGGCCGCCCGAACAGCGTGCCCAGCATGAAGTCCTCGGCGAGCGCATGCACTTCGGAGCGGTACTGGTGCAACCCGTGCCCGTCCGCGTGCACTTCGAAGCGGCAGATGTCGCGGTTGGTCTTCTTCGCGCGGGCCGCCAGCCGGAAGGACAGCTCCGGGTCCGTGCGCTCGTCGTTCGTGCCGTGCACGATCAGCACCCGCCGCCCGGCGAGCTGCTTCACCGGTTCGGGCGACGCGGCCATGTCCTCCTCGGGCAGCCAAGGGGCCAGTGCGAGCACGGAGTTGACGGCCGGATGTCCCGCCGCGTGCAGCGCCGCCCGGCCGCCCATGCCCACGCCGACGAGACACACCGGCACGTCCCCATGGCGTCGTACGACCTCGTCGGCGGCCCATGCGGCGTCCTGTGCCGGGTGCGCCTCGCTGCCGTTCCAGCCCCGGTAGCGGTAGTGCACCACGTGGGTGACCAGGCCCTCGCCGTGGCCGGCCCGGGCCAGGCGGCGGCCGAGCCCGAGGACGGAGGCGGTCGCGAGCAGGGTCGAGGGCCTGCGGGCGGAGACCTCGTCACCGCCGGGGAGCAGCAGCACCGCGCCGCTCACCGTCGTCGGCTCCGGGCCGAGCGCCCTTCCCAGCCGGGCCCTGCGCACCGGCGTCGCTTGGTGTGCCATGACAGAACAGTGTCAGAAGCGACGGTGTACGCGACCCGTCCTGAGGGTCACCTTTGCATATCGACGTCTCGCCCTGCCCCGGCCTCTACGCGCGTAGGCGCTATGGTGCGGAAATGACGAGCCAGCACCAGAACACCCCGAGCTGGGACCAGATCCACCGGGCGCCCAAGGTCCTGCTGCACGACCACCTCGACGGGGGCCTGCGCCCCGGCACCATCGTCAGTCTCGCCCGGGAGACGGGCTACTCCCACCTGCCCGACACGGACCCGGACAAGCTCGGCATCTGGTTCCGCGAGGCGGCCGACTCCGGCTCCCTGGAGCGGTACCTGGAGACCTTCTCCCACACGGTCGGGGTCATGCAGACCCGGGACGCACTGGTGCGGGTGGCGGCCGAGTGTGCCGAGGACCTCGCCGAGGACGGGGTCGTCTACGCGGAGGTGCGCTATGCGCCCGAGCAGCATCTGGAGGGCGGGCTGACCCTCGAGGAGGTCGTCGAGGCGGTCAACGAGGGCTTCCGGGAGGGCGAGCGGCGGGCGAAGGCGAACGGCCACCGCATCCGCGTCGGCGCCCTGCTCACCGCCATGCGCCACGCGGCCCGCTCCCTGGAGATCGCCGAACTGGCCAACCGCTACCGCGACCTGGGCGTGGTCGGCTTCGACATCGCCGGAGCCGAGGCCGGTTACCCGCCCACCCGGCACCTCGACGCCTTCGAGTACCTGAAGCGCGAGAACAACCACTTCACCATTCACGCCGGTGAGGCCTTCGGACTGCCGTCCATCTGGCAGGCGTTGCAGTGGTGCGGCGCCGACCGGCTCGGCCACGGGGTGCGCATCATCGACGACATCGAAGTCCTCGAGGACGGCTCGGTGCAGCTCGGACGCCTCGCCTCGTACGTACGCGACAAGCGCATCCCTCTGGAGATGTGCCCCAGTTCCAACCTCCAGACCGGCGCCGCCGACTCGTACGCCGACCACCCCATCGGGCTGCTGCGGCGGCTGCATTTCCGTACCACGGTGAACACGGACAACCGTCTGATGTCCGGGACGAGCATGAGCCGGGAATTCGAGCACCTGGTCGACGCTTTCGGTTATACGCTCGACGATCTCCAGTGGTTCTCGGTCAATGCTATGAAGTCAGCATTCATTCCTTTCGATGAACGGCTGGCAATGATCAATGACGTCATCAAGCCCGGATATGCCGAGTTGAAGTCCGAATGGCTGTTCCGTCAGACCGCCTCCACCAGCGCTTCCGTGCCCGACGAGGGCTGACGGGTCCCGTTTTCCGGCGGTCGGGGAACATGGATCCGGCCGAATCGGGGCGTTTGCGGAGCCCGCATTCGCGTGCTTACGGTTTCGGGACCGCTCATATCCCCGTCATCGGATCCAAGGACGCATTCATCATGAAGCAGTCTGCTGCCAAAACCCTCGGGGTCGCCGCCCTGGGTGCCGCCTTCGCCGCCGTGGGCGCGGGCGTCGCGAGCGCGGCCCCGGCCGTGCCGGACGTCGCCGGGCCGGACACCGCGACCCAGGCGCTGCCGCTGGGCAACGTCGCCGGCGCGCTGCCCGGCGCAGGCGAGGCGCTCGGCCAGGGGCAGCGCGCCCTCGGCGCCGTGGGAAAGGCCGCGGCCGACGGGCCGGCCGCGCCGGTCGGCGGTCTGCTCGGCGGGCTGCCCGTCAAGACGCTGCCGCTGCACGGCGTGCCGGTGAACGGCATCCCGCTGACCTGACGGGGCCTCGGCCCCGACGGGGCCTCAGCCCCCGACGCCGATGGGCGCCCCCGACCGAACAGGGGCGCCCATCGGCGTCCGGCGTCCGGACCGTGCGACCGTCACCAGGCCGTGCGGGTCCCGGCCTTGTCCTCCGACGGGAACAGGATCCACAAGGCTATGTAGAGCAGGAACTGCGGGCCCGGGAGCAGGCACGACAGCAGGAAGATCACCCGCATCGTGGTCGCGGAGGTGCCGAAGCGCTGTGCCAGCGCTGCGCACACTCCGCCGATCATCCGTCCGTGGGTGGGGCGGGTAAGGGCGGTCATTGAGACTCCTTCGCGAACCGTGGCGGGAAACGGCTCCCGGCGGCTGCCGGGGCGTCCGATCGGTGCCCAAGTCCTCGACCGTGTCGATGCCTTCGACGTCTCCGATGTGTTCCACGCTACGGGGACGAAGCGGGAGAAGCGTCGCTCTAAGGAGCTATTCCGACCCTGGGAATCGTCGGGGTCCGACCCTGAGCCGTCTCCTCCCGCGGGTGGGCGGCCCGTCGCCGTGACTCGGCCCGGCGGCGGAGCAGGGCCCTCGCCGTCGGCACGACCAGCACATGGGCCAGCGCCACCCCGACGGTGTTCAGCAGGATCGAGTCGATGTCGACGACCTGGCCGGGCACCCCGGTCTGCACCAGCTCGATCCCCAGGGAGACCAGGGTGCCCGTGGCGACCGCACGGGCCAGCGAGGCGAGCGGGGAGCCGTCGAGCCGGCCGCCCGCCATCGGCAGCAGCACCCCGAGCGGTGCGAGCAGCGCCAGCCCCTTGCCGATGCGGCGGGCCGCCTCCGGCCAGCCCAGGGCCAGATCGGCTCTGATACCGGCGAGCGGATGCAGATTGGCGGGCCTCACCCAGGGAACGTCCAGGGGGCGCAGCGTGATCCAGGCGACGAGGGCCAGATGCGCGACGAGGAGGACACCCCCGGCCACACGGATGCGGATCACGGCGCTGCCGCCGTCTGAGCCTTGACGCTGCACGCCCCCCAAGACGTCACGCCCGGCGGGATCGGTTCCCCTTCCGCCTTTTTGCTCCTCCGCCTGCGGGGCGACCGGGCCGCCGTGGGCGCGCCCCGGGGCTCAGCCCCCGGACACCTCCGTCGACGGCGGTGCCACCGTGCCCGGGCGGGAGCGCACCTCGGCCGTGCACGCGTAGCGGCGCAGCGGTTGTGCGTCCGGGCCGCCGAGGACGACGGTGCCGTCGTCGGCGGTGGTCGCCTCCGAGTCGGCGAACGTGCAGACGATCTGGGCGAGTGCGTACGAGGCGAGGCTGTCCGGGCGGGTGCTCAGCCGGAACGTGTCCGCCGCGTCCCTGCCGCGTGGGCCGCTGACCTTGATTCCGCCGGGCACGTCCGTCGCGTACCCCGCCTGCTTCTCCGCGGACGGCGGTGTCATGGCGAGCTGGTCGATCAGCCCCTGCGCGACCAGCACCCGGCGCGCCGCCTCGGCGGCGCCGTCCGGGATGCGCACGAAACGGTCCACCGGCACGAGCTGCGAGGCGCACAGCAGGAACACCTGGACCGGTATGCCGCGGCCCGCCTGCGTCGAGGGCTCCGAACCGGACAGGGCGCACGGCACCCGGGACGGCGCGGGACCGAAGTCCGTCGGCACCTGCGTGGCACGGATACCGCAGCCGGCCAGCAGCGTCGCCAGCAGCGCGGTGGCGAGCCAGGGGCGTCCGCCTCGTCTGTTCATCGGGCGTTCCCCTTGGTGCCGTTCCCGTTCCGCTGCTCCTCCTCGACCAGCGGTGACGCGTCGCGCGGCAGGCGCAGCGTGAACACCGCCCCGCCGTCGGGGGAGTTGGCGGCCGTGATCTCGCCGCCGTGGATGTGCGCGTTCTCCATCGCGATGGACAGTCCGAGGCCGCTGCCCTCGGAACGCGGCCGTGAGGCGCTCGCCTTGTAGAAGCGGTCGAAGACATGCGGCAGGACGTCCTCCGGGATGCCGGGACCGTGGTCCCGCACCCTGATGACCAGCTCCTCGCCCTCCTCGCGCACGGACACCCGTACCGGCGAGCCACCGTGCTTGAGCGCGTTGCCGATCAGGTTCGCCAGGATCACGTCGAGCCGCCGCGGGTCGAGGCGGGCCATGATGCCGCGCTCGGCGTCCAGCTCGACGGCGTCCAGCCAGGCACGGGCGTCGATGCACGCGGTGATCTGGTCGGCGATGTCCACGTCGTCCAGGACCAGCCGGGCGGTGCCCGCGTCGAAGCGGGTGACCTCCATCAGGTTCTCGACGAGGTCGTTCAGCCGCCGGGTCTCGCTGACCACGAGCCGTACGGCCGGCTCGATCATCGGGTCGATGCCGCCGGTCTCCGCGTCCAGTTCCTCCTCCAGGACCTCGGTGACGGCCGTGATCGCCGTGAGCGGAGTGCGCAGCTCATGGGACATGTCGGCGACGAAGCGCCGGGACGCCTCCTCGCGGGCGCTCATGTCCGCGACCGTCTTCTCCAGGGACTCGGCGGCACGGTTGAAGGTCCGGGACAGCTCGGCCAGTTCGTCGGTGCCGGACACCCTCAGCCGCGTGTCCAGCTTGCCCTCGCCCAGCCGCCGGGCCGCGATACCGAGGCGGTGCACCGGCTTCAGCACGGTCGTGGCGGCGGCCTGCGCGAGCAGCGCCGAGCCGATCAGCGCGAGACCGGTGGCGATACCGAGCGACCAGGCCAGCGAGTTGAGGTCCTTCGCCTCCGGCTCCAGGGACTTGAGCATGTAGCCGGTCGGCCCACCGCCTATCACCTTGGCGCCGCCCACCAGGTACGGCTTGTCGTCCTCGACGATCCGCTGCCAGTACAGGTGGTAGGAGTCCTTCGCGTCCGACGTCTTCTGCTGCTTGTCGACCGCCTTCCGCAGCGACGCGGGCACGTCCTCCAGCGTGAAGGTGTCCAGGTCCGAGTTGCCGGTCACGGTCCTGCCGTGCTCGTCCTGCGCCACCAGCAGCACGCTGAAGCGCTGGCTGCTGTTCGCCATCTGCCCGGCGGTGTGCTGCAACTGGTCGCGCGTCGGGTGCACCGGCAGCGACGTCGCCCGGTTCTGCATCTCCTGCTGGAAGTCGCGCAGCACCGCGTCCTGGGTGCGGGTGAGCACGGCCTCGCGGTTGAGCCAGTACGCGATGCCGGACGCCGACACCGCCGCGGTCAGCGCGACGAGTCCGAAGACCACGACCAGGCGCAGTCTGAGACTGGTGAAGCGCAGGCGTGACTGCACCGCCCTGCGTGCCGCGGCCCAGCCGCGGAGCCCCCTGTACGGATCGGTCACTGAGGAGCGTCCAGCCGGTATCCGACGCCACGGACCGTGCGGATCAGCGTGGGCGACGAGGGCACGTCCTCGACCTTGGCGCGCAGCCGCTGGACGCATGCGTCGACGAGCCGTGAGTCGCCCAGATAGTCGTGCTCCCACACCAGCCGCAGCAGCTGCTGCCGGGACAGGGCCTGTCCGGGCCGCCGGCTCAGCTCCAGCAGCAGTCGCAGTTCCGTCGGGGTGAGTTGGAGGTCCTCGCCGTTCTTGGTGACCGTCATCGCCGACCGGTCGATGACCAGGCTGCCGAACGTCGCCGAGTCGCTGGCCTCCCGCTCGCCGCGGCGCAGCACGGCCCGGATCCGGGCGTCGAGGACCCGCCCCTGCACGGGCTTGACGACGTAGTCGTCGGCGCCGGACTCCAGCCCGACCACGACGTCGATGTCGTCGCTGCGCGCGGTCAGCAGAATGATCGGCAGCTGGTCGGTGCGCCGGATCCGCCGGCACACCTCGAAACCGTCGATGCCGGGCAGCATGACGTCCAGCACGATCAGATCCGGCCGCTGTTCACGCAGCAGCTTCAGGCCGTCCTCTCCGGTGGCAGCGGTGGCCACACGGTGTCCCTGGCGCGTCAGTGAGAGCTCCAGGGCCGTTCGGATGGCGTCGTCGTCCTCGATCAGCAACAGGGAAGGCACGGGGGCCATTCTGACCCATACCGCGGCCGTCTATCGACTGCCGGAGCGACTGTGTGAGCGGCCCCGGCCCTCTCGCGGTCCGCGACGCGGGCGGACGGAACGGCTGCGTAATCGTACGGCTCTTTTCTGTGATGACGCTGTGAAACGGCTGTGGCCGGCCCCTGTGACAGCTCTGTGACAGTCGACGGACACGGCCATGAAGTCGCCCGGGCAAGCTTTTCGACACAAGCAAGGCCGCACGGAAGACCGGGTCCACGACGGGGGGCGCAAGATGAACACGCTGCACAGCAACAGCACAAGCGCAGTTGTCACGCGTCTTCACGACGTCACCCGGAACACGGAGAAGTCCGGTGCCGTGAGCGGGCGGGGGTGCGCTCGCGGCACCGGGCGTCAGCACACCGCGTATATGACGGTGGTTGACGCGCACACGGGGGAAGCTCACGGGGGAGCCGCGTACGGGGAGGCATCGGGGGAGCGCCGCTCGGTGACGGAGGCGGAGTTCACCGCCTATGTCGAGGAGCGCCGCGCCTCCCTGTACGCAACCGCCTACCACCTGACCGGTGACCGGTTCGAGGCCGAGGACCTGCTGCAGAGCGCGCTGTTCTCGACGTACCGGGCCTGGGACCGGATCAGTGACAAGGCCGCGGTGGGTGGCTATCTGCGGCGCACGATGACGAATCTGCACATCAGCGCGTGGCGCCGCCGCAAGCTGAACGAGTACCCGACCGAGGAGCTGCCGGAGACCGCCGGCGACACGGACGCGATGCGGGGCACCGAGCTGCGCGCCGTCCTGTGGCAGGCGCTCGCCCGACTGCCGGAACTCCAGCGCACCATGCTGGTCCTGCGTTACTACGAGGGCCGCACGGACCCGGAGATCGCGGAGATCCTCGACATCAGTGTCGGCACGGTGAAGTCCAGCATCTGGCGGTCGCTCCGCCGGCTGCGCGAGGACGAGGTCCTCAGCTTCGGCCGTGACGAGGAGGAGTCCTTCGGCGAGCTTGTCGCCTGAGGGACGGGGGGCACGGGGGAGCACCACCTGGGGGGACGGGGGAAGCACGGGGGAGCACCGCGACGGGGGACACGCGGGGTGCGCGGGAGAGCGGGACTGGAGGGCCGGGGGGTCCGTCCAGTCCCGCTTTTCGTCGTCCCTGCGGTGGTGGGCGGGGCCGAGGTCCGGCTAGGCCGCGGCTCCGGCCGGAGCCGGCCGTCCCGTGGTCGCCGCGGCGAGCCGGCTCAGCGCCTCGTTCCGGTCGCACGCGTACGCGCCGAGAGCCGTCTGGCGGGCGACGATCGACCGCTCCGCGCGCATCAGCCGCCAGCCGCGGCGCAGCAGGAACGGGACCGACTTGCGGCCCTCCCTGAGATCGCGCACGAAGCGGCGGCGGAACGTGGTGAGGGGCCCGCGCGTCAGGCACAGGGCGTCGGCGAGCAGGCCCAGTTCCCGGCAGCGCGCCACGATCTCGGCGGCGAAGATCCCTTCCGCGATGAACACCGGCGTACGGTCGATGTCCAGCGCCTCCTCGCCCGTGCGTGCGCTCAGCGCGATGTCGTACACAGGCACCCTCGTACGGCCCGTGGCGCACAGTTCGGCGATGGCCGCGACCGCGACGTCCGCGTCCCACGACCGCGGATGGTCCCAGTCGATGTCCGAACTCCCCTCCACCAGGGGCAGCGTCGGGTCGTCGCCCTCCTTGTAGAAGTCGTCCAGTCGCAGCACGGGAAGCCCGGAGAGGGCGGCGACGAGGGACTTGCCGGAGCCGGAGGGGCCGCACAGCAGCACGACGCGGGCGGGGGCCGGAGGATGGGAACTCACGAGACACCAGTCTGACGCATTCCGTACACCGTGCCGACCCCGCGGGTCGACGTTTGGAGCACACATCACGACTCAACTACCCTGCGTGTCGACATCATTACCCTTCGCAGTGAAAAGGTGGCAGCAGTCATGGCACGACACGCCTCCCCCAAGAACCCCACCGCCCGGCGAGCCCTCGTCCTCATCGCGACCGCGGGCGCCGCGCTGGGGGCGGGCGCGGCCGCGGCATCGGCGGACAGCGCCCCCGTCCTGGACGTGATGCGCACCCGGCCCGTCTCGCTCGACCAGGCCGGGCCCCAGCAGGGCCTTCAGCAGCTGAGCGGGATCGTGGGACGGGTCACCGGGCCGCTCTCGGGCCTCAAGCCGAATCCGCTGGCGGGCACGGGCGTCGACCCGCTGGACAACGGCGTCGCCACGCAGGTCGCCGACTTCAAGCCGCTGTCGTCGCAGGCCCTGACCCGGCCGGTGGCCCAGGCGCAGTCGCTCGGCAGTGTTCCGGTGGTCGGCCAGGTGCTCCGCGGGACGCGCTGACCCGCGGCCCCATGACGCAGAGCCGCGCTTCCCCTGGACGGCGGGAAGCGCGGCTCCGCTGTTCCGCGTACGTCTCCGGTACGAGGAGCGCGTCCGCTACGAGAAGCGGGCCCCGTACGGAGAAGCGGGCCCGTACGGAGAAGCGCCTCTAGTACGACGAGCCGGAAGCGCCCAGCGACCCCGTCGGGTGCCAGACCGTCTTCGTCTCCAGGAAGGCCGTCAGGCGCTCGATGCCCGGCGTCTCGAAGTAATCCACAGGCTGTGGACGCAGCACGCGCTTCAGGTTGTCCGCCGCGGCGATCTCCAGTTCCTTCGCCAAACCCTCGTCGGCACCGGCGAGATCGATCGCGTTGACGTCCTGGTGCGCGGCGAGCGGCGCAGCGATCTCCGCCGTGCGGCCGGACAGCACGTTGACCACACCGCCCGGCACGTCGGAGGTGGCCAGCACCTCGCCCAGCGAGAGGGCCGGCAGCGGGGCCTTCTCGGACGCGATCACGACCGCGGTGTTGCCCGTGGCGATCACCGGGGCCACGACCGAGACCAGGCCCAGGAAGGACGACTCCTGCGGGGCCACGACGGCGACCACGCCGCTGGGCTCCGGTGAGGAGAGGTTGAAGTACGGGCCCGCGACCGGGTTGGCGCCGCCGACCACCTGGGAGATCTTGTCGGTCCACCCCGCGTACCAGACCCAGCGGTCGATCGTGGCGTCCACGACCGCCGCCGCCTTGGACTTGGAAAGGCCCTCCGCTTCGGCCACCTCGCGCACGAACTGCTCCCGGCGGCCCTCCAGCATCTCCGCGACGCGGTAGAGGACCTGGCCACGGTTGTAGGCCGTCGCGCCGGACCATGCGCCGAACGCCTTGCGCGCGGCCACGACCGCGTCACGGGCGTCCTTGCGGGAGGACTGCGGAGCGTTGGCCAGCCAGTTGCCCTTGGAGTCCGTCACCTCGTACACCCGGCCGCTCTCGGAACGCGGGAACTTCCCGCCGACGTACAGCTTGTAGGTCTTGAAGACAGTGAGTCGCTGCTGTTCGGTCTTCTCAGACATCGAGGTACGCCTCCAGGCCGTGGCGGCCGCCCTCGCGGCCGAAGCCCGACTCCTTGTAGCCGCCGAACGGCGAGGTCGGGTCGAACTTGTTGAACGTGTTGGACCAGACGACACCGGCCCGCAGCTTGTTCGCGACGGCCAGGATCCGCGAGCCCTTCTCGGTCCAGATGCCGGCCGACAGGCCGTACTGAGTGTTGTTCGCCTTGGCGACCGCCTCGTCCGGCGTGCGGAAGGTGAGGACCGACAGCACCGGGCCGAAGATCTCGTCGCGGGCGATGGTGTGCGCCTGGGTGACGTTCGTGAAGAGCGTCGGGGCGAACCAGTAGCCGCTCTCGGGCAGTTCGCAGGCCGGGGACCAGCGCTCGGCGCCCTCCGCCTGGCCCTGCTCGGCGAGCGCGCTGATCCGGGCCAGCTGCTCGGCGGAGTTGATCGCACCGATGTCGGTGTTCTTGTCGAGCGGGTCGCCGAGGCGCAGGGTCGACAGGCGGCGCTTGAGGGACTCCAGCAGCTCGTCCTGGATCGACTCCTGGACCAGCAGGCGGGAACCCGCACAGCAGACCTGGCCCTGGTTGAAGAAGATGCCGTTCACGATGCCCTCGACGGCCTGGTCGATCGGCGCGTCGTCGAAGACGATGTTGGCGCCCTTGCCGCCCAGTTCGAGGGTGAGCTTCTTCCTCGTACCGGCCACCGTGCGGGCGATCTCCTTGCCCACGGCCGTGGAACCGGTGAAGGCGACCTTGTTCACGTCAGGGTGGGCGACGAGCGCGGCACCCGTGTCGCCGTAGCCCGGAAGGATGTTGACGACACCCTTGGGCAGGCCCGCCTGGCGGCAGATGTCCGCGAAGAACAGGGCGCTCAAAGGCGTGGTCTCCGCGGGCTTGAGGACGACCGTGTTGCCGGTCGCCAGCGCCGGGGCGATCTTCCACGCCAGCATCAGCAGCGGGAAGTTCCAGGGGATGACCTGGCCCGCGACCCCCAGCGGCCTCGGGTTGCGGCCGAACCCGGCGTGCTCCAGCTTGTCGGCCCAGCCCGCGTAGTAGAAGAAGTGCGCGGCGACCAGCGGGAGGTCCGCGTCGCGGGTCTCCTTGATCGGCTTTCCGTTGTCCAGCGTCTCCAGGACGGCCAGCTCGCGGCTGCGCTCCTGGATGATGCGGGCGATACGGAACAGGTACTTGGCCCGCTCCGAGCCCGGCAGCGCCGACCACTTCTCGAAAGCCTTGCGGGCGGCCTTGACCGCACGGTCGACGTCCTCGGAACCGGCCTGCGCGACCTCGGAGAGGACCTCCTCGGTGGACGGGCTGATCGTCTTGAAGACCTTGCCGTCGGCCGCCTCGGTGAACTCGCCGTCGATGAACAGGCCGTAGGAGGGGGCGATGTCGACGACCGAGCGGGACTCGGGCGCCGGTGCGTACTCGAATGCGGATGACACGTTGTTCATGAGGGTCTCAGTCCACCGTCACGTAGTCGGGGCCGGAGTAGCGGCCGGTGGCGAGCTTCTGACGCTGCATCAGCAGGTCGTTCAGGAGCGAGGAGGCGCCGAAGCGGAACCAGTGGTTATCGAGCCAGTCGGCACCGGCGGTCTCGTTGACGAGGACCAGGAACTTGATCGCGTCCTTGCTGGTGCGGATGCCGCCGGCGGGCTTCACGCCGACCTGGACGCCGGTCAGGGCGCGGAAGTCGCGGACGGCCTCCAGCATGAGCAGGGTGTTGGGCGGGGTCGCGTTGACGGCGACCTTGCCGGTCGAGGTCTTGATGAAGTCGGCGCCCGCCAGCATGCCGAGCCAGCTGGCCCGACGGATGTTGTCGTACGTGGACAGCTCGCCCGTCTCGAAGATGACCTTCAGCCGGGCGTTCGTCCCGCAGGCCTCCTTCACGGCGACGATCTCGTCGTACACCTTCAGGTACCTGCCCGCGAGGAACGCCCCGCGGTCGATGACCATGTCGATCTCGTCGGCGCCCGCGGCCACGGCCTCGCGCACGTCGGCCAGCTTCACCTCGAGCGCGGCGCGGCCCGCGGGGAAGGCGGTGGCGACGGACGCGACCTTCACACCGGAGCCCGCGACGGCCTCCTTGGCGACGGCCACCATGTCGGGGTAGACACAGACGGCCGCGGTCGTGGGGGTCGTCCGGTCCGTGGGGTCGGGATGGACCGCCTTGGCGCCGAGCGCCCGGACCTTGCCCGGGGTATCCGCGCCTTCCAGCGTCGTCAGGTCGACCATCGAGATGGCGAGGTCGATGGCGTACGCCTTCGCGGTGGTCTTGATGGAACGGGTGCCGAGCGAGGCGGCGCGCGCCTCCAGGCCGACCGCGTCGACGCCGGGCAGCCCGTGCAGGAAGCGGCGCAGCGTGCTGTCGGACGCGGTGACGTCACTGAGAGCAGATGCAGGTGCAGAGGGGGGCATGGTCACCAGACGAGCATATCTACGCGCGTAGCGGCTGTACACCCCCGTGTGCGCATCGCAACTCCGGCGAGACCGCCCACGACGGCGCGGGGCCCGTCGTGCACAATCGGCACCATGACGACGCCCGAGCACGAGTCATCAGCGCCGCAGCCGCCGGCCTCCGAGGTCAGGGACCGGGTCTACCGGTCGTCCGGAGGCATCGCGGGCGGTGTCCTGCTGCTCGCGATCATCGGGTGGCTCGGCTTCGACGCGCTGTTCACCGGCCATGGCCGGACCCCGTGGATGGCGCTCGCCGCGATGATCCTCATCGTGCCGCTGGTGGTCGCCTTCAGCCTGCGGCCGGCCGTCTACGCCAACGACGAGCGGCTCCGCATCCGCAACCCCTTCCGCGTGATCGTCCTGCCGTGGGGGCAGGTCGCGGCCCTGCGGTCCCGTTACTCCAACGAGGTCGTCTCCCAGTCCGGCACCACGTACCAGCTGTGGGCGGTGCCCGTGTCGATGCGGGCGCGCAAGAGGGCGATACGGCAGGAGGCGCGGGCCGCCGGGGCGGGGCAGCGCGGGTCGGACCGCGTGGGGCGGCTCGGTACCCGGGGCGTCTTCGGTTCTCCGGGCGTCGATGGGCCGGGCGGCACCGGGCGGTCCGGGCCCGTCCGTGCCGCGTCCGACCAGACCATGAGTGATCTGCAGGAGCTCCACGAAGCCCGGGAGCACGACGAGCGGGCCCAGGGAGAGGTGACGGTCCGCTGGGCCTACGAGATCGTGGGGCCGGCGGTCGCCGGAGCGGTGGTGCTCGCCATTCTGCTGGCGGTGGGCTGAGGCCGGCCGGAGGCAAGGCGTACGCCACGGCGGTGCTGCCCGGAGTGTCGCGGTGCCGCTGACAGCGCGGTGAGGGATTCGCCGGTGCCGTAGCACCTGTCCTGCGGACAATCGGAAAATCCGCCGATATGCCCGGGAACCCCGCAGGAGGAAGAGGCTCGGGGAGGCGAAGGCGGATCGGCGGGCCCACCGCCGGGAGGCTTGGGGCGAGGAGTGGCAGGACTGGTTGCGCCGCTCCCCGGTGGGGACCGACCTGCTGGAGTGGTGGAGAGACGAGGAGACGACCTCCTCGCCCTCGTCGGCCCGGAACGTTACCGTGCCCGTCTTGTCGAACGCCTGTCCCTCGCCTCGCCTCGGGATGGCGGCCATCGGGATCGGATGCACACGTCGTATCGACAGACCTTGCCGGGACCCGAAGACGTGCAGCCAGGACCCGGCCGACGGCCGGGCGGACAACCTCTGGAACCGCACCGGTCCGGCCCCCGGCGCATGCAGTGGTTTCACGGACTGCTGGACCGCGTACGGGATCGACGTCGCGTTCACCCCCGACCACCGGCACCGCGCGGTGCACATCCAGGCCCCGTCGGGCCGCTGCATGCTCTGGGTCGACGGTGTCCGCGTTGCGGAGGGGCTCGCGCTGGAGCACTCCGGTTACCGGGTGGGCGAGCGGTTCTACGTCGTGCAGGCCGCGGGTCCGGAGAACCATCCGGAGCAGGGTCCCGCGATGGGAGACCTGGGCTGGAACATCCTGTCGCTGGTCGTCCACGACGTGGAGCGGGCCACACGACGCAGGTGCTTGTGCCCGAGGCCACGGAGACGTGGACCCATCCCATGCTGCGGGCGAACGGTCGAACCCTGTGCGTCTACCCGGATCACGAGGCGTGCGGGGACGCTCCGCCGGACCGGGTGCTTCCCCGTCGAGCCGCTGCCACCGGTTTGATCGCGGCGGTGGTCGCGGGACTCCCGGTCAGGGCCGTGCGCACCCCGTCGGCGTCGCCGGAGCGGAACGCCTCACGGCGTAGGGGAGGAAAACGGACCACGCCCCGGAGGCCACGGCGAGCCGGGGGCCTTCCGTGTTCTTGGAGTCGCGGATGTGGACGGTGCGGGGCGCTATTGCGATCTCGACGCAGGAGTTGCCGTCGTTACCGCTGCTGTAGCTGCTTTTGAACCACGCCAGCTCCGAGGCGTCCCCGGCAGCGGTCTTGCGGATCATGTTTCTCCCAGCAGTTGTTCGATGAAGGCGAGCGACTCCCCCGGCGAGAGTGCCTGAGCCCGGATGGTGCCATACCGCAGCTCGAGAACGCGGAGCTGTTTCGGGTCGGAAGTCGGGCGGCCGTTGAACGCGCCGTCGGAGCGGCCCACTGCCGTGCCGTCTCCGAACTTCAGCATTTCGATCCTCCCGTCCAGGCCGGAGTGGGTCTCGCTGTTCAGCGGCATCACTTGAAGAACGACGTTGTGCAGCCGACCCACCTCCAACAGATGTTCGAGCTGCTGTCGCCAGGCCATTCTGCCCCCGATGGGACGCCGCAGCGCCGCCTCTTCCTGGACGAAGCTGAGCGCGGGAGCGGGCGCACGCTCGAAGACCGACCGTCGGGCCATGCGGGCCGCCACCATGCGCTCGACCTCGTCCGGCGAGTATGGGGGTTGCATCGCCTCGAACAGCGACCTCGCGTGGTCCGGCGTCTGCAAGAGGCCGTTGACGCTGTGGCTCTCGTAAACCCCGATCTCGACCGCCTGCGCCTCCAACTGCGCCAGCTCCCGTACCTTCTTCGGATACCGGACCTTGGCCACGTCCTCCTTCATCGCCGAGAGCAGCCCGCCCGCCCCCAGCGCCTCGTCCGCCCTGTCCAGGAACTCGGGCCGAGGGATGCGCTTCCCGCTCTCGATTTTGTAGACCATGTCCTCGCCGTAGCCGACGACCGTCCCGAACTCGGCGGCCCGCATGCCCACCGCCTCCCGGCGCAGCTTCAGCTGCCGTCCGACGGTGGCGATGATCGCGAGCCCCCACTCGTCGTCGGGATCCACTTCCCAACCCGGCTCGTCAGCCTCGGTCTTGAGCCGTACCGCCTCGCCGTCGACCGTCATCGCGCGCCCCCTCTTCCGTGCCGTCGTGCCGCAACGGCCGTACCCGTACGCGCCGTCCCGACAAGCCCGGACACCACCGGACAAGCGTCGGACAGTCACCGTACGTATCAGCGTTGTCACTGTTCACAGTAGGCGGGGGCCGCCACGCTGAGTGACGTGAACCAGAAATCCGCCGAACTCGTCACCCCCGTCCGCAACTTCAGCCAGCCGCTGTCCCCCACGCCCCGCGCAGCGCGCCTCGCCCGTCTTCTAGCTGCGGAGCAACTCCGCTCCTGGGGGCTGGACGTGGGCCGGGCCAGCCAGGTCGTTGCCGAGCTGGCCGCCAACGCCATCACGCACGGCCGCGTCCCCGGTCGGGATTTCCGGCTCACGCTCTACGTCGTCGGCGACACCCTCCGGATCGAGGTCACCGATGCCCGGGGTGACCGCCTCCCGGCACCCCAGCACCCGGCCGCCGACGCCGAGTCAGGCCGGGGCCTGGTCGTCGTCGAAGCGGTGGCCGACCGCTGGGGCGTCGCGTCCGGACCGTACCCGTGCAAGACGGTATGGGCCGAGCTGAGCGTGGGTGGGGGCACGCACGCCGGGCAGCCGCTCCCGGCCGAATGACCACATCGGCGTCACGCACGTCAACGTCCGACACACCGCCCACGTCCCGCTGTGCGGGTGGGCGGTCAGTTCTGCCGTACGGCCGACCTCATGATCGGTCATGCTAGGTGCGACGCATTGCGCACAGCATGAGGAGGAGCGGTGGCGGAGCTGGTCAGCCGTCGGGAGTATCCGGTGGAAGTCGATCACGGCGCCTTTGCGCTGGAGGATTGGGACGATCGGCAGGTGCCGGTGCCGTTTCCCGAGGGCTTCGACCACGGTGTCTTTCTTGCTGTGCGCCCTGGGCGCCTCGACTTCACGAGTGCGGGTCACACCCACCTCGCTGCTCTCGCCGTCGAGGTGTGGGATGCCGAGCCTCCTGTTCCTTCAGGTAAATGGGAGGAGAGTGCCATGGCGAGCATCTTCTGCTCGTCAGGCAGGCTTCAGGCGAGGTCGATGACCGCTGGCCCGATGTTGGAGGAGATCCAGCTGTCCGATGGCCCGGGAAACTGGTCCGTGCGTGTGGTGTGCGCGGGGCGGGAAGCACTTGCCGAGTTGGCGGAGGAAGGTGCTGTGGAGGGGGTAGAGCGTTACGTTGCCCAGTTCTGGCCGGCGACGTAATAGCCCGACGGCCCTGATCGCAACTGCGTGATCAGGGCCGCAGACTTGGTCTTTTCTAAGTCGGTCAGGATATGATTGCGACTAGGAATCCGTCGTCGGGTCCGTCAAGAACACGGTTCTTGTCATAGAACTGCGCGAGCAGCGAGCCAGCGGCACTGTTTTCTTGCTTCTTCACCGGCATCACGCTGAAGTTGTTGGGCTCTCCCAGGTGGTCGTGTTTCCAGCGCGCGGCGCCCTCATACGTGCTTTGGAACGGGTATTCGTCGCACTCCTTGGTGTTGTGTGCGGTGTAGTTGGCGCCGAAATACTTCTTACAGTTGTAGACGGAGACATTATAGTTCTCCTTCCGGCGGGTGCTGTCCCAGTAGAGTCGCGTCAATGGTGCATCGGCGGTACGCCCTGGAAATTCCTTTCTAGTGCTGGGAGGGAGCGTGGTGAACGGTTTGGTGAAGGCCTTTTGGATGTGCAGTGCAACGCCCCGTTCTGGCGCGTTGCGTGCGGTGCTGTACTGCAGCGTGGGGAGGATGCTGAAGGCCGCGGCTCCGGCGGTCTTGTTGGGCAGGTAGGCGGCTTTGTCCCAGCGCGGAGGCAGTATGAAGAGCTTGTGGTCTGTCGGAGGAGAGGACACGACCCACCCGGGTGGGGCTTTGATGGCGACGGTGGGCTGATAGACGGCGAATTCAGAGTCGGTCTTGGCCCCAGCGCTCCCGTGGCCCGCGGCAGCGGTGACCGTATGTTTAAGGCTTCCCTTCTCCAGAAGTTGAGCCCAGGTCCTGGTGGTCGGCATCTTCGCGCCGCCTTGAGTGTATTTGACGGACGCGGGCCAGCTCTGTGCGATTTTCCCGTTGGTCACGATGCCCATGTCGGCGGCACTGTTGACACCGGTCGCGGTGAATCCCGTGAAGTAGTAGGTGATCGTAACCGTGCGGCTGTCTTTCGGGATTGTTCCTATCGCCATCACGTCGAAGCTGCTGGTTCCGGCCGGTCTTCCGTTCAGTCGCCAGACCTGGTTCATTTGGACGCCCGAGCAGACGGCGAAGCGCGACTTGATGTAGAACTGCGAGGTGCCGAGGCCGCGTACGCACTCGGCCGGTGTCATGGAGTGGGAGGGCTCTGGCAAACGCACCACCGGGACTGCAGTCGCGGCCAGGGGATGTTGCGTCAGGGCGGTGGGCCTTTCCGACGCCTTCGTGGACAATGGTGCATAAGTCCTGGCGGGGCCGACGGTCTCGCGCGGCAAGAGGGGTTGCGAGGTTTCCGTGGCTGCCAGTTGCCGCAACTTGTCGACGCCCTTGGACTGCTGAAGCTCAGTCAAACCTGGTGTCTTGCTGTTCAGAGGCAGCACATGATTTTCCATACGCGCGGCGTCGCCACCGCCCGCGTGCGCCACATCAAGCGGTGTGGTTAGCGGGATCAGGAAGGCGGGCAACAACACGGCGGCGGTGCGTATTCCCACCCACCAGGACGGATGTCTTGTCATCGATACCCCCTGTTTCAGGACACGCCGTACGGCGAGAGTCCACACAGGGGTATCAGATAAAGGGCCTCACAGGCATGAGGAATTCACCTCTGTCGCGATTGCATCGCGCGATGACTGAAATGCCATCACGAATCGGCACGAAGTAAACGCTCTGGTGGGCGCACGGTGCCCTGGAACCGGGACCCACCGGACCCTGCAGGCTCCGGGTCGATGGTGTCCGTGTTGCGGAGGGCCTCGCGCTGGAGCACTCCGGTTACTGGGCGAGCGATAGTTCTGCGTCGTGCAGGCGCGTCTACGTCGTCCAGATCACCTTGGGATTCTGAGCGTCCCCGGGATCCTCCCGGTGGCCCTCGCCTCGCCCGCCGCACGGCATGGCTCTGCCCGCGGCTGTCGCCGCGGGCAGAGGCCGGCCGGTCAGATGCCGGCCGCTGCCGACAGGTCGTGCTTGATCGTGGTCAGCAGGTCCGTGGCCTTCGCCCGGGCCGAGGGAAGGTCGGCGGGCGAGGCGACGGGCACCACGACCTCCAGGTAGCACTTCAGCTTCGGCTCGGTGCCGCTGGGGCGGACGATCACGCGGGCGCCGTCGAGGGTGTAGCGCAGGCCGTCGGTGGGCGGGAGCCGGTCCGTGCCCTGGGTGAGGTCCTCGGCTCGGGTGATCGGCAGACCCGCGAGCCGGGTCGGGGGCTGCTCGCGCAGGCGACGCATCGCGTCGGCGATGACCGAAAGGTCCTCCACGCGCACCGAAAGCTGGTCCGTGGCGTGCAGCCCGTGTTCGACGGCGATGTCGTCGAGCAGGTCGAGCAGGGTGCGGCCCTCGGCCTTCAGCACGGACGCCAGCTCGGTGACCAGCAGCGCGGCCGTGATGCCGTCCTTGTCGCGGACGCCGTCGGGGTCGACGCAGTAGCCGAGGGCCTCCTCGTAGCCGTAGCGCAGCCCGTCCACACGGGAGATCCACTTGAAGCCCGTGAGGGTCTCCTCGTACGGCAGTCCCGCCTTCTCGGCGATACGGCCGAGCAGGGAGGAGGAGACGATCGACTCGGCGAAGGCGCCGGTGACCCCGCGGCGGACCAGGTGCGTGGCGAGCAGGGCGCCCACCTCGTCGCCGCGCAGCATGCGCCAGCCGGAGCCGTCCTCGACGGCGACGGCGCAGCGGTCGGCGTCGGGATCGTTGGCGATCACGAGGTCGGGTTCCGTCTCGCGGGCCTTCGCGAAGGCCAGGTCCATGGCGCCGGGCTCTTCCGGGTTGGGGAAGGCGACGGTCGGGAAGTCGGGGTCGGGCTCGGCCTGCTCGGCGACCAGCACCGGTGCGGGGAAGCCGGCCCGGGCGAACGCGGCGAGCAGGACGTCCTTGCCGACACCGTGCATCGCCGTGTAGACCGTGCGGGCGGTGCGCGGGGAGCCGGGGGAGACCACGGCGTCCGTACGGGCCAGGTAGGCGTCGAGGAGGCTGTCGTCCAGGACCTCCCAGCCGGAGTCCGGGCGGGGAACGGCGGTCAGGGTGGTGATCGCGTCGATCTCGGCCGCGATCCCGGCGTCGGCGGGGGGCACGATCTGGGAGCCGTCGCCGAGGTAGACCTTGTAACCGTTGTCGCGGGGCGGGTTGTGGCTGGCCGTGACCTCCACGCCTGCGACCGCGCCGAGGTGCCGGATGGCGAAGGCGAGGACAGGGGTGGGCAGCGGGCGGGGCAGGAGGGCCGCGCGCAGGCCCGCGCCCGTCATCACGGCCGCTGTGTCCCGGGCGAAGTCGGCGGACTTGTGGCGGGCGTCGTAGCCGATGACCACGAGCCCGTCGCCCTGGCCCTGGGACTTGAGGTAGGCGGCGAGACCGGCGGCGGCGCGGATGACCACCGAGCGGTTCATCCGCATGGGCCCGGCGCCCAGTTCACCGCGGAGTCCGGCGGTGCCGAACTGGAGGGTGCCGGCGAAGCGCGCGGCGAGCTCGGCGTGGTCCCCGGCGTCGATCAGCTTGGCGAGTTCCTCACGGGTCTCCGCGTCGGGGTCCTCGGCCAGCCACGCCTGGGCCCGTGCGATGAGTTCGTCGTGCACGTCGGGTCAACCTCTCGTTGTGTGTCTGTGGGTGTGGCATCGCCCGCGGCGGCCGGGCGGAAACGCGGCGGCCGGGTGGAAACGCGCAGGCCGGGCGGGGACAGGGCGCCAGAGCCGGTGGCGTACCGGCCGCTGCCGACGGATACGCCCGCCCGGGGGGCCGCCGCCGGAGCGACGGCCCACCGGGGGCGTGTGTGCCGCATCGTCTTCCCGCTCAGGACGGCAGCATTCGGCCGTCCGGCGCAGTGGTGCCTTACAGGCGGTGCAGCACCTGGGCGAGCAGGGCCCCCATGCGCGTGGCGCTGTCGCGGCCCGCCTGGAGGACCTCCTCGTGGTTCAGCGGCTCGCCCGTCATGCCCGCGGCCAGGTTCGTGACCAGGGAGATACCGAGGACCTCGGCACCCGCCTCGCGCGCGGCGATCGCCTCGAGAACCGTGGACATGCCCACCAGATCCGCGCCGATGGCGCGGGCCATGCGGATCTCCGCCGGGGTCTCGTAGTGCGGGCCGGTGAACTGCGCGTAGACGCCCTCCTCGAGGGAGGGGTCGACCTCCTTGCACAGGGTGCGCAGGCGCGCGGAGTACAGGTCCGTCAGGTCGACGAAGTTGGCGCCGACGATCGGGGACGTCGCCGTCAGGTTGATGTGGTCGCTGATCAGGACCGGCTGGCCGGGGCGCATGGTCTCGCGCAGGCCACCGCAGCCGTTGGTGAGGACCACGGTCTTGGCACCGGCGGCGACGGCGGTACGCACACCGTGCGCGACGGCGGCCACACCGCGGCCCTCGTAGTAGTGCGTGCGGCCCAGGAAGACCAGGGCGCGCTTGTCGCCGATCCGGTAGGAGCGGATCTTGCCGCCGTGGCCCTCGACGGCCGGCGGCGGGAAGCCGGGCAGCTCGGTGACCAGGAACTCGGCCTCAGGCTCGCCGAGGGCGTCGACGGCCGGCGCCCAGCCGGAGCCCATCACTAGGGCGACGTCGTGGGTCTCGGCACCCGTCAGCTCGCGCAGGCGCGCGGCGGCGGAGTCGGCGGCGGCGTAGGGGTCGCCCTGGATGTCGTCCGGAAGAAGAGATGCGTTCACGCGCAAGAGGGTAGCCGCTCTCGGCCTACGCGCGTAGATGACGGAGGTCACGGGAATGCGATCGTTGTCTTGTCGTTTCCGACGATGAAGTGCTCCGGCCTGGGGTGGAGGGGGCGGTCGGATGCGGCGCGGGGCGCGGGAAGGCGGCCGTCCGGCGGCGGGAGGGGCCGGAGGGGCCCCAGGGGCAGAAGGGGCGGGAGGGCACGTGGGGCGTACGCCGGTGCTGGTGGCGACCGGGTTCGGGCACGTGTGCCGGTGTGGGACGTGTGCGGGGGGCACGGCAAGCGGTGGGGGCGGGAGCCGGGCGAGTGCACCCGGCGGGAGAACCTGCGGCGGGGGCGGAGCGACGGCCGGCGGCAGATCGGGGAGCGGCAGCCCATCGGGGAGCGGCAGCCGATTCGGGAGCGGCAGCCGGTCTGCGGTCGGGGCCTGGCCTCCCTCCGGGCCCGTCGGCCCGGTCCGTGGCCCGCGCGGCAGCCGTTCCGGGGAGCGGGGTCCCGTCAGCAGGGCCGCTTGCGCAGTTCCATCACGTAATCGTGGGGCGCCCCGGCCGACTCCGCGGCGTCCGCGACCTCGCCCAGGTAGCGGGCCGACGGAAGGCCGCCCTCGTAGCCGTTCAGGACGTAGGTCCAGGCGGACTCCTCGCCCTCCAGCGTGTGCACGCGGACCCGCAGACGGCGGTATATGTCCAGCCCCACGCCCTCCCAGCGGTCCAGGGACTCCTCGTCCATGGGTGCGATGTCGTACAGCGCGACGAAGACCTGTGACATCGGGTCCTCGACGATCGTCGCCAGGGCTCCCTCCCAGCCCATGTGCTCGCCCCCGAAGGTCAGCCGCCAGCCGTCGAGCCAGCCGGTGGCGCGCATCGGCGAGTGGGGTGCGCGGCGGGTCATCAGCCGCGCGTCGAGGTTGCCGGCGTACGCGGCGTAGAGCGACATGGAGATGAGAGTACGGCAGTGCCCCGGCAGTCTCTTGTGTAACAGAAGCACCAGCGGCAGCCCCCGGAGGAGACGCACCCCGAACGTGCGGGACAATGGGGTACGTGACTCGGATCGTGATCATCGGTGGCGGACCCGGCGGATATGAAGCGGCTTTGGTGGCCGCGCAGCTCGGCGCGGAGGTGACCGTCGCCGACTGCGACGGTCTGGGCGGGGCGTCGGTGCTCACCGACTGCGTGCCGTCGAAGACGCTCATCGCGACGGCCGAGGTGATGACCACCTTCGACTCCTCGTACGAGGAGCTCGGCATCATCGTGGCCGACGACACCCCGCCCCTGGAGCAGGCGGCCCGTGTCGTCGGGGTCGACCTCGGGAAGGTCAACCGGCGGGTGAAGCGTCTCGCGCTCGCCCAGTCCCACGACATCACCGCGTCCGTCACGCGCGCCGGCGCCCGGGTCATGCGCGGGCGCGGCAGGCTGGAGGGCATGCAGGCCCTGGACGGATCCCGCAAGGTCGTCGTACGGGCCGCGGACGGCAGCGAGGAGACCCTCACCGCCGACGCCGTGCTCATCGCCACCGGCGGTCACCCGCGCGAGCTGCCCGACGCCCAGCCGGACGGGGAGCGCATCCTCAACTGGACCCAGGTCTACGACCTCGACGAGCTGCCCGAGGAGCTCATCGTCGTGGGGTCCGGTGTCACCGGTGCCGAGTTCGCCGGCGCCTACCAGGCCCTCGGCTCCAAGGTCACCCTCGTCTCCTCGCGCGACCGCGTGCTGCCCGGCGAGGACCCGGACGCCGCGGCCGTCCTCGAGGACGTCTTCCGCCGCCGCGGTATGAACGTCATGGCCCGCTCGCGCGCGCAGTCCGCCAAGCGGGTCGGCGACCGGGTCGAGGTCACCCTCGCCGACGGGCGGGTCATCACCGGGTCGCACTGCCTCATGGCCGTCGGCGCGATACCCAACACCAGCGGTATGGGCCTGGAGGAGGCCGGGGTCAAGCTCCGCGAGTCCGGGCACATATGGACGGACAAGGTCTCCCGTACGACGGCTCCGGGCGTGTACGCCGCCGGTGACGTCACCGGCGTCTTCGCCCTCGCGTCGGTCGCCGCCATGCAGGGGCGCATAGCCATGTACCACTTCCTCGGCGACGCGGTGACCCCGCTCAACCTCAAGACCGTCTCCTCGAACGTCTTCACCGACCCCGAGATCGCGACCGTCGGCTACTCCCAGGCCGATGTGGACGCGGGCAAGATCGACGCACGGGTGGTCAAGCTGCCCCTGCTGCGCAACCCGCGCGCCAAGATGCAGGGCATCCGGGACGGCTTCGTCAAGATCTTCTGCCGGCCCGGCACCGGGATCGTCGTCGGTGGTGTGGTCGTCGCACCGCGCGCGTCCGAGCTGATCCATCCCATCTCGATCGCGGTCGACAACAATCTGACGGTCGAACAGATCGCGAACGCCTTCACCGTGTACCCCTCCCTGTCGGGCTCGATCGCCGAGGTGGCACGGCAGTTGCACACCCGCAAGGCCGCGGGCGCCGTCTGACACGTAGGACATAGGTGCCGGGACTGGGCGCGTATACCACTTTCCGCCCTGCCGTGCGAACAACTTCTGTTATTCGGCGCAAACTGCTGAAACCAGACGGTCGTTGGGGTTACTGTCAGTTTCGTGTTCGCTGCAGAACGTCGTCAATTGATCCTCGAAATGGTGCGAGCGAACGGTGCCGTGTCGCTCCGTGAGCTCGCCCGCGTCGTCCAGACCTCCGAAGTGACCGTACGGCGGGACGTGCGCGCGCTGGAGGCAGAAGGACTCCTCGACCGCCGGCACGGCGGTGCGGTACTGCCGGGCGGGTTCACGCGGGAGTCCGGCTTTCCGCAGAAGTCCCATCTCGCGACCGCCGAGAAGACCGCCATCGCCGACCTCGCCGCGGGCCTCGTGGAAGAGGGCGAGGCCATCGTGGTGGGGGCGGGGACCACCACGCAGGAGCTGGCGCGCCGGCTCGCGAGGGTGCCGGGGCTGACCGTCGTCACCAACTCGCTGCTGGTGGCTCAGGCGTTGGCCCATGCCAATCGCGTGGAGGTCGTGATGACCGGCGGCACCCTGCGCGGCTCCAACTACGCCCTCGTCGGCAGCGGCGCCGAGCAGTCGCTCCAGGGCCTGAGGGTCTCCAAGGCCTTCCTGTCCGGGAGCGGGCTCACCGCCGAGCGGGGGCTGTCCACGTCCAACATGCTGTCGGCGTCCGTCGACCGCGCGCTGGTGCAGGCGGCCGCGGAGGTCGTCGTCCTCGCCGACCACACCAAGCTCGGTACGGACACGATGTTCCAGACCGTGCCCACGGATGTGATCACCCGGCTGGTGACGGACGAGCCGCCCGCCCACGACGACCGCGCGGCCACCGAGCTGCAGGCCCTGGCCGATCAGGGTGTGCAGATCGCGGTCGCCGGGGCGTCGGGCGGGGGCTCCTCGGGGGGTGACGCGGGCCCGGCGGGCCGTCAGCCGCGCCGTGAGGTGCCGCTCCCCGGCCCCCGCCGCAGCCAGGTCCCCGGCGGCGGCCCGCAGCTGCGCAGCGCGACGGTCCTCGGGGAGCCGCCGACGGGGGAGCGCGCCCGGGTCGCGGACCTGCGCCGCCGCTAGGGGATTTCCGCCGATCACCTGGCTCGGACCCCAGGGCCGCGGACGGGCGCCGCGCCCGACTCCAGGCCGGCCGCGGCCGTGCGCACACCGAGACCGGGTCCTCGCCTGTGTCCCCCGGCGCGCAGTCGCGTCCTCACCTCATCGGCCGGCAGTCGGTCCTCACTCGATCCGCTGTCGGCAGGCCTCACCTGATCTGCCGTCAGCCGGCAGGAGTGTCATGCACGTGACCCACAGGCCAGGAACGGGAGCGCCCGGCGGGCCGAGGGTTCGGGCCGCCGGGCGCTCCCGGGTGTCGTATGTGCGGGTCAGTCCACGATCTCGCAGATCAGGGCGCCGGAGGTGATGGACGCGCCGACCTCGGCGCCGAGGCCCTTGATGGTGCCCGCCTTGTGCGCGTTCAGCGGCTGCTCCATCTTCATCGCCTCGAGGACGACGACCAGGTCGCCCTCCTTGACCTCCTGGCCCTCCTCGACGGCGACCTTGACGATCGTGCCCTGCATCGGCGAGGCGAGGGAGTCACCGGAGGCCACCGGCCCGGACTTCTTGGCCGCGCGGCGCTTGGGCTTGGCGCCCGCCGCCAGGCCCGTACGGGCCAGCGACATGCCCAGCGACGAGGGCAGCGACACCTCCAGGCGCTTGCCGCCGACCTCGACCACGACGGTCTCGCGGCCCGGCTCCTCCTCGGCCTCCGCCTCGGCGGGCGCCGTGAACGGCTTGATCTCGTTGACGAACTCGGTCTCGATCCACCGGGTGTGCACCGTGAACGGGTCGGTGGAACCGGTCAGTTCCGGCGCGAACGCAGGGTCCCTGACCACCGCACGGTGGAACGGGATCGCCGTGGCCATGCCCTCGACCTGGAACTCCTCCAGCGCCCGGGAGGCACGCTCCAGCGCCTCCTTGCGGGTGCGGCCCGTGACGATCAGCTTGGCGAGCAGCGAGTCCCACGCCGGGCCGATGACGCTGCCGGACTCCACGCCCGCGTCCAGGCGGACACCGGGACCGGACGGCGGGGCGAACTTCGTCACCGTGCCGGGGGCCGGCAGGAAGTTACGGCCCGGGTCCTCGCCGTTGATGCGGAACTCGATGGAGTGACCCCGCAGTTCGGGGTCGCCGTAGCCCAGTTCCTCGCCGTCGGCGATGCGGAACATCTCGCGGACCAGGTCGATGCCGGCGACCTCCTCGGTCACCGGGTGCTCGACCTGCAGACGGGTGTTGACCTCCAGGAAGGAGATCGTGCCGTCGTTGCCGACGAGGAACTCCACGGTGCCCGCGCCGACGTAGCCGGCCTCCTTGAGGATGGCCTTCGACGCCCCGTACAGCTCATCCAGCTGCTCCTGGCTCAGGAAGGGAGCCGGGGCCTCCTCGACGAGCTTCTGGTGGCGGCGCTGAAGCGAGCAGTCACGGGTGGAGACGACGACCACGTTGCCGTGGCTGTCGGCCAGGCACTGCGTCTCCACGTGGCGGGGCCGGTCCAGGTAGCGCTCGACGAAGCACTCGCCGCGGCCGAAGGCGGCCACCGCCTCACGGACCGCGGACTCGTACAGCTCGGGGACCTCTTCGAGGTTGCGGGCCACCTTCAGACCGCGCCCGCCACCGCCGAAGGCGGCCTTGATGGCGATGGGCAGGCCGTGCTCCTCGGCGAAGGCGACGACCTCGTCGGCGCCGGAGACCGGGTCGGGCGTACCGGCGACCAGCGGGGCACCGGCGCGCTGGGCGATGTGCCGGGCCGCGACCTTGTCGCCCAGATCGCGGATGGCCTGCGGCGGCGGGCCGATCCAGATCAGCCCGGCGTCCAGCACGGCCTGGGCGAAGTGGGCGTTCTCGGAGAGGAAGCCGTAACCGGGGTGGATGGCATCCGCGCCGGAGTCCTTCGCGGCCTGGAGTACCTTCTCGATGTCCAGGTAGCTGGTGGCGGGGGTGTCACCGCCCAGGGCGAATGCCTCGTCCGCCGCGCGGACGTGCAGGGCGTCCCGGTCCGGGTCGGCGTACACGGCCACGCTCGCGATCCCGGCGTCACGGCAGGCCCGGGCGACACGGACAGCGATTTCGCCACGGTTGGCGATCAACACCTTGCGCACGTTGGCTCCCTCTCCTTGAAACAAGCCGAGTTTAGGGACAGCCGACACGACGTTTCGACCCGTCCCCAGAGGTGAGCTTGCCCACACGGAGCGTGAAACGAGGCTCACTCCACCTGCGAAATCCCTTGTCGCACCGCCGTACAGGGGAATCCACCGGAAAACCCTAGCCCTCCGGTGTGGTCAAGGTCTCTATGAAGTAGTCCTGCCGGGGGTCGTGTTTCTTTGTGGAGTCCCTACTAATGGCCCAACGAAACTTTGCCCCCGCCAGGCCTCTTGTCCCGAGGTTTACCCGTTAGTAGCGTTCCCGATGTCTCGAAGGTACTCGGAGTGACACGCAGCGCGCTCGAAGGTGGGTGGGGGCCGGTGGTCCGTAGACCGGTGGCAGGGATCGTGGCGGTGGTCCTCGTCGTGGAGGCGTTCGGCATCGGGATGCTGAACTGGTTCCTCGGCACGCTCGTGGACCGGCAGAACATGTCACTGGCGGGGCTCGACCCGGATGCGATGGCCACGTCGTCGAAGGTGGGCGGCGTCGTCTTCGGGCTCTACTTCGCGCTGTGCGGGCTCGCCGCCCTGCTGGTGGCCGTGCGCGACCGCTCCCCGTCTGGCTTCTGGCGCATCCTGCTGATCAGCGCCGCGGTGGTGCACGCCCTGCTCGGCGCCTTCACGGTCGGTCTGGTCGGCTGGGGAGCGTTCGCGTTCCTGATGGTCGTGTTCGGGCTGATACTGCTCACCCTGATGACGTACGACCGCCACGAGGGCCAGGCCGGCCCCTGGTCCGCGCAGGGCGGCCCCGGGGACGGCGGGAGCGCTCCAGGAGAGGCACGGGAGGCCGGAGAGGCGCGAGACGCCCGAGAGGCGATGGAGCAGGAGGGAACCCCCGAGGGCGGCGGGCCGGCACCCGTCACTCCCTGAAACCCGCGCCCGGCCCGGGGCCGGGCGGCGGGCGGTCGCTCACTTCTCCCGCGGCGCCCACAACTCGGTTATGGCCACGCCCAGTTCGGCCAGCAGTCGGCGGACCAGCGGCAGCGAGATACCGATGACGTTCCCGTGGTCGCCGTCGATGCCGTCGATGAAGGGCGCCGAACGGCCGTCGAGAGTGAAGGCACCCGCCACGTAGAGGGGTTCACCCGAGGCAACGTACGCGGCGATCTCCTCGTCCGTCGGCTCGCCGAAGCGGACCACGGTGGACGCGGTGGCGGACGCGTACCGGCCGCTGATCGTGTCGTAGATGCAGTGACCGGTCTGCAGGGTGCCCGCCCGGCCGCGCATCGACTTCCAGCGGGCCGTCGCCTCCGCCGCGTCCGCGGGCTTGCCGAGGGCTTCGCCGTCCATGTCGAGGACCGAGTCGCAGCCGATCACCAGCGCGCCCTTCACCTCGGGCTTCGCTGCGACGACGGATGCCTTGGCCTCGGCCAGCGCGAGCGCGAGTTCCGCGGGAGTGGGAGCGGTGACGGCGTCCTCGTCGACCCCGCTGACGATGACCTCGGGGTCGAGGCCGGCCTGCCGGAGCAGTCCGAGGCGGGCGGGGGACTGGGAGGCGAGCACCAAGCGGCGACGGGACTGATCGGTCATGCGCTCAGCGTATCGGCGCGGTTCACCGGATGCCGATGACGATCATTGCCAGCAGGCTGGCCAGCGCCATCAGGACCCCGAGTCGCCGCAACATGTCCTGCATGTCGCGCAGTTCCTTGGGCGGCTCGTTCTCGGGGTCGGACCACAGCATGTCTTCGATCGTGCGGCCGGGGCGCGTCCCGACGCCTGAGTACTCGTACTCAACTTCGCCGCGCGGCTCCCGCCTGGGACACATGGGGCTGGTGAGGCAGGTGGGGCAGGTGGAGCGGCCCTCCGGTTGACGGGCCCCGGCGCTGTCCGGCGGCCCCGCCCGGGTCCGGGCCCGGGCGGGGGCGATGGGTGGCTAGCCCGGCCAGTACGTGCGGCTCCACGCCGTCGGGCTCGGCTGGGGCAGTCGGTGGGTGGCGATGCGGGCCGGGTCGGCCCAGGAGTCGCTGTGCCGCGCCACGCCGGGCGGTATGGCGGCCGCCGCCGCGGCGCGGGCTCGGACCACCGCCAGTGCGGCGGCCAGCTCCTCCGGGGTCGGATTGCCCCGTACGACCTTGATCGTCATGTCCGCTCCCAAGGGTCCGGGGTTTACAGGGGGATGTTTCCGTGCTTCTTCGGGGGCAGGGACTCCCGCTTGGTGCGCAGCTGCCGCAGCGCCTTCACGACATGGCGGCGGGTGTCGGACGGCATGATCACGGCGTCGATGTAGCCACGCTCGGCCGCGACGTAGGGGTTGAGGAGGGTGTCCTCGTACTCCTGGATCAGCCGGGCCCGGGTCGCCTCCGGGTCGTCCGCCTCGGCGATGGTGCGGCGGTGCAGGATGTTGACCGCGCCCTGAGCGCCCATCACCGCGATCTGGGCGGTCGGCCAGGCCAGGTTCACATCCGCGCCCAGGTGCTTGGAGCCCATGACGTCGTAAGCGCCGCCGAACGCCTTGCGGGTGATCACCGTGATCAGCGGGACGGTCGCCTCGGCGTAGGCGTAGATCAGCTTGGCGCCGCGGCGGATGATGCCGGTGTGCTCCTGGTCGACGCCGGGCAGGAACCCGGGCACGTCGACGAAGGTGATCACGGGCACGTTGAAGGCGTCGCAGGTGCGCACGAAGCGGGCCGCCTTCTCGCTCGCGTCGATGTCGAGGCAGCCGGCGAACTGCATCGGCTGGTTGGCGACGATGCCCACCGGGCGCCCCTCGACCCGGCCGAAGCCGGTGACGATGTTCGGCGCGAACAGTGGCTGTGTCTCGAAGAACTCGGCGTCGTCCAGGATGTGCTCGATCACCGTGTGCATGTCGTACGGCTGGTTGGCGCTGTCCGGGACCAGCACGTCCAGTTCGCGGTCCTCGTCGGTCACCGACAGGTCCGCCTCCTCCGGGAAGGCCGGGGGCTCGGACAGGTTGTTGGACGGCAGGTACGACAGCAGCTGCTTGACGTACTCGATCGCGTCCTTCTCGTCCCCGGCCATGTGGTGCGCCACGCCGGAGGCGGTGTTGTGGGTGCGGGCGCCGCCCAGCTCCTCGAAGCCGACGTCCTCGCCGGTCACCGTCTTGATGACGTCCGGACCGGTGATGAACATGTGCGAGGTCTGGTCGACCATCACCGTGAAGTCGGTGATCGCGGGGGAGTACACCGCGCCGCCCGCACAGGGGCCGACGACCAGGCTGATCTGCGGGATCACCCCGGAGGCGTGGGTGTTGCGGCGGAAGATCTCGCCGTACGCGCCCAGGGACGCCACGCCCTCCTGGATGCGGGCGCCGCCGGAGTCGTTGATCCCGATGACCGGGCAGCCGGTCTTGAGGGCGAAGTCCATGACCTTGACGATCTTCTGGCCGTAGACCTCGCCGAGGGCTCCGCCGAAGACCGTGAAGTCCTGGGAGAACACGGCGACGGGCCGGCCGTCCACGGTGCCGTAACCGGTCACGACGCCGTCCCCGTACGGGCGGTTCTTGTCCAGCCCGAAGTTGGTGGAGCGGTGCCGGGCGAACTCGTCCAGCTCGACGAACGAGTCCTCGTCCAGCAACAGCTCGATCCGCTCACGGGCCGTCAGCTTGCCCTTGGCGTGCTGTTTTTCGACGGCGCGCTCCGAGCCGGCGTGCGTCGCCTCCTGGACACGGCGCTGGAGGTCCGCCAGCTTGCCCGCGGTGGTGTGAATGTCGATCTCTTCCGGCTCGGACATCGGGATGCGGCTCCCTGCCTGCTCAGTGGGGACGTGAGGGTGAGGTGCAACGAGAATGCTCAGAAGAACGAACGGTTACTCATCCGTAGCGTAGTGGCGGTGCCCACTGATCAGCAGTGCGGCGTTTACCACACCTAGGGTGGCTTGCATGATGCCGCGAGATGCCTCAGACGAGAACGATCACCGCAACGACGCCACGGGCGGCGGCGGCCGCTGGTCCGATCTGGAACGGCCGCCCCTGAACGCCGCCGCGCTGCGCCACGCGCTGGTGCGGGAGGGCGGGCTGTGGTCCGGGATCGATGTGGTGCAGCGCACCGGGTCCACCAACAGCGACCTCGTGGCCCTCGCCGCGGCCGGCCGGACCGCCGAGGGCGCCGTCCTGGTCGCCGAGGAGCAGAACGCGGGACGCGGGCGGCTGGACCGCACCTGGACGGCCCCGGCCCGCTCCGGACTGTTCTTCTCGGTCCTGCTGCGGCCCGCCGGCGTGCCGATCGGACGCTGGGGCTGGCTGCCGCTGCTCGCCGGGGTCGCCGTCGCGACGGGGGTCGCCCGGGCCGCGGGCGTCGACACGGCACTCAAGTGGCCCAACGACCTCCTGGTCACCGTGGGTGGCCAGGAGCGCAAGGCGGGAGGGATCCTCGCCGAGCGCGCGGGCGAGGACGGGGTCGTCGTCGGTGTCGGCATCAATGTCACGCTCCGGCAGGACGAGCTGCCGGTGCCCGCCGCGGGCTCCCTGGTCCTCGCGGGTGCCCGCACCACGGACCGTGACCCGCTGCTGCGGGCGGTGCTGCGCTCGCTGGAGGACTGGTACGGCCGGTGGCGCGCGGCGGACGGCGACCCGGCGGCCTGCGGCCTGCAGGAGACGTACGCGGCCGGCAGCGCCACGCTGGGGCGCCTCGTCCGCGCGGAACTGCCGGGCGACCGGTCCGTCACCGGTGAGGCGGTGGCGATCGACGGTGACGGCCGGCTGGTGCTCGCGACACAGGACGGGGTGCAGGAGCCGGTGGGAGCGGGAGACATCGTGCACCTTCGGCCCGCGTGAGCGGGCGGACGTCGTGCGCCTTCGGCCACCCTGAGCGCGGGGGCGGTCGTGTGCCTTCGGCCACCGGGGAACACGCACATGTCCCCGTCGTCGGCCACTCCTGAAGGAGTGAGCTACCGCACACCTGCCGTAGAGTTGACCGCGGTCGATACCTGACCGTGGCCAGATCGGAAGGGCAGCACGCGTGACCGTCGACGACACGGGCTCGGGCACGGGCGTACACCCCGCCCCCGACGGTGAACCGGGGCGGGACGCTCACGCCGAGCCCGAGGAGAACCCCCTCGCGCTCCGCCTGGAGCAGCTCATTCTGGGGGCCGAGCGCCGGTACACCCCCTTCCAGGCGGCCCGCAGTGCGGGCGTCTCCATGGAGCTGGCGTCCCGCTTCTGGCGGGCGATGGGCTTCGCGGACATAGGGCAGGCCAAGGCCCTCACGGAGGCGGACGTTCTGGCCCTGCGCCGCCTGGCCGGTCTGGTCGAGGCGGGACTGCTGAGCGAGGCGATGGCGGTGCAGGTGGCCCGTTCCACCGGGCAGACCACCGCCCGGCTGGCCGAGTGGCAGATCGACTCCTTCCTGGAGGGCCTCACGGAGCCCCCCGAGCCCGGCATGACCCGTACCGAGGTCACCTACCCCCTGGTCGAACTGCTCCTGCCGGAGCTGGAGGAGTTCCTCATCTATGTCTGGCGGCGCCAGCTCGCCGCCGCGACCGGCCGGGTCGTCCAGGCCGCCGACGACGAGGAGATGGTGGACCGCCGGCTCGCCGTCGGTTTCGCGGACCTCGTCGGCTTCACGCGTCTGACGCGCCGCATGGAGGAGGAGGAACTCGGCGAGCTCGTGGAGGCGTTCGAGACCACCGCCGCCGACCTGGTCGCCGCGCACGGCGGCCGCCTCATCAAGACGCTGGGCGACGAGGTGCTGTTCGCGGCGGACGACGCCGGTACGGCTGCGGAGATCGCCCTTCGCCTCATCGAGACGATGGCCAACGACGAGACGATGCCGGAACTGCGCGTGGGTATCGCCTTCGGCACGGTGACCACCCGGATGGGCGATGTGTTCGGTACGACGGTGAACCTGGCGAGCCGGCTCACTTCCATAGCCCCGCGGGACGCGGTTCTGGTCGACGGCGCGTTCGCGGAGGAGCTGATCCGCACGACAGAGGCGCCCGCCTCCGAGACGGAGGCCGCCGAGGCCGCGGCGGCCGCGGAGAAGGAGGGCAAGGAGCCGCCCTCGTACCGTTTCGCGCTCCAGCCGATGTGGCAGCGTCCGGTACGTGGCCTCGGTGTGATCGAACCGTGGCTGCTGACGCGGCGTGACGGGATGACGTAGGAGGGCGCCCGTCGGGTGCTCAGCCGCCCACCGCCGGCAGCCCGTTGACGCACAGGCCCACGATCGGGACGCACAGGCCCGGAGGGTTCGGGGCGGGCGCGGGCGTCTGCGTGGGGGCGGTCGTGGAGGGTGCGGGCCGCGGGGTACTGGGTGCCGGGGCAGCCGCGGATCCGTGCGTACCGGGGACCGTCGGCGTCGAGGGAGCCTCGGGGATGCCGGTCGAGGGGTCGGTGGCGCCGGCGGCGTCCGAGGCCGAGGAGGACGGCCGGCCGGAGGGGTGCGTGGCCGATGTCGCGGCCGGGCTCGCGCCCGCCGCCCGTATGACGGCGGTGGTGGACGGGCGGTCCGCGCTGCCGCGCGGCACGGTTCCGGCCGTTCCGACCGTGGCCGCCGTGTCGGTGGCGTCTATCCGGGGCTCGGCCTCGGCGGTCCCGCCACCGCCCGTGACCGTCTCCGGAGCGAGACGTACGAGGCTCAGGGCCCCGGCGGCGAGCGCGAGCCCGCCGACCGCCAGGGCCATCCGCCGCGGACGGGGCTTGCGGTGCCGGCCCGCGGGACGGAACCGGAGGGGGCCCGTGCCTCCGTGCGCGGTGGTCGTGGTCTCGCCGGTGGCCGTGTCCGTCGTCATGCTCGTCCCTCCCGGTCCGCCCGCACTCCCCCCGATGCGCTCTGGCGGTGGGCAGGTTATGTCCCGGTTGGGGGGAGGCGGGGCCGAGAAGGGTCGAATATCACTCGAAAGGGGAGGGCGGCCGACTGTGACGGCGTCGGCGGCCGCGTTCGGCGGAGGGACATGACGGCTTTCGAAAGGGCGCCTCGGCTGCGATGATCGGGAGGTCGAGAGTTAACCCGCGTTAACCGGGAGGGTGTCATGGCGGAGCAGGCGGACGAGCGGCGGTTCGGCGAGCACGTCGTCGTACGGCGGCACGCGTACGTCGCGGAGCTGGCGCTGGACCGGCCCAAGGCGATGAACGCGGTGTCCACCGAGATGGCGCGCTCGATCGCCGCGGCCTGCGATCACCTGGCCGCCGACCGGGACGCCCGGGTCACCGTGCTGACCTCGACGCACGAGCGGGCTTTCTGCGTGGGTGCGGACCTGAAGGAGCGGAACTCCTTCACGGACGCCGATCTGGTGCGCCAGCGCCCCGTCGCGCGGGCCGCGTACACCGGGGTCCTGGAGCTGCCGATGCCGACGATCGCAGCCGTGCACGGGTTCGCGCTGGGCGGTGGCTTCGAGCTGGCGCTGTCCTGCGACCTGATCGTGGCGGACGGCACGGCGGTGGTGGGGCTGCCCGAGGTGTCCGTCGGGGTGATCCCGGGCGGCGGCGGCACCCAGCTGCTGCCCCGCCGGGTGGGCGCGGCCCGCGCGGCGGAGCTGATCTTCACGGCGCGGCGGCTGCAGGCGGCCGAGGCGCGGGGGCTCGGGCTGATCGACGAGCTGGTCCCGGAGGGCCGGGACCGCGAGGAGGCGCTCGCTCTCGGGGCCCGTATCGCCGCGAACTCCCCGGTGGGGCTGCGCGCCGCGAAGCGTGCCCTGCGGCTGGGCCACGGCCTCGATCTGCGGGCCGGCCTCGAGGTCGAGGACGCGGCGTGGCGCTCGGTGGCCTTCTCGGGAGACCGCGCGGAGGGGGTGGCCGCCTTCAACGAGAAGCGCAGCCCCCAGTGGCCGGGCGAATAGCCCCGGACGGGGTGGGGCGGCTCTCCGGGCGGCGTGGCGCGTGACCTTGTGCCGGTGAGGCGGGCGCACCGTGACGGCGGGCGAACGGTTCCGTGGCGGCGGGGCGTGCGGCCCCCGGTGGGGCCGGACCCCTGATCGCCGCACCGATGTCTCATATGGTGCTGATCGTCCCTAGCCTGGAGTCGTGGTCGAGGACAGCCGGCTGGAGGCCGTGGTGGCGCTGGCGCAGGGCATGGCGGCGGCGCACACCCCGCCGGAGACCTGGCGGGCCGCAGCACTGGGGGCGTGCCGGGCGCTCGCCGGGAGTTTCGCCGCGCTCTCGGTGTGGGAGCGCGAGGGCGGACGGCTGCGGGTCCTGGCGAACGTCGGGGACCGCGCGCCCGACGAGGAGGAGTTCCCCGAGGACGAGACGTACCCGGTGCACCAGTTCCCGGAGATCACCGAGTTCCTGCACGAGCGCTGGGCGGGTGGCGGCGGTCCGAGCGCCTGGGTGGAAACGGTGCAGGGGCCTGCCGAGGGGCACGCCGGATACTCCCACCAGCGGGTCGCCGCACTACGCCGCCGCGGCCGCGGCTGCTGTGTGGTCGCGCCCGTCCTCCTGCACGGCCGCGCCTGGGGCGAGTTGTACGTCGCCCGCGCGGCCGAAGCGCCCCTCTTCGACCGTGCCGACGCCGATTTCGCCACGGTCCTCGCCTCCGTCGTCGCCGCGGGTCTCGCCCAGTCCGAGCGCCTGGAGGAGGCCCGCAGGCTCGCCTTCACCGACGCGCTCACCGGCCTCGCCAACCGCCGCGCCGTCGATGTGCGCCTGGAGGAGGCGATCGAACGGCACCGCGGCGACGGGGAGGTGGTCTCGCTCGTCATCTGCGACCTGAACGGGCTCAAGCGGGTCAACGACACCCGCGGGCACGCCGTGGGCGACCGGCTGCTGGAACGCTTCGGATCGGTTCTCTCGCTGTGCGGCGCCATGCTGCCGGGCGCCCTCGCCGCCCGCCTCGGCGGGGACGAGTTCTGTCTGCTCGCGGTCGGCCCGCCGGCCGACGAGGTGGTCCGGATCGCCGACGAAGTGTGCCGGCGCGCCGCGGATCTGGAGCTGGGCGACGGCGTCGCCTGCGGGGTCGCCTCCACGGGGGATCCGATCGGTCCGGTCCGCTCGGCCCGCCGGCTGTTCCGGCTCGCGGACGCGGCCCAGTACCGCGCCAAGGCGCTGGGTGCCACGAAGCCCGTGGTCGCGGGCCGCGAGGGGCCCGACGACCCGGTCGTACGGCTGGCCGACGCACCGCCTCCCGCGGCGGGGGAGCGCCGCCGTATCCGCGGCCGTCACTGACGGCCGGCCCCGGGCGGCGGTAAGGGGCCCTCCCGCTACCCACTCGTGACAGCACCCCTAGTGACATCCCGGAATTCACTGCGTACGCTCCTGAATATGGATATGCACACTGTGGTGGTGGGGACGTCCGGGCTGACCGCGTCCGACGTGCTCGCCGTGGCGCGGGCGGACGCCAGGGTCGAGATCTCGCAGGAGGCCCGCGCGGCCCTCGCGGCGGCCCGCGAGATCGTGGAGGCGCTGGCGGCGAAGCCGGATCCGGTCTACGGCGTCAGCACCGGCTTCGGCGCCCTGGCGACCCGGCACATCAGCCAGGAGCTGCGCACCCAGCTCCAGCGCAACATCGTCCGCTCGCACGCGGCCGGTATGGGCCCGCGGGTGGAGCGGGAGGTCGTCCGTGCCCTGATGTTCCTCCGGCTGAAGACCGTCTGCTCCGGACACACCGGTGTGCGCCCCGAGGTCGCGCAGACCATGGCGGACCTCCTCAACGCCGGCATCACCCCGGTCGTGCACGAGTACGGCTCGCTCGGCTGCTCCGGCGACCTCGCTCCGCTCTCCCACTGTGCGCTGGCGCTGATGGGCGAGGGTGAGGCCGAGGGCCCCGACGGCGTCGTACGCCCCGCCGCCGAACTCCTCGCCGAGCACGGCATCAGCCCCGTCGAACTGCGCGAGAAGGAGGGCCTCGCGCTCCTCAACGGCACCGACGGCATGCTCGGCATGCTGATCATGGCTCTGGCGGACCTGGAGACGCTCTACAAGTCGGCCGACGTCACGGCGGCGCTCTCGCTGGAGGCGCTGCTCGGCACGGACAAGGTGCTCGCGCCGGAACTGCACGCCATCCGCCCGCACCCCGGGCAGGGCGCCTCGGCCGCCAACATGCTGGCGGTGCTGAAGGGATCGGGCCTGACGGGCCACCACCAGGACGACGCGCCGCGCGTCCAGGACGCCTACTCGGTGCGGTGCGCCCCGCAGGTCGCGGGCGCGGGCCGGGACACGCTGGCGCACGCCCGTCTGGTCGCCGAGCGGGAGTTGGCGTCGGCGGTGGACAACCCGGTGGTCCTGCCCGACGGACGCGTGGAATCGAACGGAAACTTCCACGGTGCACCGGTGGCGTACGTGCTTGACTTCCTGGCGATCGCGGCGGCGGACCTTGCGTCGATCGCGGAGCGCCGCACCGACCGCCTGCTGGACAAGAACCGGTCGCACGGCCTGCCGCCGTTCCTCGCGGACGACGCGGGTGTCGACTCCGGTCTGATGATCGCCCAGTACACGCAGGCGGCGCTGGTGAGCGAGATGAAGCGCCTGGCCGTGCCGGCCTCCGCCGACTCGATCCCGTCCTCCGCGATGCAGGAGGACCATGTCTCGATGGGCTGGTCGGCGGCGCGCAAGCTGCGCACGGCGGTGGACAACCTGACCCGGGTGCTGGCGATCGAGCTGTACGCGGCGAGCCGGGCCGTCGAACTGCGCGAGGGTCTGACCCCGGCCCCTGCCAGCCGGGCGGCGATCGCGGCCCTGCGCGAGGCGGGCGCCGAGGGCCCGGGCCCGGACCGCTTCCTGGCCCCCGACCTCGCGGTGGCGGACTCCTTCGTGCGGTCGGGGCGGCTCCTGGCGGCCGTGGAGGGTGTCACCGGGCCGCTGGCGTAAGGGCCACCGTCTTCAGGGCCGCCGTCACCCCGTGGCGGCGGCCCTTCGGTGCGCCTCCGTCAGTACGCCTCCATGCGCTCCCTGCGCACCGAGTAGGTCACGAAGCCCGCGCCCAGGCACAGGAAGAGGGCGCCGCCCACCACGTACGGCGTGGTGTCCACGCTTCCGGTGTCCGCGAGTTGGGTCTCAGCCGCCGTACCGTCCGTCGCCGAGCCGTCCGCCGGCGTCGTGGTCGTCCGGGCGAAGCCGGTGTCCGCCGCGTCGGCCGTCGCCGCGTTTCTCGTGGTGCTCTCCTCTGTGGACGTCCGGGTGGACACCGCCGTCTGCCGGCCCGGCGCCTCGGGTGTCGCGTTGGCGGAGGGGACGAACCACAGGGCACCCAGCAGGGTTCCGGCTGCGGTGGCGGTCAGCAGGGTCCGGCGTGCGGTGGACGATGATCGACGTGCGGCGGACACGGAATACCGATCCCCCCTGGAGCGTTGCGAATTGGCCGTGTGCAGCGATGCTAGTGAAAGTCGCGGGTCGCGGGAAAGTCGCGGCCCCCGCACGCCGTACGCTCCCGTCATGACCACTTCTGAGACATCACGGTTTGTCCGACTTCGAGTGGAAATGGTTGTCGAGGTTCGCGATCCCGACGCCGTCGCCAAGGACGCGCTGCGCCGTGTCGCGGAGGACACGGACATGCCCGAGGGCGAGCGCGCCTACACCGAGAGCGCGGTGACGGAGGACCCCGCCGAGGCGCTCGCGTATCTCGTCGACCCGGCCGAGCTGCTCGGCCGGGTGTCGGGGGTCGAACTCGCCCAGGCGTCCTGGAGCAGCGAGCAGATCGACTACGACCCGGATTCCTCGGACTGGGTCCTCGACGACGATGACGACACCGAGAGGGACGTGTACTGACGAGGGGCCGGACTCGGCCGAGGTGCTTTGGGACAGTCGTGACCCCGGGTGGCAACCGGCACCCGGGGTTCCGTCGTCTCAAGCGGCGTTCCACCACGACCGCGCGACACGGTGACGGTGTGACCCGCGCGACGCGGCGACGGTGCGGCCCGCGGGACGCGGCGACTGTTCACCCGCCCGCCGGGAAGACGTGGTGTGGCCCACACCTCGGCCGGATGTGGAACGGGGTGTACCGGCCTTAGCGTTGATGGTTCTTACGGGGGCCGTGCGGGCTTTTGGGGTTTCGGCAACGATGGAGAAGCGTGTGATGACGGACAGTAAGCGGCGCAAGGGTCTGGTGACCGCGACCGCACTGCTCGGCGGGCTGCTGGCGCTCACCGCGTGCAGCGGGGGCGACAAGGCGGACGGTGGCAGCGGGGGTGACTCCACCTCGCAGGCCAAGGTCGACGAGGCGGCCGCACAGAAGACCTCCGAGGCACAGATCAAGATCACGCCGGGCGACGGCTCCGACAACGCCTCCATCAACAACGCGGCCAAGGTGACGGTCGCCAAGGGTGTCCTGAGCGAGGTCACCATGACCACCGCATCCGGCACGTCGGTCGCGGGCCAGATATCCGCCGACAAGAAGAGCTGGGCGCCCAGCGGCCAGCTGGAGCGGGCGACGACGTACAAGGTCGCCGTGACGGCAAAGGACTCCGCGGGCCGAGAGGCCCATGAGAACGCCTCGTTCACGACCGTGGCCCCGGCCCACTCCTTCATAGGCAATTTCACGCCGGAGAGCGGCTCCACCGTCGGCGTCGGCATGCCGGTCTCGATCAATTTCGACAAGGCCATCACCAACAAGGCCGCCGTGCAGAAGGCCATCACCGTCACCTCCAGCAGCGGGCAGGAGGTCGTCGGGCACTGGTTCGGCGCCAACCGGCTCGACTTCCGTCCCGAGCAGTACTGGAAGGAAGGCTCCACCGTCACGATGAAGCTCAACCTCGACGGTGTCGAGGGCACGAGCGGCGTGTACGGCGTGCAGCAGAAGACGGTCACCTTCAGGATCGGCCGCAACCAGGTCTCCTACGTCGACGCGAAGACCAAGCAGATGAAGGTCACGCAGGACGGCAGGACCGTCAAGACCATCCCGATCTCCGCCGGCGCGCCCGACCACACCACGTACCAGGGCCAGATGGTGATCTCCGAGAAGTTCACCCAGACCCGGATGAACGGCGCGACGGTCGGCTTCAAGGACTCCGACGGCAAGGGCGAGTACGACATCAAGGACGTACCGCACGCCATGCGCCTGACCACGTCCGGCACCTTCATCCACGGCAACTACTGGGGCTCACCCTCCGTCTTCGGCAGCGTCAACACCAGTCACGGCTGCGTCGGCATCCAGGACCAGAAGGGCGCCAAGGACCCGGGCACGCCCGGTGCGTGGTTCTACAGCCACTCGATCGTCGGCGACGTCGTGGTCGTCTCGAACACCGGTGACAGGACCGTCTCCCCGGACAACGGCCTCAACGGCTGGAACATGAGCTGGGCCCAGTGGAAGGCGGGCTCGGCCGTCTGACCGCCGGACGCCGACACCTCTCCCCCGATGCCGCCGACCGCCCCTGCCGGGCAGTCGGCGGCATCGCCGTTCCGCCGGACCCGCATGGGGGGTTGCCGGGCGCGAGTAGGGCCCGGCCCGAGGTCCGCCACGGCCTTCTCATCGTTCTCTTGTGTCCGGGGTGTGCAGCGAGAACATCGGAAGCAGCAGCCGCTCCGCGGCTCGTGACCATCCGCAAGGGCAGGATCACGGTTAAGGAGAACGGCGCCTCGTAGGGCTCCCGAAGGCGCCGGCGCCGCGTCCCAACTCGTTATCCACGGCTCTATTGAGGCCGTGATCAGCCCCCCGGCATACTGCGTGGCTCGGGGGGTTGACGTACGCATGTGCGGGACCCCTCCGGCCGGGTGAACGGGGAGTTCATCCGGTACCTCACCTCCAGGGGGAGTTTTGCGCAGACAAGTGAAGAGAGCATGCGCGGCGACCGTGGCCACGGCGGCCGCCGTGGCGCTGACGGCGGGTATGACCAACCCGGCGTCGGCGAAGCCGGAGACGGCGAAGCGCTCCGCCGCCCCGGGCCTGACGGCCCGGCAGCGGATCACCCTGATCACCGGTGACCGTGTCGTGGTCGACGCCAAGGGCCGTGTCGTCGGCCTGGAGCGGGCGAAGGGCCGCGGAAACGTTCCGGTGCAGGTGCGGAGGGTCGCCGGCCACACCTATGTGGTGCCGGCCGACGCGGCCGCCATGATCGCCTCCGGGAAGCTCGACCGGCGGCTGTTCGACATCACCCAACTCAACGCCTCCCGGACCCGCAAGGACCAGAGGAACGGCCTGAAGGTCATCGTCGGCTACCGGGGCGCCGCGAGCGCGGCGAAGGCCGAGGTGCGTGAGGCGGGCAGCCTCCGCCGGACCCTGAAGTCCCTCAACGCGGACGCGGTCCAGACACCCCAGCGGGACGCGGCCGAGCTGTGGAAGGCCGTCACCGACGGCGACCGCACCGCCTCCGGGGTCGCGCATGTCTGGCTCGACGGCGTCCGCAGGGCCAGCCTCGACAAGTCCGTGCCGCAGATCGGCGCCCCGACGGCCTGGCACGCGGGCTACGACGGCAAGGGCGTCAAGGTCGCCGTGCTCGACACCGGCGTCTACGCCGACCACCCGGACCTCAAGGGCCAGGTGATCGAGTCCAAGAACTTCTCCACCGCCGCCACCACCGCCGACAAGGTCGGCCACGGCACGCACGTGGCGTCCATCGTGGCCGGCACCGGCGCGAAGTCGCACGGCAAGTACAAGGGCGTCGCGCCCGGCGCGAAGATCCTCAGCGGCAAGGTCCTCGACGACGAGGGGTACGGCGACGACTCCGGCATCCTCGCCGGCATGGAGTGGGCCGCCCAGCAGGGCGCCGCCGTCGTCAACCTGAGCCTGGGCGGCCCGGACAGCCCCGGGACCGACCCGCTCGAGGCCGAGGTCGACAAGCTGTCCGAGCAGAAGGGCATCCTGTTCGCCGTCGCCGCCGGCAACGAGGGCGAGATGGGCGACCGGACCATCGGCTCCCCGGGCAGCGCGGCCGACGCGCTCACCGTCGGCGCCGTGGACGACGGCGACAGGCTGGCGCCTTTCTCCAGCCGTGGCCCGGGCCTCGACGGGGCGATCAAGCCCGATGTGACCGCGCCCGGTGTGAACATCACCGCCGCCGCGGCCCCCGGCAGCCTCATCGACAAGGAGGTCGGCGAGAAGCCGGCCGGCTACCTGACCATCTCGGGCACGTCGATGGCGACCCCGCATGTCGCGGGCGCCGCCGCCATCCTCAAGCAGGAGCACCCGGACTGGACGTTCGCGGAGCTGAAGTCCGCGCTGACGGGCTCCGCCAAGGGCGGCAACTACACCCCGTTCCAGCAGGGCTCCGGCCGGATCGCGGTGGACCGGGCGATCAGGCAGACCGTGCTCGCCGACCCGTCGTCCCTGAGCTTCGGCGTCGCGCAGTGGCCGCACACCGACGACAAGCCGGTCACCAGGCAGCTGACGTACCGCAACGTGGGCAGGACCGACGTCACCCTGTCGCTCTCGCTGACCGCCACCGGCCCCAAGGGCCAGGCGGCACCGGCCGGTTTCTTCACGCTGGGCGCGAAAACGCTGACCGTCCCGGCGGGCGGCACGGCCTCGGTGCCGGTCAGCGCCGACACCAGGCTGGGCGGCACCACGAACGGCGCCTACTCGGCTTATGTGACGGCGACCGGCGGCGGCCAGAGCGTACGCACGGCCGCGGCCGTGGAGCGCGAGGTGGAGTCCTACGACGTCACCCTGAAGTACGTCGACCGTGACGGGCAGCACCCCGTCCACCTGTCCGACCTGGCGGACCTCTCGCCCACGGGCGACGGGCGGGAGTACTTCTCCCAGAGCTCCGACGACACCGTGACGCTCCGGGTGCCCAAGGGCACGTACCTGCTCGACTCGGTCTCGGTGAAGAACCCCGCCTCGATCGAGGGCGGCGCGGACTGGCTGGTCCAGCCCAAGCTGAGCGTCACCGGGAACACCACGGTCACCCTCGACCTGACCCGGACCAGGTCCGCCGACATCACCGTGCCGGACGCCGCCGCCAAGCCGGCGTCCGCGATGGTCTCGTACACCTACGAGGCGGCGGGCACGAGCTCCGGCGACGCTCTCGTCGTGCCGTCCTTCCAGGACCTGCGCATCGCGCACGTCGGCCCGGCGGTGTCCTCCGGGCTCTGGCAGAGCTGGTTCGGCCAGTGGACCAAGGGCGACACGGCCGAGTACGACGTCTTCACCGGCGCCCATGTCAGCCGGCTCGAGGGCGCGCACGTGCGCCACTACGGGGCCGGCGAGCTGGCCACGCTGAAGGTGAACCTCGGCTCGGCGAGCAGCGGCAAGACCGGTGCGGTCGGCGTCTACGGCGAACTGCCGAACGACTTCGCCTCCAACGTCCTGGTCCAGCAGAAGCTGCGCAGCACCCGCACGCTGTACGTGTCGACCGGCGACAAGGCCCGGTGGGCGTTCGACTTCGCGCAGTTCGGCGGCAAGAGGAACCCCGAGGGCTTCCCGGTCACGGAGGCGTACTACACGATCGAGGAGCCCGAGGCCTTCCAGGCGGGCAAGAGCTACACCAGGAGCTTCAACGAGGCCGTCTTCGCGCCGAAGGTCAGCTCCGACTACGGCATCTTCCGTGCGGGCAACCAGATCTACGGCCTTCTGCCGCTGTTCGCCGACGGCCAGGGCCACCCCGGTTCCTCGGACTTCATGTCGGTGAAGACGACGCTCTACCGCAACGGCACCAAGGTCGGCTCGAACAGCGACCCGCTGTTCGGGCTCGAGGCCTTCACGGTGCCGTCCGGTGACGCCTCGTACAAGCTGACGACCTCGGTCATCCGCAGTGTGAAGGTCGCCGCCGCGTCCACCCGCATCGACGCGAGCTGGACGTTCAGGTCCAAGAAGGCGGACGCGGCCAAGCTGCCCACCTCCTCGGTCCGATTCGGCGCGACCACCGGCCTGGACAGCCGTGTCGTGGCCGGCAGGACGGTCACCATCCCGGTGACCGTGCAGGGTTCGGCGGCGGGCCGCAACCTCGGGTCCCTCGGGGTGTGGGTGTCGTACGACTACGGCAAGACCTGGAAGAAGCTGACGGTCCGGCACGGCACGATCACCTACAGGAACCCGGCGAAGGGCCAGGGCCTGTCGTTCCACGCCAAGATCGCCGACAAGAAGGGCAACAAGTCGACGATCTCGATCTACAACGCGTTCTACGGCAAGTGAGCCACTGACGGACGGCCCGCCGGAAGAAGTCCTTCCGGCGGGCCGTTCGGTGTCCGGGGTGGTCCCGTGAGGCGGGGCGGGGTCAGGGCCGGTGTGCCGTGGTGCCCGCGCGGGTCGCGTCCGTGCCCCAGCTCGCCAGCAGCCGCAGCGCCTCCGCCGACACCGAGCCCGGCTCGGCGTGGTACGTCACCAGCGCCAGCTCGCTGTCGTCCGGGACCCTGAACGACTCGTACTCCAAAGCCAGTTCACCCACCAGCGGATGCCGCAGCAGCTTCAGCCCGTGGCTCTTCTCCTTGACGTCGTGCGTCGCCCACAGCCGCCGGAACTCCTCGCTCTTCACCGACAGCTCCCCGACCAGCGCCGACAGCCGCGGATCGTCCGGGTGGCACCCCGCCTCATACCGCAGCAGGCACACGATGTCGATCGCCTTCTGCTCCCAGTCCACGAACAGGTCGTGGTACTCGGGCCGCAGGAACACCATCCGCGCCCAGTTCCGCTCCTGCTGCGGCATCTCGCCCCAGTCCCCGAAGACGGCCGCGGCCATCCGGTTCCATGCGAGGATCTCCGCGCGCCGCCCCACGAGGTACGCCGGGACACCGTCGAAGGAGTCCAACAGCCGCCGCAGCGACGCGCGTACGTGCTGTGAGCGCGCCGACGGCTTCTTCTTGTGCGCCTTCGGCTTGGCGAGATGCGTCAGATGCGCGTGCTCCGCATCCGTCAGGCGCAGCGCGCGGGCGATCGCGTCCAGTACCTCCGCGGACACGTTGCGTCCGTTGCCCTGCTCCAGACGCGTGTAGTACGCCACGGACACCCCGGCCAGCTGCGCCAGCTCCTCGCGCCGCAGCCCCGGCACGCGCCGGTGCCGTCCGAAGTCGGGCAGCCCCACGTCCTCGGGCTTGAGGCGGGCCCGCCGGGTGCGCAGGAACTCGCTGAGCTCGGCCCGCCGGTCCAGGCCCTGACCGGCTTCCACCGCGGGAGCCTGCAGGGAGTCGGGCTGTTCGTTCATATGTCCAGTATTCCCGCTCGCACGGGTGTGAGCCTGACCCCGTCAGTGGTAGGACCGCCGAACGTAGGCAGAGCCGTGGCCTGGGTGGAAGCCGTGCGGGCAGGCAGGCTGGACTCCGTGTCCGGCAGAAGGCAGCCGGGCACACGACCCCCCAAGGAGTGAACTCCGGCATGACCACCGTTGCTGCGTACGCCGCACCCGCCGCCAAGGCGCCGCTCGAGCGCACCACGATCGAGCGCCGCGAGGTCGGCGAGTTCGACGTCCTGATCGACATCAAGTTCGCCGGCATCTGCCACTCGGACATCCACCAGGCCCGTGAGGGCTGGGGCGAGGCGATCTTCCCGATGGTCCCGGGCCACGAGATCGCGGGTGTGGTCTCCGAGGTCGGTTCCGGCGTGACCAGGTTCAAGGTCGGGGACCGGGTGGGCGTCGGCTGTATGGTCGATTCCTGCCGGGAGTGCGAGAACTGCAAGGCAGGTCTCGAGCAGTACTGCCTCAAGGGCATGATCGGCACGTACAACGCCCTCGACAAGAACGGCGAGCCCACCTACGGCGGCTACTCCGAGAAGATCGTCGTCGACGAGAACTACACCGTCCGTATCCCCGACGGGCTCTCCCTCGACGTGGCCGCGCCGCTGCTGTGCGCCGGCATCACCACGTACTCCCCCCTCCGGCACTGGAACGCCGGCCCCGGCAAGAAGGTCGCGGTCGTCGGCCTGGGCGGCCTCGGCCACATGGCCGTCAAGCTCGCGCACGCGATGGGCGCCGAGGTGACCGTGCTCTCCCAGTCCCTGCGAAAGAAGGAGGACGGGCTGAAGCTGGGCGCCGACCACTACTACGCAACCAGCGACCCGAAGACCTTCGAGGAGCTCCGCGGCACGTTCGACCTGATCGTCTCGACCGTGTCGGCGCCGCTGGACTTCGGCGCGTTCCTGTCGCTGCTCAAGACGGACGGTGCCCTGGTGAACGTGGGCGCGCCCGAGGAACCCATCTCGCTCAACCTGTTCTCGGTGATCTCCGGCCGCAAGACCCTGGCCGGCTCCGGCATCGGCGGCATCCGCGAGACCCAGGAGATGCTCGACTTCTGTGCGGAGCACCGTATCGGCGCCGAGATCGAGCTGATCGGCGCGTCCGAGATCAACGACGCGTACGAGCGGGTGCTGAACAGCGATGTGCGGTACCGCTTCGTGATCGACGCGGCCACCATCTGAGCATCGTGCGACCACGCCGTGGGGCGGCCCCAGGGGCCGCCCCACGGCGTTTTCCGCTGTCGGCCGGCGGATGACGGCGACTGCCGGCGGTGCCGTCGGCACGCGCGCCGCGGGTCCTTGGCGGAGGCGGACATCCGATTGCGGCCGGGGCGGTGCGACCGTAGCTTCAGGGCGTCGGATTCTCCCGACAAAGCCCACATAGACCCTTATGTCGGCTTTCCTAGTGGTGCCATCGAATGGAGCATTCATGTCGGTCATGACCGGTACCCAGCCCATACAGCAGTTCGGGCAGCAGTACGGCCAGCAGTTCAGCGGTCCCCAGCCCCAGATCGGACAGATCGTCCAGCAGGCCATCCAGCAGGCGTGTCAGCAGGCGAGCCAGCAGATCGCGCAGCGCATGCAGCAGACGCTGCAGCACATCCAGCAGGTCCAGCAGCAGCTCCAGCAGCAGGGCATGGCCCATCAGGCCCACCCGTACCTCGCCACCGCGCTGCATCACACGCTGCACGCGGGCGTCCGGCAGGCGGTGGAGCAGTCGGTGCAGCAGGCTCTGCCGCTGGCCATCGTGACGCTGCTCCAGCAGAGCCAGCAGGGCCAGCAGGGCATGCCGGGTATCCAGGGCATGCCGTGGGGCGGCCAGCAGTCGTTCGGCCAGCCCTTCCCGCAGTTCCAGCAGCAGCCCGGCTTCGGCCAGATGAGTCAGCCCTTCGGTATCGGCTGACCCCAGGGCGGCGCGCGATGCGGTGTGCCCGGGAGCGGTGCCCGGGTACACCGCATCACCGTGGAAGCGCAGGCCGCCCGACGCCGGATCAGGAGCACAAGGACGACGTAGGCGTGGTGAAGGTGGACGCAATGGTCAAGGAAAGGCCCGGAAACAACCGCGGGAGCGGGGCCGAGGGCGCGGGAGCCGGCGGGCCGGGACCCGAGGGCAGCCAGAGCGGGACCCGCAGGAAGGACGCGCAGTCTGCGCTGTCGGTGCGCCCGCGCCGGCAGCGGTACATGGTCGCACCACTGCCGCAGCAGCTGCTGCCACCGGGGATCCCCGAACCCGGCACGGACGCGCTGTGCGACCAGTTGGAGAGGATGCCCGAGGTCGAGGTGGTCCGCAGGCTCCGGCCGTCGCAGCGGCTCCAGTCGGCCGGAATGCCCCCCTCCTGCCCGGAGGTCGTGGTGATCGAGACGACCGAGGCCCAGGTGCCGGCGCTGCGGTCGCTGCATGTGCACATCGAGCCGGACCTGCCGCTGGCCGGAGCCGGACCCGCCTCCGCACCGGCCGCGGGGCAGCCGCCCCTGCGCGACCCGGGCCTGGTCATGCCACTGGACCAGCCGACAAAGATCGCGTTGCGCGTCTGCGGCCCGGACGGCGAACCACTGGCCGGCGCCGGTGTGTTCCTGATCGGCGCGGCCTGGCCCGCCCAGGGCATCACCGGCGCCGACGGCACGGTCACCCTCCCGCTGGCCACGGACACCGCCCAGTCCGTCCAGTCCCTCTATGTCCGGCCCCCGGGCGGCTACACGGACCGCTGGATCCTCCACCCCGACCTGTCGGCGACCCAGGAGAACCTCGTCACCCTCACCCCGCTGGCGCAGGTCTACCCGGAGCTCGAGACGCGGCAGCAGTACGGCTGGGGCCAGCAGGCCATGCGGCTGGACCGGCTGCCCCCCACCTTCCGCGCCTTCGGCGTCAGGATCGCGCTCATCGGTTCGGGCGTCAGCACCGAGCATCCCGACCTGAAGCAACGGGTGCGGTCCGGCGTCGACTTCGTACGCGGCGAGGAGAGGGGCTGGGCCCACGACAGGGTGGGCACCGGCACCCACGCGGCGGGCATCATCGCGGGCGCGGACACCGGCAAGGGCGTCATCGGCATCGCGGTAGACGCGGAGATCGAGGTCTGCCAGGTGATGCCCGACGGGCGGTTCAGCGATCTGATCGCCGCCCTGGACCACTGCATCGAGGGCGAGGTCGACATCGCCCACATCGCCGTGACGGCCCCGTACCCCTCGCCCCTGGTCTCCCGAAAGCTCGCCGACGCCACCATGGCGGGCATCGCCTGTGTCGCCCCGGCGGGCGACTCCGGCGGGCCGGTCGCCTTCCCGGGCTCGCTGCCGACCGTGTTCGCCGTGGGCGCGCTCGGCGCCTTCGGCTCGTACCCCCAGAACACCTCCCAGGCCACCCACTGCGGACCGCAGCTGACCCCCGAAGGCCTGTTCGCGGCGTCGTTCAGCTGTCACGGCGCCGGGGTCGACGCGGCCGCCCCCGGGGTGGCCGTGCTGTCGTGCGCGCCGCGGGGCGGATACACGGCCCTCGACGGCACCGGCGCGGCCTCGGCGCACGTCGTGGGCCTGGCCGCCCTCGTCCTCGCCCACCACGAGGACTTCCACGGCCAGCTGCTGCCCCGCGGATCCGGCCGGGTCCAGCACCTGTTCGAGATCATCGCCGCCAGCTGCCGTCCGATGGCGGCACCGGGCACGGCCCAGGCGGCACACGTCGGGCGTGGTCTGCCCGACGCCCTGGTCGCCCTCGGCCTGACCCCGGGGGTGCAACTCGCTCCGGGCCTGCCGCCCTACGCCGCGTCCCTGGCCGGCTAGCCACGTTCCCCGCCGCAGGCCACACGAACGGCACCCGCCCCGAGGGACGGGTGCCGTTCGGCCTGCCGCAGCGTGTCCGGGCACCGCCGGGGCGGATGCGCTGGTACGGTCACAGGCCCCCCGAGCCCGCGGCAGCCGCCGTACCCTCCCGCCCGCTGCCCGGACTCGCCGCCCCCGGCCGTCCCACGCCGGTGATCAAGTCCCGCCAGGAGTACTCGTGCACAGGCCGTGTGAGCGGATCCGCCGGAACGTCCGACAGGACCCGGGCCGCACCACCCTGCGCCGGTCCGTCTTCGCAGGGCAGCCGGTGCCGGGCCGCGTCCGCCGGAGCACGCCATGAGGTGGCCCGGCGCCCACCGCAGCGAGAGCCGCAGGGTGGCGCGGGTGAGCAGCACGGGCCTGCACGTGCCCGCACCGCCCGTATGGGTGCGCTGGCTGCCGGCCATGTACGTCGCCGGGCTCCTGATCCTCGAACCGATCACTCCCGTGCAGTGGCCGGTGAGCTTCCTGCTCATCGCACTCCCCGTGATCGCCGCCTTCTCCCACGGTCCCGCCGTCGTCGCCGCCGTCACGGTCTTCGCCGTCGGGTTCGAAGCCCTCCTGGCCGGCACCCCGTGCTGTGCGGGCCGTCCCGTGGCATACATCGGCGAGCGCCACTACGTGGCCAGCTACATCTCCACCGCGCTCGTCGGCATCCTCGGCACGCTCCTGGCCGCCAGCCGGGTGCGCCGGGAGCGCACCCTCGCCACCGTGCGCTCCGTCGCCGAGACCGCGCAGCGGGTGTTACTGCGCCCGGTGCCCCGACGCCTCGGCCGGATCTCCATCGAAACCCTCTATCTGTCCGCCGCCGCGGAGGCGCGTATCGGCGGTGACCTCTACGAAGCCGTCTCCACTGCGTACGGTGTCCGCCTGCTCATCGGCGATGTGCGGGGCAAGGGCCTGGTCGCGGTGGAAACGGCGGCGACGATGCTCGGCGCGTTCCGCGAGGCCGCCCACGACGAACCCGATCTGGCCGGGGTGGCGCGCCGAGTCGAGCGGAGCATGACCCGCACGGCCGCACAGCTCGAGGGCAACGAAAGCGAAATCGCGGAACGCTTCGTCACCGCGGTGTTCGCCGAGATCCCCGACCACGAGCCCGTGGTCCGCCTGGTCAACTGCGGCCATCCGCCGCCCCTGTACATCGGCCCCGACGGGGTCACCGAGCTGGAGCCGGCCGACCCCTCGCCGCCCATCAACATCGGCGTCATGGCCGGCAACGGCTACCACGTGGACGTGGCGCCCTTCCGCCCCGGCGACCAACTGCTGCTGTACACCGACGGCGTAACCGAGACCCGCGATTCCAGCGGAGCCTTCTACCCGCTCCTCGAGCGTGTCCGCTCGTGGGACTCCCTGCCGCCCCAGGACCTCCTCGCCCGTCTGCACCGGGACCTGATGGCCTTCAGCGGCGGCGGCCTCGACGACGACACCGCCGCCCTGGCGGCGTTCCGCCTCCGCGCCGAGCCTTCGGCCGGTCCGGCCGAATTCCCCCGCTAGTCCGAACCGGACACGGCCACCGCGCCGGATCCCTCGCCCGCCAACCGAGGCAGGACGTGCGGCGGGCGAGGAATCCGGCGCGGTGCTCATGTCCGGATCAGCCGGCGCCGGACTGCTCCTTGCCGTGCGCGGCATGTCGCGGGCGGTATTTGGACGACACCTGGCCGACGAGTTCCCGAAAACACACCAGGGCGGTGATCGGCGGAATGCCGACGATCACCATCGAGAGCGTGGAATGCGAGGAATGGCTGACACACAGAGCCACCGCAGCGGCGGAGGCGAGGAGGATGACCCCCCAGGACCGCCGGGCGGTCCGGTGCGACAGGGCGGCGCGCAGAATGGACAGGGCCGCGACGAACCACGGCCCGTACACCGTCAGCGGCCACCACTGCGCCAGGGGCGAGGGAAGAACCGTCGCGGCGATGGCGCGCAGCTGACTGTACGAATATGCGGTGGACCACCCCAGCATGGCCACCGAGCACGCGGCGATGGTGGCGACCAGGATCGTGATCGGGGTGACCGGCTGGCCGCTGTCGAGCACATGGGGCGTCGGACGGGGCCGCCGCCGGTCGCTCCGGTGGCGATGCTGCCCGTCCAGGCCGGCCGGAGCGGGAGCCGTGGCGGTCACGGTGGACAGCATCTGGGCCAGTTCCTCGTCCGGGTCCCAGCCGTTCGGCGCGATGTCCGGGCCGGGGGCGCCCCAGACGGGATGCGCGTCGAGGGGATCGCCGTTGTAGGAGGGCTGCCCCAGCCCGTCATAATCCGTTCTCAGGGCGAACTGAATGTCGTAGAGGCTTGGCTCGCCTGGAAGCCTGTCCATTCTCTAGCTCCTCCGCGCCCTCGCTCAGGCCGATCCATTGAAAGCGCGAAGGTATTCACTCTCCATCTGACCGATCTTCTTGAGGAAGTCTTCAAGAAGGTCTGAACAACCCTTGACGCGCAAGTCGCCACCCGCCAAGTCGCGCCACACGGCTCCGGTTCCGGCCAGGGTCTGATCTTCCGGTTCGTTCCAAGTCACGATCACCTAACGAGCGCCAACCGGCCCAAGCTATCCGGCATTCGGGGGAATGAATCCATGAAGAAACGTTCATCCAGTCGGATGACAGTACCCGCTCGGCCTAATTCCCCATAGGCGTCCAACCGTATATGTCCGTGAATAGCATTTCCTGCTCGTCAGGCGCGGCGGGGTGTGGACCCCTGCGACAGGCGTTCGGTTTCACGGAGTCCTCCCCGGACTCCGCAGCGCCGGTTCGACGCCTCGGCGACCGGTTCACTGTCCAGCCGGTACGTGACCCCGCTCCCGGCCGGCGCCGCGCTTTGCCGGGTTGCCGCTGGACCGCCCGACGCCTTGAACTGGTGGAAGGGCGCTCTGCGCCGGTGTGCGCGGCGGGCGAACGACGCGGATACGCGAGAGGAGGTGCCTTCGAATGCCCGATCGTGACGTGCTGATGTACCTCGATGAGGGCGGCCGGGTGATCGAGTGGCACCATCGCGCCAAGGAGCTGTTCGGATGGTCCGCCGAGGAGGCCGTCGGCCGGTCCGTCGCGGCCCTGCTGCGCGAGGCCGGCGCCGCCGGCGGACGACGCGGGGAAGGTTTCCCGGATACCGCTCCAGTGCTGGTCAAGCCGGTGTTGCGGGGATCCTCCGTTGTCTGGCAGGTACGCGCGGTAGCGGACGCCCTCTCACGGCAACAGGACGTGGCGCTCATCAGAGCCATGTTCACCCAGTCCCCGGTGGGACTGCACGTCCTCGACGATCAACTGCGCCTGGTCCGTATGAACACCGCCGCCCGCGGTCTGCGTGACGTGCCGGCGGACGACCTGATCGGCAAGCGCTTCACCGAGGCGTACGAATTCGAAGACGCCGAGGAAGAGCTCGCGGTGGCGCGCAGGGTCCTGGAGAGCGGACAGGCGGTACTGAACCGGCTGGTCCGGGACATTGAGCCGCCGGACGTGCGCAAGCGCCGCATCTACTCCGTCTCCTACGTCCGCCTGGAGGACTGCGGCGGGGGCGTGCTGGGTCTGGTGGCATCCTCGATCGACGTCACCGAGCGCGAGAACGCACACAGACGCCTGGCCCTGCTGGACGCGGTACGCGCACGGGTGGGGCGGCGGCTGGACGTGCCGGCCGTGTGCCAGGAACTGGTGGACACGGTGGTGCCCGCCTTCGCGGGCATCGTCGTCGTCGAGGTGGTCGAGGACGTCGTCCGCGGAGAGGAACCGCCGCTGGTCCCCGTCGACCGACTCGTTCCCCTGCGCCGCACGGCCTTCCGGGGACGTATCTCGGCCTATCCGGTCGGAGACGTACGCCCCCTGCCTTCGGGCACTCCCTACTCACACGTGCTGTCCGACCTTCGCCCCCGCCTCGTCCCGATCCACGAGGACAGCGTGTGGCTCGCCGCCGACCCGGCCCGGGCCGACTCCATCAGGCAGTCCGGCGCCCACTCCATGATCGTGTCACCGCTGGCTCTGCACGGTCACGCTCTGGGCGTCGTCAGCTTCTACCGCCACCGGCAAGAGGATCCCTTCGAGGAGGAGGACCTCCAGCTGGCGTCCGACGTGTGCGCGCACGCCGCTCTCTGCATCGACAACGCCCGCCGCTACAGTCGCGAGCGGACCATCGCGGCAACCGTCCAGCGCAGGCTTCTTCCCCAGCAACCGGCGACTCCGAGCTCGGCGGAGATCTGCCAGATGCACTTTCCCGGCCCGGAGGGCGGCGGCGCGTGGTTCGACGCGATCACGCTGCCCGGCGCACGGACCGCGCTGGTCGTCGGCGAGGTCGCCGGACGGGGCATCACCGCGGCAACCACGATGGGACAACTGCGCACGGCCCTCCACTCGCTCGCTCCCTTGGACCTGGGGCCCGACGAGCTGCTGGCCCGCCTGAGCGACACCGCGGCCCGCCTCGCGGCCGAACGCGCCGCACTGCCCGCCGGGGATCCTCTGGGTCATGAGCCGCTCACCGCCGGCTGCGCCATCGCGGTCTACGACCCGGTCGATCTGACCTGCACCATCGTCCGCGCCGGCCTCCCGGCGCCGTTCGCCCTCTTCCCCGACGGCACGTCGTGCAACCTGGCCGTCCCCCCGGGTCCTCTCCTGGCCGGAACGGGCAACGCCCCGTTCCCCGCGACAACGGTCAGCCTTCCGGAGGGCACCACGCTGGCGATGGGTACGGTCTCGCTCGCGCAGGAGGTTCTCTCGGGGCCGCTGCGCCCGCTGCTGGACAGCGGCAGAACGCGGCCTCTGCCGGAGCTGTGCGACGAGATCGCGGAAGCGCTCACCAACGGCCGACACGCCGAGGAGATGCTCATGCTGCTCGCCCGCACGAAGGCCCTGCCTCCGGAGCGGGTGCGGGCCCTCTCCCTGCCCGCGAATCCCAAGGCCGCACCCATCGCCCGTGCAGCGGCCCGGCAGCAGCTGGAAGCCTGGGGCATCGACGAGGAGACCGCCTTCACCAATGAGCTCATCGTCAGCGAACTCGTCGGCAACGCCGTCCGCTACGGCGCTCCGCCCCTGCAACTCCGCCTGATCCTCGACCGGACGCTGACGAGCGAGGTCAGCGACGCCGCCACCAGCGCCCCGCATGTGAAGCACGCCCGTACCGTCGACGAGACGGGCCGGGGGCTGTTCATCATCGCGACTCTCGCGGCCCAGTGGGGTGCCCGCTACTGGGACCAGGGGAAGACCGTTTGGGCGGAGCAAGCCACGGGGATGCCCGACGCGCCGCCGCTCTGACAGCGCACCGAGGCAGGGGGGCGGCCGGCCCGCATCTCGGCTCCGCATGCATCACTCGGATGCCTTCGGGCGCCTCGCGGCCCGGTGCGGTCACGCTGGATCCGTTCGGTGACGTCAGAAAAGCGAGCAGGGATGCTCCCTTTCAGCCGCTGCCCAGGAGGTCCGGACATGGGCTCGATCAAGCACCGCTCCCTCGGGGCAGCCGTCGGCACGGCCGTCGCCCTTGCCTGCGCTTCGCCTGCCACGGCCGCCGGCAGCGGCCGGGGGTTGCAGAACGGGCACGAGGAGGTCTTCCGTCTGCTGGCCAGGTCCACCCAGACCACCCATCGCACCGCGCGCGGGTACGTCCACAGCGTCGACATCAACGCCACGGACACGGACGCCACCGTGCACCTCATTCGATGAGCGTGGCGCGGAGCCAACGGCACCAAGGCAGGTGAAGGCATCGCTTCCCGGACCCTTCACCGGAGCCCGTGACGCTCACCCGGTTCGGGACATGCCTGTGCGGCCGGCAGTCGGCCGGGACGGTGATCCCAGCAACGGCTCGATCAGAGCGGTCAGTTCGGAGCGGCTGATCTGACCCATGCGGGCCGCCGCGATCCTGCCCTGGCGGTCGACGACTAGCGTGTAGGGGTACGCCTGCGGATTGACGAGGCCTTTGGGGATGCGCAGGAGTTCGACGGACCTCGGGTCGTGGAGGCTGCGGTAGGCGACCTTGTGCCGGCGGGCGAAGGATGCTCCGACTTCTCGGGAGGCGTCGGCGTCGACGCCCATGACCCTCACGCCGCGTGAGTGGAAGGCGGTGTGGACGGCAGAGAGGTCGGAGGCCTCGGCGCGGCAGGGGCCACACCAGGAGGCCCAGGTGTTGATGACGAGCACGTTGCCCCGGTAGTCGTGAACGGCGATCGGGCGGCCGTCGATCGCCGTGCCCGCCAGGTCGGGCATCGCCTTGCGGTCGGCGGGGGCGTACGTGTGCAGCGTGCGGGGAGCTTGGCCGTCGTCGAGATGGGCGGTCGCGCAGCCTGACAGCATCAGGAGAGCCAGGGCGATGCCTGCGGCTTTGGTGGGTTTCATGGGGGTGAGGAAGCGACCCTTTCTGGTTGCGAGGAGAGGGGGGCGGTGAACCGGCCCGCCCGGCCGCCGGCGGGCGCCGGCAGGGCCGGTGGGACGGTGCTCACATGGCCGGGGTCGCCTGCTCTTCGTCGTCGATCGTGTAGCGCTTCTTCAGCACGGCGTCGAGCTTGCCGGACCGCCAGGCGGACAGGCACCAGGCGGTGGGGAGCTGGAGCGTGAACAGGCCGAAGAAGGAGTACAGGGCCGCCGCGTCCAGCAGTTCTCCCGGGCTGACGCTGCCGTAGGGGGCGGCGCCGGCGATACCGAGGGCCAGCATGTAGAGGCTTCCGTCGATGAGGACGGTCCTCCAGCGCGGCAGCGGGGAAAGCAGGCGGCGGCTCAGGGTGAGCAGTGTGGTGCAGGTGACCAGGAAGACGGCCTGGTCCCTGCACCACATGAGCGGCTCCGGGCCGGTGGGCCCGAGGTTGTCCCCGAAGGCGAGCGATTCCGCGGTCAGCACCACGGTGCCGGTGAGCCATGAGATCAGGGTGACCCATGCGGCGTAGGCAAGGGCGCTACGCCAGGGAGTGAACATCATGGCGCTCCTTTCGAGCCCCTGTCAGGGCCGGCGGCAGGACCATCATCCCACCCTCACCGCGGGAGACCGCCGCCAGGGGCACCCGGCCCAAAGAGCCTGCTAGTAGCCGCCGTTGTTGGAGATGGTGCTCGGTTCGCAGGCGCGGGCGAAGAGGCACTCCAGGCCGCTGAACTTCTTGGTGCTCATCTTGTGCTGGTAGACGGTCTTGGCGGAGTGCTTGTTGCCGCTGGTGTAGCCGAAGAGGTACATCTCGTGGTCCGGGGCGGGGCGGGCCTTACCGGACACGTAGAAGTCGCCGTTGCGGGCGAGCCGGGCGTCGTAGAAGACGCCGATGCCGGCGCGGCGGATGCCCGACTTGGGGCAGAACGGGTCGGTGGCTTCGATCTGCCCGTGGACGGCACGGGTCTTGCCGTCGAACCGGGTCATGGTGCGGAAGTCGATCTTCTTGGTCGACGCCTTCCGCTTGTCGATCAGCTTCCCCTTCTTGTTGTAGACCTTCGTCCAGCCGGTCTCGGGGAAGAGGTCGTAGGACGACTTCGTCCAGTACACGACGCCGCGGACACCGGCGCGGAAGGAGGTGCCGGAGACGGCCTTGGAGAAGCCGCGGCCGTCGCCCTTGTACTTGTAGGCGCTGCCGTACTTGCAGCCGGCGACCTTGCTGATGTAGCTGGGGACGGTCACCCAGCTCTGCCGGATGAAGGACCGCCAGGTCACCACGGTCTTGGTGTACTTCTTCGCCTTGGCCTCGACCTTCTGGGCGGTCTGGGCGAGCGCCGTGGAGGTGTCGCCGGTGGGGACGGTGACGTTCAGGCCCCAGGTGTGGCCGAGGCCCTTTGCGTCACCGCTGATCTGGTAGGAGGGCTCGGAGCCGGGAGTGATCGCAGTGTCGCGGAGGCTGTGTCCGGAGGTCGTGGCGATCACCTTGCCGTCACGGATGACGGTGTAGGTCTTGGCGCCGAGGTCGGGCCACGACAGGTCGACGAACTTGGAGGAGGCGGCCCAGGCGGCGCGCTCGGCCTGGTTGGGCGAGTGGGCGAGGGTGACGTCGGCGATCACGTGCTGTGAGCCGGCAGCGAGGATCTGGCTGTCGGTGGCCTGACCGGTGTAGCTCTTCACCGTGTGCACACCGCCGGCGGCGAGGGCGGTCTTGCCGGTGATGAAGCTGCCGGTGGTGGCGTTGAGGACGAACGCGGCCTCTTTCGGCGCAGGGGCGGCTGCGGCGATGGATCCGTCGTTGGCCACCGTGGTGGCGAGAAGGGCGACGGGAAGCGCGGCTGCCGCGCTCCAGCGTCCCAGTGTGCGTGTGACGTTCAAGAAACGACTCCTTGGATCGAGCGGCGGCCCCAACGTGCCTGCCGGCGGGGTGGTGTTGGAGGCCTGGTGGCGAGCCGGGCGCGGCTTCCGGGCGTTACGCAGGGCGTCCACATCCCCGGAAGCCGCATCCCGGGCGGGGTCAGGACAGGCCCCACTCCTGGCGTCCGCGGGCCGCGTTCGAGTCTCCGGACTTCTCCAGGTAGGGGTGCGAGCCCGCCTTCGTGGAGTTCGATGCGATGACCTTGCCGTTGCGGGCCTGGCTCCAGATCTGCGAACCGCCCAGCATCCAGCGCTGCGCCTTCCAGCCGGAATGGCAGGTGTACTGGACGATGCGGCTCTTGTTGTCGACGTTCAGGCACTTGCCCGACTTGTCGTTCTTGATGGTGAACAGCGACTGGTTCTTGTAGAGCCGGTGGAGGGTCCAGCGCTGCGTCTTGTCGGTCCTTGAACACTTGCCCACGGTGACCTGGGCGTTGTTCTTGGTGCTGCCGCCCATTGAGAGGCAGATGTGACCAGGCGCCCAGACGCGCTCCAGGCGGGTGTGGGCGTAGGGGTCCCTGGCCTGGGGCGCGGCACTGGCCGCCGGTGCGGTGAGCCCGGTCACCGTTCCGGCCGCGACGGCTGCGAGCAGCAGTGATCCGGCTGTCTTACGCATTGGTTTTCCTCCCCGTTTGATCAACATGACGCGCCTCGAACGTAAACGCGAACCGAGATACCCGCTACGTCCGTTGGGGAGTTGTCCAATGGGGCATTAGCCAAGAGGGAGGGTCGGTACACCCGGTGTGTGGCCGTCGGATTCGGTGGCCTACGGTGGCCCGAGTATTTGTCTCACTCACGGGGAAGACGACTTTCATTTATGACGCGTTTGAGCCGTCTGACTTTGGCTGCCGTCTGCGGCATTGTCGTTCTGGCCGTGGGGGGAGCGGTGACGACCCATCTGCTGGACGATCCGGCGCGGGGTCTCACGGCTGCCGCGGGTGCGGGGGATACGCACTGCCGGGAGGTCACTCGAAAGGCGCCTGGCCTGCTGGCGGGCAAAGAGCGCCGGTCTGTGGGTCTCGAGGGTGTCGTGGTGTGGGGCAGCCAGCAGGTGATCCTGCGCTGTGGTGTCAACTCGCCGGGGGCGACGAAGGATCCGTGTTTCGAGGCGAACGGGGTGGACTGGGTGATCGACGAGCGGCAGTCGACGCCGGACCGGAAGGTCATTGTGACGTTCGGCCGTACGCCGGCGACCCAGGTTGCGATCCGCGCTCGTGAAGTGCGGGCGGATGAGGCGATCGTGGAACTGTCGCATCTGGTGGCGGGGGTGCCGAAGTCCGGCCGTTGCCTGGACGCACAGTGACCGGCGCCGGGCCCGCTGATGGGACGTGCGGGCCCGGCCGCCCTCAGGCGCCCTTGGTCCTCCGGCGTCGCGCGACGGTGTACCCGGCGGCGGCGAGGAGTACCACGCCTCCCCCGACGGCGGCAACGGTGCCGGTGTTGCCGGAAGAGCCGGCCGCCTGCGTGCAGTACCGGTGGTCGTCGCTCTTGACGGTGATGGTCAGGTGCCCCTGGCTGCCGGTCAGTCCGTCGTGGTGTCCGGCGATGTCGACGGGGTAGCTTCCCGCCTTGATGTCGCAGCGGATGGTGCCGTTGCCCTGCCCGAAACTGTTCTTGAGCAACCCGACGGTGACGGCCTTGGTGAACGCAGGGGACTTCACGGTGAAGCTGCCGTTTCCGTCCGCGGCCAGGGAGGTCAGGTCTACGTCGGAGGTGACCACGATGGGTGCGCCCTGCTGAAGAGGACCGTCCCCGTCGCTGTCGCTGTCGTTTTCGCGGACGCTGACGCTCAGGCCCGGACCGTCCGCCGCAAAGGCTGCGTGGGAGCTCGTAAGGCCGATGATCGTCGCGGTGAGGGTGGCTGCTGCTGTGCGCAGGTACATCGCGGGTACCTCGCCTTCCTGGGAGGGGTTAGCCGGCCTTGGGCGCGACGAGCATGTGTTCACGGCCGAGGGTGGTGGTGGTGTCGGTGTAGAGGGTGGTCTCGCCGTCCGACCAGCGCACGAGGAGGTCGTTGGGCTGCCCCTGGGTGTAGGAGCCGGCTGTCATGACGGAGGCGTGGGTCCACAGCTTGTTAGAGGACTTCAGCTGGGTCTCCGTTCCGACACTGGAGGCGCCGGCGTCGCGGTAGAGGGAGAGTTCGCCGTCCGACCAGCGCACTATCACGTCCCAGTTGGCGCCGCCGGTGAAGTTGCCGGCGGCAAGGATGGTGGCGTGCGTCCAGGTCTTGTTGGGGTCCTTGAGCTTGTGCTCGTGGAGGAAGCCGCGGCCGTCGACGTCGGTGTAGAGGGACACTTCCCCGTCGACCCAGCGGACCATGACGTCGTCGGTCCACTTGTTGGAGCTGTACCGTCCGGCGGTGATCTGGGTGGCGTTCCTCCAGGTCTTGTTGGGCTTTTGAAGCTGGGTTTCCTTGGCGAAGTCGCCGTGGCCGCTGCCGGTGTAGAGGGTGACCTCGCCGTCCACCCAGACCACGATGAGGTCGGAGGCGTCGTTGCCGCTGAAGTCTCCGCCGGTGACGACCATGGCGTCCTTCCAGGTGGAGGACTTCGTGATCCTCTTCTCGCCGGAGAATCCGCCCTGGCCGTTGCCGATGTAGAGGGTGACCTCGCCATCGGACCAGACCACGATCATGTCGGTCCTGCCGTCGCCGGTGTAGTCACCGGAGGCCATCTTCCTGGCGTGGGTCCACAGGCCCCCGCCGGTGGGGTACATGCTGTAGCCGCGCGGGTACTGGCGCGGGTCGCGGTTGTTCTTCGCGGCGTCGTAGATCTCGAGAGCCCGCTTGTCGTACGTGACGGCGAAGGAGATGCGGTCGCTGTTGTTCTCCAGGCCGCCGCCGTAGTAGCCGCCGAGGTTGCCGATCACGGTTCCGCTGCCGGTCCTGCTGTTCAGGCCGGTGATCCACGGACTTCCGGAGGTGCCGCCGTAGAAGCCGCCGCACTCCATGCGCATCTGCCGGTAGCCGGGAAGCTGCCGGGTCGCGACGCCGGGGCAGATGATCGGACGGTTCTTCGGGTTGTGGCTTCCCGGATAGCCGACGACGGTCACCGTCTGGTGGTAGCGGCCGCCCACCTGGCCGAGCTTGAGGGCGGCGCCGACGGCCTTCTGCACGCTCTGGCGGTGGCTGTTGGTGCCGACCCGGGCGAAGGCGTAGTCGAAGTCGGAGTAGGCGTCCCGGGTGGGTTCCTTCCCCGCGCGGTACCAGCGGGAGTCGCGAACCCACTTCTGCACCGGGAAACGGCCGTAGGGGGTCGGCTTCTTCGACGCGCCGTCGTAGCGGGGCACGAACATGCCCTTGGTGCCGCCCGAGCAGTGAGCGGCGGTCAGGATGACGTTGCCCTGCGGGCTGTCGACGACGCCGGCCGAGCAGAAGCGCCCCACCAGTCTGTCGGTGGCGGGGTCCCTGACGTAGTGGAAGAAGGTGCCCACGGTGGGGACACCCGCGAAGTAGTGGCCGTTCTTGGCGGCAGCCAGGCCTGACAGGGATGAGGGCTTCCAGCCGGCGGGTGCCTCGGAGCGGGGGGAGTCCGGCGTGGCTGCGGCCATCCGCCGGGGTGTCCAGAACCTCTCGGCCGCTTCACTCGTCCACTGGCCGGCCGCGCCCGCACCGTCTGCGGAGGGCACCGACGGCGCGGTGCGGGTGGCAGCGGCGGCCGTGACCGATGCGTGCGCGGTGGCGACCGGATGGGGGGTGTGCGCGGTGGCGGGCGTGGCGGTCGCCAGAACGAGCACACCGGCTGACGTCAGTAGCTTGCGTATGTGGGTGAAACGCATGTGTTCCTCAATGTGTATGGCGCACTTGGAATGCTGCCGGGGCTGTACAGGCACGCTGTGCCGGCTCAGCAGCCAGGACTCCGCCCCATCCCCGTCAGGCGGCGCAGTGGGAAGCAGCGCGAAGAGCGTGCTGCCGAAACGAAGGCCAACGAGACGAAACCGCTGATCGCCACGTGGAACCCGTGGCTTCGTCGGACCTGACGGAGGCTTGGGCGGAGAGAGAAGGGCGTCGCGTGGAAGCCGGGCTCCGCCGGCGGGCAGGCCTTCGCCGTGGTGCAGCTGGGCGGCAGTGCCGGTTCCGGGCCGGTGATGCGATCACGGTGGCACCGGCCCGGAACCGGCGTGTCGGCCGGGCGTCGTGTCAGCGGAGGTGGTTGTTCACCGCCTCACGCGACAGACGGTGCGCGCCGCTGTCTTGGGATTTGACCGAGGCGCCGCGAGCACATCGGGTCGGTGCACAGTGATCCGTGGGCCAGGGCGGAGACGATCGCGGCCTGTGTACGTGTCCGCTCTCCCAGCTTTGCCACGATGTTTGCGATGTGCGCCTTCACCGTGCGTTCTGCGATCCCCAGTTCCCGTGCGAGCTCACGGTTGCCCTGCCCCGTTCCCAGCAGCAGGAAAACCTCTTTTTCTCTTGCGGTCAGGCTCTCCAGCCGCCAGACGCGGGGCTCGGGGCTGTACCCGGTGCGCCGGTAGGGGCAGGTCGTGTCTCCGGCGTCGGACCGTTTGGACATGTCGGCCCTTCCTGGTCGCAGCGTTCCAGCAGACCCCCGTGGTCTGGTTGGCTGTGACCGAACACCAACCTACCCGTCCGTAACTCGTCGCTCACGCTTTTAACCCTCCCCAACTTCCCCAGCCGGGTGGGACGTTGCCCAAAGGTGAGGGGTCTGTTGGTGCGTTGCCTGAAGAGACAATGTCCCTCAAGTGTTCGAGTTCCTAGGCTGCCTGACGGCCACAGGGAAGCAACGAGGGGAACACTGTGAGCAATCGCACCATGGGGCGCATGGCCGCCGCTGTCGCGACCGCTGCCGGTATCGCCGTCCTGGCCCCGGCTGCCGCGCAGGCGCAGCCCGCCCGGACCGACACCGTGGTGAGCGTGCAGGCCGCCGCACAGAAGCCCGCTCACCTCACCGTCGGCTCCTACAAGGCGTACCTGAAGAAGAACTGGGCGAAGGGCGGCCGTGAGACGGCCGCGAAGTTCGCCAAGCTGACGCCGGCGCAGCAGCGGAAGTTCCTGCGCCACCTGGAGGACCGGAAGGTCTACGAGGCGCTTCGCAACCAGGTCGAGGGCGGCTTCGGCCGGTCGCTGCACATCGTCGACCCGTACAACGAGGACGTCGAATTCGTCACCGACGTCACCGCCCGTATCGCCAAGGACGATGCCGGGACGCTGACGGTGCGCTTCTCCGTGCAGGAGCGGATCTTCGACATCCCGGTGACCACCGAGACCATCACGGTCAAGGGCGCCACCCAGGGCGAGGGCAGGTCGAAGAAGGCCGTAACGAAGGCCCACCTGAAGAACGTGAACGCGGCCATCGCGATCACCGCCGGTCCGACCCGTGCCGCGTCCAAGGGCGCCGTCACCCGTGGTTCGGTCACCTGGACGGCCAAGCCCCAGGTGAGGGCATTCGGTGCGAAGAAGGTCGTCAAGGAGCAAGGCGCGGCGGCTGTCGTCGTCAAGACGAATCGTTCCTTCGTGGCGTCTCTCGCCAACGTCTAGTCCTCACCTCCCCCTGTGAGGGGGCCCGGCGCCCGCTGGTCACCGTGGTGCCGCGACCCGTTCCTGTTCCGCACCATCTAGGCGAAGGAAGAACGGAATGAATCTGCGTACGCGGATGAAAACCGGACTGCTCGGTGTCACCGGGGCGGCCCTGCTCGTCGGTGGACTGACGGCCGCCCACCCCGCGACCGCTCAGCCGTCTGCCGCAGTGAACGCGCTCAGCGCGATGAAGGTCGACGCCGTGAAGACCGCTCACGTCGACGCGGCCGGGGTCCTCTGCAAGATCGGCTACATCACCATCACCCGCACCAGCATGTGCCTGGACGTCAACGCCCGCGTGGATGTGCTGCGCAACGGCAGGCCGGTCGGCAGCGCCACCTTCGAGGTCAAGCACTCCATGACGCTGAAGACGAACAAGCTGAAATGGGGTGAGAGCTTCACCGTCGGCAAGGCCAGGCTCGTCAATGCCTCCGGGATCAGCGTCAGCGTTTCGGTCGGCGCCGGCAAGGGCGTGAAGACCAGCGTGAAGTTCCCGCAGGGATCCAGGCTGGGACCGGCTCACAAGGGCTCGGTCAGCTACTCGGCCAGCGTGAAGAAGCACAAGCAGCTCAGCAACCCGGCCTCCTACCGGTTCACCTTCACCAAGCCCGGCTACACCATCGGTACGGGCGGCTACAAGTCCGCCAAGTTCCGCTGTGACGACACCTTCTGGTCGCGGGACGACACCAAGCGGGTGAAGAACCCGGGCTGCGTCTTCCCCGGCTACGCGCCCGTCTTCAGCCTGTCCCGGTCCGACTCCAAGGTGAAGGAGTCCGCGAAGCACATCCTCGACGCGCAGAGGGCGATCACGGGGCACCCGGGTGCCTCCACGCCGCTGCACCGCATCACCGACGAGAAGACCATCGACAAGCACCGCCGGGCCATGTGCGGGCGCACCCACGCGCCGAGCGGCAAGGACTGCGACGAGTACCCCTTCGCCGCGACGAAGGAGGGCGGCAACCCGCGCCGAGGCAGCATCCGCGTGATATCCGCGAGCGACAACCGCAGTGCCGGCGCCCGCCTCGGCGGCTTCTACAAGAGCCAGCGCGTTCTCGGCAATGACGCCTACTACGTACGTATCAAGTAGGAACGTCACACCGCGTCAGTAGCCTGGGTGCCGCCCCTCTCCGGGGTGGCACCCGTGCCTCGTATCCGGGGACGACGAGACGGAGTTGAAGCAGGCGTGACGACTGAGACCGCAGACCTCTACGTGGAAGACCACGATCTGCAGATCGATCCTCAGTGTGAGGGGATCATGGCGTTCCCCGAGCACTCCGACATCACCAACGGGATCGTCGGCTTCCACCAGGACTTCGGCACCATCCTGACCGGCTTCGAACGCGGCTGGTGCCACGTGACCGTTCAGATCTGCCCGGAGCCTCCCGCTCTGGACGCGGCGGATTGGGACGACGTACTCGACGTCTCGGCCGACTTCGCCCGCGGGCAGGCCTTCATCGGCAGCTACGACAAGGCACTCACCACCAACCTGGCCTTCGACGGCCCGGGGACCTACCGGCTCCGCGTCCATGCGCGAGGCCGGGCAGGGGCGAAGGACGCGGCGCTTCCGCGCCGTCCCCGGCCGAGCAGGACAAACCCCGCGCCCGAAACGTACCTGGTGCAGGTCTGGAAGGCCGCCGCCAGGCCTGAGGAGGTCCACAAGAGCAGCGGATACCCCGGGCTTCCCGCCGCCGGGTACACCGGCCCGACCAGCTCTGCCTACAGCCCGGAGGTCGACGCTCCGCAGATCCGTGCCGGAAGCGGCGGGATCGTGCTCGTCCGTACCTGCTTCACCGAACCCGGCGCGTGGCAGGCGTTGCTCGGCTTCATCGGCAAGGGCGGCGAGGGGGGCGACTGCATCGATGTGACGGCCGTCGACGAGCGTGCGTACGAGGGGCTGAGCGGGGAGCAGCTGCGCAGCCTGGTGGACCGTGACGAGGACGACTGGCCCTATCACCCGGTTCTTCTGGTCGCGGACGAACGGGCCCTTGCCGCGGGTGACTTCCCTCTCCTGGCCGTCGACAACCCGCCGGGCGAGCCCGCCGCGTCGTTCAGGATCACGACCGCTCATCTGGAGAGCTTCGTGGTCAACATGGAACTGGGGAACACCAGCTTCTTCGAGTGGTCCCGTGACGCGGGCGAAGACGGCGTCTACACGGGGTGACGCAACCGCGGATGCCCGCTCGTCGTTCCCAGCGCGCGCGTAGCGGGCGGAAGCCGTGCAGCCGGGCAGTGGTCCGCTCGACCACCCACCGGCAGACGCCCAGGACGGAGCCGTGCTCGCTGCCGCGAGCCGGCTTCGGACGCCCATCCCCGGTCGCTCTCGGCGTCGACGCCCTGGCCGCATGGAGCAGTCCCGGCAAGTGGCACCCGGTCGTGGCACGTGATGTGGTGATCCTTCGACGCACTCAACAGGTGGCTCCTCCGGGGAAGAAACGCCCCTGATTCATGACAATCCCTGTCCTGCCGACCGTGTGACGGCGGCGCGCAGGCGGCACGTGTCGCAGTTGGAACATGTCGCAGTTGCGACATCCGAGGCCGGTGACACGTCGAGCTTCATCAACGGATGCTCTCGGACAACTTGTGCTCCCAGCTGTACGAGAGGTGTCTCACTGATGTCTGGAATCCGCCTAACGGCGGCGATATCAACAGGATTGATGCTGATTGCCGGAGCTGCACCGACCGCGCATGCGGCGCAGACGGCAGCTACCGGGACCGCCACTCGTCCCGCTGCCGTACCGGGGGCCGCCGCCGCGACCGTGCGGCTGGTGACCGGTGACCGGGTGACCGTGACGACGCTGCCCGGCGGGCGGCGCGCCGCGTCGGTGCAGCCAGGACCCGGGCGCGAGCACATCCCCTTCAAGACGCTGGAAGGGGACGACAAGGCGCTGACGGTGATTCCCTTCGACGCCGAGGCACTCGTGTCCGCCGGTGCCCTGGACCGGCGGCTGTTCGACGTGACGGAGCTGATCGCCGATGGCTACGACGAAGCCCACGCCTCCGCACTGCCGCTGATCGTCTCCTCGGCGTCCGCGCCCGGCGGGGCCAGGGCCGGCGCGCAGGCGGCGAAGACCGCCGCGGCCACGGCCGACCGGCTGATGGCGCTCAACGCGGCAGCAACGCCCTCCCGCAGCCTGGAGAGCATCCACGCGCGGTCCTTGCGGGTCGCCGACGACGACCTGGGCAGGTTCTGGAAGACGCTGGATCCCGGCGGATCGTCGGACGCCGCCCGGGCCGCAGTCACCCCGCGGATCTCCCTGGACGGCAAGGTCAAGGCGGCGCTGGACCGCAGCACCGCCCAGATCAACGCTCCCACTGCATGGAAGGCCGGCTACGAGGGCCAGGGCGTCAAGGTGGCCGTGCTCGACACCGGCGTCGACGCCGGTCACCCCGACCTGGTCGGCCGGATCGCGGAAGCCGAGGACTTCTCCGGCAGCGGGAACACCGTCGACCACTTCGGCCACGGCACGCACGTCGCCTCGATCGTCGGCGGCACGGGCGCCGCTTCCGGCGGGACCCGACGCGGTGTCGCGCCCAAGGCCGACCTGCTGATCGGCAAGGTGCTGGACGACAACGGCTACGGCTCCGAGTCGGGCATCATCGACGGCATGGAGTGGGCGACCGCCGAGCACGCCAAGGTCGTCAACATGAGCCTCGGGTCGGACGAGCAGACCGACGGCACCGACCCCCTCAGCCAGGCCGTCGACAACCTGACCGCCTCCACCGGCACGCTCTTCGTCATCGCGGCGGGCAACTCGGGCCCGGGCCAGTCGACCGTCGGCACGCCCGGCGCAGCCGATGCCGCGCTCACCGTGGGCGCCGTCGACCGCGACGACTCCCTGGCCTCCTTCTCCAGCCGCGGCCCGCGCTTCGGCGACGACGCGGTCAAGCCCGATGTGACCGCCCCCGGCGTGGGCATCGTCGCCGCCCGCGCGGCCGGCACCACGCTGGGCGACCCGGTCGACGCCAACTACGTCGCGCTGTCCGGGACCTCCATGGCCACCCCGCACGTCGCCGGCGCCGCCGCGCTGCTGGCCCAGCAGCACCCGGACTGGAACGCCAGGCAACTCAAGGACGCCCTGATCAGCACGGCGCACACGGTGCCCGGCACCAAGGTGACCGAGCAGGGCGGCGGCCGCATCGACCTGGCCGCGGCCATGGGCCCGGTCACCGCCACCGGCTCCGTCACCCTCGCCCCGCTGACCATCGGTGGCACCCAGGGGCAGCAGCAGACCGCCACCCTCCGCTACACCAACACCGGCGATCACCCGCTCACCCTCTCCCTGGCCGTCGACCTGGCCACCGAGGCCGGCCGGGCCATCCCCGACGGGGTCGTCAGCCCCGACTCCGGCACCGTGCAACTGGCTCCCGGTGCCACCGCCGACGTGCCGCTGCGCACCGACGCCACGCACGCCGTCCGCGGCAAGTTCTACGGATACATCACCGCGAAGTCCGCCGACGGCACCGTGCTCGCCCACACCACCGTCTCCCTCGTGGTGCACGCCCCCCAGCACCGGCTCACCGTGGTCTACCGCGACCGCGACGGCCGGATCGTGCCCGGCTCACTGCCGACCATCTGGGGCCCCGACGGGTTCGTGAACTACACCGACCGCGACGCGGGAGTCGCCGTCGTCGAAGAGGGCACTTACTACCTCAGCTCCGGTTTCTACGACCGGACCGATGACGGCGAAGAGGCCGGGGAGATCGTCGACCCCGAGGTGAAGGTCACCAAGGACATGACGGTGACGCTGAATGCCGCCGATGTCTCCGAGGTGAAGATCCGCACGCCTCGTCCCGCCGAGCAGCACGGCGTCCTCAGCACCACGTTCCACCGCCAGATCGACGGTCACGGACTGCTTCAGGGCGCCCTGTTCTTCGATACCGTCAAGCGGCTCTATGTCAGCCCCACCGCTCCGGTCACCGACGGTGCCTTCGAGTTCTCCTCACGCTGGCAGATGACGGCTCCGCAACTGCGGGCCAAGGTCTCGGGCGGCTCACAGGAGTTCACCCCGTACTACCAGGTGACCTCCCCGGTCTTCGGGGATCGGGGTGCGCGGCTGACCGCCGTGGCCGCCGGCATGGCGGTGGCGCCCGACTTCCGCGCGGCGCGCGGCAAGCTGGCCGTCGTACGGGACGACAACTCCGCCTGGTACGACCGATGGGCCCTCCCGCGGGCCGCGGCGGCCGCGGGGGCCAAGGCGCTCCTGGTCGTGCAGCCCGAGGGCTTCTCCGACTGGACCCGATGGCAGCCGAACGGTGACCGGATGGCGCTGCCCACCATGCAGACCTCCTGGAAGAACGGGACGGCTCTGCTGGAGAGCGTGAAGAAGGGCACCACGACGGTGGAGTTCTCCGGCACGGTGAACAGCCCGTATCTGTACGACGTGATGCAGGTCTCGAAGGGCTCCATCCCCAAGCAGGTGGTCTACACCGTCTCCGATCGAAACAGCGGGGAGGTCCACAGCACGTACACCCGCACCGGTGCCTCGGCCTGGGCGAGCGAGCAGCGTTTCGCATGGAGGCCGTTCCAGGACACCGCATGGAACCAGTACAGCCGCTACGTTCCGGTCGGCCAGGAACGCGTCGAGTACGTGAGCGCCGGAGACACGCTGTGGCAGCACGTCGTGCACCACAACATCGTCGACAACGTCGACTTTCCGTTGATGGCCGGCATGCACGACGCCCCGCACACCTACCAGCCCGGCCGGCGCGCCACGGAGCGGTGGTTCGGAGCAGTGGTCCGCCCGTCGATCCCGCGTGATGAGCCCCTGCCGTCGGTGCGCAACGGCGACACCCTGTCGCTGCACGTTCCGGACTTCGACGACTCCGGCACCGGCCACTGGTCGTTCGCGGAGAGCGACCCCTTCGGCGGAATCGGCGGCGGCGTCGGCGCGGCCTTCGTGAACGACACGTCCACGATGGCGCTGTACCGGAACAAGGAGCAGATCGCCACGTCCGGCAACGGCGCATGGGGCAACTTCGAGGTGCCCGCCGGAGACGCCGCATACCGGCTGGACCTGACGACCGCCCGCGTCTCGGACGACTGGCACTTCGGCACCGGCACGCACACGTCGTGGACCTTCCGCTCGAACACCGCGGCCGGCGCGACCCTGCTGCCGCTGCTCCAGCTCGACTACGCCGTACCGGTCGACGCGCAGAATGCGGTGGGCCCGGTGCGCACACACGACCTCGGTGTGACCGTCCGCATGCAGGACGGCATGGCAGCCCCGCGCGGGGTGACGCTCAAGGTCGAGGCGTCGTACGACGACGGGAGGAGCTGGACCACCGCGCGCACGGCGCAGCGCGGCGGCGACGGGCGGTTCACCGCCACCGTGGAGCGGCCGTCGAGCGTGCACGGCGACGCGTATGTGACCCTGCGGGTCACCGCCACGGACGCCGCGGGCGACAGCGTCCAGCAGACCGTGAACCGCGCCTACGTGCACCACGGGAGCGCATGAGCCGCCGTGAACGCTGACGCGGACCGATCCGGCTGAACCACGGCGGGTGCCAGGGCCCTGAGGGCTCCGGCACCCGCCGTGGCCATCTGCGGCCCGCCCGGTCAGCAGGCGAACGACGAATGCCGGCGGTCAGTCAACCGTCGGGGCCGGAGTGAGCCCCGTCGGGCACGAGGCCCCCCAGTTCGTCTCGAACGGGTCACCCAGCAGGACCCCCGTCCCACCGAGCCCGCAGTAGCCCGCCGGGTTCTTGTCCAGGTATTGCTGGTGATATGCCTCGGCCGGGTAGAAGTCGCGGCCCTGTGCCGGGAGCAGTTCCGTGGTGATGGTGCCGTAGCCGGAGGCCGTGAGGACCTTCTGGTAGGCCTCGCGGGAGGCCTCGGCGGCGGCCTGCTGGGCGGGGGAGTGGGTGTAGATCGCCGAGCGGTACTGCGTGCCGACGTCGTTGCCCTGGCGGAAGCCCTGCGTGGGGTTGTGGGACTCCCAGAAGACCTGGAGCAGTCGGTTGTAGGAGATCTTGTTCGGGTCGTAGACCACGCGGACCGCCTCCGTGTGGCCCGTCAGGCCCGAGCAGACCTCCTCGTAGGTCGGGTTCTGGGTGTAACCGCCCTGGTAGCCGACCAGCGTGGTGTGGACGCCCGAGGGCAGCTGCCAGAACTTGCGCTCGGCGCCCCAGAAACAGCCCAGGCCGAAGTCGGCGATCTCCAGCCCCTCCGGGTAGGGGCCGAGGAGCGGGGTGCCCAGCACCGTGTGCCGCTCGGGGACCGCGAAGGCCGGCTCCGGGCGACCGCGCAGGGCCTGCTCGGGGGTCGGCAGCTGGGGCGTACGGCTGTGCAGGAACATGCGGTCTCCACTGGGTCACGGGGGTGGGATCCGTGTACCTCAACGTGCGCGTCGACCCGGGAATTCCGGGCCCGGCCTCAGTGCGGCAGCGTCGCCGGGCTTCCCCCGTTGGCCTCGTACCCCGCAACCGCCAGGGCGCGGTACACCGCGTAGTCCGCGGCCGGGTCGGCGGTCAGCGTCCAGGGGAGCGCGCCCACGTGGCCGTCCACGTGGACCAGCTGGGCCATCGCCTCCGCCCAGCGTTCGCCGCGGACGAGGAAGAACACCAGGAGGTGGCGGACGTGCGCGAGCATCGGGTCGTCGGGGCGGGCCGACTGGAGCGCGTAGAGCGCGCCGTGGACCGCCTTCGTCACGACCTCGCTCCGGTAGAAGCTGCTGACCAGGTTCACCTCGGGCAGGTGCTCGAAGACCGCGAAGAGCGGCATCGCCGCCAGCAGTGAACCCTGGGGTGCACGCGCCGCGGCCGCCTCCGCGAAGGAGTACGCCAGCTCCCGTGAGCCGTGCCACTTCTCGCACCAGTAGTGCAGGGCCGCCAGGTGCGCTCCCATGTGGGCGGGCGCGCGGTCCAGGATCCTCAGCCAGAGCTGCTCGAACTCCGGCTGCGGGTAGGCCAGCCCGCGGGCGACCGACAGCTCGACGATGTACGGGACGGGGTCACCGGGGGCCAGCAGCGCCGCCTCCGCGCACGCCGATCTCGCCTCCTCCATGATGATCCGGAACTCGTCCGTCCCCGGTGTCGAGGTGCGCCACGCCTGCTGCACCAGGAACTCCGCGTGCACCGCCGCGCCGCCGGGGTCCTTCGGGGCCTCGGCGCGCCACACCCGCAGCCACTGGCCGCCCGGCGTCTCGCTCACCCCGCCGGGCCGCTGCCGGAGCTCCAGGGACGCGGCTCCCGCGAAGGCCTGCACACGCTGCCAGCGTGTCTCGCCCTCCGTCTCCGTGCCGGCCAGGAGCTGCGCGGCCGCCCGGTAGTCCTGAGTGCGCTGCACCACGTCCAGGACGTCCAGCAGATCCTGGTCCGGGCCGGGCATCCGGACGTCCAGCTCCTCCTGGCGCGCAAAGCCGTAGTTCGCCGGGTCCGCGGCGTCAGGGTCGCCGGGCGCGACCTGCTGGATACCCGAGCGCCTGCGCATGAGAACGGGCAGCAGAACCATGCTGAAGAGGGCCAGCGCCATCAGGACCCAGAGAATCACCATGACTCAAGCGAACCAGACGGGGCCGACACCGTGCCAACCCGGTCGCCGAACCTGTGGAAAACGGCCTTCGGCCGTGCGGTCCCTCATCCAGGCGGCGGGCGCACTACCCTCGGTGCACATGAGTGACAGGCACATCAGCGAACACTTCGAGACCCGCGCGATCCACGCGGGGAACACCGCCGACCCCCTCACCGGTGCGGTCGTCCCGCCGATCTACCAGGTCTCCACCTACAAGCAGGACGGTGTCGGCGGCCTGCGCGGCGGCTACGAGTACAGCCGCAGCGCCAACCCCACCAGGACCGCCCTGGAGGAGAACCTCGCCGCCCTGGAGGGCGGCCGCCGCGGCCTCGCGTTCGCGTCCGGACTGGCGGCCGAGGACTGCCTGTTGCGTACGCTGCTCCGCCCCGGCGACCACGTGGTCATCCCGAACGACGCGTACGGCGGCACCTTCCGCCTCTTCGCCAAGGTGGTCTCCCGCTGGGGCGTGGAATGGTCGGTCGCCGACACCAGCGATCCGTCCGCCGTACGAGCCGCCCTCACCCCGAAGACCAAGGCCGTGTGGGTGGAGACCCCCTCCAACCCGCTGCTCGGCATCACCGACATCACCGCCGTCGCCCAGATCGCCCGTGACGCGGGCGCCCGGCTGGTCGTCGACAACACGTTCGCGACCCCCTACCTGCAGCAGCCGCTGTCGCTCGGCGCGGACGTCGTCGTGCACTCGCTGACCAAGTACATGGGCGGCCACTCCGACGTCGTCGGCGGTGCGCTGATCGTGCAGGACCAGGAACTGGGCGAGGAGCTGGCCTACCACCAGAACGCGATGGGCGCGGTCGCCGGCCCCTTCGACTCCTGGCTGGTGCTGCGCGGCACCAAGACGCTGGCGGTCCGCATGGACCGGCACAGCGAGAACGCGACGAAGATCGCCGACATGCTCACCCGGCACGCGCGCGTGACCGGTGTGCTCTACCCGGGCCTGCCGGAGCACCCCGGTCACGAGGTGGCCGCGAAGCAGATGAAGGCGTTCGGCGGCATGGTCTCCTTCCGGGTCGAGGGCGGCGAGGAGGCGGCCGTAGAGGTCTGCAACCGGGCCCAGGTCTTCACGCTCGGCGAGTCCCTCGGTGGCGTCGAGTCGCTGATCGAGCACCCGGGGCGCATGACGCACGCGTCCGCGGCCGGCTCGGCCCTGGAGGTGCCGGCCGACCTGGTCCGCCTGTCCGTGGGCATCGAGAACGTCGACGACCTCCTCGAGGACCTCCAGCAGGCCCTCGGCTAGGTGGAGCGGCCTGGTCTCACCAGTCGCTGATCGGTGGAGTCGTCGTCGAGGGCGGCTCCACCCAGGGGCGGGCCATCGCCGCCCAGACCGCGAAGGCGACGGCGGCGGCGAGCAGCGCCAGCCACAGCAGGCGGCGTGCCAGGGCCCGGCGGCGCAGCATGCGGCTGCCGCGCCGGACCACCTCCGCATGGAGGCCGGGCGGCACCGGGGGCGGCGTGCGTTCCAGCAGCCGCCGCACGGCGGCCTCCCGCTGGGGCAGGTTCATCGACACCCTCCGGTCCGTCCCTGCCGCCGTGTGCCTCACGACGGAGCCACCTCGGCCTCCAGCGCCGCCGGTGCCGGGTCCTGCGGCGGGTGCAGCAGTGTCGCCGTCGCCCGGGCGCAGATCGCCTGGACGCGCTGGGCGGGCAGGCCCAGCAGTGCCGCCGTCTGTTCCTCGGCGACACCCTCGTAGAGCCTGAGGACGATGATCAGGCGCTGCTGGGGTGTCAGGCCCGCGAGGGCGCTCCCCGAGTGCGGCCGGTGCCGTCCGAGCAGCCCGTACCGGTGCCACGCACTGTGCGCGAAGCGGGTGGCCAGCCCGCGACGGGCCCGGTCGTAGGGGTCCTCGCCGCGCAGCCCGTCCCAGGAGGTGTAGGTCTCGGCGAGGGCAAGGGTCAGCAGGCGCCGCGCGCGTGGGTTGTCGTCCGGGGCCTCGGCGGTCAGCAGGGTGGCGGTGTGCAGCAGCCGCCCGGCCGCGCCCGCGACGAACGCCTCGAACTCGCGGGCCCGGCGGGCGCCGTGGGCCTCATGCCGTTCTCGCACCGCACCTCCCGCCTGAGGGCGACCCTGAGGGAACGGGACCCGGCGCGCGGCGGCGGTCGCGCACCCACGACCAGGGGGCGTGAACGGCGCGCGGTACCGCGTACGACAGGACCCGGTCTCATATGAAACCGGTCACGCCTTCGGGTCAAGAGCCGGGGCGCATCGGTACGCGCGCGTGTGCCGTCGTGAGCACGAACGGCGCGCCCCGGGGGCTCAGGAGGCCGGCTGCGACTCCGCCACCGGGCCTGCCTGGGCGGCCTGCCGGGCGGAGAGGGCGACGTTGAACCGCGTGAGGAGGGCGCAGAACGACTCGCGCTCCTGCGGCGTCCAGTCGTGCGTCAGTTCGGCCATCAACTGGCGCCTGGAGCACCGTACTTCCTCCAGGCGGGACAGCCCGCGCGGGGAGAGCTGGAGCACCACCGCGCGACCGTCCTCCGGATGCGAGGTGCGCTTGACGAGACCGGTGTCGACCAGCGGGGCGACCTGCCGGGTGACCGTCGAGGAGTCGATGCCCATGCTCGCCGCGAGCGCCTTGACGCCCATCGGCCCCTCCTTGTCGAGGCGGTTGAGCAGCAGGTACGCGGCGCGGTCCATGGAGTTGCGCACCTGCCCGACCCCGCCGAGCCGCGTCTGTTCGGCACGGCGTGCGAACACCGCGACCTCGTGCTGCAGCGTGTCCAGGAGACCGGGGTCACCGACGATCGTCATGTCCATCGACATATCAGGTGTTGTGGGCATGGCCGGGGGCTCACTTCATGCGTGGGGAGCTGGGTTGGGGGACAGGGTACGCGGCCCGGGCGCGGGCCGTACCTGCGCTGAGGAAACCCGTCCCGGGGCTTGGTCACACCCGCTGCCGGCGGGGGCGAGCTGCGAGACTGGTGGTCATGAGCTACAGCACGGCCGATCCCTTGCCGACGGTGACGCTGGACGACGTCCGCGGCGCCCAGAAGATGCTCTCGGGGGTGGCTCGTGTCACCGCCATGGAGGGCAGCAGGCATCTGTCCCGGCTGGTCGGCGCGCCGGTGCACCTCAAGTGCGAGAACCTCCAGCGGACGGGGTCGTTCAAGCTGCGCGGCGCCTATGTGCGGATCGCGGGGCTGCTGCCCGAGGAGCGGGCGGCGGGCGTGGTCGCCGCGAGCGCCGGCAACCACGCGCAGGGGGTCGCCCTCGCGTCCTCGCTGCTCGGTGTGCATTCCACGGTGTTCATGCCGAAGGGCGCCGCACTGCCGAAGATCAGCGCGACGCGCGAGTACGGCGCGGACGTACGGCTGCACGGCCAGGTGGTGGACGAGACCCTGGCCGCGGCGCAGGAGTACGCGTGCGAGACCGGCGCGGTGTTCATCCACCCCTTCGACCACCCCGACATCGTCGCGGGCCAGGGCACGGTCGGGCTCGAGATCCTGGAGCAGTGCCCCGAGGTGCGCACGATCGTCGTCGGCGTCGGCGGCGGTGGACTGATCGCGGGCATCGCGACCGCGGTGAAGGCGCTGCGTCCGGACGTGCGGGTGGTGGGCGTGCAGGCGAAGGGCGCGGCCGCGTATCCGCCTTCGCTGGCGGCCGGACGCCCGGTGTCGGTGGGGAACCCGGCCACCATGGCCGACGGCATCATGGTGGGCCGGCCCGGCGATGTGCCGTTCCGGATCGTCCGCGACCTGGTCGACGAGGTCCGTACGGTGTCCGAGGACGCGCTGTCCGCCGCGCTGCTGCTCTGCCTGGAGCGGGCCAAGCTGGTCGTCGAGCCGGCCGGCGCGAGCCCTGTGGCGGCGCTGATGAGTGAGCCGGACGGCTTCGAGGGCCCGGTGGTCGCGGTGCTGTCCGGCGGGAACGTCGACCCCGTGCTGATGCAGCGCATCCTGCGGCACGGCATGGCCGCGCAGGGCCGCTACCTGGCCGTCCGGCTGCGTCTGACCGACCGGCCGGGGGTTCTGGCCTCGCTGCTCGGGGTGCTGTCGGCGGCGGACGCCAACGTCCTCGATGTGAGCCACGTACGGACCGACCCACGGCTCGGGCTGACGGAGGCGGAGGTGGAGCTGCACCTGGAGACGAAGGGTCCCGCGCACTGCGCCGAGGTCGGTCACGCCCTGCGCGACGCCGGCTACACGGTCATCGACTGAGCCACCCCGAGACTCGCCGGTCTCCCCGCCCGGTCATCGGGTGCCGGACGGCCGGCCACTGGTGATGCCCGCCTGCCAGGCGATCTTGGCGGCCTGCAGACGGCTGCGCACACCGAGCTTGCGGTAGATGCTGTGCAGATGGTCCTTGGCCGTCTCGGGACTGATGGTGAGGATCTGCGCTATCTCCGGGTTGGAGAGGCCGTCACCGGCGAGCGCGAGCACCTCCAGCTCCCGCGCCGAGAGGGCACCCAGCACAGCCCGGGCCTCGGTCCGTGCCGGGCACTCGCACGATGCGCAGGCGCGCACGGCGACGGCTCCCGGAACGCTCCGGAGCTTCGTGCTCTCTTGTGGGCTGCGGTCAACAAGGCCGATGTTCATCACGCGTATCCCCCTGGTTGGAAAGGCGCTGCGCCGGCTGCCGCGCAGTCACCAACGCACGCGGGTCAGGCGTGCATCCGGATCACGACTGTAGGGGGTGGCCCTCGAACGCCAGGTGATGATTCGGTGAATGGATCCTCCGGACGCCCGGAGGACGGCCGCCCGGCCCTGCAGGGGCCCGGAGGAAGACCCCCTGGGCGGGGGATGTCGGCGCGGGCTCCATGGCATGGATGATGCCCGAGCAACCCCGGGGGCTCGGAGGTGCCTCCGGCACCGATGTGAAACGGGGGATCGATGCTCAAGCACAAGCGACGGATGGGTGCTGTCGCCGCGGCGGTCGCGGCGGTGGCGATGATCGGCGGAGCGCCCCAGGCGATGGCCGCGACCCAGGCGTACGAGCTGGACGCGTGGACGCCGAAGATCTATGCGCACGAGGTCGTCGCCAGCGCCCACTACGCGGGCTACAAGAGGGTCTGCGTCTCCCTCCTGGGTGAGACGTTCGAGGGCTGGGTCGAGCTCAAGAACAACTGCGTCAATGTCTCGCCCGGCTCCGTGGGGAGCGTGGTCACGTCCGTCAAATGCCCCACGTACGGATCGTTCAAGACCTGGGTGATCGGGAAGAGGCCGAACGGCCACAGTGATGTGAAGAGCAGCGGCGGAGTCTTCCTCGAGTGCAGGCGGTGAGGCGGACGATCCCGGTCGTCCGGCCCCGGCCGCCCGCCGCGTGACGAGACCCCGGCGCCCCCACGGGGCCGGGGTCTCGTCATGTCCCGCTTCTCAGCCGGAGTACGGCTCGGCCTTCAGGATCTTCACCGTGGCCTTCTTGCCGTTCGGCAGCTCGTACTCGGCGTCCTCGCCGACCTTCTTGCCGTTCACGCCCGTCCCCAGCGGGGACTGCGGCGAGTAGGTCTCGATGTCGGAGCTCGCGTACTCGCGGGACGCCAGCAGGAAGGTCAGGGTGTCGTCCTCGTCGCCGTCGAAGGCGATCGTGACGACCATGCCCGGCGCCACAGCACCGTCGGCCGCCGGGGCCTCGCCGACCTTGGCGTTCTCCAGGAGCTGGGTCAGCTGGCGCACACGGAGCTCCTGCTTGCCCTGCTCCTCCTTGGCCGCGTGGTACCCGCCGTTCTCACGCAGGTCCCCCTCCTCGCGCGCGGCGGCGATCTTGGCGGCGATCTCCGTGCGCGCGGGACCAGAAAGGTACTCCAGCTCGGCCTTGAGCTGGTTGTACGCCTCCTGGGTCAGCCAGGTGACGTTCTCGCTGGTCTGGGTCACAGGTGCTCCTCGTCGGTACTGGGAATACAAAGCATCGCCCTACCCAGAAGAATGTTCCTTCACGGGTGGGCGAAACCACGAGCCTAACAATTCAGCGGCGAAAGGGGGAGGACATAAGCCATCAGAATTACGTCGACCCAGGTCAGCGGCCATGTGACACGGGACGAGTCAGTCGGCGTGGCAGCCGAGCAGCTCCGCCGTGCTGCCCTGGGCCGTGGTACGGAGCGTGACCACCTTGTCGATGCGCGTGGCGTGTCCGCCGAACCGGAAGTCCGCGCGGCCCACCTCGGTACCGTCCGCCGACTGGGAGCGCAGGGTGCAGTAACCGGCCGTGTCCGCGTCCTTGCGGACCTCGAGATGGATCCTGACCGAGTCGTGCGCGGCCTCGAAGGTGATGACCTCGGCGCCGATCTTGTTCTGGGCCACGTAGTGGTACGCGAACCAGCCGACGATCGCGAGCAGCAGCGCGCCCAGCACACTGCCGACGATCTTGAGGGTGCGGTCGGCGCGCTCGTCCGCGGAGCGGCCGTAACGGCCCTCGGGCAGCCGCGTGCTCGCCGTGCTCATGACCGTCCTCTCGGCAGGAACGGGACGAACGTCCCGGAAGGGGGCCCTCCGGGACCGGACCCGGAATTATTCGCGCCCCGGTTCGGTCACTATAGAAGCCGCCCGTCGCGTCGTTTCACACCGGGCGCCGACTTGCCGACTTACTGAGGATCGAGTCTTGACTGACCAACTGCGACTGATGGCCGTGCACGCCCACCCCGACGACGAGTCGAGCAAGGGCGCGGCCACCATGGCGAAGTACGTGTCCGAGGGGGTGGACGTGCTGGTGGTGACCTGCACGGGCGGGGAACGCGGCTCCATCCTCAACCCGAAGCTCCAGGGCGACACATACATCGAGGAGCACATCCACGAAGTACGCAAGAAGGAGATGGACGAGGCCCGGGAGATCCTGGGCGTCCGGCAGGAGTGGCTCGGCTTCATCGACTCCGGCCTGCCGGAGGGCGACCCGCTGCCCCCGCTGCCCGAGGGGTGCTTCGCCCTGGAGGACGTCGACAAGGCGGCCGGAGAGCTCGTCCGCAAGATCCGCGCCTTCCGCCCGCAGGTGATCACCACCTACGACGAGAACGGCGGCTACCCGCACCCCGACCACATCATGACCCACAAGATCTCGATGGTGGCGTTCGAGGGCGCGGCGGACACCGAGAAGTACCCGGAGGCGGAGTTCGGCCCGGCGTGGCAGCCGCTGAAGCTCTACTACAACCAGGGCTTCAACCGCCCGCGCACCGAGGCGCTCCACAAGGCGATGCTCGAGCGCGGCCTGGAGTCGCCCTACGGCGACTGGCTGAAGCGGTGGGACGAGTTCGAGCGCGTCGAGCGCACCCTGACCACCCATGTCCCGTGCGCGGACTTCTTCGAGATCCGCGACAAGGCGCTGATCGCGCACGCCACGCAGATCGACCCCGACGGCGGCTGGTTCCGCGTCCCGATGGAGCTGCAGAAGGAGGTCTGGCCGACGGAGGAGTACGAGCTGGCGAAGTCGCTCGTGGACACCTCCCTGCCGGAGGACGACCTCTTTGCGGGCGTCCGCCGTCCCTGAGGGACAATGCCTGTCATGAGCGCAAGCGTGAGCCTGGCAGTGACGCATCTGATCCCCCTCGCCGAGGTGGACCAGAACAAGGTCACCCCCGGCGTCCTCGGCTTCATCGTGTTCGCGGTGATGGCGCTGGCCGTGTGGGGTCTGATGAAGTCGATGAACAAGCACATGCGCAAGGTGGACTTCGAGGAGACCGACGCCTCCGGCGAAGCAGCCGCGCGCAAGGACCAGGGCGCGCCCAAGGCCCGGCGGGGCTGATCCGGCCTTCGCTTCCCCCGGCCCGCGGTGTCGTGGACGGTCTCGGCCGGCCGGCACCGCCGGGCCGCTCCGGCACGCCCCGCGGTGGGGCGCGCCCGGCCGTTCCGCGGTCCTCCGTGGTGACCGGCGCCGTGGGAGAGTGGGGGAGTGAACCGACTGGCCCATGAGACGTCCCCGTACCTGCTCCAGCACGCAGACAACCCCGTCGACTGGTGGCCCTGGTCGGCGGAGGCCTTCGACGAGGCGCGCAAGCGGAACGTGCCCGTCCTGCTGAGTGTCGGCTACAGCAGCTGCCACTGGTGCCATGTCATGGCGCACGAGTCCTTCGAGGACCCGCAGACCGCCGCCTACCTCAACGAGCGCTTCGTCAGCGTCAAGGTCGACCGCGAGGAACGCCCCGACGTAGACGCCGTCTACATGGAGGCGGTCCAGGCGGCCACCGGCCAGGGCGGCTGGCCCATGACCGTCTTCCTCACCCCGGACGCCGAGCCGTTCTACTTCGGCACCTACTTCCCGCCCGACCCCCGCCATGGGATGCCCTCCTTCCGGCAGGTCCTCCAGGGCGTCCACCAGGCGTGGGCCGACCGCCGGGAGGAGGTGACCGAGGTCGCCGGGAAGATCGTGCGGGACCTCGCCGGGCGCGAGTTCCCGTACGGCGACACCCGCACCCCCGGCGAGGAGGAGCTCGCCCAGGCCCTGCTCGGCCTCACCCGTGAGTACGACCCGCAGCGCGGCGGCTTCGGCGGCGCCCCCAAGTTCCCGCCGTCCATGGTCCTCGAGTTCCTGCTGCGCCACCACGCCCGCACCGGCTCCGAGGGTGCCCTGCAGATGGCGCGGGACACCTGCGAGCGCATGGCGCGCGGTGGCCTCTACGACCAGCTGGGCGGCGGCTTCGCCCGCTACTCCGTGGACCGCGACTGGGTGGTGCCGCACTTCGAGAAGATGCTCTACGACAACGCCCTGCTGTGCCGTGTGTACGCGCACCTGTGGCGTGCCACCGGATCCGCACTCGCCCGCCGGGTGGCCCTGGAGACCGCCGACTTCATGGTGCGCGAACTGCGCACCGCCGAGGGCGGCTTCGCCTCCGCACTCGACGCCGACAGCGACGACGGTACGGGCCGGCACGTCGAGGGTGCCTACTACGTGTGGACGCCCGCACAGCTCGCCGAGGTCCTCGGCCCGCAGGACGCCGAGCTCGCGGCCCAGTACTTCGGCGTGACGGACGAGGGCACCTTCGAGCAGGGTGCTTCGGTGCTCCAGCTCCCCCGGAGCGAGGGTGTCTTCGACGCGGACAGGGTCGAGTCGATCAGGCGCCGCCTCTTCGAGGCGAGGGCCGGACGCCCGGCCCCGGGCCGGGACGACAAGGTGGTCGCCGCCTGGAACGGCCTCGCCGTCGCCGCCCTCGCGGAGACCGGCGCGTACTTCGACCGCCCCGATCTCGTGGACGCCGCGATCGGTGCGGGCGACCTCCTGGTACGGCTGCACATGGACGAGCAGGCGCGGCTCGCCCGTACCTCGAAGGACGGCCGGGCGGGCGCCAACGCGGGCGTGCTGGAGGACTACGCCGATGTCGCCGAGGGCTTCCTCGCCCTGGCCTCCGTCACCGGCGAGGGCGTCTGGCTGGAGTTCGCCGGGCTTCTGCTCGGCCAGGTGCTGACCCGGTTCACCGACGAGAGCGGGGCGCTGTACGACACCGCCGCCGACGCCGAGAAGCTCATCCGCCGCCCCCAGGACCCCACCGACAACGCCGCCCCGTCCGGCTGGACCGCCGCCGCCGGCGCCCTGCTGGCGTACGCCGCCCAGACCGGCGCCGAACCCCACCGCACCGCGGCGGAGCGGGCGTTGGGTGTCGTCAAGGCGCTCGGCCCGCGGGTGCCCCGGTTCATCGGCTGGGGGCTCGCCGTCGCGGAGGCGCTCCTCGACGGGCCGCGCGAGGTCGCGATCGTCGGCCCGTCCCTCGACGACCCGGCGACCAGGACCCTGCACCGCACGGCGCTCCTGGGCACCGCTCCGGGCGCGGTCGTGGCCGTGGGAACTCCGGAGAGTGATGAGTTCCCGCTCCTTGCCGACCGAGTTCCAGCCAATGGTGAACCCACGGCATACGTCTGCCGCAATTTCACATGTGATGCGCCGACCACGGATCCCGAGCGTCTCCGCAGGGCGCTGAGCGGCTGAGACGCCGCAGGGAAACGCGTTGTTCCAGACGTCGGGAACGGGCGTGTGCTCCGGGTAGATCCCTGTAGACGGGCGACCGTTACGAAACACGCTATTTATCGGAAGAGCTCCCGGACTTCACAATTCCCACCTACTCTCTCCACGGTGAAGCGACAGGAGTGACTCGCTGTCGCGACAGGGGGGTTCTGGGGATCTGGGGGGATCTTTTCCTTGCTGACGTCTGTCTTAATCGCTGCCGTATCGCTGGCACTGTTCTGGATGGCGGCCTTCACCCTGTGGTGGCAGATGCACGCGTGGCGCACGCCCGAGGTACTGGCCTCCACCCGGTTCGGCAGCCCGGACGGTGCCGAGCATCTGTCGTTCTCGCTGCTGCTGCCCGCGAGACACGAACAGGCCGTGCTCGACCACACCATCCAGCGGCTGCTGGAGTCCAGCCACACCGACTTCGAGATCATCGTGATCGTGGGGCACGACGACCCGGAGACCACCGAGGTCGCCAGGAAGGCCGCGGCCCGCGACGGGCGCGTCCGCGTCGTCGTCGACCACCACGAGAAGAAGAACAAGCCGAAGGCCATGAACACGGCGCTGCCGCACTGCCGCGGCGATGTCGTCGGGGTCTTCGACGCCGAGGACCAGGTCCATCCGGAGCTGCTCGCCCATGTCGACCACGCGTTCCGCACCACGGGCGCCGACGTCGTCCAGGGCGGGGTGCAGCTGATCAACTTCCACTCCAGCTGGTACAGCCTGCGCAACTGCCTGGAGTATTTCTTCTGGTTCCGCTCCCGGCTGCACCTGCACGCGCAGAAGGGGTTCATCCCGCTCGGCGGCAACACCGTCTTCGTGCGCACGGACGTGCTCAGGGAGGCCGACGGCTGGGACCCCGACTGCCTGGCGGAGGACTGCGACCTGGGGGTGCGGCTGTCCAGCGTCGGCAAGAAGGTCGTCGTCGCCTACGACTCCGACATGGTGACCCGGGAGGAGACCCCCGGCTCGCTGATGTCGCTGCTCAAGCAGCGCACCCGCTGGAACCAGGGCTTCCTCCAGGTGTACCGCAAGAAGGACTGGAAGCAGCTCCCCGGCCTCGGGCAGCGGATGCTCGCCCGGTACACCCTGATGACGCCGTTCCTGCAGGCCTTCTCCGGTGTCATCATCCCGCTCAACGCGGGCGTGGCCCTCTTCCTGGACGTGCCGGTCGGCATCGCCTTCCTCACCTTCCTGCCGCTCGTCACCGCGGCGGTCACCTTCGTCTTCGAGGTGGTCGGGCTGCACGACTTCGGCAAGCAGTACGGGCTGCGCGTCCGCTTCGTCCACTACGTGAAGCTCATCGTGGGCGGTCCCTTCTACCAGGTGCTCCTCGCGGGCGCCGCGGTCCGCGCCGTCTGGCGCGAGCAGCGCGGCCGCAACGACTGGGAGCTGACCAGCCACGTCGGCGCGCATCTGCACACGGCCGCCGTGATCCGCGAGACCCGAGAGGACGTTCCCGCGTGACCTCCACTCTTCCCGCGGCGACCGGCACAAAGGTCCCCGCGCAGGACACACCTGTCCCCGAATCCGTCCCCGGCTCCCCTCCGGTGTTCCGTTTCCGCAGCTCACGGCCGGATCTGGTGCTGTGCGGGGTGCTCCTCGCGGCGATCCTGACGGTGCAGGGCTGGAACATCGCCGACTACCCGACCCTCAGCGACGACGAGGGCACCTACCTCGCCCAGGCCTGGGCCGTGCAGAACGGCCACGGGCTCGCCCACTACACCTACTGGTACGACCACCCGCCGCTCGGCTGGATCCAGATAGCCCTGCTGACCTGGCTGCCCTCGCGCATCGACCCCTCACTGATGACGGTCGGCGGTATGCGCCCGGCGATGCTGCTGGTGAGCGCGGTGAGCGCGGTCCTCGTCTACATCCTTGCCCGGCGCCTGAGGCTGCCCGTCTGGGCGGCGGGGTCGGCCATGGTCCTGTTCGGGCTCTCGCCGCTGTCGGTGGTGCTCCAGCGCGAGATCTTCCTCGACAACCTCGCGGTGATGTGGACGCTCCTCGCGTTCACCCTGGCCGCGTCCCCGAGCCGTCACCTCTGGCATCACTTCGGCGCGGGACTCGCCGCCGCGGCCGGCGTCCTCACCAAGGAGACGATGCTCGTCGTCCTGCCCGCCGTCTTCCTCACCATGTGGCGCCACAGCCACCGGGACACCCGCAAGTTCGCGCTCACCGGCGCCGTCACGGCGTGCGCCCTGATCGGGCTGTCGTACCCGCTCTTCGCCCTGCTCAAGGGTGAGCTGCTGCCCGGAGCGGGCCATGTCTCCCTGTGGGACGGCGTCGCCTACCAGATGAGCCGGGCCGGTTCCGGATTCCTCCTCGACCCGGGCTCCGGCTCCTACGGCGTACTGCACTCCTGGCTCTACTACGACCGGGTCCTGCCGCTCGGCGGTCTCGCCGGAGCGCTGCTGCTCCTGCTCACCTGGCGCTGGTCGGTCACCGCACGGGCGCTGGCCGGGCCCGCGCTCGCCGTCGCGATCCTCACCCTGGTCGCGATGCGGCCGAGCGGCTATCTGCCCGCGATGTACGTCATCCAGGCCCTGCCGTTTCTCGCCCTGGTCCTGGCGGGCTCCGCCGCGAGCATCGCCCACGGGGTGCTGCACAGGTGGCGCCGCAGGACCGAGCGGCCCGCCGTCACCTGGGCGCGGTACGCCGTGGCGGCGCTGCTCCTGGCCGCCGCCGGGGCGTACGTCGTGCCCCGCTGGTACGACGGCGACCGCACCGCCGTCACCGCCGACGCAAACGCCTCCTACCGGGCGGCCTCCCACTGGCTCACCAGCGAGGTGCAGGACCCGAAGGACACCCGCGTCCTCGTCGACGACGCGCTCTGGCTCGACCTCGTCCACGCCGGATACCGGCCAGGGCTCGGCGTCATCTGGTTCTACAAGGCCGACCTTGACCCCGCGGTGACCAGGACCATGCCGCACGGCTGGCGCGACCTCGACTATGTGGTCGCCTCCCCGACCGTCCGGCGCGACGCGGTCGACCTGCCGGGCGTCATGGCCGCGATCAAGCACTCCACGCCGGTGGCCACCTTTGGCACCGGCCCCGACCGGATCGAGATCCGCAGGGTTGACCAGGCCGCGGGAGGCGACCGATGAGCCAGGAATCCACCGCCCCCGGCGAGCTGGGCGATCCGGCGGTACGGGCCGCCGAAGTGCCCGAACCGGGCGCCGTCACCATCGTCGTACCGACGTTCAACGAGTCGGCCAACATCCGCGAACTGCTGCGCCGGATCACCGAGTCGGTACCGTCCCGGCTGCCCTGCGAGGTCGTCTTCGTCGACGACTCCACCGACGACACCCCCGATGTGATCTTCCGCGAGGCGCAGGACTGTCCGTTCCCGGTCACCGTGCTGCACCGGGACGAGCCGGCCGGCGGGCTCGGCGGGGCCGTGGTGGAGGGCATGAAGGCGGCCGGCTCCGACTGGATCGTCGTCATGGACGGCGACCTCCAGCATCCGCCGTCCCTGGTACCGGAACTGATCGGCACCGGGGAGCGGGCGAACGCCGGGCTGGTCGTCGCCTCCCGCTACATCAAGGGCGGCAGCCGCGCCGGGCTCGCGGGCGGCTACCGTATCGCCGTATCCCGCGGCGCGACCTGGCTCACCAAGTCGCTCTTCCCGCGCCGGCTGCGGGGCATCAGCGACCCGATGAGCGGCTTCTTCGCCGTCCGCCGCAGCGCGGTCACCGCGGAGACCCTCCAGCCGCTCGGCTACAAGATCCTCCTCGAGCTGGCCGTGCGCAGCAGACCGCGCAGGGTCGCCGAGGTGCCGTTCGTCTTCCAGGACCGGTTCGCGGGCGAGTCGAAGTCGACCGCGCGGGAGGGCTTCCGTTTCCTGCGTCATCTGGCCGGGCTGCGCACCGCCTCGCCGATCGCCCGCATGGTCGCCTTCGGGCTGATCGGCGCCTCCGGTTTCGTACCGAACCTGGCGGGCCTGTGGGGGCTCACCCGGCTCGGTCTGCATTACGTTCCGGCGGAGATCCTCGCCAACCAGCTGGGCGTGGCCTGGAACTTCCTGCTCATGGAGCACCTGCTGTTCCGCGAGCGCCGCCGCCACCGCCACTGGTGGGACCGGGTGGGCCGGTTCGCGCTGCTCGCCAATGCCGACCTGGTGCTGCGTATCCCGCTGATCGCCCTGCTGGTGCACGAGTTGGGGATGGGCGCGCTGCCGGCCACCGCGTTGGCGCTGGTGATGACGTTCGTCCTGCGCTTCGTGGGGACCGAGGCGCTGGTCTATCTGCCGCGCCGGGGGCGGAAGGCCGAAGGACGGGGCACCGCCGAAGAGCCGAGGCCCGCCGCGGACGGGAGCCGCACAGCGAGGAGGACCCTGTGAAGACCGTTCGCAGACTCCGCGTCCTGCGCAGACGCAGAACCGCCCTGCTCGCGGTGACCGGCCTGACCACGGGCCTGCTGCTGACCTCGCCGCAGCCCGCGTCCGCCGCCAACCTCGTGAAGAACCCCGGCTTCGAGACCGCCGGCACCGACGGGATGCCGTACTGCTGGGAGAGGTCCGGCTGGGGCGACAACGACTTCACCTTCACCACCACCGGGGACGCCCACACGGGAAGCAAGGCCATGAAGGTCGAGCTGACCCGCCGCGTCGACGGTGACCGCAAGGCACTCATCACCGAGTCCGCGAGCTGCGCGCCCGTGGTCACCCCGGGCAAGCAGTACGACCTGTCGCTCTGGTACGAGTCGACCACCCCCGACACCGCGATCACCCTGTTCCGGCACGACGCGACGGCCGGCTGGCAGTACTGGACCGACCTCAAGACGCTGGACATGAGCGCGGGCTGGGCTGAGGCGAGCGTCCGGACCCCCGAGGTGCCCTCCGGCACGGACCTGATCACCTGGGGTGTCTCGGTGTACGGCACCGGGTCCGTGACCACCGACGACTACACGATGGAGCAGGTCGCCGATCCGTTGCCGCCCGCGCAGTGCACCGGTACCACGGATCAGTGCGCCAACGGCCGCTGGCAGGTCCTGCCCGCGCAGAACCCCGTCCGTTCCATGCACTCCGTCGTGCTCGACAACGGCAAGGTGCTGCTGATCGCGGGCTCCGGCAACAGCGAGGAGAACTTCGACGCGGGCACGTTCACCAGCGCGGTCTACGATCCCTCGGACGGCTCGTACAAGGTGATCCCCACCCCGAAGGACATGTTCTGCGCCGGGCATGTGCAGCTGCAGGACGGGCGGGTGCTCGTCATGAGCGGCAACAAGGCGTACCCGGTCGTGGGCGGACACGGCTACGAGGGGTTCAAGGACTCGTACGTCTTCGACCCGAAGACCGAGACCTACACCAAGACCAACGACCTCAACGACGGCCACTGGTACCCGTCCGCGACCGAACTCGGCAACGGTGACGTGATCTCCTTCGGCGGGCTGCGCGAGGACTCCACCGGCTCGGTGACGACCGAGTACTGGTCGGACCGGGGGCAGCAGTGGCAGCCGCTGTGGAAGGTCAACCAGACCTGGTCGTACTGGGGTCTGTACCCCTCGATGATCCTGATGCAGGACGGCCGCCTCTTCTACTCGGGCAGCCATGTCTTCGGAAACAACATCCCGGGCACCGGCTCGGCGATCTACGACTACGGCGCCAACACCGTCACGCAGATCCCGGGCCTGCGGAACAAGGACGAGCGCGACCAGTCGGCGAGCGTGCTGCTGCCCCCGGCCCAGGACCAGAGGGTCCTCACCCTCGGCGGCGGCAACATCGACTCCAACCCGGACGCGAACCGGCTCACCGACCTGATCGACCTCAAGCAGGCCCGCCCGTCGTACGTCGCCGGGCCGCCGCTCCCGCAGGGCACCGTCGACCTCGGCAACGGCAAGGCCGCGGAGACCGGCGGGCAGGGCAAGATGTACGTCTCCGCGGTGCTGCTCCCCGACGGCAAGGTGCTGGAGACGGGCGGCGCCCTGCACAACCGGGCGGACCCGGTGTACGAGTCCTCGATCTACGACCCGGACGCCGGCACCTTCGACCCCGTCGCCGCCGACCCCGAGGCCCGCGGCTACCACTCCTCGGCGTTCCTGCTGCCGGACGGCAGGGTGATGGCGACGGGTGACAACCCCGGCAACGGGACGTGGAACCACAACGTGTCGATCTACTCGCCGCCGTACCTGTTCAAGGGCACCCGTCCGACGATCACCTCGGTCATCCAGGCGGAATGGACGTACGGCACCACGCAGCGCATCACGGTCGACCGGCCCATCGCGAAGGCGGAACTGATCCGCCCGGCGGCGGTCACCCACTCCTCCGACCCCAACCAGCGGTTCGTGGACCTGCCGCTGACGGTGGACGGCGAGAACGTCGACCTGAACGTGACGAGCAACCCCAATCTGGCCCCGCCCGGCTGGTACATGCTCTTCGCGGTCGACGCGAACGGCGTCCCGTCGGTGGCCCGGTGGATCCACCTGAGGGGCCCGGCGGCCCTCGGCGCGGACACCCCCGCGGCCCACGTCCACTCCTTCGCCGACTCGCCGGCGGGCAGGACCACCGGTGCCGGACAGAAGCGCACGTCGCAGAAGGTGAGCACGACCATCTCCGGCTGCGACCGGCACTACGGCTCGGTCAATGTGTGTGTGCCGACCGCGTTCCCGCCCGGGGTGAAGAGGACGACGGCCGCGCGCTGCGCCTGGCTCGCGCGCAACGACTACGGCCGGCTCCGGGTCAACGGCAAGGACGACCCGCTCGGCCTCGACCCGAACAGGGACGGGGTGGCCTGCGGGAAGGGCGACGCGCGGAACGGCCGCTAGGAGGGTGCTAGAAGGGTCTGAAAAACCCCCACCTAGGCCCGGGTCGGGAACTCCGTCAGGGCGCGCTCCACGATGGCCTCCAGCTGGTCGTGGTGCGCGCCCTTCCAGTAGGCGCGGCCGCAGGCCCGGCAGCGCGCGAAGACGTCGTACGAACGGCGTGTGCCGTGTTGGAGCTGGTCGGCGACCTCTTCCTTGCTGGCGTCGCGGAGCACGCCGTTGCACGCGGTGCACCGGGTCCACGGCCGCAGCTCGGGGGCGAACCGGTCGAGCACGTCCCGGAGTTGGTCGTCCGGCCGGGTGCTGTAGACGAAAGCACCCGCCCACAGCTCGCGGCGGCGCAGCAGCCCCCGGTCGCGGCTGAGCATCACCCGCCGCTCGGCCGCCGAGCGGGTGGCGAGGGCCGGGTCGCCGATGTCGGTCGACTCGTAGGCCGCGTCCACGCCGAGCAGCCGCAGCCGGCGGGCCAGGGTTCCCAGGTGGACGTCCAGGAGGAAGCGGAGCGGGGCGCCGGGCACCTGCTGGGGGCGCTGCACGGGGCAGACCTCGACCCGCTCGCCGGCGGCCGGGACGTGGGAGAAGGGCGAGGTGCGGCCGTCCACGAGGAGCGCTCCGACCTCGGTCAGCGGCACGCCCAGCGACTCGACGACATGGCCGAGTGTGGAGGCGCCGTCGGTGACGACCGCGGTGGCGCGCCCGCGCCGGGCGTGCGGGACGAAGAGCCCCAGCGCGGGGGCGAACTCGACGTGGATCTCGGGTCCGTTCACCGGCTCAGGATGACACGCGGGACCGGCCCCCGGCCTCCGGGTTTCGGGGGCCGGGGGCCGGTCCAGCTGAAAGGCAGTGTCAAAAGCCGGTGGCTTTCATATGACGTTTCCCTTCGCCCGCTACGCGTGCTGGTACGCCACCAGGGAGATCCCGACGTAGTGGACGACGAACGCGGCGAGGGTGAGCGAGTGGAACACCTCGTGGAAGCCGAACCACCGGGGTGACGGGTTCGGCCGCTTGATCCCGTAGACCACGCCGCCCGCGCTGTAGAGCAGCCCGCCGACGATGACGAGCACCAGGACGGCGATACCGCCGGTGCGCATGAAGTCGGGGAGGAAGAAGACGGCGGCCCAGCCCATCGCGATGTAACAGGGCGTGTACAGCCATCGCGGGGCGCCGACCCAGAAGACGCGGAAGACGATGCCGGCCGCCGCGGCGGCCCAGATGCCCCACAGCAGCCACTGGCCCTTCGCGCCCGGCAGGAGCAGCAGGGCCAGGGGCGTGTAGGTGCCCGCGATGATCAGGAAGATGTTCGCGTGGTCGAGCCGGCGCAGTACGCCGTCCATGCGCGGGCTCCAGCTGCCGCGGTGGTAGAGCGCGCTCACCCCGAAGAGCAGACAGGCCGTCAGAACGTAGATCCCGCAGGCGACTCTGCCGCGGGGTGAGTGCGCGAGCGCCGTGAGCACCAGGCCGGCGACGAGGACGGCCGGGAACATTCCGAGGTGCAGCCACCCGCGCAGCCTCGGCTTGATGGGATGGGGCAGGGAGAGCGCGACGGGATCGCGGCCGGCTGCCGGCGAGTCCGTGGGCGCGTCGGGGACGGACGCAGTCATGCCCGGCATGGTACCTACGGAACCGTAAGTTGCGTATCCAGTGCGACCGGTATCACCCGGGCTGTCCGGCCTGTGCGGAAACCGTGCCAACGCAAAAAATCCTTCTGCTGAACCCTATGTAGACGCAAAGAATGGCGGGCATACGTGGCGATCCTCACTCCGCTCAGGTGTGACGTCCTCTGGACAGATGGGCGAGAACGTCGGATGATCAAATGAGTGAGGTCGGCACCGGATGAGCGGCTACGAAGCATCCGGGTCGCAGCCCCCACGGGGCAATCAACAGAAAACCCCTCTTCTAGGAGCGATCGTGGCGCGCGACATCGCGGCTCCCTCAACCGTCCCCACCCAGCACAAGGACCTGATCTCGTGGGTCAACGAGATCGCCGAACTGACGCAGCCGGACAGCGTGGTCTGGTGTGACGGATCCGAGGCCGAATACGAGCGCCTGTGCGAGGAGCTCGTCCGCAAGGGCACGTTCAAGAAGCTCGACCCGATCAAGCGCCCCAACTCCTACTACGCGGCCTCCGACCCGACCGACGTCGCCCGGGTGGAGGACCGTACGTTCATATGCTCCGAGCAGGAGCAGGACGCCGGCCCCACCAACCACTGGAAGGCACCCGCCGAGATGCGGGAGATCTTCCAGGGCGAGAACGGCCTGTTCCGCGGTTCCATGCGCGGCCGCACGATGTACGTCGTGCCGTTCTGCATGGGCCCGCTGGGCTCCCCGCTCTCCGCGATCGGTGTGGAGATCACCGACTCCGCGTACGTCGCCGTCTCCATGCGCACCATGACGCGCATGGGCCAGGCGGTCCTCGACGAACTCGGCTCCGAGGGCTTCTTCGTCAAGGCCGTCCACTCCCTCGGGGCCCCGCTGGAGCCCGGCCAGAAGGACGTCCCCTGGCCCTGCAACCAGACCAAGTTCATCTCGCACTTCCCCGAGAGCCGTGAGATCTGGTCGTACGGCTCCGGCTACGGCGGCAACGCGCTGCTCGGCAAGAAGTGCTACGCCCTGCGCATCGCCTCGGTCATGGCGCGCGACGAGGGCTGGCTCGCCGAGCACATGCTGATCCTCAAGCTCACGCCCCCGCAGGGCGAGTCGAAGTACGTCGCCGCGGCCTTCCCGAGCGCCTGCGGCAAGACGAACCTCGCCATGCTCGAGCCGACGATCTCCGGCTGGACGGTCGAGACGATCGGTGACGACATCGCGTGGATGCGCTTCGGCGAGGACGGCCGCCTGTACGCGATCAACCCCGAGGCCGGCTTCTTCGGTGTCGCGCCCGGTACCGGTGAGCACACCAACGCCAACGCGATGAAGACGCTGTGGGGCAACTCGGTCTTCACCAACGTCGCCCTCACCGACGACAACGACATCTGGTGGGAGGGCATGACGGAGGAGACTCCGGCCCACCTCACCGACTGGAAGGGCAACGACTGGACGCCGGAGTCCGGGACCCCGGCCGCCCACCCGAACGCCCGCTTCACGGTCCCCGCCTCGCAGTGCCCGATCATCGCGCCCGAGTGGGAGGACCCGAAGGGCGTGCCGATCTCGGCGATCCTCTTCGGCGGCCGCCGCGCCTCTGCGGTCCCGCTGGTCACGGAGTCCTTCGACTGGAACCACGGTGTCTTCCTCGGTGCGAACGTCGCCTCCGAGAAGACCGCCGCCGCCGAGGGCAAGGTCGGCGAGCTGCGCCGCGACCCGTTCGCCATGCTGCCGTTCTGCGGCTACAACATGGGCGACTACATGGGCCACTGGATCGATGTGGCCAAGGACAAGGACCAGTCCAAGCTGCCGAAGATCTACTACGTCAACTGGTTCCGCAAGAACGACGAGGGCAAGTTCGTCTGGCCCGGCTTCGGCGAGAACAGCCGCGTCCTGAAGTGGATCGTGGAGCGTCTGGAGGGCAAGGCCGAGGGCGTCGAGACCCCGATCGGCATCCTGCCGACGAAGGAGGCGCTGGACACGAACGGCCTGGAGCTGTCGGAGTCCGACCTCGACTTCCTGCTCACCGTCGACAAGGACGTGTGGCGCGAGGAGGCGGCCCTGGTGCCCGAGCACCTCAACACCTTCGGTGACCACACCCCGAAGGAACTCTGGGACCAGTACCGCGCGCTGGTGCAGCGCCTGGGCTGAGCCCACCGAAAAGCTCCGCGGCCGGTCCGGCATGCCCTGACCAGCGATGTCGTCACGAAGGCCGGCCGCGGTGACAGCACCGTGTTTGCACCGGGCCGGGGCCCGCACCGTACAACGGCGTACGGGTGCGGGCCCCGGCCCGGTGTCCGTATATCCCCGTACACACCGTGCAGAGCGCCGAAGAGCAGGCTGCATGGCCGTCGACCCGCTCGGATGCGCCCGCCGCACCGACGCTTGCGGAGGCCGAGCGGCAGGGCCCGCTGCCTTCCCGCGAGGGCGGTGCCGGTCTCGGCGGCCCGGGTCGCTCCGGCGGAGGGGCCACGGCGCCTGGGGCCGCAGGACCGCGTCGAATTCGCCCGGCGAAATCGACCGATAAACTCGGAGACCCATGCGTATCCTCGTGACCGGCGGTGCCGGATTCATCGGTTCGGAATACGTCCGGCGGCGGTTTGGAACGGACCCGGCGGCGCGGATCACCGTGCTCGACGGCCTCACGTATTCCGGGGTCGAGGCCAATCTCGCGCCGGTGGCGGAACACCCCGGCTACCGTTTCGTCCGGGGCGACATCTGCGATCCGGATCTGGTCGACCAGGTGATGCCGGGCCATGACGCGGTGGTCCACTTCGCCGCCGAGTCGCACGTGGACCGGTCGATCGACGGCGCCGGCCCGTTCGTCCGCACCAATGTGCTGGGCACCCAGGTGCTTCTGGACGCGGCCCACCGGCACGGCGTCGGCCGGTTCGTGCATGTCTCCACGGACGAGGTCTACGGCTCGATCGGCGAAGGATCCTGGACCGAGGAGTGCCCGCCGGCGCCCAACTCCCCGTACGCCGCGTCGAAGGCAGGCTCCGACCTCATCGCGCTCGCCTACCACCGCACCCACGGCCTGGACGTCGTGGTCACCCGCTGCTCCAACAACTACGGCCCGTACCAGTTCCCCGAGAAGGTCATCCCGCTCTTCATCACCCACCTGCTCGACGGCAGGACGGTCCCCCTGTACGGCGACGGGCGCAATGTGCGCGACTGGCTGCACGTCTCCGACCACTGCCGGGGCATCGACCTGGTCCTGCACGGCGGCAGGGCAGGCGAGGTCTACCACATCGGCGGCGGAACCGAGCTGAGCAACCACAAGCTGACCGGCCTGCTGCTGGACGCGGTCGGCGCGGGCTGGGACCGGGTCGAGTACGTGGCCGACCGCAAGGGCCACGACCTGCGCTACTCGCTGGACGACGGCAAGATCCGGGAACAGCTCGGCTATGCGCCCCAGGTCGACTTCTCGGACGGACTGGCCGCCACGGTGGCCTGGTACCGGACCCACCGCTCCTGGTGGGAGCCGCTCAAGGAGAGGGCGAAGCTGCACTGAGCACGAGCATGCAGGTGGAGGCGCGGTTCACCGGAATCGATGCCAATCTCGTGCTGTCATCCGTCCGTTGGGAGGGCTCTCCGGCAATTCGTCCGCAGACAGGGCCGCCACGGCCCCCGGGGCGGAAGCGGCCTGGAGAACGCGCGAGTTCGCGGGACCCCGGTGGGCAGGCGACGGAGACAGGGGTGGCACCCGGTCCGCGCGTCGCTGCTGGTGCACGCGGACCGGGGCCGTGAAGGGGAGCCGCCCTGGGCGGCTCGAGAGGGTCAGCCGGCGGCGATCGGCTCGCGCGGCTCGGCCGACGAGGCGGCATGCGCGTCCATACGCTCCGCCGACAGGATGGCCGCCGCCGTGTCCGCGCGGGACGCCGACACCACCAGGGCCCGGCCCGCGAGTGCGTGGGCGCGCCGGTGGAGGGCCGCGACCTGCGGTGCACCGCCGTGCGCGGCCGCCGCCGCACGGGCCGGCGGCACGCCTCCGCGCAGCCGCGTCACCTGCTCGGCAAGTCGCTCGGCCGCGGTGTCCAGCTCTCCGGAGGGTGCCAGGGCCCGCAGCTCGTCCGTGACCGCGAGCAGCGCGGCCAGATGGCCGGCGAGCTGGATGTCCAGCTCCTCCTCGCGGGAGCGGTGCGGGAAGTCGGGGGCGGGGCCGGCCGGCGTGTGGACCGACTTGGTGCGGATCGGTTCGTACATGGGACGGCCTCCTGTGCTCTGACAGGAAGCCATCCTAGCTTGGATTTCGTCTAAAGTTGAGCCTGATCGGGAACCGGGCCTGTCAGGGCTGGCTGTATCCGTCGAGGAAGTCCCCTATCCGCGTGATCGCCGCCGTCAGGTCGCCCACGTTCGGCAGGGTCACCACCCGGAAGTGATCGGGGTCCGGCCAGTTGAATCCCGTCCCCTGGACGACCATGATCTTCTCGCTCCGCAGCAGGTCGAGGACCATCTGCCGGTCGTCCTTGATCTTGAAGACCTTGGGGTCGAGGCGGGGGAACAGATACAGCGCGCCCTTCGGCTTGACACAGGTCACGCCGGGGATCCGGGTCAGCAGCTCGTACGCCGCGTCCCGCTGCTCCTTCAGTCGTCCGCCCGGCAGCACCAGATCGTTGATCGTCTGGCGGCCGCTGAGCGCCGCCACCACTCCGTGCTGGCCGGGCATGTTCGCGCACAGCCGCATGTTGGCGAGGATCGTCAGGCCCTCGATGTACGACTGCGCGTGCGCCCGGGGACCGGAGATCGACATCCAGCCCACCCGGTACCCCGCCACCCGGTACGCCTTGGACATGCCGTTGAACGTGAGGGTCAGCAGGTCCGGGGCGACGGCCGCCGTCGGGGTGTGCGTGGTGCCGTCGTAGAGGATCTTGTCGTAGATCTCGTCGGAGCAGACGAGGAGGTTGTGCCGGCGCGCGATGTCCGTCAGGCCGCGGAGCACGGCCTCGTCGTAGACGGCGCCCGTCGGGTTGTTCGGGTTGATGATGACGATGGCCTTGGTGCGGTCGGTGACCTTGCGCTCCACGTCCGCGAGGTCCGGCATCCAGTCGGACTGCTCGTCGCAGTGGTAGTGCACGGCCGTGCCGCCGGACAGGGACACCGCCGCCGTCCACAGGGGGTAGTCCGGTGCCGGTACGAGCACCTCGTCGCCGTCGTCCAGCAGGCCCTGCATCGCCATCACGATCAGCTCGGAGACGCCGTTGCCGACGAAGACGTGCTCGACGTCCGTCTCGATGCCGAGGGTCTGGTTGTGCATGACGACCGCCCGCCGGGCGGCGAGCAGGCCCTTGGCGTCGCCGTAGCCGTGGGCGGTCGAGACGTTGCGGAGGATGTCCTCGAGGATCTCGGGCGGGCACTCGAAGCCGAAGGCGGCAGGGTTGCCGGTGTTCAGCTTGAGGATGCGGTGACCCGCCGCCTCGAGCCGCATCGCCTCCTCGAGAACCGGGCCCCGGATCTCGTAGCAGACATTGGCGAGCTTCGTGGACTGGATCACCTGCATGTCGTGAGCTTACGGCCGTGTATCCGGTCGCGCCGCGTGTTTTCCACCACGTGGGCGGTGCCGGTTCGGCCGGTCGTCCCCGGTCGGCCGCATCACGCGTCACTTACGCCCCTACAATGCACGCCCATGTCTTGGGAACAAAGGCCCGGTGAGGGGACCCACGGCGGGCAGCCCGTCAACGGCGTGACGGGTGAACCCGGGGGTCCCCCGAACGTGTACCACCCCCACGCCGAGGCGACCCCCGAGTACGGCCGGTATGCCGACCCTGCCACCGCCCATGGCTGGCAGAACGCCTACGACGAGACGCGGGAGCTGCCCCGGTTGGCACCCGACGGGTACGGCCCGGTGGCGGCCGCCCCCGAAGGCGGCTCCCGGCACCGGAGGCGGTCCGCGCCGCGCTCCCGGGTGCCCGGCCGTGTGCTCATGGCCGTCGGGGCGCTCGGTGTCGTGGGTGTGGCCGCCGCTCTCGCCGGGAGCTTCGGCTCCGGGTCCGGCGGCAGCGCGCCGGGAGGCGCCGAGGAGTCCGCGCGACCGAAGGCGGCCCGGTCCGCGTCGGCCGCGGACGGCTCCCCGTCCACCTCCGCCTCGGTGGGCCCGTCCCGTTCCGTCGCGCCGGCCGCGGCGGGTGCGTCCCCGACGGCCTCCGCCTCCCGGGAGGCGGAGGCCACGCGGAGCGCGGCCCCGGCCACCTCCACGGCGGCGCCCACCGGCAATGCCCCGTCCACACCGCCCTCCGTCAGCGCGAGCCCCACCGAGTCTGCCAACTGGCACGGGCCGGGCCACGGGCACGGAGGTCCCAAGCACCCCTGGTAGAGGGGTCCGGCGGTCCGCCGCGGACGCGGACGCGCGCGCAGGAGCTTCGGTGAGACGGCCGAAAACCGCTCCTTGTCCCCGCATGGCGCTGCACTGACAATGCGCATGACAAAAACAGTGCATGACGAAAACGGGCGGGCCGGACGACCTCCGGCCCCTCTCGTCAGCGCAACCTCCTCAAGAGGGGACCCCCACATGAGAAAGCCCTTCGCCGCCGCGCTCTTCGCTCTGGTGATCGCCGGAGCCGGCGCGGCACCGGCGGTCGCGGCTCCCCAGGCCGCCCGGACCGCCCAGGCTCCCCGGGCCACGATCACGGCTTCCCGCACCACGGAGGCTTCCCGTACGGCCACCCTCCGGGCCGTCGACTTCGCCGGCACCGTCTCGCTCAGCAACTGCTCCGGTTCCGTCATCCGCTTCCCGAAGTCCGCGGACACCGACCCGGCGCTCGTGCTCACCAACGGCCACTGCCTGGAGACCGGCTTCCCGTCGCCCGGTGAGGTCATCGTCGACCAGTCCTCCAGCCGCTCCTTCGGACTGCTCAACTCCTCCGGCAGCCGGGTCGCGACGCTGCGCGCGAGCAAGGTCGCGTACTCCACGATGACCGACACGGACATCACGATCTACCAGCTCACCCGCACCTATGCGCAGATCAGGAGCTCGTACGGCATCAGCGCGCTCACTGTCGCCGACACCCACCCGGTCGCCGGCACCGCCATCAAGGTGGTCTCCGGCTACTGGAAGCGGATCTACAGCTGCAACGTCGACGGCTTCGTCTACCGCCTGAAGGAGGGCGACTGGACCTGGAAGGACTCGGTCCGCTACACCTCCGCCTGCAACACCATCGGCGGCACCTCGGGGTCGCCCGTCATCGACAACGCCACCGGCAAGGTCGTCGCCGTCAACAACACCGGCAACGAGGACGGCGAGCGCTGCACCGTCGACAACCCCTGCGAGGTCGACGCGAACGGCACGGTGACCGTGCGCCAGGGCATCAACTACGCCGAGGAGACCTACCAGATCCCCGCGTGCTTCGGCCCCGGCAACAAGCTGGACCTCGGCGCGAGCGGCTGCGTCCTGCCCAGGCCGTAACCGCCTGCGGCGGTGCGACGGCGGGCGGTCACACGGGAGTACTGCGGACCGCCCGCCCCGCCAGCACGTCCGTGCGGCGGCCGTCCTCGATCGCGAGACGGCCGTCGACCAGCACGTACGGGATTCCTGTCGGAAGCGTCCGCGGCCGTTCGAAGGTGGCGCCCGCCGCGACCGTGGCCGGGTCGAAGAGCACCAGGTCGGCGCGGTAGCCCTCGCGGACCAGACCGCGGTCCGGCAGCCGCAGCCGGGCCGCCGGTCGCGAGGTGAGACGGGCGACGCAGTCCTCCAGGGACAGCACCCCCAACTCGCGTACGTAGCGGCCGAGATAGTGCGGAAAGGTGCCGTACGCGCGAGGGTGCGGTTTCGCGCCCCGCAGGATGCCGTCGGAGCCGCCCGTGTGGACGCGGTGCCGCATGATCGCCCGGACGTTCTCCTCATGCCCCACGTGCTGGAGGATCGTCGGCGCCAGCCGGTCCTCGACCAGCAGCCGCCGGGCCGTCACCCAGGGGGCCTCGCCGCGCAGGTCCGCCGACTCCCGGACGGTCCTGCCGACGTACCCGGCGAGTTTCGGATCGCTCACCCCGGAGATCTCGACGGTGTCCCAGTCGACGGGGACACCGTGGCAGCCGTCGGCGCCGTTGATCTCCAGGTCGTGGCGGATCCGCTCGGCCGTCGCGGGATCGGTGAGCCTCCGCAGGATCTCCTCGGGGCCGCCCTCGCCCGCCCAGCCCGGCAGCAGCGCGGCCAGCGTCGTGGAGCCCGGGCTGTAGGGGTAGGTGTCCAGGGTGATGTCCGCGCCCGCCGCCAGGGCCTCGTCGAGCAGGGACAGCAGCTCGGGGGCGCGGCCCGCGTTCACGCCGAAGTTCATGGTGGCGTGCGCGAGGTGCAGCGGGCAGCCGGCCTCACGGGCCAGGGCCACCATCTCCGCGTACGCCTCCAGGGCGCCCGCCCCGTAACTGCGGTGGTGCGGGCAGTAGTAGCCGCCGTATCCGGCCACCACGCGGCACAGTTCGGTGAGTTCGGCGTTCCTGGCGTACATGCCGGGGGTGTAGGTGAGCCCGGACGACATGCCGACGGCGCCCTGCTCCATGCCCTCCGCGACCAGGCGCCGCATCCGGTCCAGCTCCTCGGGTGCCGCCTCCCGGTCCTCCCAGCCGACGGCCAGCATCCGGACCGTGCCGTGCGGGATCAGATAGGCGGCGTTGACCGCGATTCCCTGGTCCAGGCGGTCCAGGTACTCGCCCACCGACCGCCAGGTGAAGTCGACGTCGTCGCCGTACCCGTTCCAGCCGGTGATCGCGCGGCGGACCTCCTCCAGCGTCCGGTCGTCGACCGGCGCGTACGACAGCCCGTCCTGCCCGACGACCTCCAGCGTCACGCCCTGCGCCACCTTCGCGCTGTGGTCGGGGTCGCGCACCAGGGCGAGGTCGCTGTGGGCGTGCATGTCGATGAAGCCGGGGGCGAGGACCAGACCCTCCGCGTCCAGTTCCCGCATGGCGCGTGGGCGCTGGCAGCCCGCCGCCGCGGCCTCCTTCACGATCGCGGTGATCCTGCCGCGGTCGATCACGACGTCGGCGCGGTACGAGGGTGCCCCGCTGCCGTCCACCACGTCCGCGTCCCGGATGACGAGCTGCTCCACGACCGGCCCTCCTAGAAGAACGTACGAATGCAGTCGACGACCGTCCCGTCCGCCTCGGCCACCGGGATCACCTGCCATTTGTCGAAGGACGTGCACGGGTGGGACAGACCGAAGCCGACCCAGTCGCCCACCTCGACGTCCGCCTCGGGGCCGGTGCGCAGCCAGAGGTGCTGGTCCGACAGGGCCGTCACCTCGATCCCGGCCGCCGGGCGCTCGATGCCGTCCCGGCGTACCACCTGGGCCACGGGGAGGTCGAGGTCATGGGCCGCGTCCCGCTTGCCCGCGTTGACGAACGCCTGATCCGCCGACGGGCGGGACACCACCTGGGCCCACAGCCGGAAGGCGGGCTCCAGGGCGCCCTCCTCGGGCACCCGGTTGAACGGGGTCAGCCTGCGGTAGTGGACGTCGTCGTGCGAGACGTACGCGCCCGAGCGCAGCAACTTCAGGACGGGCAGCGAGAGATCGGGGATGCCGGCGAAGACGTCGGCGACCGCGTCGAACCACTCGCTCCCGCCGGCGCTCACCACGATCTCGTCGGCCCCGGCGAACCGTCCCGCCTTGTCGAACTCCACGGCGATCCCGACCAGCCGGTGCAGCCAGGCGCGCACCCGCTCCGGCGACGCCTCGGGGACCTGGGCCTCGTACCCCGCCACCCCCACCAGACGCAGCGTGTCGGTGCCCGCCACCGCCTCCGCGACCGCCAGGGCGTCCGCCTCCGTGCGCACGCCGGTGCGGGCGCCTTCGCCCGCGCCCAGCTCGACGACGACCTCCACGGGACGGGCGGCGCCCCGCAGCGCCGCGTCCATCAGCCGCACCCCGCGCACGGAGTCGACGTAGCAGACGAGGCGGAAGTCCGGGTCATCGGCCAGCTCGGCGGCGATCCAGCGCAGGGCCGCGGCGTCCACCAGCTCGTTGGCGAGGAACACCCGCCGGACCCCGAACGCCCTTGCCACCCGCACCTGGTGGGGGAGTGCGAGGGTGATGCCCCAGGCCCCGTGCTCGATCTGGCGGTGGAAGAGCTGCGGGGCCATGGACGTCTTGCCGTGCGGGGCGAAGGCGAGTCCGTGGCGGGTCGTGTAGGTCTCCATCAGGGCGAGGTTGTGCCGGAGGCGCTCGGCGGACAGGGCGAGGAGCGGGGTGGTGAAGCCGCCGGTGAACAGATTGCGGCGCTCGGCCGCCAGGCCGGCGAGGGTGAGTCCTTCGGCGTCCGGTGGGAGGCCCTTGAAGCGGTGGTCGACGCGTTCCGCCATGAGGGCGGTGAGGCGTTCTGCGGCGGTGGCGGCGTCCATGGGGCCTCCCTGAGGCCGGTCGTTGCGTCCTCTGCAACGACCGTTGCGTATCTCGCTTGTTGCTGTCTAACATCCCGGCCGACGCGGGGTCAACGGAGCCGCCGTGACCCGCGAAGCGAAGAGGAGCCACGTCCATCGTGACCGCCAACGGCCTGCCCGTCGCCGCTGCCGCCCCGGACGCCGCGGACACCGTGGATGTCGTCGCGCTCGGCGAGTCCATGGTCACGTTCATGCCGTCCGGGCCGGGCAGGCTCGCCGACGTGCCGTCCTTCGAGCGGGGCATCGGAGGCGCCGAGTCGAACGTCGCATGCGTGCTGGCGGCAGCCGGGCATTCCGCGCGGTGGGTCAGCAGGGTCGGGGCGGACGGCTTCGGCGATCACCTGGTGGAGGCCATCGGGGCGTACGGCGTCGACGTCGCGTCCGTACCGCGGGATCCGGCGCGCCCGACCGGGATCTACTTCCGCACGGCGGGGGACCGGGCGACCGGCGCCCATGAGGTGGCGTACTACCGGGCCGGCTCGGCGGCCTCGGCGATGACGGTGGAGAACGTCGATCTGGGCGCGGTGCGGGCCGGCCGTGTGCTGCATCTGTCCGGGATCACGGCCGCGCTGTCGGACGGCTGTCTGGGGCTGCTGCGGGAACTGACGGCACCTCGGGCCGGGGGCCCGCTCGTCTCCTTCGACGTCAACCACCGTCCCGGGCTGTGGCGCGACGGCGACGGGCCCGGGGTGCTGAGGGAACTGGCGCGCGGAGCCGACATCGTGTTCGTGGGGGCCGACGAGGCCCGCCAGGTGTGGGGGCTGCACGGCGCCCGCGCCGTCAGGGAGGCGCTGCCCGAGCCGGACATCGTGGTCGTCAAGCAGGGCAGGGGAGGGGCGACCGTCCTCGCGAGGGGGGCCGACGGCCTGAGCGAGGACGCCACGGGCACCGCCGACTTCGTGCGGGCGCTGAACGTCGACGTCGTGGCCGCCGTCGGCGCCGGTGACGCCTTCGCCGCCGGATTCCTCTCCGCCACCCTGCGCGGACTGCCCCTGCGGGACCGGTTGCGGCACGGGCACCTGATGGCCGCCGCCGCGCTGACCGTCCCCGGCGACCTCGCCACCCCTGCCTCGCGGGACCACGCCGATCGCCTGGCCGCACTCGACGACGACGCGTGGGGGACACTTCGACTCGGCCCCGGCTGGACCGAAGCCGACGCACGGGCCGAGGAGGAGGTACGTACGCCATGAGCCAGACCGTCGACCGGGCGCTGAGCATCCTGCCGCTGCTGGCCGAGGGACCCGCCGATCTCGGACAGGTCGCCGACCGGCTGGGCGTGCACAAGTCCACCGCCCTCCGCCTGCTGCGCACCCTGCACGAGCACGGCCTGGTCTACCGCCAGTCCGACCAGCGCTACCGCCTCGGCGCCCGCCTCTTCGCCCTCGCCCAGCAGGCCGTCGAGAACCTCGACGTCCGGGAGATCGCCCATCCCCACCTCGTCCGCCTCAACGAGGAGTGCGGACACACCGTCCACCTCGCGGTGTACGAGGAGAACGAGGTCCTCTACATCGACAAGGTGGACAGCCGCTACCCGGTGCGGATGTACTCCCGGATCGGGAAGCCGGTCGCCATCACCGTCGCGGCCGTCGCGAAGCTGCTTCTCGCCGATCTCCCCGAGCCGGAGCGCCGCGCCGTCGTGGACAGGCTCGACTACCCCCACTACACGGCCCGTTCGACGCCGAACGCCGCCGCCTACCTCCGGGAGCTGGCGACCGTGCGCGAACAGGGCTGGGCCAGCGACCTCGGCGGCCACGAGGAGTCCATCAACTGTGTAGCCGCCCCCGTCCGGGGAGCCGACGGACGGGTCGTCGCGGCCATGTCGGTCTCCGCGCCCAATGTCGTCGTCACCGCCGACGAACTCCTCACCCTCCTCCCGCTGGTGCGCCGGACCGCGGACGCCATCACCCGGGAGTACTCCGGCAACACCCCCGCAAAGGACGCCGTATGACGGACAAGATCGCTCTGACCCCGAAGACCCACACGGCCCCGCCCGCCCGTTTCTCCCACGGCGTGAGGAAGGGCAACATCCTCCAGGTCGCAGGCCAGGTGGGCTTCCTGCCCGCCGAGGAGGGCAGGCCGCCCACACCCGCGGGCCCCACCCTGCGCGAGCAGACCCTTCAGACCCTCGCCAACGTCGAGGCGATCCTGCAGGAGGGCGGGGCCGCCTGGGACGACGTGATGATGATCCGCGTCTATCTGACCGATGTGGACCACTTCGCCGAGATGAACGAGATCTACAACGCCTACTTCGACGAGCAGGGCCTCACCCAGCCGCCCGCCGCCCGGACCACCGTCTACGTGGGCCTCCCGGCCGGCCTCCTCGTCGAGATCGACGCGCTGGCCGTGCTCGGCTGACCCCGCGCCGGCCCACCACCGCTTCCGCACTCCGTACGCCTTCACGGCCCGGCGCCCCCACCCCCTGAGGTGCCGTGCCGCGATCCTCCCTGCCCGAAAGCTCCATGGCCTTACGAGAAGCAAGAGGTCCACCTGTCATGCTCATGCCTTCGCTCACGCCTGCCGCCGCCACGCCACCACCCGCCCCACCCCACACCGGCGGTCTGCTCGCCCTCGTCCACGGCACCGCCGGCCTGCTCACCGTCGCGGCACTCGGGATCGCGCTCCTGCTCGTCCTGATCATCAAGGTGAGACTCCAGCCCTTCGTGGCGCTGCTCACCGTCTCCATAGCCGTCGGCCTCGGCGCGGGCCTGTCGGTCACCGAACTGTTCGGCACGGTCCAGCGCTCCGACGCCGTCTCCCTCATCGAGTCCGGCATGGGCGGCACCCTCGGCCATGTCGCCGTCATCATCGGCCTGGGCACGATGCTCGGTGCCGTCCTGGAAGTCAGCGGCGGCGCCAAGGTCCTGGCCTCCCGGCTGCTGAACCTCTTCGGCGAGCGGCGCGCCCCGCTCGCCATGGGCCTCACCGGTCTGATCTTCGGCATCCCGGTCTTCTTCGACGTCGGCATCTTCGTGCTCGCGCCGATCGTGTACGCGGCCGCCAGGAGGGGCGGCAAGTCGATCCTGCTCTACTGCCTTCCGCTGCTCGCCGGCCTGTCGATGACCCACGCCTTCCTGCCGCCGCACCCCGGTCCGGTGGCCGCCGCCGGTCTGCTCAAGGTCGACCTCGGCATGGTCATCCTGATGGGCATCGTCTGCGGCATCCCGGCGGTGCTGGCCGCGTGGGCGTGGTCGGCCTGGATCGGCAGGCGGATCTTCGTAGCCGTACCGCAGGACATGGTCGAGGCGGCCGAGGAGGCGAAGGCGGCGCTGGCCGAGGAGCAGTCGGCGGCCGGTGTCGACCCGCCGGAGAAGCCGGTCCCGCTCGCCACGGTGCTCGCCATCATCGGCACCCCGCTGGTCCTCATCCTCCTCGCCACCTTCTCGTCGATCGCCTTTGCCCCCTCCTCGGTGCGGTCGGTGATCGAGTTCTTCGGCCACCCCTTCGTGGCGCTGACGATCGCGCTGCTGCTGGCCTACTACCTGCTGGGCATCCGCCGCGGCTGGTCCCGCAAGTCCCTGGAGGCGGTGTCGACCGCCTCCCTCAAGCCGGTCGGCAACATCCTGCTCGTGGTCGGCGCGGGAGGTGTCTTCGGCGCGGTGCTCAAGGGCAGCGGGGTCGCACAGGCCCTCTCCGAGACCTTCCACGACGTCGGCCTGCCGGTGATCGTCCTGTCGTACCTGATCTCGCTGGTCCTGCGCGTGGCCCAGGGCTCGGCGACGGTCGCGATCGTCACCACGGCGGGCATCGTCGCCCCGCTGCTGACGGGGAGCCACCACTCCGAGGGCTTCGCGGCCCTGGTCATCGTGGCCGTCTCGGCGGGCTCGATCTTCGCCTCGCACGTCAACGACGGTGGGTTCTGGATGGTGGCCAAGTACTTCGGGATCAGCGAACGGGACACGCTGCGCACGTGGACCGTACTGGAATCGGTGCTGTCGGTGGCCGGGTTCGCGGTGGCCGCGGCGGTGAGCGTCTTCGTATAGGAACGGCGAAGATTCGTATAACGATGCAGGGGTCGGCTGTGTCCGTCACAGGATCTTGGACCATACTGCCCGCTGTGGAGCAGCGCATAGGTCCGAGCAGCCAGCCCCTGGAGGGTGCCGGGTTCGACCCGGCCTTCATCCCCGGGCTCACCTCACCCGTGTCCCGCGACGGGCAGGACTCCGCCGAGCGGAAGGGCTCCGCGGAGCCCGGCGGCTCCGCCGAACCGGAGGACGCGGTCCCGGCCGGCGGGAAGGCCGCCGCCGGGGAACCCGACGACGAGGTCGCCGCGGTGGAAGGTGACGCGGAGGAAGCCGGCGCGGTGGAAGGCGCCGCGGAGGAAGGCGGCGCGGAGGAAGGCGGCGCGGAGGAAGGTGACGCGGACGAAGCCGGTACGGTGGAAGCCGCCGGGGAGGCCCCGCAGGGTCCCGTCTTCGAGGCCGCCGACCGCCGCGCGCGGATCGTCGCGGACCACAGCGGTGTACGGCTGCGCCTGGACGACCAGGAGTGCGAGTTCCGCTGGGACGAGATCGGTGCCGTCGAGACCGAGACCGCGCGCTTCGGCAAGCGGTTCACCGTCACGGTGCACACCCCTGACCGCCGCTGGTACCCGATCGAGATCGAGGCGACGGCCAGGGCGCGCTTCAAGGAGTGGGAGACCCGGCTGGACGAGGTTCTGGACGCCTACTTCGAGGACGGCGAGAAGGAACCCGCCGCCCTCGCGAAGGGCGACGACTGAACCGCGCCGTCAGCTGCAGTACTGGGCCTCCTTGCCGATGGAGCGGTACATGCAGTCCGCGTTCTCGAGCAGTTGCAGCACCGCGTCGCGGTTGCGTGAGGTCTCCCGCTCGATGACCTCGTCGGGCGGGTAGAACCCGCCCGACGAACTGGACGTCGGATACATCTCGAAGGTGTAGTCGAAGATCTTCTGGGTGCCCCAGAGATAGTCGTCGATCGACCCGTCGGTGATGTAGAGATCGCTCGACTGCTCGGGCGTGTAGCCGTTGCTCGCGGCCATCTTCCGCCCCACGGCCTTGAAGGCGGCGGCATCGTCCGCCGTCATGCCCGGCGCCGTGTCCGAGTACGTGTACCCGAAGGGCCACAGCACGAGTTCGCTGTACGTGTGGAAGTCGATGCCCGCCTTGATCTGCTGCTTCCCGCCGACGACCCGGCTGCGCACGAAGTCGGCGACCACCTTCACCTCGGGCGCCGACTCGGCGGACGCCCCGCGGTACGTCTCCGACGACTTCGAGCCGGAGGAGCCGCCGCAGCAGCCCCACTTGTAGTTCCAGTTGCGGTTCAGATCGGTACCGACGTACGAGGAACCGGAGTTGGGCTGGCGGTTCTTGCGCCACGAGCGGTACGAGCCGGTCGCGATGTCGTACTCGCCGCCGTCCGGGTTGAGGTCGGGGACGATCCAGATCTCCCGGCTGTTCACGATGTCGGTGATCCCGGGGTCGCTGCCGTAGCCCGCCCCCAGCTCGCGCAGCAGGTACAGCGCCATCTCGACCGTCAGATGCTCGCGCGCGTGCTGGTGGAAGGTGAACAGGACCTCGGGCTCGTTCTCGTCGGTCGCCACGTTGTCGCTGACCTTGATGGCGACGATGTCCCGGCCCTGGTACGACTTGCCGATCACCCGTCTGCTCATGATGTTCGGGTAGGCCGCGAGCCGCTGGTCGATCTCCGCGTTCATCTCGGCGTAGTTGTGGTACTTCGAGTCCGCCGAGGGGAAGTCGAAGAGCCGTACGTCGCCCCCGCCGCCGGAGCGGTCGGGGACGGCCGCGAGCGGGGTGACGTCATAGCCCAGTGCCCGCAGCCTCTTGATCTGTTCCGCGCGGCCCGAGACGACGACCGTCTCCTCGTCCGCCTCGTCGACCGTCACGCCGGTCCGCTGAAGGGCCGTGCGGGTCAGGGGAGTCGTGCCCTGATGGATCTCGTACTGGCGGACGTCGTCGGACGAGGAGCGGTCCGGCCGGGCGCCGGTGGCCGTGGCGCTGGTGGTGGCCGCGACGGGTGCCGCGAGGGCGAGTGCCAGAAGGGTGGCGAGGGCGGCGGTCCGTCTGCCGCCACGGGTGCCCGATCCGCGGATGCGAAGTCGCATGAAGTCTCCTTGTGTCTCCAGGGTTCCGGGGTCTCCGGATGTGGGGTGGAGTGGAGCGGGGGGTGGTTCGTTCGCTGCGACGTACGTGCGGGTGTTGCGCTCATGGTGCGCAAATGGCATGAACAGTTCAAGTACGTGTCGAGGAACCGAGGGAAACACGGCTCGGGCCCCGGGGGCGAACAGCCCCCGGGGCCAGGCCGGTCGACGCGGGATCAGTCGCGCGAGAACCACCTCTCGCTGGTGGCGATGGTCTCCATCTGCTTCGGGGTGAGCGCGGGGGCCTCACGGGTCGCGGGGGTGTGCTGGGTCCCGGAGTTGAAGGCGCTGATCACCACCCGGCGGCCGTCGGGACGCATGGTGTCGACGGTCCACATGACGACTCCCCTGCCGCCCTTGTCGCCGGGCCCCTGGTGTGTGGCGACCCTGGTGCCGTCGGGCAGGGTCCTGGAACCGGAGCCGAAGAGCTGGTTCGCGAGACCGGACATGTCCGCCTGGACGTTGACCTGCACCATGCTCGCGCCCTTGCCGTCGTCGATGACGACGTATCCGAACCCGGGGTCCGCGACGCCCTTCTTGACGACCTCTGCCCCCTTGGGCAGGAGGGTGGCGAGCGTGGCCGACACCGAGCCTCCGGGGACGCCCTGCGACCGGCTCGGCTCTGCCGTCGGCACGCGGGGATCGGCGGGGATGGCATCGGCGACGGACCGCCACGCCGCCGCGCCGGCGAGCATTTTGAGCTGGTCCGGGGAGAGCGGAGGCCGGCTGCGGCTGACGGGCGCGCCCTTCTCGGCGGGGGCGTTCCACTCCTGGACGCTGATGTGCTGCCCCTTCGGCGTGACCAGCTCGGCGCTCCACAGCTTCGTGTCGACGCGGCGGTCCGGGTACTCGTATCCCTGGAGGATCATGAGCGTCGAACCGTCGGCGAGCCTGCCCGAGGTGCAGGCGTCGTACGGGACGAACACCTTGTCGGGGCACGCGGTGGTCTCCAGAGCCTGGCTGCCGCCGGGCCGAACGCGATCCACCATGACGGCGACGGCGGCCTTGCCCTTGCCGTCGTCGTAGACGACCCGTGCGTACGGCGGCAGCTGCTCGCCAGTGCCGCGCCCCTCTTCGCCGCTGAACTTCCCCTTGGGCAGCAGCCTTTCGAGGGTGCGGACGACGTCGTCGGCGGACATGGCGGACGGCCGCGTGGGCGAGGCGGCCGGGGTCGGGGGGGCCGACGGGCTGCCGGCCACGGAGTGCCGCCGTCCGCCGTCCGTCTGGATTCCGGGCAGGACGAGCGCCCCGCCCAGCCCGACGAGTGCCACGCCGGTCACACCGCCCGCGATGGCGGCCCGGCGCCGGCGGATCTTCCGGCCGCGTGTTTCGCCGCGGGCGGCCAGGTCGAGCCGGTGGCTCTCGAAGGTGCCGCCGGCCTGGCGCAGGGCCGAGGCGAACTGGTCCTCGAAGGGGTCGTGCTCTTCAACGGGCATGGCAAAACCGCCGTTTCTGCGGGTGGGATGGTGGTCGTCGGCCGGTCGGACGGAGTGGATCCCGGAGCCGGAGTCGCGGAATCCCGGTGTCTCCGGCGGGTCAGGGCGTCGCGTACTCGCTGAGGGCGCCGCCGAGCAGGGTGCGCAGCCGGGCGAGGGCCCGGACGCAGCGGGTGCGGACGGCTGCCGAACTGGTGTTCATGACTGCCGCGGTCTCCTCGATGCTGCGGTCCTCCCAGTAGCGCAGGACGACCACGGCGCGGTCCTTGGCGGACAGCCGTCCGAGCGCGTCGACAAGGGTGAGCCGCAGCGGTGCGTCCCCGGCCGTGCCCGGATCGGGCACCTCGGGGAGCACATCGGTGGCGCGTTCCCTACGGCTGCTGTGGCGCCGCTGATGCGCGAGGAAGGTGCGGGTGAGAACGGTCTGGGCGTATCCGGCGGGGTTGTCGGCGCGGGAGACGCGTCCCCAGCGGAGGTACACCCGGCCCAGGGTCTCCTGGACCAGGTCCTCGGCGAGATGGGTGTCGCCGCCGGTGAGCAGACAGGCGGACCGGTACAGATGCCCGGCCCGCGCCGCCGCGAACTCCGGGTACCCGTCGCTGCGGCTCTGTCTCATGCGTCCCCCGTCGTGCCGTGTCGTGTGGTGCTGCCGGCCGTCCCGTACGGCCCTCACCTCATTGATGCGGTGGCACCACGGAAATGTTTCAACGGGCCCGAGAGGAGGCCGCCTCCGGGGGTGGCCCCGGAGGACAGGGCGGACGCCCGGCCCTCGAAGGGCCGGGCGTCCGGGGTGCGGTGCGCACCGGGGGTCAGGGCAGCGCGTGTACGTGCGGGCCCACCGTGTTCGACCAGGCGTTGCCCGACGCCGCGTCCCAGTTCGTCGACCAGGTCATCGCGCCCCGCAGATCCGGGTAGGTCTTCGAGGGCTTGAAGGAGCCGCAGCCGGTGCCCTTCGCCAGACAGTCGAGGGCGTTGTTCACCACCGTCGGGGAGACGTAACCGCTGCCCGCCCCGCTCGCCGAGGCGGGGACGCCCAGGCCCACCTGGGACGGGGACAGGCCGCCCTGGAGCTGGATGCAGGCCAGGGCCGTCAGGAAGTCCACCGAGCCCTGGCTGTAGACCTTGCCGTCGCAGCCCAGCATGGAACCGCTGTTGTAGTACTGGGTGTTGACGACCGTGAGGATGTCCTTGATGTTCAGCGCGGTCTGGAAGTAGCCGTACGACGTCGACTGCATGTCGATCGTCTGCGGGGCCATGGTGATGATCAGCGACGAGCCCGCCTTCGCCGACAGCGAGCGCAGCGCCTGCGTCATGTACGTCGCGTTGATGCCGTTCTCCAGATCGATGTCCACGCCGTCGAAGCCGTAGGTCTGCATCAGCGAGTAGACCGAGTTCGCGAAGTTCGCCGCCGAGGTCGCGTCGCTCACCGAGACCGTGCCGTTCTGCCCGCCGACCGAGATGACCACCTTCTTGCCGGCCGCGTGCTTGGCGGCGATGTCCGCCTTGAACCGGTCCACCGTGTAGCCGCCGAGGCCGGAGGAGTCCAGGTTGAAGGACACCGCGCCCGGCGTGCTCGTCGCGTCGGCGAACGCCACCGCGATGATGTCGTACTGCGACGGCACGTCCGAGAGCCTCTGCACCGTGGCGCCGTTGTCGAAGTTCTGCCAGTAGCCCGTCACCGCGTGCTTCGGCAGCCCCCCGGTTCCGCCGCCGGACGAGGGGGCCGTCGTGGCCGTCACCGGCGCCGACTTCGGCGACTCGCCCGCCGCGTTCGTCGCCGTCACCTGGAAGGAATACGACGTCGACGGGGACAGGCCCGTCACCGTGGCCGAGGCGCCGGTCACGCCGGACACCTTCATGCCGCCCTGGTAGACGTTGTAACCCGTCGCGCCCGACACCGCGTTCCAGGACAGGGAGGCCGACGAGGACGTGGTGGAGGAGACCGTGAGACCGGTGGGGGCCGCGGGCACGGTCGGGGACGGGTCACCTCCGCCGCCCCCGTCCGGGCCGTACACCGACACGTCGTCCGCGTAGTAGGCCGCCTGGCCGTACCAGCCGTGCAGGTACACGGTCACCGAGGTCGTCGAGGCACCGGTGGTGAAGGTCGTCGACAGCTGCTTCCAGCCCGGCGAGTCCGGCGTCCATGTCGACACGTCCGTCGTGCCCGTGCCCGTCGCGCCCAGGTAGGTGTAACCGCCTTGCACCCACGCGCCCAGCGTGTACGTCGAGTTGGGCTTGACCGCCACCGTCTGGGTGCAGCGCGCGTTGTCCTGGCCCGCCGGGGTCGCCTTCAGTGCGGCCGCCCCGCCGTGGGCCGGGGACGGCACCGTCGTACCGCTGCCGGCCGAACAGGTCCAGTCGGCGAGGCCGGACTCGAAGCCGGCGTTCCTGGCGTTGTTCACGTCCGCCGCAGCCGCGTGCCCGGTGCCCAGGAAGGTGAGGGCGAGCGCGGCGACGGCGGTCGCGGCCAGGGTCCGTCTGCGGCGGAGCATGCCTGGTACGCGGTCCACTTGGGCCTCCGATGGGGGAGAGGGGGGTTCGGGGAGGAACGGTGGCCACCGCCTGACGAGAAACTTGGTCCAGACCAATTGGCTTGTCAAGACCTCTGGCACCGCCAACGCCTCGATCGCCGGGGCAAGTTGCGGCATATGCGCCTACGCTGTGTCGATCAAGCTGGCACCTTCGGTGAGATGATCTTCCGGATTCGGTGTTGAGGCGGGCACGCCGTGGATATGGTGCTGTTGCAGGACGATGCAAGAGGACCTCACAGGGGCCATCTGAGGCGGTGGTCGACCACCCGCCGCAGTGAACGGGGTGGTGTGCAGCCGTGCCGACCGCGATAGCCGTCACCAGTCCCGACCTGGTGCTCCCACCGCTCGACCGGCAGACCCCGCCCGCCGCGGTCCAGCCCCAGCCCACGCTCGAGCAGTCCCTGAACGGCCTGCACGCGCTCGTCGAGCAGCACGGGTACGTCATCGCGCTGCACGCCGCCTCCGGTGACGACCCGGCCGTCCAGCGGCTGCGCACCGTGCGCTCGATCCTGGAGAGCGACCGCATCGCGCTGCTCGGCGTCGATCTGCCCCCGCTCGGACTCGCCCTGCTGGCCCAGCAGTTACGCCGGCTGTCGGTCTGCGACTTCAGCCCGGGCGTACTGGCGTCGTCCGTGCGGCTGCTCGCCCACTACATCTACGCCGGTGCCCTGCTCGGCTCGGTCACCAAGCTCGACCGCGTCCCCGTCTCGCTCACCACCCACGCCAAGTCCTGGGCGCCCAACGCCCAGTTCGCCGTACTCGCCCATCCCCGGCCGCAACTCGTCCGCATCGGGCAGGAGGAGTTACCGGGCCCCGAGTTCGGCACCCGGATGGTCGTCGCCGCCGGGCAGCCGCCCTCGGACTGGGTCACCGCCCACCTCGCGCCCGCCTGGCGGGTCCAGGGCGTCACGACCGTGCCCCTGCCGAAGCACTCCGGGCCCTGGTGGGGGACCCAGCGGATCGTGGAGTTCGCCGCGGGCCTGCACGACGTGTCCGTGCTCTACCAGCTCGTCTCCTCGGTACGGCGCGAGGTGTGCCACTGGTGCGGCCTCGAACTCATCGGCGATCGCTGCGGCTTCTGCGCCGCGCCTCTGCCGCCGCCCCCCGAACCGCAACCGGCCGCCGCCCGCGCACTGCCACGGGGCGGCACATGAGCCCCGTACGCACCACCGCATGACCGCAGACCGTCCCCGGCCGGAAAGCGGGCCCGCCCGACTGCTCGGCACGTCCCTTCGAGGTGAGATGTAGTGAACGCACGCCAGCGCCGCGGCGTCATCCTGCTGGTTCTCTCGGCGCTCGCCGCCGTCGGCGCCTTCGCCGGAGTCCTGTCGGTGATCCGCGACGTGAACTCGAAGGTCGGGCCGGAGGTCACGGCGTACCGGCTCAAGGACGACATCCAGCCGTACCAGGAGCTGACCGCCGACCGGTTCCAGCGGATCTCCATGCCCCGGCGCTGGCTGTCCGCGACCGCGGTCACCAGCCTCTCGCAGATCCGCGGCAAGATCGCCGTGACCCGGCTGGAGAAGGGGTCGCTGCTGCAGACCGACATGATCGTCGACCGGCCCGCCCTGCTGGCCGGTCAGCAGGAGATCGCGATCATGATCGACGCGTCCACCGGTGTCGCGGGCAAGATCGACCCCGGCTCGCGGGTCAACATCTACGCCACCTTCAAGGCCCAGAACGACAAGGGCAAGGACGAGTCCAGGGTCATCGTGACCAACGCCCGCGTCCTCGACGTCGGCAAGCTCACCGCCCTCGACCCGGACCAGTCCAGCGACGAGCGCCGCCGCAATGCCACCGAGGCCGTCCCCATCACCTTCGCGCTCGACACCGCGGACGCCCAACGCGTCGCGTACGCCGAGTCGTTCGCCGAACACGTCCGGCTCGCCCTGGTCGCGGGCGGCTCCCAGACCACGCTCACGCCCGGCGACCGCACGTACACCCTCGACCAGGACAGGTAGGAGGCCACGCATGAGGTCCGTCCCGGTCCCCGGCGGCCCCGTCCGCAGCGGTCCCGTCTCCGGCGGGTCCGCCCCCCGCGGCCCCGTCCCCGGCGGGTCCGCCCCCCGCGGCCTCCTCCTCGGGAGGACTCGCCGATGACCCTCCGCATCCTCCCCGCCGTCGGCGACCTCGACGCGGTCCGCGCGCTCACCCCCCTGCTCGGCCGGCTCCCCGACGCCGAGCCCGCCCCGCCGGTGCATGACTCCACCGCCCTGCTCGACACCCTGGCGCGGCTGGCCGGCGAGTCCCTCGAGGAACTGCCCGAGGTCGTCCTCGTCCACGAGCGCATCGGACCGCTCCCCGCACTCGACCTGATCCGCGACCTGGTCATGCGGTTCCCGGCGGTCGGGGTCGTCCTCATCACCGCCGACACGAGCACGGGCGTGCTCACCGCGGCGATGGACTCCGGCGCCCGCGGCATCGTCACCCTCCCGCTCGGTTACGACGCCCTGGCCGAACGCGTCCAGGCCGCCGCCGCCTGGTCCGCCGGGATGCGGCGCCACCTGGGCAGCACCACCCCCGAGCTGTACAGCGGGCCCGGCGGGACCGTGGTCACGGTCACCGGCGCGAAGGGCGGGGTCGGCGCGACGGTCACGGCCGTGCAGCTGGCGCTGGCGGCACGGGCGTCGGGCCGTACGGTCGCCCTGGTCGACCTCGACCTCCAGTCCGGTGATGTCGCCTCCTACCTGGACGTGCAGTTCCGGCGCTCGGTCGCCGACCTCGCGGCGATCACGGACATCAACCCCCGCGTCCTGCAGGACGCCGTCTACACCCACGACAGCGGTGTCGGTCTCCTGCTCGCACCCGCCGAGGGCGAACGCGGCGAGGAGGTCACCGACCGGGTGGCCCGCCAGGTCATCGGCGCGCTGCGCTCCCGCCACGACGTGGTGATCGTCGACTGCGGCGCCCAGATGAACTCCGCCACCGCCGCGGCCGTCGAGGTCGCCGACCAGGCGCTGCTGCTCGTCACCCCGGACGTGGTGGCGGTCCGCGCCGCCAAGCGGATGGTGCGCCTGTGGGACCGCCTCCAGATCCGCAAGGCGGAGGAGACGCTCACGGTCGTCAACCGCCACTCGCGCGGTACGGAGATCCAGCCGGCCCTCGTCGAACGCATCACCGGCACCAGGGTGGCCCGCACCGTGGTCCCGGCGTCCTTCAAGGAACTCCAGTCGGTCGTGGACGCCGGTCGCCTCCAGGACCTCGACGCCCGCTCCACGGTGAAGCAGGCGCTGTGGGCGCTGGCGGCCGAACTGGGCCTGGTCGCGCCACCGGAGGGCGGGGTCGGACGGCGGCGGAAGGCACCGCCGGACCGGGGCGCCCTGACCCTGTGGCGCAAGGGCGGGGACCGGGGTGCGGTCACCCTGGAGTTCGCCGGGATGTTCCCGCTGCTGCTGGTCGTGATGGCGCTGCTGTGGGAGTGCGTCCTGTACGGCTACACGTACTCGCTGGCGGGCAACGCGGCCGACGAGGCGGCACGGGCGGCCACGGCGGCGGCGGCCGTGCAGGGCGACTCGGCGGGGGCCTGCCAGTCGGCGGGGGCCGCGCATCTGCCGGGAGCCTGGAGCGGCGCGACGATCCGCTGCAACCCGGACGGCCCGGTGATGAAGGCGACCGTACGGGTGAACGTCCCGCTGTTCTTCCCGGGCGTCGACCCCGGCTGGCAGGTGGAGGGAAGCGCGGGCGCGGCGGTGGAGGGGAACGGCCGGTGAGGGCTCTTCTCCGCCGTACGGCGGCCCCCGGGGAACGGCGCACCCGCCGCTTCGACGACCGCGGCGTCTCCATGCTCGAGTTCGCCGGCTTCCTGCCCATCCTCCTGATCATCGGCATGGCGGCCATCCAGCTCGGCCTCATCGGCTACGGCATCAACCAGGCCGGCACCGGCGCCCGCGCCGCCGCCCGCGTCGCCTCCCGCAACGGGGACGGGGCCGCGGCGGGCGCGGCGGCCGTCAGCGGCTGGCTGGACCCGAGGGTCGACGCGCCACGAGGCGCCGGCACCACCACCGCCACCGTCACCGTCCGCGTCCCCTCCGTCATCCCCCTCTTCGGCGCCTGGCCCGTGACCCGCCGCGCCACCATGCCCAACGACCCCGACCCCGCCACCCCGTAGAGGAGCTGACGACCGGCATGAGCCTGCGCTCCCGTATCGCCGCCCCCGACGACGGCGGAGCCGCCCGCGAGGACGGACAACTCGTCGCCGTCTACCGCGCCAAGCTCCTGGAGGAGATCGACCTCGCCGAGATGTCCGGCCTCGCGGCCGCCGAACGCAGGGTCCGCCTGGAGCGGGTCCTGGGCCACATCATCAGCCGGGAAGGACCGGTCCTCTCCTCCGCCGAGCGTTCCCAGCTGATCCGCCGGGTCGTCGACGAGGCCCTCGGCCTCGGCGTCCTGGAACCGCTCCTCGCCGACGCGTCCATCACCGAGATCATGGTCAACGGCCCGGACTCCATCTTCGTGGAGCGGGCGGGCCGCGTCGAACAGCTCCCACTGCGCTTCGCCTCCACCGAGCAGCTGATGCAGACGATCGAACGGATCGTCTCCACGGTCAACCGGCGTGTCGACGAGTCCAACCCGATGGTCGACGCCCGCCTGCCCACCGGCGAACGCGTCAACGTCATCATCCCGCCGCTCGCCCTGACCGGTCCCACCCTCACCATCCGCCGCTTCCCGCGCGCCTACACCCTCCCCGAACTCATCGGCCTCGGCTCCCTCGACGAGCAGATGCTGATGCTGCTCGCCGCGTTCGTCCGGGCCCGGTTCAACCTCATCGTCAGCGGCGGCACGGGCACCGGGAAGACGACCCTGCTCAACGCCCTGTCGGGGCTCATCCCCGCACAGGAGCGCATCATCACCATCGAGGACTCCGCCGAACTCCAGCTCCAGCAGGAGCATGTGATCCGCCTGGAGTCGCGCCCGCCGAACGTCGAGGGCAAGGGCCAGATCACCATTCGCGACCTGGTCCGCAACAGCCTCCGGATGCGTCCCGACCGGATCATCGTCGGTGAGGTCCGCGGCGGCGAGACCCTGGACATGCTCCAGGCGATGTCGACGGGACACGACGGCTCGCTCGCGACCGTCCACGCCAACTCCGCCGAGGACGCCCTGATGCGGCTGCAGACCCTGGGCTCGATGTCCGAGGTGCTGATCCCGTTCGAGGCGCTCAAGGACCAGATCAACTCGGCGGTGGACGTGGTCGTTCAGCTCGCGCGGTACGCCGACGGCTCCCGCAAGGTCGTCGAGATCGCGCTCGTCGTGTCACACGGCCGGGAGCAGTTCCGCGTCACCACCGTTTCCCGTTTCGTCCCCCAGCCCCTCGGAGCCGACCGGATCGTCCGCGGCCGCTTCGAGCACCTCCCGCTGCCCCGGCCGGTCGCGGAGAAGCTGTACGTCGCCAACGAACCGCTCCCGCCCGCCTTCGGCGTCGCGGAGGCCATCGACGTACGCAACACACGGCAGGCCATCGGATGACCCCCGCTCACGTCAGGAGCGCGCCATGAACGACCCCGCCCTCCTCGCCCTCGGCGCGACCGTCCTCACCGGCACGCTCGCCGTCGCGGGCCTCCACCTGTACGCCTCCGGCCGGGCCCAGCGGCAGGCGCTCGTCGAGCGGCTCACCGGCGACCCGGCGGGCCCGGTGCGCACCGCCTCCGGCCGCGTCCGGCGCTTCACCGCCGTCGACCGGCGGCTGCGCCGCACCCGCCTGGGCCGCACCCTCCAGCTGCGCCTGTCGGCCACGGGACTCGATCTGACGCCGGGGGAGTTCTTCACCTACGTCACCGCCGTCGTCGTCGCGCTGTGGCTGATCGCGGCCTCGACGCTGGCCCCCTTCTTCGGCCCGCTCGCCGCGCTGGCCGGCGTCTGGAGCGCGGCCATCTTCCTCAACTGGCAGCGGCAGAAACGCATCGAGGCCTTCATCAACCAGCTCCCGGACGTGGCCCGTCTGCTGGCCAACGCCACGGCGGCCGGCCTCGCCCTGCGCACCGCGCTCGCCATGGCGGCGGAGGAACTGGAGGCCCCGGCGGGCGAGGAACTGGCCCGCGTCGCCGACCAGCTGATGCTCGGCCGCTCGATCGACGACACCCTCGGCGAACTCGCCGAACGCCTGCCCTCCCGCGAACTGGTCGTCCTGGTCACCACGCTCGTCCTGGCCAACAAGGCGGGCGGCTCGGTCGTCAACTCGCTGCGCAACCTCACCCAGACCCTGGAGGACCGCAAGGAGACCCGGCGCGAGGTCCGCACCATGCTCTCCGAGGTGAACGCGACGGCCTTCACGGTCCCGCTGCTGGGGCTCGGCTCCCTGGTCCTGGTCAACTCGTCGAACGAGGGCGCCCTCGCCCGGGTCACCGGCTCCGCGCTCGGCCAGGGCCTGGTCCTGCTGGCGGTCGGCCTGTACACGGTCGGCTTCTTCGTCATCCGCCGCCTCGGCAAGATCGAAGTGTGAGGAGGGCCCCGAGATGACCGCAACGACCGGGATACTGCCCCTGCTCCTCGCCCTGCTGACCGCCGTCTCCGTCACCGGGATGCTCCTCGGCATCCGTATGATCCGCGCGGACGCGAAGCTGCCGAGCGACCTGACGCTCGCGCTGGAGGTGGGCGCCACCCGTGTCTCCAAGGCGGGCTCCGCGGTCGACCGCATCGGCATGCGCTTCGCCCCACTCGTGCTGCGCCTCATGGGCCCGCGCCGTGTCGACGCCAAACGCCGCCGAATCGACATGGCCGGCAACCCGGGCGGTCTCACCCTTCAGCGGTACGCCGCACGCCGGGCGGTGTACGGAGTCTTCGGCCTGGTCGTGGGCCTGATGTTCCTCTCCAACGGACAACTGCTGTTCGCGGCGCTCACCTTCGCCTTCGGCCTGTTCGCCGCCGACGCCCTGATCTGGCAGGCCATCCGCGAACGCAAGGACGTCATCGACCGCACGCTGCCGGACTTCCTGGACGTCCTCGCGGTCGTCGTCTCGGCCGGCCTCGGCTTCCGTCAGGCACTGGACCGGGTCGCGGAGAAGTACGAGGGGCCCTGGGCGGACGAACTGCGCATCACCCTGCGCCAGATGGACATGGGCGTCAGCCGCCGCCAGGCCTTCGACGAACTGCGTCGCCGCAACTCCTCCGAGCAGGTCGCCCAGTTCGTCTCCGCCCTGCAACAGGGCGAGGAACTGGGCTCCCCGATCGCGGAGACACTGATTCAGCTGGCCACCGACATGCGGCGCACGGACGCCCAGAACGCCCGCCGCCGCGCGGCCAAGACGATTCCCAAGGCCACGCTGGTCACCCTGGTCTTCATGCTCCCGGCGACGATGATCCTCATCGCCACGGGCATGTTCCTGGGCTCGGGGGCGAACTTCGGATCGATCCTGGGCCGATGATGAGCAGCCGGACCGGTCACCTCACCCCCGGGTACCTGGAGGACGACGCGCCGCCGCCCGCCAGCGTCCGCCTCCAGTTGAGCGCACTGCAGGCCCTGTGCCGTCAGACCGTGGCCGTACGCCTCGCCATGGTCGTCATCGGCGCTCCGTTCGCCCTGGCCAACACCCCCTCCGGCGCTCCCCGCCACGCCGTGCTCGTGGCCGCCGTCCTCGGCGTGATGACGTCGTACGCCCTGCTGCGCGACTGGGAGCGCGTCGGCCCGCGCCTGCTCGCCCATCCGGCGCTGATGGCGCTCGACCTGCTGTTCGTCGCCACCCTCCTGCTGACCGCGTCCCCCGCCTCCCCGCTCGCCTACGCCACCGTCTGCACGCCCCTGCTGTCCGGACTGCTCTACGGCTGGCGCGGCGCCGGCGTTCTCACCGGACTGCAACTGGCCGTGGTGCTGGCCGTGTTCCGCGCCTGGGAAAACCGTCCGGGCGCCGGTGCCAGCACCGTCCTCATCGCCGGGTTCTGCGTCGCCGCGGGCATCATCGGGGTGACCCTGCGCAATCTGACGTTCCGCTTCGGCGCCGCCGGCGAGGCACTGTCCGAGGCGAACGCCCGCCTCGCGGCGGCGGAGGCCGTGGAGTCCGAACGCGCGCGACTGGCCCGGGAGATGCACGACTCGGTGGCGAAGACCCTGCACGGCCTCGCCCTGGCCGCGGAGGCACTCGCCGCCTCCGCCGAGCACCGCGACCCCGCGACGCTCAAGCGCCAGGCCGCCCTGGTGGCCGACGCGGCACGGCGGGCCGCGACGCAATCCCGCGACCTGCTGTCGGACCTGCGCCGCCGCAGGGACCTCACGACGGCCCGCCTGGACCTGGCCGGCGAAGTGGCGCGACGTGCGAGGGAGTTCGCCGCCCGTGACGGAGCCGAAGCAGAGCTGAGCCTGCCGGGCACCCCGCTGCTGCTGCCGTACGCGACGGCCCACGACGTCCTGTCCATCGTCTCCGAGGCGCTGGAGAACACCCACCGCCACGCCCGCGCCACCCGAGTACGCATCGAACTCGACGCCGCCGGGGCCGAGACGTTCGACCTGCGGATCGGGGACGACGGTGTCGGTCTGCCCTCGACCGCCGTACCCGGGCATCTGGCGGAAACCGGCCACTTCGGTCTGCTGGGCATGACGGAACGCGCCGCGTCCCTGCGCGGCCGCCTCCGCCTGGGCCGCTCACCGCTGGGCGGCGCCGAGATCCATCTGCACGTCCCCGTCCCCGTCCCCGCTCCCCACCGCCCCCAAGAGGAGGCCGCCCATGCCTGACCAGGCACTTCCCGGCCCGCCGCTGCGCGTCCTGGTGGCCGACGACAACCCGGTCGTACGGGCGGGCCTGACCGCCCTGCTGTCCGTCCACGGCGACATCGAGGTGGTCGCGGAGGCGGCCGACGGCGAGCAGGCCCTCGCCCGCGCCGCCTCGCACCGCCCGGACGTCGTCCTCCTCGACCTGCGCATGCCCGGCACGGACGGCCTGACCGCGCTGCCCCGGCTGGCCCGCACGGCCACCGTGATGATGCTGACGTACAGCGGAGAACCCGAGGTCGCGGCGGAGGCACTCCGCCGCGGGGCCTCCGGCTATCTGGTGCACGGCGAGTTCACGGCGGCCGAACTGGTCGCCGCGGTGCGGACCGTGCGGGAGGGGCGCCGCCCTGTCTCGTCTTCGCTCGGACTTTCCTACGAACCGAAGCGAACTACTTCGCACCTGCAACCGGTTATGACACATTCGTCGAAGGCTCGGCCCACCCGTGCGGGGGGCCTGCGGCGCCGTGCCGCGGGATGGCTGGACTTCGGCCTGAGTTCCAGGGAGGTGGAGGTCATGGATCTCATCGCGGCCGGGATGAACAACCGGCAGATCGCCGCCGCCTGCTTCATCAGTGAGAAGACGGTCAAGAATCACATCAATCGTATCTTCGCAAAGCTGCATAGTTCCTCGCGCAGCGAAGCGATCGCCCACTGGCTGGGGACGGCCCGGGAGGGGTGGAGCCGATGACGCCGCACCGGTACGGAAGTTGGGCCCCTGGGCCCACTCCCGGTGAGGGCGCTTTCACGTACGGTGCGTGGGTTGGTCGTAGCCGCATCGGGCGGGAGGGCAGGGGCCGTGATGACGAGGACCAGGCACAGGGTCGGCACGTGGAGGCGGACCGTGGTGTCCCGGATGCGGGGGGCCGGGCGGGACGCGGGGGCCGGGTTCGTGGAGTATGCCGGGCTGATGATCATCATTGCCGGGATCTTCACGATGATCGACGGTCTCGGACTCGACGGTGCGATCTCGGGCGCGATCATGCGTGCGGTGACCAACGTCATCGGCGGCTGACCCCTCCGCGCCCACTCGCAGACCGCGGACAGACACTTCCCCTCTACATCTGGCTGACGGGGATCCTGCTGTTCGCCGCGATCGCTTTCTTCGTCTTCGCCCAAGCAGCGTCCGCCCGCAATGGAGCTCAGTCCGCGGCGGACGCTGCTGCGTTGGCGGCCGCACAGGACTCCCGCGACGAGCTGATGACCGGTCTTCAGAACGCCGTCGGCCAGGACGGCGACTGGCTGAAGTGGCTTCGGGGTGAGGGCCTCAAAGGCGCGGGAGCGAGCGCTGCGGCCGATCGGCTGGCGGCTGACAACGACTCGACCGTCCAGGGCGGCGCCGTAGCCACCACCGTGAACGGCTTCCCCGGATACCGGGTGACGATCCAGACGCGCTACACGGTGGGGAAGTCCATCATTCCGGGCACGCAGGCCCGGCACGCGAGGGCCGAAGCCGTCGCGGTGATTCAACCGCGCTGCACCCTTCCCTCTGACGCGGATCCGAAGAAGTCCGTACACCTCGTCTGCGACGGCCGGCCCGTCGACATCGACCCCGAACATTTCCTACCGGACGACCTTCCTGACGCGTCCGTGCTGTTCTCTGTGCATCTGGCTGAGTGAAAGGAAGCCGTACCGATGGACTTTCGGCACACCATGAAGGGCCGCAGGGCGCTGAGCGCACTCGCGATCGCGGCCGGGCTGCTCCTCACGGTGGCCGGTTGTGGCGCGGGAAGTGACGGGAAGTCGGGCAAGGGACCCGCGACGTCGTCGGCTCCCGCCCGGACCGGGGACGGCGGGCAGAAGCAGTCCCAGGCGCCCCAGTCGGACGCGGCGCTGGCCGAGGTCAAGGGAGAGAACGGGCTGGCGCTGACGGTGACCTCCGCCAAGCGTGACAGCGGGGGCTTCGTGACCGTGGAAGGGACGGTCACGAACAACACGGGCACCCTGTGGGTCGCGGCCGACTGGCGCGGCGACGAGCGGGAGTTGGCCAGGAACGGTGGCTCCATCGCCGGGGCCAGCCTGATCGACCAGAAGGGCAAGAAGAAGTACCTGATCCTCCGTGACACCTCGGGACGCTGCCTCTGCACGCAGTTCACCGGCGGAGTCAGGGAAGGTGCGACCGCGCAATGGTTCGCCCAATTCCCCGCCCCACCCGAAGGCACCGACACCGTCGACTTCCAGGTCGGCGCCATGCCCCCCGCCTCCATCGAACTCTCCCAGGGGTGAACCGGCCATGCCCCTCCCCCTCCGTGCCGTCACCGCGCTCTCCCTTCTCACCGTGCTCGGCCTCGGCGGCGGCCCCCCGGCGGCCGCCGATGACGGTCCCAGCGCGCCACCCGATACCGTCACCACCTCACCGCCACCGTCCGTCGACCCCACCAGCCCGGGGCTGAAGCTCGCCGACGGGGCGACCCTCGCGCCGGCCAAGGTGCTGGACATCAAGTCGGTCGTGGAGGACCTCGGCGGTGAGGAGCGGCGTGAGGACACCAACGAGAACGTCACGTTCGCGCTGCAGGCGGAGGTGCTGTTCCCCAAGGACAGCGACAAGCTGAACCCGGAGGCCAGCGCCCGTATCGACGCCATCGCGGACGAGATCAAGAAGCAGAGCGCCACCAACGTCCGCGTCTTCGGCTTCACCGACAACCTGGGCTCGTACGCCCACGGCCTGGTCCTCTCCAAGAAGCGCGCGGAGGCGGTCCACGACCGGCTGGCCGCGCGTCTCGGCGGGACCGTCACCTTCGAGGTGCGCGGCTACAGCGAGGACTACCCGATCGCCGACAACTCCTCGGAGGAGGGCCGCCGCAAGAACCGCCGCGTGGAGGTTTCGTTCCCCAGGGGGGAGTCGTCCTCCGGCACGTCGGGCACCGCGGGAGGCTGAGTCCCCGGGTGCGAATCACCCGGAGCCGCCTCCCGCTCCGCGCGGCGCCGCTGCGCGATGCTCGTGCAGTCCGGATGGTCGGCGTCGTAACCGGGAGCTGCCATGAGAAAGATCGTCCTGATGATGTCCATGTCCCTGGACGGCTTCATCGAGGGCCCGAACCGTGAGATCGACTGGCACCTGGTCGACGACGAGCTGCACCAGCACTTCAACGACGTGCTGAAGGAGATGGGCGCCTTCCTCAACGGGCGGGTCACCTACCAGCTCATGGCCGACTTCTGGCCCACCGCGGACGCCGACCCGCACCGCTCGGGGCCGGTCGTCGAGTACGCCCGGATCTGGCGCAACATGCCGAAGATCGTGTTCTCCCGGACCCTCCGGCACGCCGACTGGCACACCACCATCGTCAAGGACGTCGTCGTCGAGGACATCCTCGCGCTCAAGGCCCAGGAGGGCGGCGACCTCGCGCTCGGCGGCGCCGCCCTGGCCGCCGAGTTCCTGCGGCACGACCTCGTGGACGAGTTCCGGGTGTACGTCCATCCGATCCTCGTCGGCCGCGGGCAGCGCCTCTTCGCCGAGTCCGACGAGCTGACCGCCCTGCGTCTCGTCGACTCCCGCAGGTTCGGCAACGGTGTCGTGCTGCTGCACTACGTGCGTCCGCACGTGACCGACGGGTAAATCCGTTGTCCCGGCGTAGCCCGCTCGATAGGAAGGCTTCCCAATGCCGAAATCAAGCCGGCGCAGTGACGGGAGGTGTCACTTGGTAGCACCGTCGGTCACGGATCAGGG